>JANOBM010000072.1:0-42496 GCA_031411655.1 Planctomycetaceae bacterium
CGGCATCGAATGGCTCGGCGATGTGCCCGAACATTGGGATGTGATGCCGTTGAAGTACCTCCTGACGCTCAAGAGTGGCGGGACTCCGAGCAAAGAAAATCTCACTTATTGGGACGGTGCGGTTCCTTGGGCATCGTCCAAAGACCTCAAAACCCACGAGCTTTTCGACACGCAGGATCACATCACACAAAAAGCCCTGGATGACGGAGCCGCTGACCTCGTTCCGCCGGGCAGTATTTTGACCGTAGTTCGCGGGATGATCCTATTGCACACTTTCCCTGTTGTGGTTGCCCGTGTCCCGATGGCGATCAACCAAGACCTGAAGGCGATTCTCCCCACTGCCGGGATTGCTGCCGACTTTCTGGCGTGGCTCCTTCGCGGTGCTTCCGCCGAAGTTTTAAGCCGCACGGACGAAGCCGGGCACGGCACCAAAGTTCTCCGCATAGAGACGTGGCTTGCAATGCAAGTTCCCGTTCCACCGCTGAACGAGCAAACGGTCATTGTGGCCAACATCATCAAGCGACTTGAAGAACTCGACGCCCTGACCGCCGAAGCCGAGCTTGGGATCGAGCTGCTGCAAGAACGCCGGACCGCCCTGATCTCCGCCGCCGTCACCGGCCAGATTGATGTTCGTGAATTCGCATTGCAAGGTACACAACCATGAACCCCTATGTTCCTGACCCATTGCCGTTGAATTGCCTCAACATCGGACGATTGATTCGCAAAGTCGGCACTGCGAATGCCGCGATTGCGAGGTACGACGGCTTGCTTCAAAGTGTCGTTAACCCCTCCGTGATGCTGTCGCCGCTCACCAATCGCGAAGCAGTATTGTCGTCGCGAATTGAAGGGACGCAGGCAACAGTCGACGAGGTGTTGGAGTACGAAGCTGGCATCGAATTCGATCCTGAGAAAACTCATGACATCAAGGAAGTAGTGAACTATCGCAAGACGCTTACTCTTGCGTCGGAGTCGCTTAAGGATCGAGCGATCACGTTGTCGTTGATCAAGCAGATGCACGCGATCTTGATGGACAGTGTACGTGGTGCAGACAAGTCGCCAGGGCAGTTCCGAATCGAGCAGAACTGGATCGGGTCTGGCGACAGCACGATCGAGACCGCCAAGTTCGTTCCACCCGACCCGCTGCAATTGCCGAATCACCTCGAAGCGTTTGAGCGTTACATCAGCGGCGAAGACATTGACACATTGATTCAATGTGCCATCGTTCACGCGCAGTTCGAGATACTGCACCCGTTCAAAGATGGAAACGGTCGGATCGGGCGACTTTTGATTCCGTTGTTCCTGTTCCAAAAGCGGACATTGGCCAGCCCGATGTTCTATCTGAGCGAATTCCTTGAAGCGAATCGCGAACGTTACTACCAACGCCTACGGGCGATCGGCAGCGAGGGCGGATGGACCGCTTGGGTCGAGTTCTTTCTCGAAGCGGTCGAACAGCAGGCCCTCTCCAACTCGGAACGGGTGAAAGGAATTCTCGCCCTTTACAACACAATGAAAATGCGAGTGACTGAAGTGACTCATTCGCAGTATTCGCCTGCAATCTTGGATGCCATTTTCGACCGGCCCATTTTCCAGACGGCTGACTTCATCACGCGGTCCCAAATTCCCAAGCCCACGGCGGCTACGGTGCTGAAAAAGCTTAAAGATGCCGGGATTTTAGTGGCGATTCGAGAAGCTAGCGGCAGCCGACCGGCGATTCTGGCGTTTGTCGACCTGGTGAATCAGGCTGAGGGCCGAAAGGTGCTGTGATTTTGTGTCTTGTGTACGATGCAAGAAATTCTTTGTGTCTCGTTTTTCGCGATTGACGATCCACAAATCAATTTGCGTCTCGTGGGCGAGCCACAAATTCGGGCTTCCGCATTTTTGTGAGGTTGGCGGGTAGATTGATCGAGAAAAACCAAGGGCTGGGACGATGAGTCTGCACACTGAAATCAATTTCGAGACCGAGATCTGCGAACACCTCGCCGCGAACGGCTGGCTGTATTCGCCATCCGATGACGGCTACGACCGGGCGAGGGCATTGCTTGCTGACGATGTGCTGGCATGGGTGCAGGCCACGCAGCCCCAAGCCTGGGACGCCATCGCCAAGAACCACGGTGCAAACGCCGCTGAGACGTTGTTCGGTCGCCTGCGCGATTCGCTGAATCAGCGCGGCACGCTGGATGTGCTGCGGCATGGGATCGAGATGCTGGGACTGAAAGGCAAGCTGCCGCTCGCTCAGTTCAAGCCTGCCCTTGGCATCAACCCTGACATTCTGGCTCGCTACGAAGCCAATCGATTGCGCGTGGTCCGACAAGTGCATTGTTCCCAGCACAATCAAAACTGCATCGACTTCGTGTTGTTCCTCAACGGGCTGCCGGTGGCAACTGTCGAGCTAAAGACGGACTTCACCCAAAGCATCGGCGATGCGATCGACCAGTACCGCTTCGATCGACATCCGAGACCTAAAGGACAAGTTGCCGAACCGCTGCTGTCGTTCCCCAGCGGCGCGCTGGTGCATTTCGCGGTCAGCAATCGCGAAGTCCACATGACGACGAAGCTGGAAGGCACGGACACCGTGTTTCTGCCGTTCAATCAGGGAGACAACGGCGCGAAGGGTAACCCGCTCAATCCGCATGGTCATCGCACCGCATACTTGTGGGAACAAGTTTGGGAACGGGAAAGCTGGTTAGAAATCCTCGGTCGCTATCTGGTGGCGCAAAAGGACAACAAGAAACAGATCAAGAAGATCATCTTCCCTCGGTTTCACCAACTCGACGCAACTCGCAAACTGCAAGCGGCGGTGCTCGCCGATGGTCCAGGGCACAAATACCTGATTCAGCATTCGGCGGGTTCCGGCAAGACGAACTCGATCGCTTGGACAGCGCACTTTCTGGCCGATCTTCATGACGCGAAGCACAAAAAACTGTTCGACTCGGTATTGGTGGTCTCGGATCGAAACGTGATCGACACGCAATTGCAAGAAGCGATCTTCGATTTCGAACGCACGACCGGCGTCGTGGCCGTGATCAAAGGAGAGAGCAGCAGCAAAAGCGGTGAACTGGCCGCAGCATTGTCTGGCGACAAGAAGATCGTGGTCTGCACCATCCAGACGTTTCCGTTCGCATTGAAAGCGGTGCGTGATTTGGCAGCGACCGCTGGCAAACGGTTCGCCGTGATCGCCGATGAGGCTCACAGTTCACAGACAGGCGAAGCTGCTTCCAAGCTCAAAGCCGTTCTGTCGGCGGAGGAAATCCAAGAACTGGGCGATGGTGGTGAAGTCAGCATGGATGACGTGTTGGCGGCACAGATGTCGTCGCGAGCCAGCGACGCCGGGATCACGTTTGTCGCGTTCACGGCAACACCGAAGACCAAGACGATGGAACTATTCGGTACGTTGCCTGATCCGTCTCGCAAGATCGCCAAAGACAACATTCCTGCGCCGTTTCACGTCTACTCGATGCGGCAAGCGATCGAGGAAGGTTTCATTCTGGACGTGCTCCAGAACTACACGACCTACAAGCTGGCGTTCAAGCTTGCGCACGAAGGCAAGGAATGGGACGATACCGAAGTTGACCGAAGTGCGGCGATGAAGGGGATCATGGGCTGGGTTCGCCTGCACCCCTACAACATTGCCAAGAAGGTCGAGATCGTTGTTGAGCATTTCCGTCAACACGTGTCTCCGTTGCTAGGCGGCAAAGCCAAGGCGATGGTGGTTGTGGGCAGCCGACAAGAATCAGTGCGCTGGCAACTTGCGATCGAAAAGTACATCAAGTCTCGCGGTTATGCGATGCGAACGATCGTGGCGTTCTCGGGCGAAGTGAAAGACCCCGAATCCGGTCCTGATCCGTTCACCGAAAACAGCCCTGCGCTGAACCCTGACCTGCGCGGCCGTGACATCCGCGAAGCATTTAAGGCTGACGAGTATCAAATCCTTCTGGTGGCAAACAAGTTCCAGACGGGCTTCGACCAACCGCTGCTGTGTGGCATGTACGTCGATAAGCGACTGGCCGGGATTCAAGCCGTACAAACGCTGTCGCGACTGAACCGAGCGTATCCCGGAAAGGATACGACCTACGTGCTGGACTTTGTGAACGACACCGAAGAAGTCTTGGCCGCGTTCAAGACCTATCACACGACGGCAGTGCTCGCGGATGTGACCGATCCGAATTTGGTCTACAACCTACGTGCCAAACTCGACGCCGCTGGTCACTACGACGATTTTGAAGTCGATCGAGTCGTCACCGTGGAACTAAAACCCAACGCCAAACAAAGCGAACTGGCCGCCGCTGTCGAACCCGTCGTGGATCGGCTCCACAAGAAGTACAAGGCGGCCCGGGCAGCCCTGAAGCTGGCGAACGAGACAAAAGCCAATGCCGCCGCCGAAACCGCTCAAAACGAGCTGAATGCGTTGTTGTTGTTTCAGTCCGACATGGGTGCTTTCCAGCGACTCTACACGTACCTGTCGCAGATTTTCGACTACGGCAACACCGAGATTGAAAAACGATCCATTTTCTACAAGCAAGTCCTGCGACTGCTGGAGTTTGGTCGGGAGCGAGAAGGGATCGATTTGTCAAAAGTCGTGCTGACGCATCACACGCTCAAGAACCAGGGCAAACGCCCAATGCCACTCAATGACGGTGACAGCATCCCGCTCAATCCGATCACCGAAGCCGGCAGCGGAATGGTCCGCGAAAAGGAAAAAGCCTACGTCAGCGTGATCATTTCCAAGCTGAATGAACTTTTTGGCGGCGATACCACCGATGGCGATCAGCTTTCTTTCGTGCAATCCATTTCGTCGAAGCTTCAGGAATCGCAAACGCTCAAGCAACAGGCATCGAATAACACCAAAGAGCAATTCGCGAACTCGCCCGACCTACGCACCGAAATGATGAACGCGATCATCACCGCGCTGGACGCTCACACCTCAATGAGCAGCCAAGCGTTAGGTTCCGAGGCGATCCGTGAGGGCTTACGAGAAATCCTGCTTGGCCCCGCAAATCTCTATGAGCAATTGCGAGACGCAGCCTGATTTCGATCGACCGGTTGTCAAAAGTGCTTTCTAGCGAGAACTCTGCCTGGACACTTGGGTACTTTCAAGTCCACGCGCCACTGCGAGCAGGAATTTGCGAGTACGGACGTCCAGACGTTCCCCGATCGCGAACAATTCCTCGCTGTCTTGAACCCGGTCTAAGTCCGATCGTGCCGTATTTCGTGCCGCGCCTTCGCCGACTAGCGGTTTTTGCGGTGTTTTTGATGGTTGTTCAAGTCCCCTATCCTCCATTCAAAAGCCACTTGTGAATTCACAGGCGGCTTTTTTCGTTTCCCGAAGTCCAATAAAAACAACAGTTTAAGGGGCGATTCTTCAATTTTCGAACGCTGTACATCCACTAGCAGATTCGGATGCTGTCGGATTTCAAACCATCTAACGGACTCCCACGACGGAGGCTTAACTGCCGCCTCTCGTTACTTTGAGGAGCCTGCAAGAATGACTAACGGTGAGTAAGTCCGTACGACGGTTGAGGACACACAACTGCCGCAAGCCAATCTGCATAGTCATCCCAGAGGGAATGGAGCCGATGAAACTCCTGCCCTAAGACATACAGCGTCAAACGGATAGCGTCCTCCTCTACCGATTGCACCGACTTTTCGGAGGGCTGACGACAACGTAAGCCAGCGAATGCGGCTCTGTGAATCTTAAGGCAGCGTACTTGAGTGGGGTAATTCCAAACCGATTTCTGAAACGGTTGATCAACTGCCTGATAACTGGTGCCGCGCTGCAGGTGGGATGCGTTGTGGCAATTCTCGCCCTATCACAGTTTGTCATCATCCACGAATTGTTGAGGATGATGAGGTCGCCATAGGGTCCAAGTAAGCAGGAATGCCTGGCCGCACTGACGGGCAGAGTCGTTCTCTCGTCATTCGCACTACGGTCGGAAGTAGCCGTAGCCTTGCTGCTGCTTGCGCAATACTTCGACCGCTCCAGATGGAACCGTCGTTACTCCAGCAACGAGGTCCCCTTTCTCGATCGATTTCTTTTTCATGGTGTTTTCACACCCAACAAACTTCACGCCCTGCTTTATCAGGGCTGCGATTTTCTCGCCGTGCTCCGATTTGCTCTTCTGGATGAGCGTTATCCCTTCACCGTGACTGACCACTTCTACCTTTGCTTCCGGAACTTCTTTTAGGATGTTCTCGATATTGCCTAGCGCGTGCTCCTGGCGATTGGAATCTTCGAAATTCACATGAACAACTGCGTTCAAAATAGCACTCGCCTTTTCATTTCCCTGTTGTGGATTTTCTGCAGTCGCACCGACCACAGTAATTAGTGTTGCGGCAAAAACAGCGATTAATCGTTTCATCGGTTGATTCTCCATTCTGTGGTTGGTATTTGCGACCTATCCAGTTTCTGCGGTAGATCGTGAGAATATTCGGCCGAGGACAGGTGTGCGCACCGGAGAGTTGCTTGCAATCCACCGTTTCACGGTTTCAAACTGCGAACCGTGTTCAGTTAGCGCCTTGCCACGAATGAACGTCTGCTGGTTGTGGCCTCCATTTGCCAACATTGTATTAGTCGCCACGACATAGTCGCGTTCAAGGGAAAGCTCGCCGTTCTCACACTCAACCTTAACGATGCTGTTGCCCATTTCGAGGGAAAGGTCGTATTCAAAGCGAAGGCCTGAAAGCTGAATCATGCCGCCTACCTTCTTTTTCGAATCGCCTGTAAACACGTTCTGTACCGCCTGCTCGAGGATTCTTCGAACTTCTCTCCCGGAGAGGAGCATCGTGACGAGCTTTCCTTCATGTGGAATCAGTTGTCGAAGCTGCGAAGCGGTGATGGGACCAGGGGGGATCGCAACGCCGTAGCCAACTCCAGGAAGAAAGGCGAGATCTGCTTGAAGCTCTTGACGAATGATGTCTGCAAAGAGCGAATCAGCCGGTGATTCTTCGGACCGCTTTCTCGCTCTGCCCCCGGCGATTGTCTGGGCACGCACCAGCCAACTGGAAGCTACTCCAATCCGCTCGTTGAGAGCCTCTTCATGCGGAGCGAGAAGTGCTGTCACGAGCAACTGAGTTTCTGCGTCTGGAGGCAACTCCTCATGATCGAGCATGATAAGCGAATGCTTGTGGGAGACGACTTTTCCGCCTTTGATTTCGAGCTCTAGGCGGCCGAGATCGGAACCGTGCGCACCCGCTTGAACAATCAGGGTTTCTCCGATTTTCTCGGCGTCTTCCATCCGATTGTGGCTGTGGCCACCAACGATCACATCAATTCCCGCAACTTCTTGAGCTAGCTTTTGATCCCCGCTCAAGCCGAGATGGGAAAGGACAACAACTAGTTGTGCTCCCGCAGCGCGCAGCTTTGGAAGCTCGCACCGAGCCGCTTCGATTGGCTCTTGAAACGTGACTTCAGCGACATTTTTCCCTGCAGTTGTCCAAGGGGTTTTAGGATACGTGAGGCCGAGAAGACCCACATTGATGCCGCTCAGTTTCTTAATCACGTAAGGAGCTGCAAACGGCTCAGCCTCATCTTTTGTAACAAGATTCGCAGCGACAAACGGAAACTCTGCCTCTTTCATCCGTTCACGTAGGGTGGCGATTCCGAAATCAGGTTCGTGGTTTCCAAACGTGAAGGCATCGTATTTTAGGTGATTAAAGACCTTGATCAGTGCTTCTCCCTTGGTAAGGTCCGCAATCATCGTATCCCCGATGAGATCGCCTGCATCGAGAAGCATACTGCTCCCAGACGCGTTCCTTCGAGCCTGGCCAATGGCGGTTGCCAGCCGCGCTGCACCGCCGATCATTTTATCTTTGAGCGCACCCTCCCAGCCGCGCCAACCGAGAAGGTGGCCATGAATATCGTTTGTATGCAGGATGATGATCCGCAGCATCTCATCTCGATTTGTAGAAGAATTCCTCGATCCAGAGAGGTTGCCGTCCGATCGAACATCGGCGCAGCCAGCAAGTGTCACGCCTGACATGCCCAGTAGCTTGATTACGTCACGTCGTTTCATCGGAAAACCTTTACCTGCACACCTGCGAGTCCGTTGGCCATTAGCCATAAGTACCAGGCTGTAAGACCTCCGATAAGGGCCACTACAATGGCGACGAGCACTCCGAGAGACCGTCGCGGCCTGTAGAGATCACCGCGTTCAAGCCTGTCCAAAAACCGCACATTTTGCCAGGCAGCGAGGAGTGCGGAGACTGCACCAGGTGCTACCAGGGCGTTTCCTAACCACATCGACATTCCCGGAGACCGGCCAGAATGAGCGTCCCCTGGTGCAGCGCCTAGTTCGTGAAGAAAAAGCCCGAAGCGAGCAATCACAAAATCGAAACTCATCAACGCTAATGCCGTTCGAACCCACGCAAGGAGAGTTCGTTCGGAAGCGAGCGGAACTCGCAGATCGTCGCACTGGCCCGAGACCATCGCTACCCCCTTAATCTGCTCGGCGAGCTCTTGAGGAATCGCTCATCTCGCCGTCCTTGGCGCTGCGAATAATCACTTGGCCCAGCGAGATAAGAACAATTCCTGACCCGAGAAAACCCAGATCCCACACGAGGTGCCCCGCATCCTCAGTAACGTGATGCACATGCAGGATGTGATGGTCAATAATACCTTCAATCAAATTAAAGAGTCCCCAGCCCAGCGGAAGTGAGCCTACAAAGGCTTTACCGGACCACGGTACGTCTGAACGGGCTCCTGCCCGCCACAGCAGAGCTACGCCTGCCACGGTTGAAAGCCAAGTTGCTGCGTGGAAAAGACCATCCCAGAACATGTTGATTTGCATGTTCCGGATAATCACCTCCGGCGGGAAGCCTGTCGTGGGGTAGTAGTGGCTGACCATATTGTGCCATTGCAATATCTGATGAAGGAGAATGCCGTCGACGAACCCGCCGAGCCCAATTCCTAATAAGATTCCTGCCGCTATGAGCGGTCGGAAGTTTCTTGCCGGCTCCATGAAGGTCAACTCCTTAACTGTTCTTTGCGACGGATTGAGGGTTCATTGACAGCCAAACTACGATGGCGACGCACACAGCGAAGGGGAGAATAGTTGCAAGACCGAAGTACCAAAAGTTCTCATTCCATAGTTCCTCTTTGACCGAATTCCTGCCATTGATTCCCTCACAAAAAGGACAGGCGAGCGCCTCCATCGGCGTGCCGAAAATTGCAAGAGCTGCTGCTGTAAACCTCCCCAGCGAGGGCGACCACGATGGTTCGGAATACGCACTTGGGTCAGTCCGAGGTTCCGCAGCGAAGCCAACTATTGGTAAGAGGGCCGCACACGCTGCGATGAGTAAGCGGCACGGTTTCATAACTGTCTCACTTGGCTACCTTCTCGGTTTCTTTCTCGATCGGAAACTTCGCGTTCTGCCACGCTCGCTAGCTGCCGGACACTTTTCGGACATCGAAGCCTTTGTTTCTAAGAATGCTGGCAGACCTTCTCGCGCGGTATCCGCTGTCGCAGTAGACCGCGACAGGCTCCTTCCTGCTCAGCTCCGATGATATCTTTGGGACTTCTGGAAGGAAAATCGTGGTCTCCAATTAGATACGAGAGCTCAACAATGCCGGGGGTCTCAATTGTCTTTAATATCAACGCGATGGTTTTATTCTTGTAGTGATCTGATTAAAAAATTTGCGTATCTGAAATCACTCTCGCTGAGTCGCCGTGGGAGAAACGAAAGCAGATTCGCTCGGTCGAGGCGGCACAGATGTTTTACGTAGCCTATTTGAACGGAGATTTGTTATTGCGAAGGCGACTAGTCCGCCAATGACGAGCGCCGATACCCAGAGCCAGGGAGCGGTCGAGGTAAGCTCGGGGAGCGTAACCTTGCCGCCATCTCCAAGCCCATTGATCACCGGCTGAAGTTTCGGGAAGAGCAGCACGAATAGGATCGCACCGGTAAACATGCCGAGTACACCTACCATCGCATCACGCCTTCCCTCGCCGCATCCGGCAACACTGGTTCCAGGACAGTACCCGAGAATCGCCATACCGGCTCCGAAGCACACGGCTCCAAAGATCACTCCGCCAAAGAGCAGTGGTCGAATGTGGAGGGACGCCAGGTCGGCAAAGACAAGTGCGTAGACCCCAACCGCACCGACAACAACGGCCGTGCCCATCGTTTTCACGACAGTCCAGTCCGTAAAGAGAAACTGCCCGACGATTACTTCGTATTTGGCAACATGGCCCTTCTGAAGAAGGAAGCCAAAAATGATTCCTGTGATCAACCCCAGAGCAAGCTTTTCGGGTGCATCAAACATGGTGAGAATCTCCCTTTCCGAACAGCAGAAACGTCGTGATGGTGGCGACAACGAACGCGACAGTGATAAACAGCCAGCTAGAGGCAGCTAGCTGCATTGTCCCGCTAATTCCATGCCCACTCGTGCAACCCTGCGCAAGTCGGGCTCCGAACATCATCAGTGCACCAGCGAAGAAAGCCACAACTAACCGAAGCGGCGCGCTGGGGCCGAACCTATGTTCCCAGAGCTTAGGAACGACGACCTTGTCTCGGTCACCTGACAGGTGCGAGCTCGCAAATGCACCGAGAAAAACGCCAACCACCAGCATCCATTCCCAATCGATTTTCGGCGGTTGACCTTCAGCCGACTTCCTCGCAAAGTATTCGTTTGACTGCTCAACCACTGGAGCCGCCGTTTTTAGGGCCAGCGCGGCCGTATGCTCAAACGCCGTCGTCACTCCGATCGGATGGTCTGCCGAGACAAAGGCAAACCAGCTCAGCATCCCGATGCCAGCGCCGACCCAATAAGGAGACCAAGATTTATTAATTAACAAATTCATCATGCGTTCCTTGGAAAGGCTTTACGCCGGTGCGTTCAAAACCATCGGCGCCCATCCAAATCGGCCAGAAGGCGTCGTTACACATCAGCTGCGGCCTCAAAGGCTTGCCGGGCGAAACGCGTTCCCTCGGTTGGCTCTTCGTTTACACGCTTAAAATCTCCTCGAAGCGCTTTTAATGCATAGCGTTCGTAGTCGATCTCAGATGCAGTGCGGACACCAAGTCGGCGAAATATCACAAGAGGAGGGCACCAACCCTGTAGTGCGTGCTGGAGTAGAAACCCTGCAACAACGGCGGGAAAGAGAAACCAGCGACGATCAACTGTCGCGCCGAGGGTTAGACCGATAAGCGATGCTGTTGCAGCATTCGCTTCCAGCGTCCGCTCAACATCCCATTCCTCGTCGAGCTCCTTTAAGCGATCGCCAATTGCGACGCCTCCAGCTCGAGCATAGTTAGCGATGTTCGCCTCTGTTTGCCTGCGAATCTGTGAGTTGATTTCATCCGCCGTGTGTGTAGGTACCCGATCGACTGTGGACGGTAACATTGGAGCCTCCGGACGTTTTGATTGTGAACTAGCCTATTGCCCCTCCCTATCTCCACGACACCGCGCGCGGCGTAGTGTGACGAGGGTCAACCACTTAACAAAACCCGCAAATGGTGTACCGATAAGGCGCACCAATGCCCCAAGCGAACGCCTGGGAACTCGCGGAGACGTATCCGCGGTTTTCATTGGCCTACAGCGAAGAGGGAGATGTCGCCGGCGTCACGTCAGTGTTTGGGCGATGCGAAGATCGGCAACGAGTTGCGAGAATCTCTCTGTTTGCGCATCAGCCGAAGGCAAGCGAAGAATCGATGACGGATGCCATGTAGCCAACGTCCGATCGCTGAACTCAGATGGCACCCACTGACCTCGTTGGTCTTGTAAACGGAAGCCGGGCGATATCAGGGCCGCAGCCGACGTTGTACCCAGGCACACCAACGTGGTTGCTGAGAGCGCAGACCACTCGGCTTCAAACCACGGTCGACATGCGCGAACCTCACGGGCATCGGGCCGCTTATGAAGGCGAAACTTACCACGCATCTCATGCTTGAAATGCTTCACAATGTTCGTGGTATAGATCTTATTGCGATCGATACCAGCGGCTGACAATGCGTTATCGAGAAGTTGTCCCGCTGGTCCGACGAAGGGTAGGCCGGCCACGTCCTCTTGATCACCAGGCTGTTCGCCTACCAACACCAAAGTTGCATCGCTTGGGCCTTGACCAAAGACAACCTGGTTTGCATGACAATAAAGGTTACAGGCCTGACAGCGGGAAGCGGCATGGGCTAATGATGCCAGCGTTGAAACTTGGTCGCTTTGAGGAAAGAAATCTCGTGCGGTCTGGGCAAAACCCTCGCTAAGTTCGATCATCTTCCGTTGGCGCTCCGGGGCAGCTCTCAACATCTCATCGATCGCTGATGTTTCGGGCATGGTCGCCCAGTGCCGCACGGGCATCTCCGCTCGCATCGCTTTTAGCTTAATGCGAGCAGGGTTAAAAATGTTGGCGTAATAGGTTCGCCACAAGGACTCAAGCTCGTCACCCGGTGGAGATGCACTGCGAGGTAATCCGCCGTGATAGGTCAACTGCGACTGATCCCAGCTGACCGATTCGTCGGGTGTCATGATGGTCCAGTTCATTGCTTTGAATCGTCTCGCAAAAAACGGAGCCACTTTTTGTACAACGTAGTGGTCGGGGCGATGCCATGCGACAAAGTAACTTTCGCCGGCTTCTGATTGCATCTCGCGAAACCGCACGAAGGCTTTCATTTTATGAGCATCGCGCGTTACCGACTTACGCATCTGCGTTAGCTCATAAATATCATCATCTACCACCAGTTGCATCAGCTGTGATTCGCCACTGGTGATTCGCCACAGCACGCGATAGAGCAAATTCCAGCGATTCGTCCCCCGATGATAGGCAACGTCCTCCGAGAGAGTCAAAAACTCTTTCGGAACGCGAAATTGCAAAGTCGATTGAAGGGGAGCGCCCCCCTGCTCAGTGAGCTCGTCAGTGGTCTCGAACAGTAGCGACTCAGAACGCGGCAGCAACTGCACGTCGTCCGGGCGAACGTCGCGTAGCCGCAGTTGACGAGCCAGTTGGCGCCAGTGATCGAAGTCGCGAATGGCATACTGCAACATCAATGAGTCCTATAACTCTCCAGTCCGTGCAGACTGCTCACCATCGAACAACCAAAGTTGCTTGGGCTTGGGATTGATATGAAGATCGACGACTTCTTGTTCCAACAGTTTCAAATCAGGATTTGAGTCGGCCGTAACAACAAATAGTCTTGCACGTTTCCAGGCGACACGCAGTTTTTTTAGATCGGCAATGCAGAGTGCACGGAGGCGACGCTGAATAACGATACGGTCTACCGTGCGAACACCAATGCCAGGTATCCTTAACAACTGTTCGCGAGGAGCGAGATTGACATCGATAGGAAACCAATGACGGTTCGCCAAGGCCCACGCCAACTTGGGATCTTTGTCCAATTCCAGATTCTTGGTGGGCGTAGTAACCAGCTCCTTAACATCGAAACCATAGAACCTCAAAAGCCAATCAGCCTGGTACAACCGATGCTCGCGAACCAGCGGTGGACTCTTGCCGGGCAACTGGGCATCCGCGTGGGGAATGGGACTATAGGCTGAGTAGTAGACCCGTCGCAGACGATGTTGTTGGTAAAGGTCATTCGCCGTTGAGAGGATGGCTTGGTCCGATGTATCCGTAGCCCCCACGATCATTTGCGTGCTCTGACCGGCTGGTGCATAGGCCGGCGCTCGTATGCCGCGACCTAGATCCTCGCGGTTTTGCTCCACCCTCTCCTGAATCGCGTGCATGCCAGCCCGAATCTCGGGAGCCTTCTTCTCCGGGGCCAGCTGCCTAAGATCCGATGCGGTGGGTAATTCAATGTTCATACTCAATCGGTCGGCAACCAAGCCAGCCTGATCGATCAGTTCTTCGCTGGCACCCGGAATGGTTTTCAGATGGATGTAACCACCGAACTGCTCGCGCCCACGCAAAGTTTTCGCAACCATGATCAATTGCTGCATTGTATAGTCAGCGTTTTGAATGATTCCTGAACTAAGGAACAAGCCTTCGATGTAATTCCGCATGTAGAACTGCATTGTCAGGCGTACGACCTCCTCTACGGTAAAGCGAGCGCGGGGCGTATCGCTAGTAATCCGATTAACGCAGAATTTACAATCGAAGATGCAGTAGTTGGTCAGCAAGATTTTTAATAGCGATACACATCGCCCATCGGGTGTGTAGCTATGGCAAATGCCCATGCCTTCCGTGGAACCAATCTTGCTGTCGGTAGCCGCCGAACGCCTCGACCCGCTGCTTGCGCAGGAGGCGTCGTATTTGGCAGCATCGGCCAGAATGGCTAACTTCTGTTGAACATCCATCGCTTCGAGCAATCTGCCTCTTTTTTTATCTTCCGGACTTCTTTCACCGTTCGTCCGATCATCTCGTGGCCCGAAACAAACACCCACCGCCTAAGTACGGATTGTTGATGCCCCATTTGTTAAAATCGTTGCGAAATCAACATGAGGCTTCACCCACAATCAAGTCTATTTGACAGGCGTCGAATCTCTCCCAGAAATGCGTTCAAGGTAAACCGAAATTCCCAACTGAAGTTCACCGAAAAGTCCGTTTAAATGAAGCTAATTTTTGGTCGTGGCATTTTGGCACTGCCTTCCAACGCTTGGTCAGCAGAGCGGAAGTCCCCGTACACTCGACACTGGCAACAAGTCGTGGTTCACTTCCCTGCGCGATCTTTTAAGCGCCATCGCTCGCAGCTGATCCACCCCTTTAAATCGATGGGGACTATACTTCGTTTCCCGCCTACGATCGCTCGCAATGTCAACGTCGCATCAAAACGGTCAAAGTGTTTCAGACAAGCAACCCGTTCCACCAACGCGATCGAGTGCAGTGACAGTAACACAAGTCGTATCGCCATTCTTGAGAACAAAGTTGCTCGGCTCGCGAGAGATTTCGGAATTGCACTGATGGGAACTGGGTTGAGCTTTCCCCTCGCAAACTAGAGAGAGCCGCTAACACCCTAGCCCTACGGCACTCTTTTCAACACGTATCGTACGCCTTACGCCAACTCCTCACTCAGGGGCGGGCAATCGCTACCGGGCTGAATCGTAGTGGGCTGAAACGGACCGCTTCCTCGGGCATACCATCTGGCGATACAACTGTTAAGTCTTGATGGTCGACAGGGTTTTGCGACTCCCGTAAATGACGGAGACCGTCGTCATTGTCGAATGGTCAAGATGTTGATAAAGACATTGGCTCCGTCGCGCGAACATGGTGGAATTCGGCAATAGCCACGTCAACATGAAAACCATTGATTCCGTTTAAGGTTTTTGATGCGACCGTATCTACTTATGCTCTGGGGGGCCTTCGCGTTTGCGGTGATGGGAGCGTTCACCCACGCAGCGTCCACCTCCTATGATTGGCAGGTAATCGCCCTGGCCAGGTCCACCTTGGCATTGACGATTGCGAGTCTATTGGCGGCAAAGCAAAGGACGCCGATGGTCTTTATTCGTCCAGCAACGCTTTGGATACGAAGCATTGCGGGCAGTATTGCCGTGATGTGCAACTTCTACGCCCTTTCGCGGCTACCCATCGCCGATGCGTTGACCCTTTCAAATATGTTTCCCGTTTGGATTGCCGTGCTTTCATGGCCGCTGCTTGGACGAATCCCGAGCCGAGATGTTTGGCTGGGAGTGCTGTGTGGAGTCGTCGGAGTCGTCGTTTTACAACAGCCTTACCTTGCAGAAGGTAATCTCGGAACCGTGGCCGCTGTGATTGGCTCACTTGCGAGTGCAGTCGCCTTGATCGGACTTCATCGTCTTCGACACATCGCTCCCAATGCAATCGTCGTCCACTTTTCATGCGTTTCGGTCATTACCATTCTGGTCTCCATGGTCGCGGTCCCGTCAAGTCAATCCTTCACTTCTCAGTTAACTTGCCCGTGGCCTGCGCCTTTGTATTTGCTTGGCGTCGGAGTCTCAGCAACGATTGGGCAACTCCTGCTAACTCGAGCATTCGCCATGGGAGCTCCCGCCCGCGTATCGGTCATCGGGCTGACGCAGGTCGGTTTTGCAATGGTTTTCGACGTCATCTTGTGGGACCGCTCGTTCGAATGGCATTCGCTGTTTGGCATGTTGCTCGTGATAGGCCCGACGGTTTGGCTAATGCTTCGCGGCGACCGGCGTGAAAATGCGTAAACATCACCTGAGATCGTTACGCGACTGAGTGGGGAGTTGCTTTCGAATGTTTCGACGGTAGGTAGCTGGTGGCACTTGCATGGCTCGCCGAAACGAAACACTCATGTACTCATGATTTTGAAATCCAGCAGCATGAGCAATCTGTGCAAGTGTCATATCGGTATCAATAAGTAGTTGGCGGACACGTTCGGTGCGCCGGCGAGTGATCTCTTCGTGTGGCGATCGTCCGACAATGGACTGAAAGCGACTTTCCAATGCTCGCCGCGACAGCGGAACGATTTTCAGAATATCACTGACGTTGATTCCGTCACAGCAATGGTCGCGAATGAAACGTACCGCGGTCGCGATATCGGGATCACTCATCGCAAGCACATCGGTTGACTGGCGGGTAGCCACTCCGAGAGGCTCGATTAAACGGGCAGCACAACCCACTTCACGGCCGTCCATCATCGCATCCAACAATGCGGCAGCTTCACGTCCCGTTTGATGTGCAGCGGGAATGATACTGGAAAGCGGTGGCGTGCAGAGATCGCAAAGGAGCTCATCGTTGTCCACTCCCAATAATGCGATTTCTCCCGGTACCTTTATCTTTGCCTGGCGACAGACATCAAGTATTTGCTGTGCTTTGATGTCATAGCAGGCGAAGACACCGATGGGACGTGGTAGTGACAGTATCCACTTTGTTAACCTCGCTCGTTCGCGATTGGGTGAGCGTTCGCGTTTGGGAGAGAGCGTTCGCTGTCTCTGCGTATAGGGCTCAAACGTTTGGCAACGGTAGCCACCTTCGTGAACCGATTGCTCGAATGCTTTCTGACGAAGAATCGACCACTGAAATTCAGGCTCACCGCAAAAGGCGAAATTCTCAAAACCACGCTCTCGAAAGTGTTGGTATGCAAGTTTAGCAATGGCTTGGTCATTGGTCTCAACCCATGGGATGTTTGGCAATTGACGAGCGGCACTAACATCCACCACAGGGATTCTTAGCTTCTGAACGACTTGGGCTATCGCCTTGTTCTCGATGCGTGCGATCAAGCCGTCACCGTCCCAGTTTTTCAACCACGCCGGTGGGGCGGCACCCCGCTCTTGTTCCAAGAGACGAATGGACCAGAGTCGGTGCTCATGAATGTAAGACGCAATGCCGCTTAAAAGGCCCCTCGCATAAGCGTTAGACGTTTCGATGAGTAACGCAACTGACTTTTGTTTCTGAATCACGATGGTTCACAGGGGTCGAAGCCGAGAGGGGGAGAAGTGAAGCCAACTTTAGCCAACGCTCTCCACGCCGATTCCAACCAAAAAAGACGACGTATAGAAAAACCTTGGGGTCCGTATGGAAAAGATATAAAACTACCCACCAATCCTAGCCAACTCCGACAGAATCACCGCGTAAAAAAACACAATTCTTATGCGCCTTTTCGCATTTTGTATGCGAGCGAAGTATCTATACTTTCCATTCCAGTGAGCTAACACTGGCCGATAGTTGGCGTCTGCCAAGCAACCTCAGGGTCGCCAAAACGCGCAACAAGTCGCTCGCCAACCTGCCCCCCAAAATCAATGCGTAACGCCCACTTGGAGTGATTCAGAATGAGTAATCGGAAAGTCAAGATTGCGATGGTTGGGCTCGGCTTTGGGTCGGAGTTTATTCCGATTTACCAAGCCCATCCCGATGCAGAAGTCGTTGCCGTATGTCGTCGAGACGAGGCGGAATTAAACAAGACCGCCGATCAATTTGGGGTTCGCCGGCGCTATACGGATTTCAATCAGGTACTTGCCGACCCAGACGTGGAGTGCGTTCATATCAATAGCCCCATCGTCGATCACGCATGGATGTCACTGCAGGCACTCGATGCCGGCAAGCATGTGATGTGTACCGTACCGATGGCAACGACGATCGATGAATGCCGCAGAATCGTCGAGAAAGTAGACGCAACAGGACTTAAGTACATGATGGCCGAGACCGTGGTTTACAGCCGCGAGTTCCTATTCATCAAAGACATGTACGATCGCGGTGAACTTGGAAAAATTCAGCACCTGGCCGCATCGCATCCACAGGATATGGACGGCTGGCCGGCATACTGGGAAAAGATGATTCCGATGCATTACGCAACGCACGTAGTGAGTCCCTGCTTGGGACTGGTCGATGGGCTAGCGGAATACGTCAGTTGCTTTGGATCGGGAACGGTCCGCGACGATATCGCTGCAAAATCTGGGAATCGGTTTGCGGTTGAATCTTGCCACATCAAAATTGCCGATATGGATTTGACCGCCCACATCTGGCGGGCCTTGTTCGATGTCGCAAGGCAGTACCGCGAAAGTTTTGACGTATACGGGAGCAAAAAAAGTTTTGAATGGACGCTCATTGAAAACGAACCGCATGTGATTCACACCGCGAAGAAGCCGGAACCGCAGATCGCGGAAAAGATTGAAGTGCCGGACTTTGCGCACCTACTGCCAGAATCGATTCGTCGATTCACGTTGCCGCAGGAAATTCACAATGCAGACCACCTGTCGTTCGTTCAGGGTGGCGGACATGGGGGATCGCACCCGCACTTGGTGAATGAATTCATTAGTGCGGTTCGAGACGATCGTGAGCCACACCCCAATGCGCTAACAGCGGCTAATTGGACATGCGTAGGCATATGCGCGCACGAATCGGCATTGAAGGGGGGCGAAATCGTCCGCCTTCCTGAGTTCTCACTGAAATCGTGCACCGCGGTTTAAAAAGCCGTTCGATGCCACGACCCGCCCCCTGCGGCGGAACCATCTCGCCACCGCCTACTTCCTTTGAAATCTGGAATTTAGATATGCATTCCCGCCTACTATTTCTGCTGTATACATTCGTTACCCTCTTGCCGGTCGCGTCTGCCGCTGAACTACGCGTCCTTTTTCTTGGCGATAACGGGCATCACAAGCCTCGCGCTCGATTCGACCAATTGGCTCCTATCCTTTCAACGAAAGGAATCGAGCTAATCTATACCGACGACGTCGATGTGCTCAGTGCGTTGTCAAAAGATCAATATCCAGCCGTCGTCTTGTTTGCAAACATCGATGAGATCAGTCCCGAGCAAGCCAAGGGGCTTCTCAGTTATGTAAAGACGGGAGGTGGATTTGTTCCCCTGCACTGCGCTTCGTACTGCTTCCGCAACAACGATGAAGTGGTCTCACTGATCGGAGCCCAGTTCCAACGCCACGGCACTGGTGTTTTTCGCACGGTGACCGTTGACACCAAACACCCCATCCTGCAGGGAATGCGCGACATCGAAAGCTGGGACGAAACTTATGTCCACTTCAAACATAACGAAACCGACCGAACGGTCCTTCAATTTCGTGTCGACGCGGAAGGACGGGAACCTTGGACTTGGGTAAAAACTTTCGGTGACGGGCGAGTGTTTTACACCGCATGGGGACATGATGATCGCACGTGGTCCAATGCCGGTTTTATTGAATTGGTGGAACGCGGGATTCGTTGGTCATGCAAACAGGAACTGCATCCTGCAGCACCCTTTCTAACGCCTGATGCATTTCCGGTTCCCGAGATGACGTCACTTCCCGCGAAAAGAGCATCTTTTGAATACATGGATGTTGGCGCTGAAATACCAAACTACACTCCCTCCGAAAAATGGGGTGTACAAGGCGCGCCCAAGTCGACAATGCAATTGCCGCTATCTCCCACCGAGGCAATGGAACACCTCGTCGTCCCGCAAGGATTTCATGTCGAATTATTCGTCTCTGAACCCGAACTGGGTGGCAAGCCGATCGCGATGACGTGGGATGAACGGGGCCGATTGTGGGTTGCCGAGACAATTGATTACCCCAACGAACTTCAGCCGGCAGGTGTCGGGCGTGATCGAATTCGAATATGCGAGGACACCAACGGCGACGGCCGTGCCGACAAGTTCACCGTGTTTGCAGACAAGCTGAGCATCCCCACCAGCATGGTCTTTTCACGCGGTTCTGTCATCGTACAGAATGCAACTGAAACTTTGGTCCTTACGGACACCAATGGAGACGACGTTTCGGATAAACGCGAAGTATTGATTTCGGGCTGGGAACTTGGTGATACGCATGGCGGCGTCAGCAACTTTCAATATGGCCTCGACAATTGGATTTGGGCCATGCAGGGCTACAACAACTCCAAGCCTGTTTCTGGAGGTGTCGAGCAAGAACAATTCCGAATGGGCTTTTTCCGATTTCGACCCGATGGATCCAAGGTTGAATTCATACGGTCGACTAACAACAACACGTGGGGCCTGGGGATAAGCGAAGAAGGCCTTATCTTCGGCTCAACCGCAAACGGCAATCCAAGTGTTTTTATGCCGATTCCCAATCGATACTACGAGAGGGTTCGAGGGTGGGCACCGTCGTTGACCCTGTCTTCGATTGCGGACACGAATCAATTCAAGCCGATCACAAAGAACATTCGGCAAGTTGACAATCATGGTGGCTACACCGCAGGAGCCGGACATGCCCTCTACACAGGGAGACAGTACCCTCGCGAGTATTGGAATCGCACTGCATTCGTCAATGGTCCCACCGGCCACCTAGTCGGGACTTTCATCCTCGACCGCGAAGGGAGTGGCTACAAATCTCGTAGCCCCTTCAATTTATTTGCTAGTGACGATGAGTGGAGCGCGCCAATCATGTCCGAGGTCGGGCCAGATGGATGTGTATGGGTTATCGACTGGTATAACTACATTGTCCAACACAACCCAACTCCCGAAGGCTTTAAGACGGGAAAGGGTAAAGCGTACGAGACGAAGCTTCGCGATAAAAAGCACGGCCGCATCTATCGCATTGTATATGACAAGAACCCACTTGCACCAACGCCCAACCTCGCCCAAGCAACCGGTAGCGAGCTAGTCGATGCATTGCAACATCCGACGATGCTCGTTCGCAAACACGCCCAACGACTCCTGGTCGAACGAGGCGACTTGACTGTCGAATCACGACTGTGCGAGCTGATCAATGACCCCAGCGTAGACGAGGTCGGACTCAACGTCGGCGCCATTCATGCACTTTGGGTACTCGATGGCCTGGGCTTGATCAATGACAAGCATCCTTTGGCCACCAAGGTCGCCACCGCCGCGATGGACCATCCGTCGCCGGGGGTTCGGCGCAATGCGATAACGGTGTTACCTCGTGTCAGAGAGTCAGTCGATGCTTTAATCGCATCGGGTGTGCTTTTTGATACTGACGAGCAGGTGCGACTGGCCGCGACTTTAGCTTTGGCCGATTTGCCCCCGACGGAACAGGGTGCGAGCAAGGTCGTTAGCGTTTTTCGATCTGCCGAAGGCATCAGCCAAGAATACCTGCGTGACGCGGCAACTAGCGCCGCAGCCAATCACGGTCAATTATTTCTTCAGGTAGCCTCGGCGGACCCGAAGCCTACCGAAGGGATGCTTGACATCGCAACGATCGTTGCCGGTCACTACGCCCGTGGTGGCGACTATTCCCAGTTGGGCAGCCTGGTCCACTCGCTTAAATCGGGTAATCCCGAATTCGCGGCTCGGGTAATCACTGGACTATCAAGCGGTCAACGTGGTGAGGATGGGCTCACCATCTCGACGGAAATCGAGGCAGACCTGCAAACACTTGTCGATCGTTTGCCGCCATCTTCGCAGATCGAATTAGTGTCGTTGGCTGCAAAATGGGGATCAACCAAACTTCGTGAACAAGGGGAAAGACTGGAGAAAAGATTGGTCGAAACGCTGTCTGATGAGACGCTGGATATAGCCGAACGCATTTCAGCGGCCCGTCAGATTATCGAGTTTCGCCCCACAGAGGACGCTGCCGTTGAAACGGTGCTCGAGCAATGGAGTGCGAGAACTGACGCGGAGTTCGCCGTCGGCATTCTCGATGCGCTGCAGCAAAGTCGTTCGCCGGCCGTCGGTGAACTATTGGTAGAACTTATCCCAACGATGACTCCCGCAACACGCGCTCTGGCGGTTCAGCTACTCCTTAAACGGCCTGACGCGACACGCGCTCTGATCGCTGCGGCCCAGTCAGGAACAGTTTCAATCGAGGACCTGTCGCTCGACCAAAAGCAAGCTTTAGCAAGTCACCCCGATGAAGAGATTGCCAGCTCTGCCCAAAAACTTCTCGCACTGGGCGGCTCCCTCCCCAACGCCGATCGTCAAAAGGTTCTCGACGAATTGCACTTCGTTACCACACGTACCGGCGATATCGCGCGAGGCAAAGAAATGTTCAAGAAGCACTGCGCTGCCTGTCATGTCCACTCCGGTGAAGGAAGTAAGGTGGGACCGGAGCTTACTGGAATGGCGGTCCATCCAAAGGCTGAGCTGCTTACACACATCATTGACCCGAGTCGTAGTGTCGAAGGCAACTTCAAGCTTTACACAGTACTTACGGTTGATGGACAAGTGTTGTCAGGAACACTTGCATCGGAATCTCGCACTGCCATTGATTTATTTGATGCGCAGGGAAAACGTCGTGCGGTATTGCGCGAAGACATCGAAAGCATGGTCGCGTCACGAAAATCGATTATGCCCGAAGGATTTGAAAAACAAATCTCAACGGATGAACTGGCCAGCCTGCTTGAGTTTTTAACGGCGCGAGGCACTTACCTACCCATCGACTTGTCGAAAGTCGCAACCAACTCAAGTGCAAAAAGTGCCTTCACCGGAGGCGACAATCCGGTAGAGCATCTGCTTTTTGACGACTGGTCGACCAAAACCTTCATGGGCGTCCCATTCTCCGTCCTGGACCCCCAGGGTGGTCGCGTTGCCAATATGATTTTGCTTCGTGGCCCACAAGCAACCGCGTCGATGCCAGTGCGCGTCGAAGTGTCCTGCAATGGAATCGTCAAGACGATCCATCTCCTCAGTGGGATTAGTGGGTGGGGATATCCCATTGGCGAGAAAGGAAGCGTAACGATGATTGTTCGACTTCACTATACGGATGGTAAGACCGAAGATCATGAATTGAAGAATGGCATCCATTTTGCTGATTACATTCGGCGAGTCGATGTGCCCGGTTCAAAATTTGCCTTCGATTTAGGTGGGCGGCAATTACGTTATTTGGCTGTCCATCCGAACCGCGCCGTCGCAGTCGAGAAGATCGAGTTCGAAAAAGGACCAGACCAGTCGGCCCCGGTGGTGTTGGCGGTGACGCTAGAGTAGCCACCTCATGGGGCTGCGCCCGGATGCAGCGACCGACCCTGACTGCTCGTTGAGCGTGCGTCTTTTAACGCATGCTTAGCGATGGCCTGCGGTTAAACGACTGCTGGGTGGGCGAAACAAACTGCGTGACCGCTCAGGACGCCAAATCCTGGTTTGTCAGCGGTCGCGATAACGGCGTCCTTGCTCAGTGATTTGCGGTCTTTCTGAACCAATCCACCGCAGCACCCAAAAATCGTCATCCCCTGAAGGCTCGCGCAGCCCAAGCATACGCGGTTAGAATAGCGATCCGTATCGTGGCGTTGCTCGTCGCGGTTCAAACCAGTTGAGCAGTTTCATAAACGGCATCCTTCTGGCAATAAGCCTCCTATACAATACGCGAGTAAGCGGAATGCGATATCGACTTTTTTCTGCAATGACGTCTTTACTAGCTGGCGTCTGTTGGCTTTCCCATGCCGCCGTCGGACAAGTAGTTGCCACTCCACCTCGCGTTATCAACCCTACGGAATCGACCCAAGATGTTAGGTCACAACGCGATACTCCTAAAGACAGTCAATCCATCGACAATCTGATC
This sequence comes from Planctomycetaceae bacterium, assembly GCA_031411655.1. GTDB lineage: Bacteria > Planctomycetota > Planctomycetia > Pirellulales > Pirellulaceae > UBA6163. The sequence goes on from JANOBM010000072.1 coordinate 23,780, forward strand.
GATGAACCGACACTGCGTGGACATGTACGGTTTTTGGCGGACGACTTGCTCGAAGGGCGAGGGCCTGGCTCACGGGGCGATGCGCTAACTCAGTTGTACATAGCGACGCAATTTCAAACACTTGGACTCAAGCCCGGCTCGACCAATGGCCAGTGGCTCCAACCGGTACCGCTTGTGGGCGTACGCACGCTTGCACCACCACAGGTCACCTTCACCAGCAGTGGTCAATCGGTTGTATTGCAGTCCATCACAGACATTGTGGCGACGATGGGAAGCCCGAAGCCGGCTGCGTCGATCACTGACGCAGAAGTTGTGTTTGTTGGGTATGGCATCCAGGCACCGGAATATGATTGGGACGATTACAAAGAGGTCGACCTCCGCGGCAAAATCTTGTTGATGTTGAACAATGACCCTGCCGACGATCCGGCACTGTTCGAGGGGCGGCGAAGACTCTATTACGGTCGATGGGACTACAAGTATGAGAGCGCTGCTCGTCAAGGTGCTGCAGGGGCAATCATCATTCACACGACGCCCTCTGCAGGATACCCATGGCAAGTCATACAAACCTCGTGGACTGGCGAAGAGTTTGAATTGCGAGACGCGGAGGGCCCTCGACTGGAGTTAAAGGCGTGGGCCACTGAAGAGGCGTCCAAAAAGATCGTGGCGATCGCCGGTAAAGATTTAGATCAACTGCGAAACGACGCTGAATCGCGTGACTTTCGTCCGATAGCTCTCGGCGTTTCGTTGTCACTTGATTTGAAAGCGGAGGTGCGCAATCAAGATAGCGCGAATGTACTCGGCTTATTGCCCGGCGCTGACCCGAAGCTTTCAAGCGAGGTGCTAATCTACATGGCCCACCACGATCACTTGGGGATGTCAGCAGAACGTGACATCAACGGCGACAACATCTACAACGGAGCTATCGACAACGCATCAGGCAGTGCCGCGTTACTTGCTATAGCCAAAGCGTATTCTCGCTTGGAGACACCACCCGCGAGATCGATCTTATTCGCTGCAGTCGCTGCGGAAGAGCAGGGCTTGCTGGGTTCTAAGTACTTCGCGAGCCACCCACCCATCCCCGCTGGCAAACTGGTAGCCGTCATCAACATGGACGGAACCAACTTCATCGGGCGAACGCGAGATGTAAATGTGATTGGTCTCGGCAAATCATCGCTAGACGATTGCGTTCGTGACGCTGCCGTTACCCAGGGGCGTATCGTCACCGCAGATCATTTTCCCGATCGGGGGTATTACTATCGCTCTGACCAATTCAGCTTGGCAAAAATCGGTGTACCCGGTGTTTATTTGCATTCGGGTATCAACGTGATTGGCAAGCCGGAAGGATGGGGCAAACAGCAGTTGGATGAATGGGTCGAAAAAATCTACCACCAGCCTAGTGATGAGTATCGCGAAGACTGGGACCTTAGCGGCGCGCTGGAAGACACACGACTGTTGTTTTATGTGGGGCAAAACATCGCTAACGCGGAAAAAATGCCCGCATGGACTCCTGGTGACGAATTCGAAGCAGCGAGACTGCAAGCGATCGAAGAAGACAAATAGGCAGCGGCTTACCGATCAATCATTGTCAGCGCGCAGGACGGAGACGAATGCTTTTTGTGGAATGTTGACACTACCAAACTGCTTCATTTTCGCCTTGCCCTTCTTCTGTTTCTCAAGCAGCTTGTTCTTACGCGTCACGTCGCCACCATAAAGCTTCGCTGTCACATCTTTACGATAGGGTTGGATAGTGGCTCTTGCGATGACAGTACCACCGATTGCACCCTGGATCGGAATTTTGAACTGATGGCGAGGGATCGCTTCGGCGAGCTGCTCACAGTAATGCAACGCCCGCGTTCGTGACTTGTCACGATGCACTAAATAGGAAAGTGCATCGATCGGCTCCTTGTTTACCAATATGTCAACTTTTACGACATCGGTCTCGCGATACTCGATTGGTACATAGTCGAATGAACCGTACCCTCGCGTGATCATCTTCAGCTTGCCATAAAACTCAAACAACACCTCTCCAAGTGGCATCTCACTCGTCACTTCGACTCGTCCCGCAGAGAGATAATTCATCGTCTGACTTTCCGACCGGTGCTCCCGACAAAGTTCCATCACGGGGCCGACGTACTCTTCCGGAATGAGAATGGATGCTTTGATATAGGGCTCGGTCGTCGACTCGATCATCATCGGATCAGGCCAATAGCTCGGATTATCGATGTCTATCGTCGTACCGTCTTTTAAATTCAATTTGTATTTGACCGACGGTGCCGAGATGACAAGTCCGAGGTCAAATTCTCGCTGCAATCGCTCCTGAATGACGTCCAAGTGAAGCAGCCCCAAAAAGCCACATCGAAAACCAAACCCGAGCGCTGCCGAACTGTCCTTTTCAAACGTCAGCGCTGCATCGTTGATCGCCAGTTTTTCCAATGCTTTGGTGAGGTCTTGGTACTCGTCCGTGCTCATCGGATAGATGGATGAAAAGACGACTTGCTTCGCTTTCTTGTAACCAGGGATGGGTTCGGTTGCTTGGCGATGAAGATGCGTCAGGGTATCGCCGATCTCGATATCTTTAACGCTTTTCACACCTGCCACGATATAACCAACTTCGCCGACGCTGAGCTGCGACTTGGGATTGAGCTTAAACTGGTTGTAACCCAACTCATCGACCTTGTAGTCCCGTCCCGCGTGCATGAAATGGATCATCTCACCCGTTTTGACGGTGCCCTCCACCACGCGAACCTGAAGGATCACTCCACGGTATGTATCAAAGTGCGCGTCAAAGACCAAAGCTTTCAACGGTGCCGCTGGGTCGCCCTTAGGACAGGGAAGCTTCTCCACAATACCCTCCAGCAGGGCATCGATACCAACACCCGTCTTTGCTGATACCGCGATCGCGGCAAACGGATCGAGTCCCAAGTCGGCATCAATTTCTTCACGGACTCGCTCCACGTCTGCAGCCGGGAGATCAATCTTATTGATCACAGGCAACAGCTCAAGGTTGTACTCCAAAGCCAGATAAAGATTCGCTACCGTTTGTGCTTCAACGCCTTGTGACGCATCCACAACGATCAATGCACCATCGCACGCCATCAGGGAACGCCGTACTTCGTGCGAGAAGTCGACGTGGCCAGGCGTATCAATCAGGTTCAAAAGATAATCTTGTCCGTCTGCGGCACGGTAAGAAAGCGAAATCGAATTACTTTTGATGGTAATGCCCCGTTCCCGCTCAATATCCATCGAATCGAGCATTTGGTCGTGGAACTCTCGTTGCGATACGCCTCCGCAAGCTTGAATGAGTCGATCGGCCAGCGTCGACTTTCCATGATCAATATGGGCAATAATGCAAAAGTTCCGAATATGTTTCATGCGTCGAGTTCTCGTGGGAATTGTGCAGGTGCTTTGCGCCCCGATACGATCCTAGTGATTGGCGTCAGCAACTGATAGGGTCGAATGGCAAAGGATGCTGATGATAGCTCATTCCACTTATCTAGGACTTGGCTAGAATCGAGGCAAAGGATTTCCTGCCTGAAAATCGGGCCTGATCCCGATACTGGTGAGCTTTCGAGGCGGCTTTAGACTTAATTCAGCAAATTCACGTAATCGGTAACGAGATTGAAGCGATGGGAAGAAGTTTTGAAGTTCGCAAGGAGTCAATGGCGAAGACGGCTGGCCAGAAATCCAAGCTGTATTCCAAGTACGGCAAGCAGATTTATGTGGTGGCCAAGAACGGTGGTGCGGAGCCGGCCGGAAATCCATCGCTGCGCAGCTTGATCGAAAAAGCCAAACGCGAACAGGTTCCAGCACACGTGATCGATAAGGCAATCGATAAGGCGAGCGGAAGCGGCGGTGAAGACTACGTACCGGCTCGCTACGAGGGCTTTGGCCCTGGTGGCTGCTCCTTCATTATCGATTGCTTGACCGACAACAACAATCGGACCATTACAGACGTCCGAAATTGCTTCACTAAAACCGGATCTAAAATGGGAGCACCCGGCTCCGTCGCTCATTCATTCGAACACTTAGCCGTCCTTTCCTTCAAGGGCAATAATCCAGATCAAGTGCTCGAAGCCATGCTATCCGCTGATGTCGATGTGAACGATGTCGAATGCGAAGATGGCCGAGTGACGCTATTCGCACCGGCTACTGAATTTTTCAAAACCAAGCAAGCGTTACTCGAAGCGATGCCGGGCATTGAATTGGATGTAGACGAAATCACATTCATTCCACAAACGCGTACCGAAATCAGCGCCGATGACCTTCCGATGTTCGAAAAGTTCATCAATATGCTGAATGAATGCGACGATGTGCAGGACATCTATCACAACGCGATCCTTCCCGGGTCCAAGGGTTGATCCTCGCTGTGGCTTAACTAGCCATTCCTAATCATCAAAATGCATTCTCGAGTGGGGATTTCCAGCACTCGTATCGGTAGTTTCTGTCGGGTGAATGCATTCACTTTGGCTTTTTTTCAACTAACTCCAATTCCTGTTGCGCAAGCACCTTGATGAGAGTTCCCTCCGCAGCAGATTCAGAAGCGGTACGGAACATGCCAACTGCGTCATCAGGTTTGCCGAGCCGCAAATACCGAACAGCCATCATGTATGCAAGTTCTGCACGGACATCTTGGGGAAGAGTAGGAGCGACACTACCCCATCCCAAGAATCCACTGGCCCCCTTCCAGGCTAGCGACAATTGCAAAATCTGTTGCTTGGCGATACGTCCGTCGAAGAACATTTCCGCAGTTCGATTGACTGCCGACCAACACGCTTCGTCTTGGTCATTGGATACGTTGCCGCCAAATAAATCCTGTCGCAGTTTTTCGTAAATGACGGCGATAGGCGGTGTGCGCATGTAGTGGATCGGCTCCACATCAAAAAATGCCAGTCGCCGAGCCAACTCTCGTCCACGCGTTGAACGCCATGTGCCGCGGATGACATCCGGTGATACCTGGATGACATTTGAAAGCTGGGCCATTAATGGGTCCGACGATACTCGGGAAAGCAGACCGCGCCATATCAGTAACGCATCATCGTCGGACAGGGTTTCCGATAGTGAGCCCAGCATCCAGTGGTCCAACAGGCCCCACATTCCCGGCGGCGACGCACCCAACGGCCGGCGATCAGTTGGGAATTGGTCGACGTACACTTTCCACGTGCCTTGTTTCCACCAACCGATTGCTCCCTCATGATCTTCCTTTCGTTCCGCAAGAAATCCTTTTAGGAGAAAGGGCTGCGAATAGAACGTATAGTTATTGATTGGTTTGGGCATTTCGCGAAGGAACGTATCAAGTGCGAACTCTGCTCCTTCCCAGTTCCCCGTAGCGGACAAATCCCTCGCCAACTCTAACTGCAACGGTGAAAACGTTTGATAAAAATGGAGCAGATAGGTGTCATCGATGCTGGTCCCTTGTGATTGTGTGTTGACCAATTGTTTCACGTAACTGGCGGCAACATCGGCCTGACCTTGGTTACGCTGAGACCAGCTATGCCAGCGAACCATCCAGAACAATGACTCGTTCGTCTGAGGATAGATATTGAATTTCCGAACAATCGATTGTGCTTCTTCGTCAGCCTGCTTGCTCGCTTGATCGTATTTGCGGTTCACGGCTTGTGCGACGATTAGATTACTGCGAGCCGCAAAGGCGGCTTCTTCGAGTCCGAGTAACTTCGCCAGTCCATACATTGCCTCGATCCGCGGAATAACTTCTGGATCTTGGAGCAAGAGATTCAAATTTGGAATTCGTTCCGCACGAGTCAACTCCTCACGTACAATCAGCGGAACAAATTGAGCTAACTGCTCCGTCGTGAAGCGGACACTCACCGAAGCGAACAATGCCTCCGCATCTGAATAACGTTTTTCTCTCAGTCTCATCATCCAAAGCTGGGTCGCGGCAACGACCGGCCAGCGATCTCCGGACGAGCTTACAACTGCTTCGAACTCTGCCGCTGCATCGTCAGGACGATTAAGGGCCACAAGGCACATTCCTGACTTGCACCTCGCCTCGGCGACGATATCTCCGCCTGCAAGAACTTGTTCCTCATAGAGCGAGAGTGCATCCGCAAACCGACCATATTCGTAGAGATCGTCAGCTCGTTCGAGCGGACTGGCTGCAGGTGGTATCAATGAACCGTCCACTCTTGCGTAAGTCACGATGGCTGTTGACGGCCATACCACGCCAAGTACCGAATGATCGTCACCGACCAATGGCATTACATCGGTGAACGTGAGGGCTGGCAGGTCATTGAGCTGCAACCGAAGCCTCTCACCATCTCGTTCGGCTGATAGTTTCAAGGCCCCTTTGCCAACAACAACGGATTGGCGCTGCAAGACGACACCGTTACGTACAATCTGCAGGTCACCATGTTTATCGGATCGCTGAAAATCGACAGACTTCGGAAGTTCCGAGTCGGAGCGATTTGCGCCCTGCTCGCCCACCACCGTTGGCATCGAGGCAACAAAAAGAAACTCATACCCCATCGGCGATTTTCCATCTCGCTTCATGAGAGAGTCGGCGCTGCTGTGATGGATCACCATTCCCAGCTGCTGGGCGGACTCCCAATCGGATCCAAACTCGACTAACATCCGGACTCTACCACGAGACGAAAGACTGGTCGGCACGACTCTTTCCAGTGATTCAATTCGCTTCGTACCCACAGCGCTCGCCTGTACGATCGGATCGGGAAACATCACGTGTGAGTCCGTATACGGGGGCGTTAGTTCGGCAATCAACTGCCAATCTTTCAATCGCCCGCTCAGCTCGGCGCGGAGCTGCTTGGCGAGCGATTCCTCCCGCTCCGCTAACCACGCGACATCGCTCTCCACACTCGGAACATCTTCCGCTGTGACACGTGGTCGACGGAGGACATCTCGGACTCGCGCGGCCATATGTGAGACTAGTTTTTGACGTGCTGCATCGCCGCGCGTAGTTTCGATTTCGCCAAGCTTATTAGCCAGCTGCTCAAGCCGGTCCACATGATCTTTGGACCAACTTTGTGATTCAAAGCCGTCCTGGAATTCTCGAGCGATGGCCGCCACATGCTGTGAAGCCCTATTTTCCCGTATAGCAAAGATGGCGGCGGTGATGGCGACTAGGGCTACGCTAACCGCTCCGACCATTGCGGCTCGCTTTCGTGTCTTTCGCCAAGCCTTTTGGATGATCCCTTCGCGACGCGCCAAAATCGGCTCTCCGGCAATGAAACGCTCGACGTCCTGAGCCAAGGCTAACGCAGACGAATAGCGAGCCTCCGGACGTTTCGCGAGGCACTTCAAACACACCGTCTCCAGGTCGCGGGGTGCCGTGGCAGCAATTGCCGAGGGCGGTACGGGATCGGCAGTGAGGGCTTTCTGTAAGGTCTCCATGACAGTTGCACCGATGAACGGCGGACGCCCTGTCAGCAACTCATAAAGAATCGCCCCGAGCGCATAAATATCCACTGACGGTCCAATCTCCTTCGTTTCGCCCATGGCCTGTTCAGGCGCCATGTACGCGGGCGTGCCCACCACGGCGCCCGTGCGAGTCAGGCCGCTATCTGCAATATCGATACGTTTGGCGAGTCCAAAATCGGTGATCTTAGGCGTCCCATCGCTAGCCACCAGTACGTTTGCTGGCTTTAGATCGCGGTGAACGATTCCCTTCTGGTGTGCATAGTGTACGGCGCGTGCTAGCGTTTCAACCAACACAGCGGCTTCGCTCGCAGTCAATGGCTTATTTTTTAATTGGGCCGCCAAGCTCCCGCCATCGACAAATTCAAGTGTGCAGAATGGCCCACCCTCATGCTCGCCCACTTCAAAGATTTGGACAATGTTCGGATGCTGCAAGGCCGCGACCGCTTCCGCTTCGGCTCGGAATCTCTCGAGATCCTCCGGAGCAGCCCCGTCGATCCCTCGGATCACTTTCAAAGCGACATGCCGTTTCAATCGCGTCTGTCGAGCCAGATAGACGACACCCATTCCACCTCGACCAAGCTCACGTTCAATCTCATGCCCCGGGACGGTGAGAGAGAAAGAACGAATACGAGATTCACCTGGTACCGAACCCGAACGCGGTCCCACGACGGGTTTAGTGGCCGGCATCGCAAGTGTTGCATCGAACGGATCACTGGCCTGATCAGGTAACACTCCCCGACCAGTTTCTTGATCGGAACGAGATTTGTTTAGGGTGGACTGGAGTCCGTCTACCTCGTTGCCGAGGAGCTTCCGGACGGCTTCTTCCATCGTTGGAAACCGAGCGACGTACTCGCTCGCGCTGGGCGTTTCGCCAACCGTGCGGCGGTGTCGAACTTCGGCGAAGAGCAACTTTTCAAAAGACGAGACTTTCGCTGAACCTTGAATATTTGCGATGCGATCTTCGATTCGCGGACATCGACCTTGTTGCCAGTCGAGTACAAACGATTCGACAAGGGCTTTGTCCATGCCTTCGGCGTCGTAATAAACGGTCGCACCCGCATCCGAACCATCGAGACCTGGTAGTGGCTCGCCCATTTCTTGTGTCGCACAAACGAGGAGAGACTGGAATCCGGCTATCTCGTACCCAGTATACAACCAACAATGGTTACCTACGAACCTGCGTGCGCAGCCGTTCCCGCGATTTCGCGAGGCTCACGATCGTTAGAGCCAGCAACACCAGATTAAGTTAACTCAGTGTTTGATATGACGGGCGCAACTTCTCATACAATCGGTTCTCGCATTCAGGACAGACCGTATATCGCAACTCAGGAATCAACTGCCGGTCGTAGAGACGTAGATGAAGCGCTATATCGGCCATATCGAGCCATCCCGATGGTTCGACCAACGATCGCTTGCAAAAGCTGCACATCGTCAGAAAGTCACGCGAACGCTTCTGACTGGAATCGAGCACGTCGAGTCGACGCTGCGGGACGACTCGCATAAGAGTGCTTTCGTACAAGAGGCGATTATCGCTACATTTGAAAACCGTTAGTTGCATATGCCGTTCTAGCGTCGGCGAATCACAACGAAACGGCACTGTAACCGGGTTCCCAGTCAATCGAACGTGAGCGTGAATTTCCTTATACAAAGACCGAGTGGGTGAATCCGCAATAAAGTCCCAAATCGGCTTGCTAAACAAAGAAGGTTCCGTCAACTCGGTAGCACTGTTTTCTCGGGCAAACGCGAGCCACAGAGCATCAACTTCGGCAATAAAGTCTTCATCGTTGATGTAGTAGCGGTACTTGGGGCTAGCAAGCGCAAACACGGTCCATCCTCGCCGATCGAAGAGAAGGCGGCTCTAAACGCTCACAGTATTGTACCGTGTCAGCGATAAACGCCAAATCGATTGACGATTTAAAACTCGACAGCCAGCAACTCACCCTTGGTGGCGGACTCCGTCCGTCGACAATAAAGCACTTGATCAGCATACGCGGGCAACGCGCGATAGGTACCCTCGGGCAGTTCGGTGTCGGCAAGTCTTCGAAACTCCGTGGGATCTGCAGCAAAGAGTTCGAGACGACCATTGGTGAGCTGTGCCAGTACTCGATCGGGAGTTGCAATGAGGTGGGCCGTGCTAAAACCCGGTCGACGCCAAGCTTCTTGACCATCGGACCAACGAGCGCACACCAATTCGACCTCGCCCATGTCTTCACGGCCATCCATCGAATAGATCCATTGGCCAACGCGAACCGGTGTTGAATACTGACTGCTGATCACGTTTCGATTCGACCAGACATCGGCAGGCGGATCGATTGCCATATCAACCATGCGGCAGCCAATTCCGTACGAAGCCGTGACAAATAGCTTCGTTCCGTCAACCAGTGGTGTGGCGGCATTCACTGTCGGTCCGCGTCGCCCGAAATCAAATTGACGAAGAACCGTACCCGTTTCGGGGTCGAGCATTACTGTACTCAGGCCTAACACGGCAATCACATTTGTGTCCGACCCAACGGCCATTGTCACTGGCGAAGCGTATGCGGCTTGCTGGTCAGCCGCCTTCCAGCGAGTCTTTCCATCCTGCTTATCAACGGCGACAAGTCCCGCGCCGTCTCGGCCTCCAACCTCGGCAATCAAAACGGAACCGACGACAATGGGTGTGCTGCCTGCACCGAAATATCCATCCTCGGCATCGTGGTCAGCCCGCAATTCTCGCGACCAGAGCTTATGCCCGTCGGTCATTGAAACCGCATGCATATCGCCGGCAGCACCATAAACAAACGCCACATCTCCATCGATGACAGGTACGCTTCGTGGTCCTAAATCCGCGTCGACGCCGCCACGATAAGCGGCGGGAAAACTGGCCTGCCATAGCCGACGACCGTCATCGACCGCTAAACAATCGAGCACCTCTTCATCGCCAATTCGATGCCACAAAAGTACCTTGCCTGACGCCACTGAAGCGCCAGCATAGCCCGCACCGCATGGGACTCGCCAACGGATTACCGGTGGCTTGGTCCAAACAGGAATCGCTTCACCCACAACTTGTCCATCACGATTGGGGCCGAGTATTTGTGGCCAATCGCCCGCCGCGACAAAAGTGTTATGGAGAAAAAAAGACAGGAAGACTGAAAGGATTCGGTACATGAAGCAAGTCGATGGTACGAGGAGGGTTTAGCGGAATTGTATCGAATCCTCACGAATGATGGCCGATTCGAGGCGATGGAAATTCAAACACACTGCAATTGGGCGAAACCTCCTTAGTGTGCGGCGAAGATCGCCGCCGTCCACGCGCTTACTACAAGCATCATAGCCCCCAATCCTGCCACGCACTGCACGGCGCGACTTGCCAAGTACGACTCTGGCATGCGACAGGCCAACCAGCCAAACATCAGCCCAGCTAAAAAGCCCGCCAGATGAGCGCCGACATCCGTGCGTTCACCGCCAATACCGGTGAACCCAAACACTAGCACGCCGCCAATGAGTGGGGCCCATCGCCGCATTGCGTTTTGCGGAATCGACAACTGTGGGCGAAGCGAATGCGCGACCATCACACCCAGTGCACCAAACACAGCGGTTGAAGCGCCGATCGACGTGTGGCTTGCGTCATGTACCAATGCGTTTGCTAGGTTACCAAAAGTTCCCGCAGCGACGATCGTTAGCCATCCAACACCGCCACCAAGAATTCGACCAACCATGAATCCGAATACTAACCCGAACAACAAATTCGATAACAGGTGTCCAGCGTCAACATGCAAAGTGAGAGCAGTGACCGCCCGCCACCACTGCCCCGACAAAACATCACCCGCTCGCATCATGCCAACATTTTTCCATAACTGTCCTGACGCAGACATTGTCGAGAGCAACGCAACCAATAGCATAACCACCGTATAACTCGCGACTCCCGCCCAAGCGCCGCCGAAAACGGCCGCACGAGGCGAAACGTATACAGCCGTATCAGACTTGTCCCTTTGGTAGGCCTGTAACTCGGCTGTCGCAATGCCAAGATCATGGCTGCCGACGCTTAGGAGCCAATGGCCATCCTGATGAACTGATTCGGTGGAAATCCCGGCCGCTTCCAGCACGAGTCGTGACTCCATGCATGCATCGCGTTGATCCGATTGAAAAACGATCGCGCGATTAGGAATTGGCGTTGGTTTAACCATGAAAGTCAAAAGTAGGCCACGTGCATCCGTTTATTTTAGATCAACATTCTCAACCGGTTGTGCCCCTCCAATCCCATTCAATGCACCGGCTTGGGTGGCCAGACAACAATCAACAACGTTGCCAGAGGGCCCAAAAGAAGCGATACAAGCCACCAAATGAAACCGCTGTGCCCCTTTGCTTGTGCCAAGCCGGCGTTGATGAGCGACAGTGTTCCCCAACCCACGAAAAACTGAGCTTGATCTTGCATCGTGTCCATTTCCTAAAAGTGATTGCCCAGAGACATTCGTTCGCCAGGGACTAGGCTTGGCGAAAATCGATCGCATTGGATACGATTGCTCGATGCCGAACCGCCTCGACGACCGATCCTTCAAGTTTGTATGCAAATACCGATGGTCCGCAAATACCGCGCCGCGTCCACGGCCGCCGGATCGTCAAAAGGCAATTCGTTAACTTCCTCGATCAAGGGTCGCAACCACGGGCCACAAAAAAGGAACTGGGTTTATCTCCTTGGATCTGACGGGATGTCAGACTAATCCTTTCACCGACCACTTCTTTCCTTTTTTGGGACCTCCTGTTTCCAGAATGGTTGCATCGTGCCTGACATGATAAGCAAGGCCTGGACGTAGCGATCGGAAAGGGCAGGAGGCATGAAGGATTCCTCCTGAAGAATCTGCCCTCCGTCTGCCAGCGCGATGCTGTCCAAGATTCTACTTTACTCCTGTGACGTGATTAGCCGTGCATCGCATCCGCGAGGCGTACGAAAACGTCCCTGGGTTTTGCGAAACGACGGCCAATGGAATCGGTAAGTGACGTCAATCTTGTGCTATTGAGTCGAAAACCAATTTTCTCAGGGGGCAAGCCATCCGACAAATAGAGCTTTGCCCCATGAACTTGATCAGCAATCGATTTCGTCACCGACGGGTTGAGGGACGTGGCGAACACAACCTCCGAGTCGATTGGCGCGACAAATTTTTTAAAGGCGAGTTGCTGCTCATCGGCGTTCATGAACTCGCCAATTTTTTCGAGTAACACCTGAACGAAATGGTCGCGATTGGTTATATCCTTGCCGCTCATCACGCACGAATACATGGACACCGTGTTGCAAACGATGACGTATTCAACGCGTTCGGCAACAAATAACCGGCACGACCAATCTGCACAACGATTGACGCCGAGTGCCAACTCATCGATTTCACCTGCGCGAATGCGTCGTGCGAGGCGATGTGATAATCGGAGAATCAATTCGATAACTTCGTTGTCGCTGCCGCGTACGCCTTATTGAGGACCCACATGTTTTCGAATGACCTAGCGAGTAAAAGATTCCGCTAACCTGGCCGAACACCGCGACGTTTGATACAAGACCACTTTTGGTGCGCGAGTTTTCGCCGGTCTTTACATCGTACTTCAAGTCTTCTATTCTCGAAAAGCCGTGTAGGAAACTAGCCCGGATCATTTAGTCTTAATCCCCGATGACGCGTTGTTAGCCACGGAGGCACCCAACCTTGGGCCGCACCGACTCGAACAAGGATGCGTCGGAAGTGCCGCACCTCGCCCCACTGCGCAAGGACTCGGTACATGCCAACCCAGGGACCACGCGTTGCTGCGCCGATTGGTCCCCGCCGGCTTGGCTTTTAGCAGCGGTCGGCGCGCTTTTGCTATGGCTAGCACAACCTCCCATCGGATGCTGGCCGGCGGCTTGGGTTGCAGTCGTTCCATGGCTTTGTTTGGCCACACGTCGCGAGTTGTCGCGACGCGACCGCACCCTGTTTTACTTCGCAGCCGTAATCTACTGGGGCGTGACGATGCAAGGTTTGCGTCATGCACATCCGGCGATGTATGGGACATGGATGCTTTTCGCGTTCTATCTGGCATGTTACTCGCTGGCATTCGTCCTGTTAGTCCGAAGGGTAGCGAAAGCGGAGACTGCGAGGCTTCCGTTATGGATCTGGGTACCGATCATCGGTACTGGACTTGAATGCCTGCGCAATTACCTACTCACCGGAATTTCTGCGGTGATGCTTGGGCACTCGCAAGTTCCACAGCCCGCGATGATTCAAATCGCAGACATCTTTGGATCTTACGGCGTGACGTTCGTGATCTTACTCACCAGTTCCGCGATACATCATGCGATTTGCGTGAACCGTGCAGGAGAAGATGTCCATGTTAAAACGGACGCTCCTTTCCGTCACTATTTTTTTCGGTTCGCTCCGTTCGCAATGGCGATGAGCGTCGTCATAGCGACGTTCGCCTATGGCAAATGGCGACTGCATCAAGTCGACGACGTGGCGTTCACCGACTCTGCTAACACCCCATCGCCACAGATTGCCTTAATTGGAAGAGATGAAAAAGTTCTGTTCGTCCAAGATGCTAGTCGAGAGATGGAAATTTTCGACGCGTACTTTCGCCAAACAATCGAAGCCGCTGAAGCGGCCGCCAAAGCGGGGGCCAAGCTCGATGCCATCGTATGGCCCGAATCGATGTACACAGGCTCACTGCCCTGGTTTGCAGAAACGGTCGAACCTTCGCGAACCGTTGAGGGAGCGGGGGAACCGTTAGCCATTGCGGATCCATCGCTAGAATCGATTGTGGAGGAAAACCGACTCTTGTTTCAGCGGAGAGGAGCACAAGTTCAAGCAGCGATTCGTCGCGTCACGGGGCAGGCAATCGACCCTGACCTGATAGTCGGCTGTTCCGTCGTACAGCATGGGGAATCGCCACGAATGTACAGCGGCGTGGTGCACCTCGGTGCGAGAGGCAAAGTGGTCGACTGGTACGGAAAGACTCACCTCGTCATGTTTGGCGAATACATTCCGTTAATCAATTACCTTCCACTAGTTCACCGATTTGTTCCGTCAGGAATGGGAATCGAAGTGGGTTCAGGTCCGGTACCAATGAGTGTAGGGGCAATCCAGATTTCGCCAAATATCTGTATCGAAACTGCTGTCGAGCGAGTGGCTCCCAATCATCTCGCAAAGTTGTTAGCTCAAGGAATTTCAGCGGATGCGATTGTGAATGTCACCAACGACCGATGGTTCAATGGAACATCCATCGTTGAGCATCACTTAAGGTGCTCACAAATGGTGGCGGTGACTTGTCGGCGCCCACTCTTGATCGCTGCCAACGGGGGCCCCACCGCATGGATTGATGGTTCAGGCCGAATTATTGACCGACTTGCAAACGAACAAGCTGGGTTCCTCCTCACAAACATCGAAGTCGATAGCCGTTGGGGGCTTTATCAAATAATCGGTGATTGGCCAGCTCGGGCGATGGCGGCCCTTTGCATTTGGCTGATGCTACAGCCTGCATTTCACTGGATGCCCACGATACGAATGGGCATGGTCGGCAAAGACTCGAGAAAGGTTTGACCGTAGGGCTTCGATTTAACTCGTGGGTCAAGCACGACCACCATCCCTCGGTCCGATGCGGTTCGAATCAATCTCCCGAATCCTTGCCGAAATTTGATGACAGCTTCGGGAAGCTGATAATCGCGGAATGGATTGCCCCCACCGCTTCGAATCGCTTCCAGGCGTGCTTGTAGCAAAGGGTGGTCTGGCACGCTGAATGGTAGTTTTGTGATGATCACGTTCTGAAGCGCGTTACCGGGAACATCAACACCTTGCCAAAAGCTGTCTGTACCAAATAAGACGCTTCGCGGAGTGCTTCGGAAGCGATCGAGGAGTTGAGAGCGGGTCATTTCGCCAGCCTGACTAAGAAGCAACATATTTCGTTCGGCAAGCCACGGCATTAGAACGGCAGCACAACGTCGCAACAAATCGTAACTGGTGAACAGTACGAATGCATGGCCGTCGGAAAGTGACAAGAATCGCTTGATTTGGTTCGGCAAAGCCGCCTCATAGGCAACACGCTGTGCGGAAGGATCAGGCAGTCCCGTCACGACAATGACCTCGGCTTGATTGGCATAGTCGAAGGGGCTGCCCACACGAACCGAGAGCCCGCCAGACAATCCGATTCGTGAGCGGTAAAAGGTAAACTTGTCATCGTTTCCGACTGCAAGCGTTGCACTTGTCATGATGACACTCTGGATCATCTTGCTTTGAAAAAGCTCGCTTCGTAGCGTCGCTCCGACATCGATCGGCGAGGCTGCGAGCTGAACCCGGACATCTCCACGCCGTGAGTTTGATTTCTCAACCCAGTAAACAGAGCCTTCGTTAGACTGTTCATTCCAAGCTTTCAGTTCATCGGCGAGGCCAGCAAGTCGTTCAGCAGCAGAAGTGAAGTTTTTTCGTTCAGAATCATCTTTTACCGAATCAGAAAACTGAAGAATGCGATCGGAAAGTTGCTGCATCGGCTCACTCACCGCGTTCTTAACCGGTCGCGGCTTGGCAACCCGACCGTTCGCGTTATCCTCGCCATCCAGAAAATCAAGCACGTCAGCGAAGTAGTTCGAGACCGCGTAGCGACACCGATCGACTTCACGCTGCAGTCCTTGAAGATCCTGTGTGACCAGCAGGCCTTTTTGCGTGCGATCGTTGTAAAGTTTATTCAGCGTGTAATCGAATTGAGAATTAGAAAGGCGAATCCCAAGGTGATCTCCGGCTACGGCTTCGAGTGTATGCGATTCGTCAAGGATCACGGTGTCGTAATCGGGAAGCAGTGCTGCACCTTGGCGACGCAGAGCCAGATCGCTGAAGAAAAGCGCATGATTGACGATCAGGATTTGTGCTCGAGACGCGCGGCGTCGAGCTTGAAAATAGTGACAGCTTGAAAATGTCTTGCACTGCTTTCCCATGCAATTGCCCGTGTCACTGGCAACTTCATCCCATACACTCGGTGAAGGCTTGATAGGTACCGAAGCCAGGCTTCCATCATGCGTATTTTTTGCCCAGTCACGAATCATTGCAAGTTGCGTGATCTGCTCATCGGTGGAGAAGAGCGCGGTTGACTTTACCACTGCGTTTTGCAATCGACGCAGTGAGACGTAATTACTCCGTCCTTTAACAAGCACGGCACTAAACTCGCGCGGCATCACGCTTGCAAGCAATGGGATATCTTTGGCCAGGAGCTGTTCCTGCAGGCTGATCGTATGCGTCGAAACAAGCACACGAGCGACGGGTCGGTTTTCCCCTTTCGCCTTGGGATCCACTTGATCGGCGGTCGCATGAAGGATGGAGGGCACAAGGTAGGCAAAGCTTTTGCCAGTTCCCGTTCCGGCTTCAGCGATTAGGTGGGTCCGCTTTCGCAAGGCTTGAGCGACAGCGTTCGCAACTTCGAGTTGCTGGGGACGGTGCTCGTATGCGCTCAAACGCTTTGCAATGCTACCCGTCGGACCGAGGATGCCTGCCACTTCGTCGTTGGTGACGCTCAAATCGCCACCCTGGACAGAGCTAAAGTTTGAGGTACCGGATTAAACTCGAGAAACATACTGGCTGCTTAATCGGCGGATCAGCTTTCGTATTTCCAGGACACTGATCGTTGCCAAGACGTTGTGTGTGGGCAGTTGACTGGCAGCAATCACACTGTCGATGGCGGTCGGTTCACATTGGATGCAATCCAATATGGCTCGCTCTTGATCATTGAGCAGCGTCTCGGCAAGCTGCCTGATGTCTCGTCCATCTTTCATCGGTACCGGTCGGGCAAGCGGCCCAAGGCACTCCAGGATATCGTCCGCATGCCGCACCAATCTCGCGCCATCACGAATGAGCAGGTTGGTACCCTGACTGGCACGACTGTTGACGTTTCCGGGCAACGCCAGTACGTCTCGTCCTTGCTCGGAGGCCGTTCTCGCAGTGATCAATGACCCGCTCCGCTCCGGAGCTTCGACAACCAGCGTTGCGTGCGTTAGACCGCTAATGATTCGGTTTCGTTGTGGGAACATCCCAGCTCTCGGTTTGGCATTGGGCGCATATTCGCTTACCAGTGCACCGTCCGCAGCAATTGCCTTGGCCAATCCTTCGTTCTCCGGAGGATAGATATGCCCCAAGCCACATCCAAATATGGCAATCGTGCGTCCTCCTGCATCAAGGGCACCTTGATGGGCTGCTGTATCAATCCCTCGCGCCATTCCACTGACAACCGTGACTCCCGCTTTGGCAAGTCCATACGCGATACGCTCGGCTTGTTGGCGACCGTAAATTGTTGCATGCCGCGTTCCCACGATAGCAATCGACAATTCATCGCAGGGAAGCAGCTCACCTTGAACAAACAGAACCGGCGGGGCATCTGGCAAATCTAATAGCGACTGCGGGTATCCTGGCGAATCCAATGAGACAATATCCGTTTGGTTCGCTGTGCACCAATCCAAGATACCCTGGACGTCAACGTAGTCCCTCGCATGCCGGATCGTTTTCAGCAGTTTTGGGCCGACTCCTGGAACCTCACGAAGCCGGTCTTCCGATGCCACCAAAACTCGCGACGCCGATCCAAAAACGTCCAGGAGCTTGGCCAACGTCAATGGGCCAATGCCTGGCAACTGAGAAAGCAGGAGGCAATCGATCCATTCCGGTGAATGAAGTGCGCCGCATTCGCTGAGGTTTGTATTGCTGCTTTCTTGACCCATAGCGTCTGGTGCTTTCGCGGAATCCTTCACGATGTGCCTCGGTCGACGCGGGGACGAGCAACGGTGCCAACACAAACAGCCGAATCGAAATATAGATCCGGCTGTTATCGCGTATGTCAGCAGATGTAGTCAAGCAACTCGACAGAAAACTCGACTACATTCCGCCATTAGTCGACGGGAGCGGAATGAAACTATTGTTATTGTTGTTGTCGTCGCTGCCGAGTACTGCGGCACCAATTGCCCCCGCAGCCAAGAGTCCACCCAATCCACCGATACCGCCACCCAAACCACCACCTAGTCCGCCTCCACCCAATCCACCACCACCTAGTCCACCGCCAGCGACGCCGGACCCAACACCGCCTGGAGCACCGCCGGTCGGTGTTCCAAAGGATGGCGTGGTGCCTACCGGAGTTTGCGAACCGGTCGGCTGACCAGCGGTTCGAATTTGATTAAAGACCCCGGGAACCATCGAGGGTGGAATGAGCACGACAGGAATCACCGTTCCACGGGCCATGACTGATGAGGTCAATTGCCCTTCGTTGCGGCGTACGGAAACCAACGTTTCGCCGCGACTTATTTTTGCGACTGCTGGCACGCTGTACGCTTCAAATCCGAAACACGCGTAGCCCGATGTCCCCGCAGCG
>JANOBM010000073.1:0-36072 GCA_031411655.1 Planctomycetaceae bacterium
TGGCGAACGCGATGAACGCGATCGATAGACGGATTGGCCTAGTCAGGCTAACGATTCCGAACATGTTGCTTTCAAGTCGCCACGAGGAACTTGCCATACGAAGGTGCTGGCGCAACCTTTCCAGCGCTTGTGACTACTCAAATGCGATTTTGCGTCACAAGCCCAAAATTGACAAAATGGGGAGTCGACACCCGCGAATCGCTTCCCCCAATGGTCACAATGGTTCAAACTTTGGCGGAAAGAGTCCCTCGAACTTGTTGGAAACGGAATGAACGCACAGGAACACCTGCGAAATCTGCTTGTCATGGCCTTGGCAGACGGATCGCTGAACGAGCAAGAAGTAGGTTTCGTGACGGACCGCTGCTTGCAACTTGGACTTGATGAGTCGGTGCTTCGCGACTCGCTGCGTTATGCATTAGAGGATGGTGCTACCATTTCGCTTCCTAGTGACCGTGAGTCGCAAGAGACGCTGCTCGGCGACCTCCTTCGCATGATGGCAGCGGACGGCGAGCTTGAGGAGTCAGAGAAAAGGCTGTTCGCATTGGCAGCAGCGAAGTTAGGCTTCGAGGCCAACGACGTGGATGCCATCATCGATCGTCTGATGAGAAACAGGTAGGCAGCGAGTTGGCGAAAATCCTTATCACTTCCGGTCCGACGCGACAGTATCTTGATCCCGTTCGCTATTTGACAAATGCCTCGAGCGGTCGAATGGGTGTTGCTTTGGCGAAAGCATGTTTGGCGAAAAAGCACGATGTAGTGATCGTCAGTGGCCCAGTTGCGGTTGTCTACCCAAAAGCGGCCAAGGTCATCCACGTCGTTACGACTGATGAAATGCTTGACGTTGCGGTAAAAGTGTTCGCGGATTGTGATGGCGCGATCGGTGCGGCGGCACCTTGCGATTATCAACCTCTCCAAGTTTCGATGCAAAAGATTTCGAAGACTGGTCAACCGCTTGTCATGAATTTGATTGAGACGCCCGATATCGTCGCCACGCTGGGACAGTTGAAACGCCCCGGACAATGGGTGGTTGGGTTTGCTTTGGAGTCGGACGACCGTCGGTTCCGTGCCACCGTAAAGCTCGAAAAAAAGCATTGTGATATGATCGTAAGCAATGGTCCCGAAGCCATTGACTCTGACTTTAATCAGGTTGAACTGCTTGCCGCTGATGGGTCGGTCATTGCTACGTTCGAAGGAACGAAGCAGGCGGTAGCACGATCGATCGTTGGGGAAATCGACCGACGCCTGATTGGTGTCTCAACCAGTTTAAAAGACAAATGAAATTAGAATCCATTGATATCCGGACCAGCTTGGGGCGCCTGCATCTTGAGAATCCTGTGTTGGTCGCGTCGGGGACGTTTGGGTATGCGAGAGAGATGGAGCGCATCGTCGACTGTACTCGCCTTGGCGGTATTTTGCCCAAGACGATTACGGCGCAGCCTCGTATAGGCAATGCCCCGTGGCGGACAGTTGAAGTGACCGGTGGCTTGCTCAACGCGATTGGTTTAGACAACGACGGCGTGGAAGTTTTTATCGACCATCACTTGCCCTATTTGGCCGGAATTGGGACGCCCATCATTGTTAGCATCGCCGGAAGAACCACCGAAGACTTCGTTGAGTTGGCAGAGCGAGTGAGCCGCTGCAAAGGAGTATCAGCAATCGAATTGAATTTATCTTGTCCCAACGTGAGCGGGGGCGTCGATTTTGGAACGGATCCCAACTCATGCTGTAAGGTCGTTCAAGCCTGTCGCGACAAATCGCTCGTTCCCATACTTGCTAAATTGACACCAAATGTAACCAGTATTGCCGACATCGCTCGTGGTGCCGCGGATGGTGGAGCAGATGCCGTTTGCCTTATCAATACCGTACTTGCCATGGCAATCGATTGGCGACGTCGGCGTCCGATGATCGGAAATGCACTTGGTGGAATGAGTGGTCCAGCGATCAAACCGATCGCATTACGTTGCGTGCATCAAGTGAGAACGGCTGTCGATATTCCGATCATTGGAATTGGTGGCATTGCCAACATCGACGACGCAATGCAGTTCTTTGTCGCAGGCGCTTCGGCGATTCAAGTTGGAACTGCTAATTACTACAACCCAATTGCATCGATGCAAATTCTCGACGCACTTCCCAGCGCAATCGCGGAGCTTGGCGCCACGTCGCTGCAAAGCATTGTCGGTAGTCTCGATGCCTCGAAAACGACACATGAACGGGCTACTTGAGATCCGAGGCCCTCAATCGCCCCAGATATACCTCTGCGGAGCGAGTTTCATTCATGACCTTTTCACTGAACTGTTGAAGCGTTGTGTCTGCTTTGGCAAGTGACTCACGTGCCAGTAGATGTTCATTGGAAAGGAACGCTTTTAATTCGCTCAATTGAGTTTCATACGCTCCAGTTGCCTTACTTGCCAGTTGCTTACGAATCGCAGACGTTTCTGCAGCAACGGCGTTTTCAAGTCCAGAGTTTAAGACCTGCGACAGATTGGAACTGATTGTGACCGCCATATCAGTCCATGCACCGGTGAAGGTCGCATCGGTTTCCACGCGGTCAACCGTTCCGAGTGATTTTCGCAAATTTGATACTAGCGGTGAATCCGCCTGGGCCGCATCACTCTGAACCACAAGCGTCGTATCGACACGACGTGAAACAACGCGACCTTGCAATACGTCACCACTCACGTCGACTTGAGCCCACAATTCCAATCGCCCTCCTTGAAGGTCGATCGATGTCGAGTTCGCATCCCCGATCGATTGCGATTGGGCGGGCACTTCGGGCCAATGCATGACCAAAGACTCTCGAGGAACCGCTAAGGAATCGTCGCGTACATACTCCAAACGAACCGTTTCTTGACCGTCGAGTCGCAACCGAGCTCGAAAAGGTTGCTCTCGAACTTCGGGCGACTGAGTCATGTTCTCGATGATTCCTGTCACGCTGTAATTAGCGTCACCACCGTTCCATTGTCCATCGATGGCGCAGCGTTCAATGAGGAGTGCAGCCGGCCTAACTTGGCTTAATAAATTGATGTCCTCTCCGCGAACCCTCTTCTCACTTGGGATGGTAAATCCCAAATCGGCTAACCGGCGGCTAGAGTCCAAACAAGCTCTTAGACGGTCAATTTGAAGGTTAACCGCCGTCGATAGTAGGTGGCTGCCCATGGACGTGAAGGTCGACGGTGCAATGACTTCCGACTCCACATTTCTAAGTTCAGCAAGTTTTGCAGTTTCCAAAGCAATGATTTCCCCTTGAACTTGTGCAGGGATTTCGTCGATTGCTTCGCGGACTCCCGCTAGTTCGGATTGTAACTCCTTCGACTTCGCGATCGTTGCCTCGATTCGTGGCCAGTCACGCAGTGGATTCACAACGCCCTTGGTTGTCTCACCTAGCTTCGTGATCGTCGCTTCCAATTCCTGTGCTCGCGCCGTCAGTACGGCGTACTCACTCTTCCAACGACGACGAGTTTGTTCGACGCGACTGGCGAACTCTGATTCGCTTTCAAGCGACTCAGTATTTTTGGACGCCACGTCCGCCACCATGGATGCGGACTGAGTGAACCAATCCGAAGCGATCTGCCGATCGGTCTCGGGTTGTGGATCGAAGTGAGACTTTACGCCATTCTTTGAAACAATTTTCAGTCCATTTATGCGTCCATCTCGGACGACGTATTGGCGATGAAGAAATGCGTTTCCGTCAATCTCAAATTCGGCCGAATCAATGGTGAGTGCGGTGTACGCATGCTCGTTCGAGACCGATGGATAGAATTTAAAATCGTTGTATCGGAGTGTCGGCGGAAACAAGCCGACATGCACTTTGGCAACGGCGACTTCGCCACCCATCGACTCCTCGAAGGTGCTGACTGTGACATACCGTGCAATCGGAGATAACGCGTATCGAATGAGGAAAACGATGGCGACAACAATAATCACCCGTGTCAAGATAAAACGCCATTGGATCATGCTGCCCTCCGTTCTCGCGAATCTCGCAGTTGACGAAGCAGATAGTTCAGTGCTTCGCTCATGGGTTCGTCTGGTTCTGAAATGTTTGTCGCTTCAATCGACTTCTCGGCCTTCGACGAAGCATCTCGTTTGCCCAATCGGATAACGTCGATGCGAGTCTCGATGACCTGAGGCTCAATATTGGATGCGGTCGACACGGCGCCGGCTTCGGCCTCTGCCAATCCGCTGAACGCTGCATCAATCGCTGAAGGAGCGAGTGATGGCGATACAGCGGACTTGCTCCCCGTGCGATTGACACTTCCGTTAGCGACGACTGCCGCAGACGGCGATCTCCGGAGGTTCACCGGCAACTCATCGCCGCCGGGTGTGAGCCCGCCAATCGGTGTAACCTTGGGCCGAAATAGATGAAAGATCGGATAGCTCAATAAAAAGATCGGTAGCAATGCGGCAACACCGATCAGAAAGCTTCCAACCAGGACCGTATTATTCAAGTCGGTCCAAGGTACGAAAGGCATCTGCCACGCACCAGCTAAGTGTCTCGAGAATTCAGGGTGAGTGAGAACCTGTCGGCCAAGCGGATGGGAAATAGGATCGAGACGCGTCGCTAGCAGACTGGAAATAACCGTTGCAACGGCAGCAAGCCCATGATTGACTCGAAGCGTAAGGACCAAAATCAAAACCACAATCGCGAGCAAATTACCGTGCGGAATCAGGCCCAGGAGTATGCCAAATGAAAGACCCCAGGCCAGTTGACTCGGTTCATTCCGACCGATGATCGCTTGCCAAACGCTCGCCAGTCGCTCGCCCATGTAATGAAGCATTTTAATAATGTTCCCAAGTAAAAAGCGCGATATCCAATGCCAAACTGGCACCGCAAACCACGCAGTTTCTGTTTCATCGGCAGCGGTAGAGCCATTTATTCAGAACAATCGTCAAATTCTGCCTTTTCAGAAAAGGGAACGATCGGAAGTGGATAGGTAGTGAAAAACCGCCTGTGGCCGAGATTGACATGCAAAGGCTTGACCCGTCTGCAAAGCGTGAAAAGATATTGACCCCCTGAACATAGGAGCGGGCACTGCGCTGCCATGCCGACGCTCGCGCCCTGGTGGTAACCCGCAAAATGTTAGACTACCCACTGTTACCTCGCTCGAACTTTTCTTCCTGACGCCTAATCGGTAACTGATGACATCGATTGCAAGCAAGACGCTTTACCTGGGACGACATCGACCATTACTCCATTCAACGCTCGACTTTCTATGGCAAAAATGGCCTACGTCCCGTAAACGTCGAACGCGGAAAGCGAAGGGCGACACGGTTGCTGCGGCGGACACGCCGTGCTGGGATCTTTCGGGAGTACTCATCGTTCTGCCGACGACGCGTGGTGGACGACGATTGGCGGTTCTGCTGCGTGAGTTGGCGGCCAAGCATGATGTCACACTCAATCGCCCTAAAATCGTCACGACGGGCGAGCTTCCCCAGTACCTCTTTAAGCCAAAGATTCCTGTTGCCACCGAGTTGGAACAGACGCTCGCATGGGCACGGGTTCTAATCGAATCACCCGAAGATAAACTGGGCGCACTTCTTTCGAATTTGCCTGCTCGCGAGCCGCTCGCTCCTTGGCTTGAACTCGCGTCGACCATTCGAGGGCTTTATGAAGATCTTGCAGCGGGAGAACTCGATTTTTCGTCCGTTGAAAGAGAGGTTACAGGCGACGCGGAACAACGCCGCTGGACGTTTCTGAGGGAACTCCATGCGGCCTATCTAAAATGCCTTCAGTCCGCTGGACGCTCCGATCCATTTTTGGCGAGAGCACAGGCGATTAGTAGTAAGAAGTGCAGTTGCTCCGAAGAAATTGTTTTGGTGGGAACCTCGGACCTGAGCCGCTCTTTGACGTCGATGCTGCGAGCGATCGTGGAAGGTCACCGCGACCGGGTCAAGCGTGGCAATGAAGATTCAAAGAACAAGGATCAATCGGCGGCGACGCGTTGTGCGGTTACCGCGCTGGTTGCCGCAGACGATTCCGACCGTGACCACTTTGACTCTTTCGGATCGATCATTGCCAGCCGGTGGGTTCAACGTGTCTTGCCTTGGAACGATGGGCATCTTCTGCGGGCAGAAGATGTTGCCGACCAAGCTGCAAGTGCGGCACGAATGGTGCAGACATGGTTAACCGATTATCGGCCCAATGGCATCACGGTTGGTGTAACCCACGATTCGCTAGTCGGACCTGTCGAGTTCGAGATGCGTGCGCGATCGTTAGAAACCCACCGCGAGCTCGGTTGGACGATCGCACAGACGCCAGTAGGACGATTGCTGGAACTGCTTTCCGAGCACATATCGCGTAGTTCATGGCGATCGCTGGCGGCCCTCGTACGTCATGCAGATGTCTATCAGTTCATTGAAAGTCAATTCGTCGATGATTTGTTCGATAGACAGTCAAAGTCAGGGCAATGGCTAATCGCAATCGACAACCTTCTTGCGAACCATTTCCCAACCCGATGTGACAACGAATTGGCACCTACGGCGGCCAAGGAATATGGGGCAGCGATTACTGTAAGAGACTTGATCCAAGCATCGTTGCGTGATCTTGGTGGTCCCAATCGGACGTTGAGCGATTGGGCTGGGCGAGTCGTCACTTGGCTCCAGGTACTATTTAATCGTGTCGATACAAGTTCGTCGCCCGATATACATCTTGACGAGTCGAACGATTCGCGCGGAACACGTGCCCTGCGGGCCGCAGTCCAGTACATGGCGGCGGTCGAGCACCTCGAAAAGTCGCTGGATGTGAAAGTAAGTGCTTCGGTCGCCATCGAGATGCTGACTGCGAGATTGTCCGATATGCGGGTCTTCGATCCGCCTAAAGCCAACCAACTAACGATTTCAGGATGGCTCGATTTAGCACTGGACGATTCACCGGCGATGGTCGTTGCTTGTTTGAATCACCCTTATGTGCCCGAGGCAGTCACCGCCGATCCATTCCTTCCGGGCACCCTACGAACCCGATTGCAGCTAAATGACAACGAACGCCGAATGGCTCGAGATATTCATGCGCTCGACGTGATGTTATCAAGTCGAAAAGACATCAAACTTATCGTCGGTACGCGAAGCCTAGATGGGTCCCCCACGCCACCCAGCCGATTGTTAGCAACAAGTGAACCGCTGGAAACGGCTCGACGCTTGGTTCAACTTCTCGACCCTGACCTTTCGCGAGCCGGGTCACATGGTGACGGACCATCAACGATCATTGCTGACAGTCGCGATTCTTCAAAGGTGTATACGAGTCGCTGGGAAGGTGGAGAAAAAAGGACTGAGCTACCCATTCCACCGCTTCCACCCAGGGTAGTCGAGCGGATGAGTGTTACGGCATTCAAAGACTATCTCACTTGTCCCTATCGCTTTTTTCTTCGTCATGTTCTGCACATCCGCCGACTCAACGATTCAGCCGGTGAATTGCGGCCCAATCAGTTCGGTGACCTCATTCATTACACTCTTGAGCGGTTTGGATTAAGCCAATTACGAGATGAAAGCAATCGCGAAGTGATCGAAGATGGTCTCGTTGAGAATTTAACATCGTATGCCGCTGATTACTTCGGCAGTTTTCCTGCTGCCGCAGTGCGACTACAAATCGAACAGGCGCGCAGGCGGATGAAAGCCATTGCATTCGTCCAAAGCGAACGAAGGCAGCAGGGATGGAGCATCTTCCGCGTGGAAGCACCGTTTGGTGAAAAGCAAAAAGATATGAATGACGACTTCGACAAAAAGCAAAGCCTTGCTGGGATCATCGTCGATGGCCAGAGAATGCCCATTCGAGGTCGCATTGATCGAATTGACCGACACGACGACGGGCGGTGGGCGATCATCGACTACAAAACACATGGACATCCTCCCAGAAAAAAGCACGTTACCTACAATGGCGACGTGCCCCGCTGGTTAGATCTCCAATTGCCGCTTTATCAATTGCTGATTCCTTACGTGATCGATGCAGAGGTGGCGCCAGAACAGGTAGCACTCAGCTACTTCAATATCGGGGATAACCAAAACGAGACAAAAATCAATGATGCGGACTTCACCAAACTGGAGTTCGAAAGCGCGCATGCGCTGGTAGACGACTGCATTCGACGAATTCGGCGTGGCGAGTTCGAACCGTCCCATGACGTGCAATTCGACGACTATGCGATGATTCTTCAAACGGGCGCCGTTGCTAACCTGCTCGACCGAATCGGTGTTTCGAATGAGGATATCGACCTTCTTGGTGGAGGCGATGCCGAATGAAGAAGCACGCGATCTCGACGAATACAGACTCAACATCGTCGATCCCATCCATCTCAACGGCTGACATCGTCAGTATGCGTCCGCTGCTGATCCGCGCATCGGCAGGTACCGGAAAAACCTACCAGCTCACAGGACGATTGCTACGTATTCTTCTTGGCGGCGCTGCGCCTGATAGCGTGATAGCGACGACGTTCACTCGTAAGGCAGCAGGAGAGATACTCACTCGTGTTCTAACGCTGCTGGCCAAGGCTGCGACCGACCAATCTCAGGTAGCACTCGGCCAATTGGCCGCTCAGACCGGTTTGACCGAGATCACAACAGCGCAATGCATCGAATTGACGCATTCGCTACTTCGCGATATTCATCGCTTACGCATACTGACGCTGGACAGTCTTTTTTCTCAGCTCGCACGGTCCTTCGCCTACGAAATCGGCATACCGCCAGGATGGAGGTTGGCAGACGAAATCGAAGAGATGTCCGTTCGGGAATCTGCCGTCGATGCTATGCTTTCCGCCGTTGAGTCTGCCGATTTGCTTTCTATCTTGGCACAACTCAGTAAGGGAGACACCAAACGCTCCGTGCGCAACGACGTGTTGCAAGTCATCCATGAAGGATATCAAGTTTCGCGGGGTTGCCGCGAATCAGCGTGGGACTCGCTTCAGGTTCCCCGGGAGCCTTCAGATGCCGCTTACCGTCAGTGCATTTCAACCTTGATGGACGCGTCGGTCGGCCATAAGTCAGCGGATACCTACCTAAGACGTTTGGGCGAGTGGATCGACCTTCGATTATGGGATCGAGTCGACCAGATGGACTTGGTAGCAAGCATGCCGCAGCGTGGTTCAGGAGATGACGTAATTTATTACAAAAAGGTCATGCCCCGCGAGATATCGGAAGCGCTAAGGACCGCAGCGGACGGTTTAAGAACGCACATACTCGGTTTACTTCGTGCACAAACGCTTGCAACCGGACGCGTTGTCGAGGCTTACGAAACGCAAGTAAGTGCCCTCAAGCAATTCACCAGGGCTTTTTCGTTTGATGACATTTCTTACCGTCTTTCCCATTCCCTTTCTCCGGTCTCAATGAACCAAATTGGGATGAGAATGGACGGTTCCATCGACCACCTCCTGCTCGATGAATTCCAAGACACATCTCCGGTGCAATGGAGTGTTCTCAAGCCCCTTGCCGAGACGACGGCAAGGTTGGATGGGTCGGGATCCTTTTTTTGTGTCGGCGATACAAAACAAGCGATCTATGGTTGGCGGGGAGGAGTCGCCGAAATCTTTGATCAAGTTTGTGAGCAGATCCCTGGTGTGCAGGAGCGCGGGCAAAACACTAGTTTCCGCAGTAGTACGGTAGTGATGGACGCAATCAACCTGATTTTTAAAAATATTCATCGCCATCCTGCTATTGCGGTTCCTGCCACGGGCGAGGGACCGGAGACTTGCAAGCCCGAGACTTCCCAGGCGGCGATGAAGCGGGCCATCGATGCTTTCGAGGCCTCTTTTCCTATTCACGATGCGGCTCGCAAAGACCTGCGGGGCTATATGACGATTCGTACCAGCAATGCGAAAGAGCAGGAGTCGGCACCGCGAAAGCTATCTCATTTAAAGTACGTTGCTTCGCGTATTATCGAGACATCTAAGGCGTCACCCAAGCATTCGATCGGCGTGTTGACACGAACGAACTTGTCGGTCGCCTGGTTGATCCAACTACTCCGTGGGGCTGGCGTCGATGTGAGCCAGGAAGGCGGTAATCCGTTGACCGATTCCCCAGCGGTTGATTTGGTTGTTTCCTGTTTGATGATGCCAGAGCATCCAGGCGATGCGCGTTGGTCATTTCATGTCGCCAATAGCCCGCTCGCCGATCCGCTTGGATTGAAACGATTTGAGCACGCTTCCGCCGCCAGCGATCGAATCCGCCGAATGCTAGAGGACGATGGAATTGCGAGGTCCGTTGAATGGATGGGGGACAAATTGGCACCGTTTTGCGATCACGCGGATGCCTTGCGTCTAAGACAATTGGTCTATCTCGCCCAGCAGTACGAAGGTAACCGAGGGCCAAGAGTCAGTGATTTTGTGAACGTGATTCGCCATAAACGGATCGAGAAACCGAGATCCGCCCAAGTGCGAGTGATGACGATCCACCAAGCAAAGGGACTTGAGTTCGACGTGGTGGTGTTGCCGGAGATGGATGACGATCTTGTACGATCGTTGTCTGGGACAATTGGGCTGCGTGATTCGATAGACAAACCGCCCAAGGGGTTATTGCGTTACATTCGGCAATCTGCCTGGCCGATGCTGCCTGAAGATTGGAAGGAGTGTTTTGAAAAAGCAGTCGAAGCAAAATACACCGAAGCGTTGTGCCTCCTTTATGTTGCGTTAACTCGTCCGAGGCACTGGTTAGATGTGATCGTTCAACCATCAAAGCATGGTTCGCCCACTGCAAAATCGAATGCGGCTTTGTTGTATCATGCCACTTCTTCCCAATGCGATGCGACTCTACCATGCCAAACTTGGTTCGAATGCGGTGATCCGATGTGGTACCTATGACAGTTAGAAAAATTCTTCATGCTGCGGACATTCATCTTGATAGTCCACTTTTACGTTTGGAATCCTATCCCAATGCCCCGGTCGAAGAAATTCGTTCAGCATCCCGAAAGGCGCTAACGAATTTGGTCGATCTTGCCATCGGTGAGGCCGTTGACTTGGTCGTGATCGCTGGGGACCTTTACGACGGAGATTGGAACGAGTGTACGACTGGATTGTATTTCATCAGTGAGGCAAGCCGCCTCATTCGCATGGGAATTCCGTTGGTCGTCATTCGCGGCAACCACGATGCTGCGAATGTGATGACGCAAACTCTTCCCTTGCCCAAGAATCCGGATGGAACGCCGATCGTGCTAGATCACACAAGCGTTGATCGCCGCGTCTTTGACGACCTTGGTATTGTCGTTCACGGACGTTCGTTTCCAACGCGGGCAGTAGTCGATGACTTATCGCAACAATACCCAAGTCCCATCACTGGCATGTTTAACATCGGATTACTCCACACCTGTCTCACCGGGGCCGACGGCCACGACAATTACGCTCCCTGCAATCCTCGGCAACTCCAAGAAAAAGGATATGACTACTGGGCACTTGGGCACATTCACGATCGACGCAGTTGTCACATTCACGGTGAAACACCGATCGTTTTTCCGGGAAATATTCAAGGCCGCAACATTCGCGAAGTGGGCCCTAAGGGGTGTGTTATCGTAAGCGTTGGTGATGACCACAAACCCACGACCACTTTCCATCCACTTGATGTTGTTCGCTGGCAAGTTTGCGAGCATGACGCGGCCGATGACCAGTCAACGGATGACTTGCTCGAAGCATTCGGAAAGTGGGTCGTCAACGAAGTGGATACAGCTCAAGGTCGACCTATTGCCGCACGCGTGATCGTTAAAGGCGCGACAAAGCTTAACGACGAGTATCAGCGGAATGCCGATAAACTTGCCCAGGAGCTGAGATCCATCTCGATGACCCAAGTAGGAGGCGTCGCTTGGCTTGAAAATATAAAGGTACGCACGGGCCCCATGGCGAGATTATCGGCAAATGGACAGACTCTCGAAAGTGATTCCGGTGCTGAGGCAGGACAAAGCGGAAGCGATGATGCCATTGGCTCCATCCGACATGTGATCGATACATTGCGAAATGACAACGAGTTGCTTGGTAAAGTTATCGAGCCCCTCAAGGCGATTTGGAGAAAACTTCCCAGCGAACTTACCGCCTCTGCGGTTGAGCCATTTCGGCTGGATGATGCCGAACTGGTCAATTCGTGGCTTGATGCTTGCGAACCGATATTGGTTGACCTTCTTCAAGGACCGGAGAGCCGAAAATGATCATCGAACGCCTTGATTTGATCGCGTTTGGGAAGTTCACAAACTGTTCGCTGGATCTATCCGCCACTCCGAATCGATTTCACATCGTTTACGGACCGAATGAATCGGGAAAATCAACTAGCTTACGCGCCATTGAGTCGTTGTTGTTTGGCATGCCACCCACGTCACCGGACAACTACATCCATGAATATAGCGCTATGCGCGTAGGTGGCCGCTTAGTCGATTCCCATACCGGTGCGGTGATCGAGTGTGTTCGGCGACGTGTAAAAAAGGATCCCCTCTGCGATCTTTCGAAACAACCGATCGACCCATCCAAGTTGCAGGCTTTTCTCCATGGTGTCGACCAAGAAACCTTTTCACGACAATTTGGAATCTCGCGTGAAGAATTGGTCAACGGCGGCAAAGAAATACTTGGTGGGAAGGGAGATGTCGGCGAAATTTTGTTTTCTGCCGGTGCAGGTCTGAGCCATCTGAGGCAGGCTCGTGCACGTTTGGAGGAACAACGCAAAGCCATCATCACTGAACGAAGCACAACCATGTCGCTTAACAAGCTGCTGACCGATTGGACCAAGCTAAAAACGGAGCTTCAAGAAGTCGCTGTGAGACCAGCCCTTTTCAAATCCCGCCAGGATGAACTTGAGCGAGCGAGGGCATCGGCTGCTGATGCGGGGCAAAGGCTAAAGGAACGAAAGTCTCACTTGCGAAAACTGCTGGCTGTTCGGGACGCAGCCCCGCTGTTTGTCGAGCGAAAACAAAATTTAACTTTGTTGGCTCCCGTTCAATCCGCAAAATTGCTCGATGAATCGTTCGGCTCAAGGCGACAGGAGTTGCTACACAAAATCGATTCAAACTCAGATCGGCGAAAGCAGATTTCAGTTGAAATGGAGCACCTCGAAAAAGAGCTGGCAGCGATTTGCGTTGACCAACGATGGCTCACCGAAGAAGTTGCTATTGATCGGCTCAACCGGCACGTTGTTCAACAAGAGCAGTCGGTGCTCGAGGCCAACGCGATCGCGGCCAAACATCAAGCAGCCATCATACGGATTGGAGAGTTATTAGAGTCTTTGGGCAGCAAGACTACTGAACAAGAATCACTCGATGGTCAAAAAGATCGTACCGATCAGCTAGAGTCGCTGCGATTATCGAGTTCGGCGAGAACTGAAATTGCAAGTCTTGCCAACGCATGGAGTGGGGTAAGTCAACGACGACTCGATGCCGACTCGCACGTACAGCGCCTCCTTAATATCAAACGAAAAGTGCAGTCTGCCTTGCAATCTGCTGCAAAGCCTTCTTCGTTTGCAGTTTTGGATGAAGCCTTACGCTCAGTCGGGAATCCACAGAAAATCCTGAATGACCAGTCGTTGATCCGATCACGGATTGACTCTTTGCGTGAAAAGGCTAACCAGCTCTTGAATCGATTGAATGGTTTCAACGGCAGCTTGGAACAAGCAACGGCACTTCGCCTACCGAACCCTTCGATTCTCAATGCGGCGGAAAAAAAGCTACAACAAGCTATCGACGACGCGTCTCTGTGCGAAAGAAGTGTACGTGAGTTAACGGCTGAGCTGGTTCAGCTCGAGCAACGCCTGAACGAAGACGAAGTGCTCGCGCAACTGCCAAGTTTGGAACAGATTGACAAAGTGCGGCAAGAGCGAGACCGGTTACTCGACCAATTGGTCGAACATGTGAGTGAGCCTCGATTGGTTCCTGCAAGGCTTGCAATCGACATTCGTGATAAAACTCGCGACGTTGACCGATTTCATACGCACTTGTTGGATCATCACGATCGCGTGCTACAGTACAAACAATGGGCGATCGAGCGGGATAAAGTTCGTGTCAAGATTGAGTCCAAGCGCAAGCAGGTAGCCCAAGAGAATGCGAATGTAGAAGACGCAAAGGAGCAATGGCAGTCGCTTTGGCGAACAATCGGTGTTGATGTTGCTTCTCCTGAGGAGACTCGAGAATGGCTGATCGATCATCGGGCGTTAATGCAAGCGGCGCAAGATTTGGGCGAACAGTGCGGCGCTCTGGCGTTGGCCGACAGCGAAATCAGCAGGGCAGTTCGTCAGTTGCAGATAGCTATCGCCCACGCTGGTGAAGCGACCACAGCAAGCGTGCAGAGCCAGCAGGATCTCCCGTTGAACAAGAGTCGGAAGGCAATCGCTCCCGACGATAAGTTGCTGTTCGACCTTGTGGAGGATGAAGCTTCGGCTGACGACGTCACGGAATTACTCTCACTCTGCACGATCGCTACGTCTAAACGCGAGATTGCGGAAAGCAATCAGCGAGAGTTTCAGTCTTTAATACAACAGCTAGAGCATGCAGAACGGGAACTTGAAGTCGCGAGATCAAACCAGGTGGCGGCCATCAGTGCATCCGACCAATGGGAAAGCCAGTGGTTAGCCGCGATCAAGC
Source organism: Planctomycetaceae bacterium (assembly GCA_031411655.1). Classification (GTDB taxonomy): domain Bacteria; phylum Planctomycetota; class Planctomycetia; order Pirellulales; family Pirellulaceae; genus UBA6163. Next base: position 14,522 of record JANOBM010000073.1, read on the forward strand.
CGCTGAGTGTGGTTGGCGACGTGACACCCACGTCGGTAGACAGCCTATTGCAAACGGTCGAGCAAATCACTGCCCTCCGTCGCGATGTGAATGATTTTGGCCGGACTCGTCAGCGTCACATCGAATCGCAAGCCGCCTTCGAAGCGTCGGTGGTTGAGGTGGCGTCGCGTTGCGGGGTCACAAGTGTCGAACAGCGAGATTTCAACAACATCATCGACTTGGTGGGGTGGATGCAAAAGTCCGTGAGTGAGCAACGTGAGAAACAAAGCAAACGTCAGTTCCTCCAGTCGCAGTTAAACAAATTAACCAGTGAGCTCGCGTCCGCTAACAGTGAGTCTGAATCACTGCTTCAGCAACTCCAGTCTCTATGCCGAGAAGCAGACTGCGAATCGATTGATCAATTGCCTGACCGTGAGCGATCATCGACGACCCGAAGAGAACTTGAACGAGTGGTTAGCGATATTGAGGGCACGTTGCTTGTGCTTGCTGGTGCCCAGTCGCTCAGCGAATTTGAAGCCGAATCAAAGAACTGCAACGTCGAGTCGATCGATATTGAGGCAAAGGCCATCAGTGAGGAGATCGATCTTCTCGAGATACTTTACGAAGAAGGGTTGCGTAGCGTCGGCAAGTGGGAAGAAGAGGTACGCCGAATGGACGATAGTCCTAAGGCATCCTTGCTCCTTCAAGATCAACAGGACCTGCAAGCTCGAATACGGCGAGAGGCCAACCAATTTGCGAGGCTAACCATTGCTCAAGACGTTCTCGATCAAGCCATCGCTCATTACCAGGGGCAGAGCGAAGGGCCGGTTTTAGATCGAGCCAAGGTCCATTTTAGCCAGATGAGTTGCCAGCAGTATTCGGCGCTGGAAGTTGATTTGGATGATTCGGACAAAGCGGTACTTTACGCGATCACGAAACAGGAAAAAAAGCGAGTACCGGCAAATCGATTGAGTATCGGTACGGCGGATGCACTCTACTTGTCGATGCGAATCGCGAGTCTTGAGAATCACCTTGATACACACCCTTCCATTCCGTTCATTCTGGATGATTGTCTCGTACAGTTTGACGATGATCGCGCGGTCGCGGCCCTCCATATTTTGTCAAAATTATCGCGAAAAACGCAGGTGATACTATTCACGCATCACCAACATTTGGTGCAGCTCGCAACAGAACACTTGGAAGCGGGGCATTTTCACCTGCATGACCTCGTCGAGCTGACAGCAAGTAATGCATAGTTTACATTGTCGCCATTTCATTTCTCGAACGGGTCTACCTCATGCCTAGCGTCCTCACCATTGCCGCCCATCATGACGACATCGAGTTCATCATGGCTGGAACGATGCTTCAGCTCAAGAAACTTGGGTGGGAGCTCCATTATATGAATATCGCGGACGGTTGCCGAGGTTCGACGACAATGGATCGTGCAACGTGTGCGGCGGTTCGATTGGAGGAAGCCCGCGCGGCGGCAAAACTACTCGGCGCGACGTTCTACCCTCCGATTTGTCCGGACATGGAAATCGCTTACACGACTGAGCTTTTTCGAAAAGTCGCCGCAGTCGTGCGGATGGCGAAGCCTTCGATCATCCTGACGCACTCGCCAATCGACTACATGGAAGATCACGAGAATGCATGCAAGTTAGCCGTGTCGGCAGCATTTGCGCATGCGATGCCAAACTTTGAAAGCGATCCGGAAGTTGCAACGTACAGCGATCCAGTGACGGTCTATCATGCTCAGCCTGTAGGTAACGCAACACCGATGGGCGAAGTTGTGGTACCGAAACTTTTCGTTGATATCACCGATGTGCTTGATGTCAAAACGGCGTCGTTAGCCTGTCATGCGAGCCAGAAGCAGTGGTTAGACGAGAGCCAGGGAATGAATTCGTATCTTCAAACCATGAGAGACACATGCGAGCAGGTTGGAAAAATGTCGGGACGTTACGCGTTTGCTGAAGGTTGGCGACGCAGACAGCATTGGGGTTTCTGTGGTCCAGAAGATGATCCGTTAGCAACCGCGCTCTTGGGTCGATGCGCTCACCGCGCGGGCGAGTGATCAGACATCACCCTTCTCCGGTACCTTTTCAAGAATTTTGATAAGCACTTGATCGCTCGAGATCCCTTCCGCTTGGGCTTCGAAATTCATGAGTATACGATGCCGCATCGTTGATAAGTAAATTCGCCGAATGTCTTCAAAGCTGACGTTGAATCGACCGTCCAACAAGGCGCGAACTTTACCGCCCAGGGCAAGGGTCTGAGCACCACGCGGGCTGCTTCCCCAGCGAATGTAAGCGTTTGTGACATCGACGCTGTAGGGTCCGTTAGGGTGTGTTGCGAGGGTTAGACGAACCAAGTAGTCCTGGACATGAGGAGCCAGAATCACGTCGCGCGCGACTTTCTGCATCTCGATGATTCGTGGACCGTCGAGCACTTTGGTAAGAACCGGTTTATCGCCCCGTGTCGTCCGTTCTACAATCGTGGCGAGTTCTTGGCGATTGCTGTATCCAACCACAAGCTTGAATAAGAAACGGTCCAGCTGTGCTTCAGGTAACGGATACGTCCCTTCTTGCTCGATTGGGTTTTGAGTCGCGAGAACAAAGAACGGCTTATCAAGTTCGAAGCGGGTACCTGCTGCGGTAACCGTGCCCTCTTGCATCGTTTCCAGCATGGCAGATTGCGTTTTGGGCGTGGCGCGGTTGATTTCGTCCGCAAGGAGAATTTGCGTGAAGACGGGCCCTCGCTGAAACTGGAACCGGCGTCGCCCAGTTTGTTCATCCTCGACAATCATGTTCGTTCCCAGGATGTCCGCCGGCATCAAATCGGGAGTGAATTGAATCCGATTGAAATTCAGATCCAAAACCTCCGCCAGAGTCCGAACCAACATCGTCTTGCCCAAACCTGGCACACCTTCCAGCAAGCAATGTCCCCCCACTAGCATTGCGGTCAAAACACCGTTGACAATCTCGTCGTGACCAACGATCACGCGCCCAATCATCTCCTTGGCGGCATTGTAGGAATCGCGAAACGCGGCGGCCTGATCGGTCATCGATTGGGAAACGGTGGACATGGGACGGCTGAGGCTTATGAAAAGTGTGAATGGGAGACAAGGCAATGCAAGGGCCGGCATTACAAGGGCCGGGGCCTCAGTTTACCGGTTTGAAACGTCGCTGTGTACCAAATGGAAAGGCAAAACCCGACGGTCGACATCGCCAATGTGGGGACGATAAAACAAGCGTCATTGGGCAGATAATCACCGGGTTTCGACGGGTGCTTCTAGTTTGGAAAAGCGTATAGGTAAAGTTCTTGAACGATTGTGCCGACGATACAGAGTGTATCGATTCTTCGGAATCTTCATGTGGCATCGACGGATGGTAGGATCATGAGCATCGCAAAACGTTGGAGCAAGTGCTTATTTGTACCGCTAACGCTATTGCTAACAGGGGCTACTGTTCATGCACAGCGCCCGGTCGTGCCGGGAACGGGTGCTGAAATCGTCGGAGTTGCTGATGATTTTGAAGATCCAAGCTGGGCATATATTCCTAACGATCCCAAAAGTACCGAGGATATCGACACCAATCAGCGAGGTCCGCTGGGCAAGTCGACCAATGGCCGTTGGTACGAGGGGATTAAACGCGGTCATCCCGATGTGGTCCGCCGCATTGACACGCCGCTCGGCGGACTGCCAGGAAGCCGCGGTGCGATGCTTATGAAAAGCAAGATGACTGGCATTCCCGGCCAACCCAGTGGAACCATGCATCAGGATGACTTCGTCGCCAACGTCCAGTATCGCCTAAAGCGAACGATCAAAATCGATGAAGTTCCCAGCGTGACAACGCGAGTGTTCTTGCCGCCTGTGGCGGAATGGGAGCAGCGAAGTGGGCCGCACTTTGGATTTCGACTAGCGTTGGAAACCACTGCGATGATTGAACAAGAAGTGGGACCACTTAAGTTCAAAAAGAAAGAGATTGGTAACGAGATCTATTGGCCCGGGATGTTTGTCGAGTTTGAAAGTAAGGCGGTCTCCAAGAAAGAGCACGACTATGCCTACCTGCGAATTCGTGCCAATCGAAGCGGGGGTGAGACTCGAGGACCTCAAATCACCCAAACGGGATGGTGGACGCTCGGGATGTCCGTTACGCCAGATGGGATGGTTCATTACTACGCTTCACCTGGTATTGATGACTTGACCGAGGACGACTACATCACCAGCCAGTTTCCCTACGACTATCGGGCTGAACGCTTTAGAACGTTTTTCTACAATGTCTGCAGTGCCGATGACGGAAGACGCTGGAGTACAACCTTTATCGTCGACGATCCCAAGCTGTACCTTGGACGTCCCCATGGGACTCAGCAAGTCGCCACCCAGTCGACTCCTTCGACTACGACGACAAAGCGCCGGTAGGGAATTGCTGAACGTTAGCTGCGACGAGATGAACGAAACCACAGGGTCCGAACCTTGCCTACGGCGCCCGTTGTCATCGCAACTTTCTTCGTAGTCCGACAACGGTTGAGATCACCATCGCAAGCAGCAACGGCGAGACGTAGGTAAACATGAGGAAGGCGAGATGTGACCGCCGACTCGTTTCCACGTTGGACATCCAACTTGGACCTAGAATCATGGCCAATTCGTCTTGGATCGCTTCAACCCGTGTCGCGTAGAGCAGACCGATGGACATCAAAGAGAAGATCACCATCATCAAAATCATCGCCAACAAGCTGATTTGAACTGGTTGGCGGCGAAGTTCGATCTTTTCTGACACCCTTTGTCCCTTTGCACTTGATCTAGCTGCGTTCTTAGCTGTTTTTCGCTCAACCAACTTTGCGAAGTTGGTCTTGCAGCGTCCACAATCATAACTGTTGTGGTAAAGTAACTTCCGCGCCGCCGCAACAAAAGCTACCAAACGGCATAGCGGGCCGCCTAGTTCCATCTATCTTACCATGATTTGACGTACTGTAAGCGAATGCTGTTGATGTTTGAACTCCGATGCAATTATCGGTTCGGGACGATTGTCAGTGCGAGGTCGATCACGCACGGTTGCATCCTGATTCTTATCACGGGGTGTGGACTGGCGGGTTTGGTTGGGTGTGAAAAGACGAGGTTGTCGAGTCCTGCCAGTCCTAACAATCAAAACTCGGATTCGAAAGAGGTTTTCGCTACCGAGATTGCGCCCGAACCAACGGCTAAAACGAACCCCGACAGGCTGATCTCCAACGGTCCCACCGACAACAGCATCCAAGCTGGGGCGGAGTCAAACGAGTGGACGCCTGACGCCCCTGCCGCACTTAGTTCCCGTAGCGTCCCCGAAGCCGACTCGTTCACGGTCATGACATGGAATCTCGAATGGTTCTTCGATGATTTTGATGGCGACAACTTTAGTAAGCTTGCAAAGGACCAGACGGCGCCTAGCCGTGCGCAGTGGGATTGGAAACGTGACGCAGTCGCTGCGTCGATTCATTCCCTTCAACCATCGGTTGTAGCGCTACAGGAAATCGAAGGTCGGCGAGTGCTTTGGTACTTGGCGAAGGCGATGGAACGCAATCATGCGATGAGTTATCGAGAAATCTGCATTGAAGGCGATGACGTTTTTACGGAACAAGACGTCGGGTTTATCTATCGATCAGACACCGACGATGGAAAAAGTAATTCGCCCGAAGCGATTCAAGTTGAACCCACGTTGGCTTCGGTTTTCGGTCGCACTGCGGCCATGAAGAGAGACGATTTAATGGCCGACGTTTCGAAGCACTTGGCCGTTGAGTACGAGATTGTACGTGGTGACGACACGGAACGAGTAACCGTTTTTAACTTGCACCTTCGCGCCCGTGAAGAAGCGATTGCAGTACGCACCAAACAGGCTCGTACGGTTCATGCTTGGCTTGCAAGTAAGATTCGAGCAGGCGAAAATGTTATCGTCTTAGGTGACTTCAATGCGGAAGACACGACGATCCCCGCCGAACCCACAAGCGATATGGCTGCAGTTTGTGGCTTGGACACGGGTGACTCCGATGACGACTTGGTCGACCTACTCGATCGATTGCCGATCAAGAGTCGGCAAACGCACCTTCTTTCGGGAAAAGCATTTGACCGTATTCTCGTCTCCCCGTCGCTACTGATTGATGATCCCAATCGAGTCGACCTTGTCCTCGCAAAATTCGAACGACTTCCGGAGCTGAACGTTAAGGGAAGTGTCGATGTGCCGCAGGAACACTGGGACAGCTACTGGCAGATTAGTGACGACAACCGCGACATCAGCGATCATTGGCCGTTGATGGCAACCTTTGACTTTAAGTGAACCCGAACCATGGATGAACCTGAGGCCGAGCCATCAACGATCTGCCTTGATGACTATTTGAAGGCATGTGGCATTGTGCAAACCGGTGGTCAGGCAAAGCTTGTCATTCAAGCCGGACGAGTTCGATTGAATGGAGTGGTGGAAACGAGACGACGCAAAAAGCTTGTGCCTGGTGATATCCTGCATGTCGACGATATGGAATTTGTCATCGAGGAGGATTGATTCGGACAAACTGTTCGGGACATAAAATAGTTGCTTCACTTGAGCGCCTGAGCGCATGCATCGGCAAGCTCCACCGTGAACCGTTCGCTTCCCAATTTGCCTGCGTGTCGGATGTCATCAAAATTCGCAGCGTTCATTTCGAGTGATTTGGAAAAGTGAAAAGTGCCTGCGACCAGGGCGGGTGATGCAAAGCCCCGTCGTTCGCTTGTCGTTAGTTTTTTGCTTGTCAATCTTTTCCCATATCGTGGCGGTTCAACCAACAACACTCGAGTTCCCGTGTTTGCCGCGGTGTCCAAAATCATCTGAAACGCAGCTTGCAACTTCGGATCAATCTGTTTTTCTTCTAAGGCCTGCTGTTCTACGGATTGAGGCTTGAATCCTGCGATGCTCGAAACCGGACTGGTTGCATAAAGCGCCGGAGCGTTTGGGTCATAAGGATTCCCTTTCAAGTACCCGACCCAATCCTGCCATCCAATCGTCGAGCTGAATTCTGCGAAAACCCACATCGGGACATACCGCCAGACGGCGACTCGCAAGGGGCCGCTGTACTGCACCAGGTGCTTATGAATGAGCGGATCATCAAGGTAGGTAGCGTAGCGATCCTCACGAAGCGGTGTCGGCAGGCTGCCCTCCATCAAACTATCATCGTGGACCTCCAGTACCAGAAGGTCGCAACGATGCCTCTCACAATAGAGGTCCCAGATCAATGCTTGTTCCTGCACTCCCTGGCCACCCAATGCCAACTGAATCGTCTCTCCGTTCAAACGTTCACTCAAACTCTTCGCAGCGACTGCGTTGGCCAACATTGACGACCCCAAGATGGCAGTTCGGTCATGGCGAGTTGGACAGTCACGGAGGTAATTGACTCGCGTTAATGCGTTGCGAGAGGAACCGAATCGCAGGACTGCGTCGTTGGCAAATGACAGTAAAATCGCAATCGTCAACCAGACAACACAGCGATGGGAAATCCACCGAATGGGAGTGGGTCGAGCAACGGCGAGGTCGATTCGGGTGTCCATCGATTGAACGAGTGAAGCCTTGATTAAAACTGAAAGTAGATGAACTGAATCGGACTTCGAAACAAACCAGCATTCAGACACAGGAACAGTGTCCCTAAAATAACCCACGGCGTCCAAGCCCGCATACGCCCACCGACCCAGTTTTGAACGGTCCACGTTGCTTCAGCCGCAAAGGGTCGTTCAACCCAGTACAGCCATCCGATGGCGATGATAAGGATGGGAAGGTCAAGGCCATTCGCTGCCTCGGGCCTCCATCCATAAACGGACAACGGGTTAGCCAGGATTGCTTCAACCATCTGAATCGATTCCGCAAGCGAGGCTGCTCGAAATAAAATCCAACTTAAAAGGACTATGTGAATCGTTCCCAACCACTTCAGCGATACTGGAAAGTTTCGCCACCCTCTCTCTAGCAACAGGCCAAAACCATGCAGTAGGCCCCAGGACAGAAATGTCCACGCTGCCCCATGCCACAATCCACTTAACGCAAAAACAATAAGGATGTTCAATGCCCATCGTATCGTTCCACCTCGACTGTGACCCGTACGATTTCCACCGAGGGGTAAATAGACATAGTCACGAAACCAGGTGGACAAGGAAATGTGCCACCGCTGCCAAAACTCGCGGAGCGATTTAGCACTGTATGGACGATTGAAGTTTCGCATCAAGCGAATGCCAAACAGGCGTGCGGTTCCTATAGCAATGTCGCTGTACGCCGAAAAATCACAATAGATTTGGATCGCGAATGCATAGACAGAGAAGAGTAGAACTGCACCACCTAAATCGTCTTGTGAATCGAATCCATGGTTCACAAAGAGAGCGGCGCGATCCGCAATCACTAGCTTTTTAAAGAACCCCCACAAAATCATCCAAAGGCCGAATCGAAAACCTTCCCTAGAGAACTGTATGGGCTGTCGTAGCTCATGCATCAACCTTGTGGCTCGTTCGATGGGCCCTGCAACGAGCTGTGGAAAGAAACTCACGAACAACAACAGCCGAGCCGGGTTGTACTCCGCTTTTACTTTTCCGCGATAAACGTCCACCGCGTAACCAATGGACTGGAATGTATAAAATGAGATTCCAACCGGAAGTAGCAGCCCCCATTCCGGCCGCAACTGAGAGAAGGCGATTGAATTCAGTAAATCGACGAACAGCCCAAGGTACTTAAAAATCGCGAGTACCAATAGGTTGATTGCAATGACACCGCCCAGCAACCATTGCCGCTGCCATGGGTATTCAGATCGTTCGATAGCGATCGCGGCGATGTAACAAGACGCCACTGTCAGCAACATCAATCCTAAATAATCAACTCGCCACCATCCGTAAAAAATCAGGCTTGCGATAAGCAAAAGAATCCAACGCTTCTTGAGACCAACGAACAAGCAGGCCAGCAAAGTGACGATGACGAGGATTACAAATGGCCAAGAATGAAACAGCATCGCCGTCCCCAAGCAAGCCTTTTTGGATTAACGTTTGCAGCGGTAGACAAACGCCGGCGGTAGATTCATAAACACGGTTGGACTGTACTTCACTTCACTAAACGTTCGTTTGAGCAGTGAACGGAACCGCAGACCCGCAGGCAATAGTAACCCTTGCCAGTAGGCAAACGTCGCGAAAGTGCCACCTGGCTTAAGAACATTCAGCATGGCGTCAAAGCATTCCCGCTGAAGCCGCTCTGGAAATGAAGCCCACGGTAATCCACAAAGAATGGCATCGACTTCGGTAATTGACTCGCGCCGGCAGATTTCAACGACGTTGGCAACGCTATCCTCGTACACCTTGATCGACGGAACTCTTGAACGGGTCAATGCCGCAAAGTCCGGAGACTGCTCGATTGCAAAAAAAGTTGTATTGGGTTTCAAAGCTTTCGCGATCTGTTCGGTAAATACCCCTGTGCCCGGGCCGTATTCAATCGCAACCTTCGTATTCGACCAATCGACGCTTTCAACCATTGCCTTCGCCAAGCCACTACTACTGGGCGCGATAGCTCCAATGGTGCCAGGCTGACGAAAAAAAGTGCGAAGGAATGCGATCGTGTCTGCCATAGCGTGCGCTGCAACGTTTCTTGGAAAGTGCAAGTGATGATATCTTTAGGCTGAAACCCATTAAAGAACCTGTTCGAAAACCATTAGCCGCTTTGGCGCTAGCCGCGGGTCTCTTCGGTTTTCGAATCGGTTCTAAGTCTAACGAATCGGCTCGCAAGTTCGAAGGTATGGTCGACGTTAAGACTTCAATGAAACGGCACCATCATTCATGCGATGTATCCTTTTTCCTTTACGCTGTAGAAAATGACCCCACTGGAATTTAAATCGACCGTTCAACAGATTTGCGATCGCTTCGATCAGGACTTGGAAAGGTTTTCTCATCTTGAAACCGGTCAATCGGCAACCGTTGACGCCCCGCTCGCGATGCAACTGATGACTGCTGCTGCCGTCGCTTCGACACGATCGATAAAGCGAGTGTTGGACATCGGCTGCGGGGCTGGGAATAACACGCTGAAACTACGCGAGGTGCTTTGTACAGAGTTTGATGCTGATCTACTCGACCTAAGCCGCCCTATGCTTACTCGCGCTGCGGAGCGGTGGTCAGAAGTAAGTCGACGCGAACCTCGGCTCATTGAAGGTGACTTTCGCACGGTATCTCTTCGTGACAACGCCTACGATGTCATCTTAGCTGGTGCCGTCTTTCACCATTTGCGTGATGATGCCGACTGGGTCACGGCTTTCAAAAAGCTCTACCGCATCACGGCACCAGGCGGTAGCGTTTGGATCACCGATCTCGTTTCACATGAGATCCAGGGAGTGCAACAACAGATGTGGCAGCGATATGGCGCGTATCTTCAAACTCTTGGTGGCGAAAACTACCGCGATAAAGTTTTCGCTTACATTGACGTTGAAGACTCACCCCGCCCGGTCACCTATCAGCTCGAACTCTTGCGTCAAGTTGGTTTTTCTAAGATTGACTTGCTCCACAAGAACTCTTGCTTCGCCGCGTTCGGTGCGCTGAAGCATTAGCTCCCTTTGCCGTTTTGGCTGCAGCCTCATCAAGCTTTGACACCAAGCAACTCCCTCGCTTCCAACTGTCCGGCCGCAGGCTTGCCGAATTCGCTCGCCGTTACTCGCGCCAGCGACGTTAAATGTCGCCAGCGAGCGGAGGGGCGAGTCGCATGGAAGTCATCCCAGACCGTCTGGAAATACTTTTCCGCGTGCAATGCTCCGTCCTCACTGACCGCATATTTAAGCAAATTTCCAAACAAGCGATCTTCCGGAAGCGACAACTCGCCATATCGATGCGTGATCGCCGTCGCATGCGCCTGCAGGTTGTTCTGCACCGCTTCATCAAGCCGCGCCAGCAGGCCGTCAGCATCGGTTTCCGTGAGCCGATCCAGATGAAATTTCACAGGCAATGGCGACGCCAACAAGTTACCTGACGCGCTGCGATCTCGAGCCACCTGCCATGCACCGATGATTACGCATGCAAAAACATTTCTTCCACTGCTGACCCTTGCGAGATTTCTCCAAGCATTGGCCGCGTCACTTGCGTGCACCCCGACGGAATCGCCGTGAACACACCCGGGGGGCTTCAGTCGATCTTCATGTTGAGGCAATCTACCGCCGTCTCTCAGCACAAGCAGGCTCGCAGCCAAAGAAATTGCCTCACCAATGGCGGTCGGATCAACACCCTCGGCCAACGCGCTGGCGGCGGCTTTCGCAGAGTCGCTCGGAGATGCCGTTGCAAATGTCTGACTCAAGTGCTCGACAAACGCGTCGTCGGCCTGAATGGTGCCCGGCTGACTTCCGTTTAACTTGTACTCATCTAACAACCCAACCAGCATCGTTCCATGTTCATTCCATTCAGCACGGCGTTGTGATTCGGCGCGAATGCAATATCTCAGCGACTGACGCAGCAGTGTCAAAGCATGCTCCGTGCCAACGATTTCTTGCATATCCCAGGCTCGATATGGCAACACGGTTCGATGAACTTCAGGATTGTCTTGGATGGCTGGAATCAAAGCGTCCAACGCCCCACGCCGATCACCGGCAACTAACGCCGCGAGAATCTGTTCCGCATGGGTCGTATCCTTTGCAACAATCGATCCGTGAAGCGCTAGTTCCGTCGGAGCCGTTGAGCTCGACGATGACGCGACGGCATGCAAGATTTCCGAACCGCGCCCGCCAAATTCTTGGATCCGGTTGCTATTGCGGTAAAGCACTTTGAAAACCGGCAGCGCTTCGGATCCCTTGGGCATTATCGCCGACATTTTCAACGCTGGCCCAAGCGCCATAAACGTATGGAAGCCGATATAGTCTTCCCCGCCGAAAGTCCTCGCATTAGCGAGTGCTGCCGCAGCGACCAACGTCTTGAGCGGCATACCAGCATGAAGTTTGGTTGCAAGCTTCGACTGCAAGCGTTCCGCTGGTGTTTCCTGAAGTTCGCAAACCAGCGGTTCCATGTCCCCAAACCGCAGCGAACCGTCTAGTTCCTCTGCAAATGCCTTTGGGGCTAAACCCAGGTCCAGAGTCATCGCCGGGCCCAGTGTTGCCAGCAGAGTACCTCGACCGACATCCGCTAAAAACGCACGACGCGATCGTTCTCGTAACATGTGTCACTCCCTAGCAAAGGCGAAACGCATCGCTTCGCCGGCTCGCTTTATAGCTGATCCTACAACTCAAACACTCCATCGAGTCTATACGCTGCGAAGGTAAAAGTACATTGAACGGGGGATAGTACTCCTTCAGTCGATGCCTTTGGGCACTCAGTCGGCAATTATTTGTTCGCGCTGATGCGCCCCCCTATCCCTCAAACCTTCTAGCTATGCAGTTCTCTCACCGGTTGAATGCTTGTATGAAGTTTGCATGGGTCAGCCGCCCATCTCGATTCAGCTTTATTTGACCAAATCACTCAAGTCGGTGCTCGCCAGTCGGCGTTCACCCCGTGGGTATTCGGATGCTGGGCCAGCCGCAATAAAAAGAGCCAGCCTGCATGAAGCAGTCTGGCTCTTCAGCTTTTGAATCGTAGTCGACCGAGAATCAATCGCGAACGATCGTTTTCCCGTGCTTGGTGATGACGACTTCGACGCAGTGTCCGCAACATGGCCACTTGTAGGTCAAGATCTTTCGACCAAGTAGACCGGGGCGGCAGGATGCCAAGCATGGCGTCTCGCAAGCGCAATCAGCAGGCACGCAGACGCAAACTTCATACGTGCAGCAAGTCACAGGATCCTTAACACAGATCGTGACCGGTACATCGGGTGCCGGCTTCACACAGACCGGTGCTGGCTCGCAAGCTGGAACGCAAGCAGGCTCACAGGCCGGTTCGGAGGCGCAATGGCGTCCCAAAAGTCCATGGCCTGCTTCGGCTGGTTGTGTGACCGAGAAACCAAAGATTGCCGCTACCGCAACTACGACCAACGCTCTCACTGAATTCTTCATGAAATTCCCCCCATTTGAGTTTCAAACGATGGCTCCCGCGTGGAGCCTACCCTGTCATTTTACCCAAATCTCGCGACCCGCAAACCCGACTACACCTAATTGGAAGTAAACGCAACCCACCCACAGAAGCCTAGCCTCGGTCGGCGAGGCCGTCTTTAACTCGTCGTTTCGCGGATCACGCGACACGGATTTCCGACGGCAAGCACGTCCGCTGGGATGTCTTTGGTGACAACGCTGCCTGCACCAATCACGGAACGATCGCCGATTCGCACACCTGGACAAATAATCGTACCGCCTCCCACCCAAACGTCTTCACCGATCTCGATGGGCGCTCCAAGTTCGAGGCCGCTACGGCGATCATGAGCATTGAGTGGATGGGTGGCGGCATAGATCTGCACGCCAGGGCCTACCAGTGTTCTCGCTCCAATCCGAACAGGAGCCACGTCTAAAATGACGCAGTTAAAATTGAAATAAACTTTCTCGCCGATGGTGATATTCCATCCGTAATCGCACTGAAACGGTGGCTCGATCCACAATCCTTCTCCCGAATCCGGGATAAGCTCCCGAAGCAATTGGGTACGCCGGTCCGGTTGATCAACATGGCTATCGTTGAACCGCTTAAGCAGCCTTCTAGCTCGGAGTCGGTCTTCAACCAACTGTGGGTCGAGCGGATTGTACAAGTCGCCACGCAGCATCTTCGCTTTTTCAGTTGTCATGGGAATCATTTTGGCGGCGAATGAAGGGGACTTAACGCGTGACCGGTTGACGGATTGGAACAGTTCGCCAAGCTTGGCTGCTGGCATTTTACTGCTTTCTCATTTTGAATGGACTGTTTGAGGCTTCGCATGGCACTTGGTACAGCTTTTCGCGCATTCTTTGCTGCCCTGTTTCAACGCGATATGGCAGAGCGTTTGCGTCTTACTCTGGAACAACCCTCTGGAACGGCACGTATTCCGAGCACGGACGTGGCGGCGCCGCACAAGTCGGAGATCGAGTTGCCAGTGCCCCCATCAAAATCGCCCCAATCGAATTTGGATCGGACTCGAAGCGATTCACTCACGCTGTTATCCGCATTGCAGCGGGAAGCAAGATTCGTTGATTTGGTCAAGGAAAACTTAGGGCAGTACAGTGATGCTCAGATCGGCGCCGCAGCCCGTCCCTGCTTACAGCAATGTGCATCCACACTGGATCGGCTTTTCGGGCTTCGCGCGATTGAGTCCAGCGACGAAGGTTCAATGGTAACCGTCCCGGAATCCGCATCGCCCACGCGATACCAGTGGATCGGTGAAGGAAGCGGTACGTCAGGGAAGCTGGTACACCATGGTTGGGAAGCGGCTCGGGTGGAGTTGCCCAAATGGGTTGGCTCGACAATTGATTCGCTCGTCGTCGCACCGGTTCAAGTCAAGCGACCATGACGATCTTTCATTTTCCCAGTGCACTTTGATCCGCTGTTGCGTCCCCCTGCGCCTTTCGACGTCGCTTACCGCCAATCATTGATTGATCCATGACCGCTCGTTATTCCATCGGAATTGATCTTGGTACCACCAACAGTTTGGTGGCCTTTACGCGGCTGGATGTTGAATTGGCTCTGGGCGAAACACCGACGCTCGAATTGCTTCCGATTCCGCAATTGGTTGGGCCGGGCCAAGTCGAGTCAAGATCGTCGCTCCCATCGTTTCTCTACCTACCGCGCGACAGTGAAGTGTCATCCTCGCAAGTCGGCGGGATAGAGGATCCAGCCCGTGGGATAGCGGGGTTCCATGCCAGGTCGCAAGCTGCAGAGAATCCCCAGCGTGTCGTCGTCGCCGCAAAAAGTTGGTTGTGCCATTCTCGAGTCGGGCGGACAGAGGCAGCATTACCTTGGGAGGCACCCTCCGAGGTCCGAAAGGTGTCAGCTCTCGATTGTACGCGGCGTTTCTTGGAGCACTTGGTTGCTGCGTGGCATGCGGCGCATCGAGATGTTCCCTTTTCAGAACAGCAAGTAGTTTTAACGGTTCCGGCATCGTTTGACCCGGCTGCGAGAGACCTGACAAGAGAGGCGGCGATGGCCGCAGGGTTCCCAAGTGACTTTGTGTTGCTTGAAGAACCACAAGCCGCCGTTTATCGCTGGCTCGCATCGCGTGGTGAAACATGGCGCCAAACTCTCTCGAAGGACGACCTATTGTTAGTCGTTGATGTCGGCGGCGGGACGACTGACCTCACCCTGGTCGGTGTTGATCAAGACGGTGGCGAACTGCTGCTTCAGCGATTGGCGGTAGGGAATCACTTGTTGCTAGGAGGCGATAATATGGACCTCGCGTTAGCACATCTTGTCGGCGCCCGAATGCAGCAGGCAGGCCATGACCTTGACCCGTGGCAAAACGTTTCGCTTTGGCACGCTTGTCGCGACGCAAAGGAACACCTACTCGCGAAAGACGGCCCAGACACGTATACCGTTTCGATTCTCGGTCGCAGCAGTTCTTTGATCGGTGGAACGGTCTCGGTAGAAATATCTCGCCAAGAAGTGCGTTCACTCATCGTCGAAGGTTTCTTCCCCGCTTGTACCACGTCCGATCGCCCTGTGAGGAATGTCGTTTCTGGGTTTCAGGATATTGGCTTGCCCTATGAGGCGGATCCAGCCATCACTCGCCAGATCGCAGCCTTCCTCGCAGATCATCACCCCAGCCGAGAGTCACCCGATGGTAAGACCAGCGATAAGGAAGGCTCCACTCAGCCGACTCATTTATTATTTAACGGCGGCGTCTTTCGAAGTGAAACCTTGCGGCATCGTTTGACGGAAACGATCAACCAGTGGTGTACAACAAAACCCGTAGTGCTGGGTGGCCCCGAAGATCTCGATACCGCAGTAGCGATTGGTGCTGCCTATTACGGATGGTCAAAAGTCTGCGGTGGCATCCGAATTCGTGGGGGCACCGCACGTTCTTACTACGTAGGCATCGAAACCGCTGGACTTGCCATTCCAGGAATGCCACGACCGCTAAGAGCCTTATGCGTTGCACCACGCGGTATGGAGGAAGGGACAGAAGTTGCCGTGCCTGGCGATCCCATTGGTCTTGTCGTCGGTCATCCCGCTCGATTTCGGTTCTTCTCATCGACGCAGCGATCGCAGGATCCTGTCGGCGCTAAATTGGATCGCTGGGCGCCCGATGAGTTAGTCGAAAACGAGGCAATTGAATTGACGCTCACTTCCGAATCGGCGGGCGATGCCCCTTTCGTGCCTGTACGGTTTCTAAGCCGAGTCACAGAACTGGGGATGTTCGAGCTCTGGTGTAGCGCCACGCAGGGCGATCAAAAGTGGAAAATGGAGTTCAACATTCGCGACCGGGATGTCCAAGAGCCTAGGCGATGACCGAACCACCGATTACACCAGAGTCAGAGGACTCGGAATCGCTTACCCGCTCACGATATGTCATTGGTATCGATTTGGGCACGACGAACTGCGCTCTTTGTTTCGTGGATACGCACCAAAAGCCGAGGCGCGTCGAAACGTTCCGAATCGCGCAGTGGACAGACCTCAACCAATTTGAACAGCTCGAAACGCTGCCATCTTTTCATTACGAACTATCAGCCGATGAGGCTAAATCGGTCCAATGGAAGTTACCTTGGCAGCATGCCTCCAGTCGCACTTGCGTCGGCGTGTTCGCGCGCGATGCAGGGCAAGTGCACCCAGGCAGACGCATCGCGTCTGTGAAAAGCTGGTTGTCTCACGATGGCGTCGATCGCACCGCCGACTTTCTGCCGTGGCATGGCGACGCCGATGTCACAAAAATGTCGCCTGTCGAGGCATCATCGAAATACCTCCATCACCTGCGCACTGCATGGGACCACGCCCACCCCGACGAACTGCTTGCGAATCAAGATGTGGTAATCACATTGCCCGCGTCGTTTGATGAGGTCGCACGTGAATTGACGGTTGTCGCTGCAAAACGTGCGGGACTGAGCCGCGTTTTCCTCATCGAAGAGCCACAAGCGGCATTCTATGCGTGGATCGACTCTCAAGGAGAGAACTGGCACGATCGAGTCTCGGCCGGGCAAATGATTTTGGTTTGTGATATCGGGGGCGGCACGTCTGACTTTACTTTGATTCGCGTCCAAGCGGCCGGCAATGAGTCCGGCCGGGTTCAATTTCACCGGGTCGCGGTCGGCAACCATTTGATCCTAGGAGGTGATAACCTCGATTTAGCGTTAGCCAAATATGTAGAAAAAAAGCTAACTCAAGAAGGTAATGGGATTCCGCTTTCGGCAGATCAATGGGACCGACTGGTGCAAGTGGCAAGGCTAGCCAAGGAAGCAATGCTTTCAGAGCATCGGCCAGCCACGTACACACTTAGCTTGCCAGCGCAAGGCTCCAAACTGATCGGTGGCGCAATTCAAGTCACGCTCACTACGGATGAAATCGACTCCGTGCTTCTCGATGGTTTTTTTCCAGACGTTGCTTTCGGTGACCGTCCGATGATGGGTCAAAGTGGATTTCGTGAATTTGGGTTGCCTTTCGTAGCCGATCCTGCGGTAACACGGCACTTGTCCTCATTTCTCCTGGATCACCGACGTAGCGGATTGGCGAGCGATGATGCTACTTCCGAAGATCGACCCGCCTGGTTGCTCTTTAATGGTGGCGTGTTGGCGGCACCGCTTATCAGGAAACGAATCGCAGATTCGATCGCGCGGTGGTTGCGTCCGTTAAGCGATCCTTCGTGGACACCAGAACAACTCGCTTCACTTCGACTAGACCTCGCTGTCGCGCAGGGCGCTGCATACTATGCGATGGTACGACGCGGCGAAGGCGTTAAGATCACAGCCAATCTGGGACGTTCGTATTACATGCAAGTCGACAGTGCGCCACCGCGCGCCATTTGCTTGATTCCCGGCAATGCCCAAGCCGGAGAGCGCTATCAAACATCCGATCACCCACTTCAGCTTCACCTGGGACAGCCCGTTCAGTTTCCCCTTTGGTCGAGCAGCACAAGACTGGCGGATCGAGCAGGTCAGATGGTGGAGATGTGTGATCATGAGGCAATGAAATTGCCTCCCATCTACACTGCGCTCACCGAGGGAAAACGTCAGCAAGCCAAGTCGATCCGAGTGACCATTGAATCAGAACTCAGTGAAATCGGCACCATTGGCATGTGGTGCGTTGATCTCGACAGCGAGAAACGATGGCAACTCGACTTCGATATTCGAAGCACTCTTGAAACCGATCGATCAGCGCACCTCAATGAGGGCGAAGCCAGCGGGATTGTCGACGAGGATACAATAGCGAGATGCAGAGCGACGATTGCGAGAGTGTTCGGCGAAGTTCGTGATTTGGACCCAGGAAAATTGGTCACCACCCTTCAAGACGTGACCGATATAAAGCGAGACGCATGGCCGCCAACTCTACTGAGGAAGGTCTGGCAAATGCTTATCGACCATGAGGCTGGACGTTCGCTCTCACCATCGCACGAAGCGCGTTGGTTAAATCTTCTTGGGTACTGTCTGCGTCCCGGGTATGGAGTTGCCGTAGACGATTGGCGGGTGACGAAAAGTTGGAAAACCGTTTTTGGCAAAATCGCTTTTGCTGCACCGCAATCTCGCTGTGAATCGCTGATTCTCTGGCGACGAATCGCGGGAGGGATGACCAGCGGGCAACAAACGCAACTTGCCGGTCCGTTACTGAACGGATTGAAAGAGAAAAACCTACGAATTGAAAACCACGAACTTGCGGAAACTTGGCGTTTAGTCGCGTCCCTCGAGCGACTCGGAGTTGCCGAGAAAGTTCAATTGGGACGAATTGCGTTCGTAGAACTTGGTCGCAAGAAATCCGATCCACTCCGCCCTGTACTGTTATGGGCTATTGGGCGACTTGGGGCTCGCACCCCAGCCTATGGACCATTGAACACTGTCATCGGACCCGTCGAAGCGGCGGTTTGGCTCGATAAAATTAGGTCACAACGAATCGTCGATAAGTCTTCGATGGTAGCGATCGTGCAACTGGCTCGTCACACCGGGGACCGCTTTCGCGACTTGGCCGATGAAGAACGAGCGGAAACAGTACGGTTCCTTCTCGCGATGTCAGCTCCTCCGGAATACATCACTCTTTTGACGGAAGGAGGCGTATTGAATTCGGAACAAGAAAATACGGTGTTCGGCGAATCACTTCCGCTCGGAATCCGACTCGCGCATTGATTGGAATCAATGTCATCGATAGCAGCCGTCGATTTCACTCACAGATTTCACATGGATTTCGCATGGAACATTGCTAAAAGTAGTTTTGCTGCGAGTCGTGAGCAAAGGGCTTTTGTAGGAATCATTCGTTGCGTTTATGATGATGCCAGCTCGATACAAAACTAAGATCTTACGAATGCCAAAGACCTCCCTATGAGTGATTCGAACGAAATTGAGAAGCTGCGAAAACGCCTGGACGCGGCCGGACAGGCTCACGTCATGGCGTTTTGGTCCGAACTGACCTCCGAGCAAAAGCAGTTGTTTCAAAAGCAGCTTGAGGCAGTCGATTTCACGCAACTGAAGCTCTTGGTCGCAGGCGAGGACGTTAAGCCGGATTTTGAAGACATGGCGAAACGTGCTATTGCGCCTCCTGCGGTGAAAAGCGATGGGACCGGGGCGACTTGGACACCGGCCGATGCGAGAAAGCAAGGAACAAACGCCTTGGCTGCTGGCAAAGTCGGCGCGGTGATTGTCGCCGGAGGTCAGGGGACGCGGCTCGGTTTCGATCACCCAAAGGGATTGTTTCCGATTGGCCCTCTCTCGGGACGAACCCTTTTCCAAATATTTGCCGATCGATTGAGGGCGACGGCAAAGCGATACGGTGTCCGTATCCCTCTGTATTTGATGACCAGTCCCGCAACCCATGACGAGACCGTCGCCTATTGGAAACAAAATGATTATCTGGGTTTATCCGCCGATGATGTAACCATCTTTTGTCAAGGGACGATGCCTGCCGTTGATTCCACCACCGGTAAGCTCTTGCTTGAAGAAAAGGGATCGCTCGCACTTAGCCCCGATGGCCATGGTGGTACCGTCGCTGCACTTTCCAAATCCGGGTGCTTGGAGGATGCGGTTGCTCGAGGTATCGAAGTTTTATCTTATGTCCAAGTGGATAACCCGATTGCGGCCCTCTGTGCCCCTGACTTGCTCGGACATCATTTGATGAGCGGCAGTGAGATGACAACTCAAGTTGTCCGCAAACGGTTCGCAAAAGAGAAAGTGGGTAATGTCGTCCTCGTCGACGGACATGTTCAAATCATTGAGTACAGCGACTTGCCCGATGAGGCGGCTCAACAGCAAACGGAGACTGGCAGCCTCAAACTTTGGGCTGGAAATATTGCTGTTCATGTATTCGATACAAACTTCTTGGTTCGTGCAGCCAATTGGACCGACTCATTGCCTTTTCACCGCGCCAATAAACCTGTTCCCTTTATTGATAAAAACGGCACTCGCATTGAACCCACCCAGCCAAATGCGATTAAGTTTGAGCGATTCATTTTCGATCTCCTGCCTCATGCAGAGAACGCGTTTGTGGTTGAAGGAGACGCGAGCGAGGTGTTTGCTCCCGTTAAGAATGCCGATGGAGCCGAGACGGACACGCCGGAGCTAGCGATGAAGGCAATCAGCGACCTTCATCGCGGCTGGTTGTCCGATGCCGGCGTGACGGTGTCTCCCGATGTCATCGTTGAGATCAATCCTTCCTTCGCCCTCGATGCTGAGGAGGTCAAGTTGAAAGCCGCAGCGATAGGACCGATCACCAAAAATCGCTATCTCGAAGGTTAGTGACAATCTGTGCATTCATCGGGCAAACGAAACGCCTCGTCATATCACTCGCTTCTTTGCCAAATTCGCTGCGCATCCTTTAAACAAAATGGTGCACAAATCCATGCAAGACTGACGCTATGTAAACGGCGATCATCGAGCGAAAATGGACGCCGCTGTAAATTACATGGATGGACGCAAGCCATTTTCCCACGCTACGCTGCATTTCTCTTCCGAGCCCATCCCGGCTCGGATGAGCGCCGCATTCAGCGAGCAGTCGATCCAGGTTAAATTACCGACATGGCAGAAACCACCGGTGCTGATCGTGGGTGAAATTGCAACGATCACTCGCGTTGCGGCAGAACTCGTTGCCAATCGTGCCGAATGTCTGCCCATCCTCAACCTGGACGTGAAAGTGGTAATCGGCAACGGCGCCGCGCAAACCACGATAGCGTTTCGTGCTTTCATGGGCTTCCAGAGCCGAATGAAGTTCGTCCATTTATTGGTGTGCCTGCTACTGGTGATGATTCAAATTCTCTTGGTTGGGTGATCGAGTTGCTGCGACTCATGGTGGCAACTGTCGCATCGCCGTGAGATGCTGGATTCAACCTGAACGCAAGCGTTCGGGCGCGCGATTCCCCTTCCTCTATCGACATTCCGTAATCTTCTCCGTAAGAACCTTCAATAAGACTCCCCTTGTGACACCAAAAAAAGACCCCCACTTAATT
Source organism: Planctomycetaceae bacterium (assembly GCA_031411655.1). Classification (GTDB taxonomy): domain Bacteria; phylum Planctomycetota; class Planctomycetia; order Pirellulales; family Pirellulaceae; genus UBA6163. Next base: position 35,950 of record JANOBM010000073.1, read on the forward strand.
CAACACTACGGAGTCGAAATGCCGGCTCTTCTTGCCGATGGCGATAGCGAGTATCTTGACACTGTGAACCGATGGATGACTCATTGCAGACATGAGGCAATGGTCGCTTCGAACGGCTTGGGG
>JANOBM010000074.1:0-3089 GCA_031411655.1 Planctomycetaceae bacterium
GGGTGCATGACCGGGTTTGCGCGCTTTGATTGGGGGCGACGTGGATTCGTGTAGGAATTACAATTCTGGGAGTTCAGCCCGGAGGGCTGGGGTTTTTGGAGGACACTCTTTAGGAAATTGCCATGGATCGGGCTCCGTCAGCACCAACCGCAGAAGAAATCGCCAGCCTCGTCGTTGAGAGGCTGCTTCAGGGAGGCGGCCTGGAAGATTTGGCAAATGCCAGCTTGATGACCATCGAAGATCGGACCATCGATCAGGTCGATCGAGTCACGCGATTGGTCATGAATGAACTTCTCGCTAAACAGGCCCAGCAAGCTCCGGAGGTAGCCGCTTGTCCGAAATGTGGCGGCCCGATGCACGACAAGTCCGCCCAGCATCGATCGCTGCAAAGCAGACGCGGCAAAGTGAATTTCAAAACCAAAGTGTTGCACTGCGAGGCTTGCCGCCTCGATTTTTTTCCCTCAGATGAGAACACTGCAGTGTGATGTCGATCATCTGCACACACCCGCTGTGCTTCGCAAGATCAGTATCGCAGTGGCTCGCGATTCTTCTTACGCTGCCGCGAGTCGCAACTTGGAAGACCTCGCCGAACTGAAAGTCTCGGCCAAGCAGTGTCAACGCGTCGCCATTCGAATTGGCAACGAGCGAATCGACGAACAGCAAGAACGCATCAAAGCCTATACCTCGGCCAGCATTCCCGAACAACAACATGGTCAAAGCGACGACGCACCGGCCAATGGTTGGGAAGGTCGCGTGGCCGTGATTCAATGTGATGGTGGTCGAGTTCAAGTGCGAGACGACTGTTGGGGCAATGACAAATCTGAGGGGAAGAAGCATCGTTGGTGGCGAGAGACTCAGACCGGTGTACTGCAAACTTATCTAGGAAAGCCCGCCAGCAAAGACCCGACACCCGACGTGCCTGAGTGCTTGAAAGATTCGCTTTGGGTGGTGCCAAAACTCAATGAAATCCACCGCCAACACGTTCCAACGGGAAACCCAGACACCGGAGAATCGCAATCGTCTGCGGGCCAACGAGACGCCTGCCAGGGAGCCGCTGAGAAAACGAAAGCAGAGCCCAACACAATCGAGAAGTCTTCACGGACCGCTCGTTGGAGCGGCGGTGAACCATTAGTGAAGACGATCGTCGCGACTCGCCGCGGTTATGATCACTTAGGACGGGCGTTGGCCGGTGAAGCGTTCGGGCGAGGGTTTAACAAGGCAACGTCCAAAGCCTTCATGGGTGACGGATTGAAAGTGAATTGGTCGCTGTGGTCGACGCACTTTTCGCACTACACACCGATCACCGATTTGATGCATGCGTTGAGCTATGTTTACGCCGCCGCGATCGCATCGCATGGCCGGATCGAGGATGGCTGGTCGTTGTACCTGCAGTGGCTTGAGTTAGTGTGGGCCGGGGATGTCCAAAAAGTGATCGATGCCCTCCAAGGAATCGCATCAGTTGAAAAGGAAGTGCCCGAAGCGATTCGCCGCGCGATCACCTACTTAAGCAACAATGCCCCGCGGATGAAGTACAAGGAATATCGTCTTGCAGCCTTACCGATCACAACCTCGCCGGTGGAATCGACGCAAAAGCAAATCAATAAGCGGATCAAGGGAACCGAAAAGTTCTGGCGGGACGACTCGCTGGAACCGCTGCTGCAACTGAAAGCGGACGACCTGAGCGAAACCCACGATCGAGAAGCGTTCTGGAATCGCCGCGGGGCCAAGAACGACGGCTTCCGCCATCGCCGCCGCAAGACGAATATCAAAGAATTCTAGCAAACCCGGTCATGCACCCTGACACCGCAACCCGAAAATACAGATTCCAAACTACCGCAACGGACCCTGCTTACCTCACCACCGTCTTCAAAAGCGAAAAAATCGACCTCGTCGTGATGGAAGCCTGCGGACCCTCGGGCTGGATCAATGATCTCGCCCAATCACTGGGCCTCGAAACGTTCGTCTGCTCCACCAACGAAGAAGCTTGGCGGTGGGCCAACGTCAATCAACGAAACTTTACGAATGCAAAAACGGACCCAAGTGGTCGCCTTTCTAACTGCCAAAAATATCGTTTTGACTGTCGCTCCGGTCCCCTTTCTGACCGCCATCTCCACCTAGCTATACTCAAGCAAACCGATGCCCAGCGTGATGGCACCGTTCGCGCGGGTGCTGCGATGGAGATAGACCATCTCAAACGGTGGCCGCGCGGAAGCAATCCCCTAGGGACGAGCGTGAACCGATCGATGGTCCACTCAAACAGCCGCTGGTCTTCTTGAACAGGGGCTTAGATGTTGGCTGACTCTCGGCCAGTCGGCTGCAAACCCTTCGGCACCACGTATCCCGCCGGAGAGCTCATCGCGTTGCGACGCAACATCTAACCCTTAATGTGTTCGTCAGTCTTTCGGTTTGGTTTCTTCCGCATTGGCAACAAAGGACCGAATGAATGCACCGAGCGCGGCAGTCGCGTAGCCCGGAACCATCAATAACATTCCGACCAAAGGCGCAACGAGTGCGGTTGATATGCCAGCAGCCACCTCCGAAGGTTTTGGCGTCGATGCACTCATTGCAATCACAGTGTAAGAAGCAATTGCCCCTTGAATCGCAGCAAACACGCCAATGAAAAGTGGCACATGAACGATGAGGATAAGTGCCGCGCCTGCCATCGGTCCTTTGCCGCGAAGCACGATGACCAGCGCCAACAGAAAGCTCAACAATCCTGCGAGCGGCAAGAGGATCACGTACGGAAAGCCCAACGCCGTGAACATCCAACTGAGAAGGGACTGTTGAACTGGTTCCGCGTCCGGCATGGCTAGTTCCTTTTGAGTGCTATTTACTGACGAACGGCTCGGTTCGCCTCGATCGCGCCGACGATTAGCCACTTCGGAAGCGCTGAATCGCGATCGGAGGTGCAACCGTTGGTTCGTCAGGTGTTGTTCGTTTGTCGCGGGCTCACATGGACCGCCGACACACGGATCATATTCGATTTTGGAGGACCGCACAAATCGGCCGGATCCGTCCGAGCAAGATATAAGTCCGAGCAAGATATAAGTCCGAGCAAGCGATAAGTCCGAGCAAGTAGTAAGTCCGAG
>JANOBM010000075.1:0-17893 GCA_031411655.1 Planctomycetaceae bacterium
TCGATTCGAGCCTCGGGTGAAAGGGGAGCCCCGAGCCGAATCAGGTCATGTATTTGCCGCAAGTCTTCAAGTAGCAGTTGTGGTTGGGGAACGGTGATGGTGCGCGAGACGCACCCGGAGCAAACGGCCGCATAACGCGCCATTTCATCGCCGCGAATGAACACGTAATTCGCAAACAGGGGCAAAAACGACTCGCGAATTCGACCCGCCGGAGAGCGATACCGACGGGAAATGATCGGGGCGTAATGCGGGATTTGGGCGGCTCGCAAGGATCGCATCAACTGCTTTTCTTGACGAGAACGCGTGTAACAGGCCCACCAAGGCGCATCGTCAGCGGCCGTGATGAACAGGTCATCGGGAAAGCAATCGGGTTCGGATTGAAGGATCGGCATTCGATAGGTCTTGGGGCGGAAGGCCCTGCAGGCGTTTTTTAGGGGTGCGGTCCGGGCGCACTTCGTTCCCTTGGGTGACAGTGCACCTTCTTTTGCTTCTCATTCCCGAGAGCATGCAAACCTTTAGGCGAACTCATTTCGCCGATCATGTGATGATGGACAGGGCGTCGCGTAATGTCTAGCGACAGGCGGATAACTGCAACCCTGCGAGAGACGTCTGGGGGATTGAATGGCGATTCTGCGGATAGTAGGGATTTTCAAAACTCGTCGTACCGCATGCCGCCAAAGGTCCAGTGACGGCCCAACCGTTCATTGTACCGCAACCGGGTCGAATGGGCTCTCTGTCGCGTCAATGCCAAGTCTCTGTGGTCGGTAATCCCTGTTCGCATGGGGTGGGTTATGCGAACGTGAAATCTTGTTCCGCATGATGTGGATGATGAGATGGAGTAAAGACGAACGAGACAATCAGGCGGATTGGCGAAGCATAGGGCCGACGCGGAGCATGCGGCTGCTAATGGAATGCTGGCTGTCCGCTGCGTTTGCCGGGAGACTGGTCGCCGAGAGATGAGTATGGCAAAGGCTTGTCGGCAGAAACGGCAGTGGAGGTGGATTCCTCATCCGTCGATTCGGAGGAGTTAGTGGCATGGTTCGAGGGCACACTTTGTTCAATCGCAACGATGGGGGTGTTCGTCGCCACCTTGTCAACGAGGAATTGGACTTGATGCTGCAGCTCTCGGAAGCGATCGCTCAGTAGATCGAGGGTCTCCATGATTTCAGGGGACTGCGCGCTGGCGATCACCTCGATGCGTCCAACCATTTTTGTATCGAGGTACAAGGGCATCTTCAAAACGAGCTGTTGTGACTTTTCCGGAAGTCGAGAGCGTTGCCAAGAACCGTGATAGCCTTCCTGCATCCAAGCGATGCTGAGGTCGAGTTTGATTTTTGACAAATGCCGATCCATTGCGAATTCGACGAGCGAGTTCCAAATCGCGTCCCACTGTCGGTTGCCTTGAAGCTGTACCGTTTTCTGATGGACTTTGCCATCGGTATGGTTGCTTCGAACCAAGAGCGATTCGCCGAAGTTTGCACCGCGTTTAACGAGCATGTGCAGCTCGGCATTACCAAACGATCGCGTGAGGACCAGCAGGGCAATCACCAGCGCGACGCCGAAAAACGCAATCCATTGTTGCTGGAAGGTCACGCTGAGGATGGAGGTAATGCTGGTGATTGTACAAAGCGAAGCCACGACGACCAGCATCATCGGATGTGAGAAACGATCGAGCAAACGATGGTGCAAATGAGCGCGATCGGTGGCATAAATGCTTCGACCTGTCAAAACGCGTCGCAGAATTGCGATGGACGAATCGAATAGCGGCAGAGTCAAAACCAGGAGAGGCGCGACGGATGCCAGCGCGGAGCCTTTCACCGAGCCCCAGATGGACAACACCCCGACGAACAAACCGATGACCATGCTTCCCGCGTCACCAAGGTAGATCGACGCCGGGGGACGATTGAAAACGAGGAAACCGAGAAGCGATCCGCAGAGAGCTGCAGCAACGACGGCACCGAGTGGCGTGTTGGTTTGAAAACAAAGGATCGCGAGCCCACCGCTGATGATTGAACCAGCAGTCGATGCCATGCCGTCAGCCCCATCGAGCAGGTTCAACGCATTGATTGCGGCAAGAAGCCAGATCACGGTAAGTGGGAATGCAAAAACGCCGAGGTCGATGCTTGTGCCGAGGATTCGAACGGTTTGCACCACCGTTCCACCGCCGACCACGCCGACCACGACCAGGATTTGAAGAAGGAGTTTTTGGCGGCCGCGGAGAGTGAAGGCGTCGTCGAACAAACCGATCAGCATCAGGGCTGCGGCGGAATAAAACAGGACATGCCAGCGTTGGTCGAGGACGCCCAACACGCCGTCACCGAAGTATCGGTCACACAGTAAGACGGCAGTGAAGGTGACGCAGACCGATGCGAAAACGGCTAATCCCCCACCCAACGAGACTGCATTGGACTGGAGCTTTCGTTCCGCGTCAGGTTTATCGACTACGCCCAAAAGGCGGCAAAAATGCCGGACGACGGGCACCAACATCAGCGATGTGGCGACGGCGACAGCGAGGGATAGCAGCATCAAAAGCGACATAGGAACTCTGTATCTGCTAGCACAAAACGAGGCTGTATCGAAACCACCCGATGCACACGGTTGGAATCCGCCTGAGAAAAGGTTTGAGGCGGCGCTGATGTTTTTGCCCGGACTCGAACCGATTACCCAAAGTGGCCGTCCTCGTCGATCAGTATAAAAGGCGACTTCAAGATGACTAGTCGCGAATGGAGAAATTGCAGTTATAGTTCGCTTAAAGCCGCGTCATTGAACGCTAGACGCCACGTTTGAAAGCAATTTTGAACGATAGGAGCGTGTTCCTGGCAAAGTTTTGTCCAGGACAGGTGTGCAACCCCTCGTTAGCTTGTCATCGCAATCGAACGAGTTTGTTGTCGTTTTGTATGAGCCCTAGGTGCGAGCCGAGTGATTTTGACGGAAGTGGTTCGTTTCACTGCGATTCGGGCTAGGATTGGCAGCCAGTGGTTTGGCAGCCAGTTGGTGCTGGCCAGTGACTCGGCGAGCGAGAAAAGCTTGATTCTTAGGCGGCAGTTTGCCTCGTCAGGAGCCTGAAAACCGGAACGACCGGTCTTTTCCGAAACTTTGATTCAACCGGACGTCCATGGAGGGGCGATAAGAAAGCCAACGGGTCATTGCAATCCGCAAAACCCGCATGACATGACTGACCGCATCACGATTGCCGTTGCAGCCAGGGGGGCCAACATGGCGACTCGTTTTAACAACGAATCCACCGGAAGCGATTCCACACCGACTTGCCAGCCACAAGTCATCGGACCAGTGAACGCCGAGGCGATCGCTGAATCTGCAAGCCACTTCGTTTCGATCGCATCAGCGGGCGAGACAACAAAAAAAACGAGGATGCTTCGCCGCATCCTGTTGATGGCGACACTCGGTTTCTTGCTCTACCCTGCTGTCGGCTGCACAATGCTGTCAGGGCTGAGTGGCCAAATGTCGAACAACACTGCGATTGATGACTTCTTAGTCAGCTATCGCAATGACGCTTGGGCAGCCAAGGCTTGGCATTGTCGCAAGAAGAACTTTTGTAACAAACGATATCTCAGCGATATCGAACGCGGTTTCCGTGACGGTTACAAATCGGTTGCCGACGGCGGGAACGGGTGTGTACCAGCGGTCTGCCCACAGTCTTACTGGGGTTGGCAATACCAAGCCGCGGACGGGCAAGCTCGCATGAACGCATGGTTCGAAGGCTTCCCGTTAGGGGTTCAGGCCGCCGAACAAGACGGAATCGGTAACTGGAGTCAGGTAAGGACGTCGATGGCATATCCACCGGCGGGACCGCAACCGATGGGGGCAGCACCGACGGCAGCCGCGCCGATGGAAGTCGGCCTCATGGGGCCAGCGACCGGGACGCTAACCGATCAAGTCGAAGCGGTTCCTAAGCCAATGGCCGAGCCTGCAGCGAAGGTAATGCCCAAGGCACCGGTGGAAGTGAAGCCGATGCCGAAGCCTGCACCTCCCGCTGCGGTTGTCGCACCGCCGGCTGCTGCGAATGCGCAGCCGAAGGTCGAAGCACCGAAGTTGGAGCTACCCAAGGCTGACGCGCCAAAGCTTGACGCACCGGAGGCCGATGCTGCCAAAGTCGTTCCACCGGCTGAAAAGCCGGCTCCGGCTGTTCCTCAACCGAATGCCGATCCGTTCGGCTTTGATTGATCTGACGCCTTGTTCCCTTTCCTTACTCAACCTTTCATGACATCCAGTTCGCTGACATTGCGCAGCAACGCATGCTAAAGAGACGTGAAACGATGATCCCATTTCCTCGCCGAAAAGTGACGGCTACCGCACGGCGCCGCCGACGCGTTATGTCGCTCACGGCCACGCTGGCGACGGTCATCCTGGGCGGTTGCTCAAGCCTGACTCAGCCGATCAATGGTGTCCCCGCGAATCGACTGCCACCGCAGTTCTTCGCGCCGCCAAAAAATAATCTTGTTCCTGTGGACGTTTCGCTGCTCTCGATGGAGCCGCCACGCGAATATCAGATTGATAATGGCGACATCCTTGGCGTTTACATCGAAGGTGTGTTGCCATTCAATCCGCCGAACGTGACGCCAGAGCCACCACCTGTTAATTTCCCTGATGCGGCAAGCACGCTTCCTCCATCGATCGGGTTTCCGATCGCTGTGCAGGAAGACGGTACTTTGTCGCTACCGCTGATCGAACCGCTGGAGGTTCGTGGCCTCACGCTGGATCAGATCCGCGATAAGATCCGCGAAGCCTACATCAATAGTGATATTTTGCGGCCTGAGAAGGCTCGGCCGATCGTGTCGCTGATCAAGGAACGCACGTACAACGTGATTGTTGTTCGTGAAGACGGTGGTGGGTTGCTCAGCAATAACATCTCGTCGGGTGCGATCAGCGGCGGCAGCGATCGAGCCGGTCGAGGAGCGTTGGTCAAACTCCCTGCCTACCAAAACGACATTCTGCACGCCTTGGTGGAAACCGGTGGTTTGCCGGGTATCAACGCGAAGAATGAAGTAAAGGTGCTCCGAGCCAGTTTGGCTGATCAGCGCAAGCGAGCCGAGTTCATGAAGGAATTCTATGCTCAGCAGCAAGCTGCGATGCTTGATCCGTGCGCTTGTCCTCCTGAGTTGCCAGATGACCCTTCGATCCTGAGGATTCCGCTGCGGCTTCCACCCGGCGTTGTACCTCAGCTGAAAGAGAACGACGTGGTGTTGGAAGACGGCGATATTGTGTACATCGAAACGCGTGAAACCGAAGTCTTCTACACTGGCGGATTGTTGCCAGGCGGAGAATTCCAGCTGCCTCGTGACTATGACTTGGACGTGCTGGGTGCGATGTCGATCGCTGGAGCAAGCATCGGTGCCGGTGGAAATAGTGCCGGCGGTGGCGGTGGTGGATTAAGCGGTGCACGTGCGGTTGGTGGAGTTCCACCAGGCCAAGTGTTCATCCTCCGAAAGACTCGCTGCAACGGCCAAGTGGCCATCCAGGTAGATCTTTCGGCAGCCATCAGCGACCCGCGTCAACGGCCGCTGATTCAACCGGGCGATATCGTGATCCTCCGTTACAAGTGTGAAGAAGAAGCGTTGAACTTTGCTCTGGGATCATTCTTCACCTACGGTTTAGCCCAGCTGCTACGCGGCAACAACTAACCGCAGACACGTCCCATCAGACGAATGAAACTCGAGGATATGGATTGAATTCCTGTCCTCGAGTTTTTTTATTGGTATGCATTCTTTTGCCAAGTTATAGGCAGCAGTTAGCAGTTAGCAGTTAGCAGTTAGCAGTTAGCAGTTAGCAGTTAGCAGTTGAGGGTTGAAGCTCGGCGACTCGTCCCACGCGAAGCGATGAGTCGGTTCGGTTGAAGCCGGGTGAAGTGGATTCCAAACCCTGGCGGTCTCAGCAGTCGATCTCCATCCCAACGGATAGTTGAACACGCTAAGGTAGCCTCACCATTCGCGCGACGGTCCCTGGTTCAACGAACGTCGCTACGATGTGAGTCAGGAAATCGGAGTGGACCGAAGCATGAGGAGGGGCAAGCTACTCTTGCAAATCCGAAGATGCCGATGCTTTCGGCGCCGGTGACATTCGATTTCGGAGTTCTTTGCAGGCATCGGCTGGGTTGCTGCACAGCGAGCAACTTGTATTTCCGTCGGCGTCTTTGGAATTGGCGAGACCGCCACAGGATCCGCTGATCGCACGCCTGCCAAAAATAACGCCAATCGCCATCGCACACACAATCAATCCGAAAGCAATCATGCATGCAATCGCGATCGGAAGATAGGAATTCGCGTCCATTTTTGATTCCGATGCTAGGCCCGGTGAGGTAAACGCTGTGTTTGGCGCGGAAACGTATGCGGTGAACGAGCCGGTTGCCGTCATGGAGATGGCTTTGTCCACACTCCGTACCATGAAAAGTGAGTCCAGACCCAGTTTCGTTGCGAACTCCCTTCCCTCGGCTTCACCCAGGACGCTTAAGACCGTGGCCATGCCATCTGCCGTCATGCAATCATCGGCTAACACGGTTACGGATGCAAGTTGATGAGTGATCGGTCTGCCTGTGCGTGGGTCGATCGTATGCGAATACCTTTTGCCGTCGTATTCGAAGAAGCTGCGATAATCTCCCGACGTTGCGATCGAACGGTCCTTGAGCGGATAAGCCACCGCAACGACTGCGCCCATCTTGTCCGGTTGTTGGATTCCGACGGTCCATGACTTCTCGCCTTTGCTGCCGGTGACGCGAACCTCGCCGCCAAGTTCTACGAATAGGTTCTTAGCGCCCATGGCGGCGAGTCGTTCCACGATGCGATCGACCGCATGACCGGGAGCGATCGCGTTCAAGTCGATCGTGACTTGCGGTGCAAGCTTGCGTATCGCTGGTGGCTCTCGCCGCGCGTCGATCAGCTTGTACCCGACAACCTTTCGTAACTCTGCAATCTCTTCATCGGTCGGGGGTACGGCACGCTTTTTACTGGGACCAAAGCTCCATGCCTTGACCAGAGGCATGACGGTGATGTCAAACGCGCCGCCGGATTGTTCCGATAGTTCAAGTGAACGCACCACGACCGTGGCGAATGACGAACTGACCGGAAACCATTCGAGAGATTCGCTTGCGTTGAATCGGCTGATTTCGGACGAATCGACGTAGGTCGACATCTGGTCAGTGATCGATCGCAATTCACGATCGATTTGAAATCGCCAGTCTTCCGCTAATGTCTGCGGAGGATCAAAGATCTTCACGGCGTACGATGTTCCCATCGTCTCGCCATGAGCCTCGATCATCGCTGGTTGCATGGCGGCAACAGCGTCCGGCTTGCCACCGATGCCTAGTAAACAAAGACTTGGAAACGACCAAGTCAGCAACCGAAAAAAAGACCGCCCCAATCGTTGTTCGATGATATCATCCACCGAAGTCGTCGTAGGCAATGTTCTCAGGTTCAACACCGAGATCGTCGAGCATTTTGAACACGGCGGCATTCATCATCGGTGGACCGCAGATGTAGTACTCGATGTCTTCGGGCGCAGGATGATTCTTCAAGTAATTTTCCAGAAGGACTTGGTGAATGAATCCCTTGTAACCGGTCCAATTGTCTTCAGGGGCAGGCTCGCTGAGGGCAATATTGAACTTGAAGTTCGGGAAGTCCTTCTCGATGTCGCGGAAGTGATCGACATAAAAAAGTTCACGCGTGCTGCGGCCACCGTACCAATAAGAAACTTTACGGGTGGTCTTCTTACGCTTGAAAAGTTCAAAAATGTGACTTCGCAGCGGCGCCATACCCGCCCCGCCGCCGATGTAGACCATCTCCGCGTCGCTATCTTTAATGAAAAATTCGCCGTAAGGGCCGCTGATGGTTGCCTTATCACCTGGCTTCAGGCTGAAGATGTAGCTACTCATCTTGCCTGGTGGGATTCCTTCGGGGCCGCGAGGCGGAGGGCTTGCGACGCGAACGTTAAGCATAATGATGCCCTTTTCGCCGGGGTAATTCGCCATCGAGTAGGCGCGAACGACTGGCTCGTCGACCTTTGACACGTAACGCCAGATGTTGAACTTATCCCAGTCTGGATGAAACCGTTCTTCGATATCGAAGTCTTTGTAAGCAACGGTATGGGGTGGGCATTCGATCTGGATGTAGCCGCCCGCCTTGAAGTCGACTTCTTCGTTTGGTGGAAGCTCAAGGACGAACTCCTTGATGAACGTTGCAACATTGTGGTTGCTCTTGACCGTGCAATTCCACTTCTTGGTTTCAAACGCCTCAGGTGGAACTTCGATCTTCATGTCCTGACGAACCGCGACTTGGCAGCTCAGTCGTTCCCCTTCGGCCGCTTCTTTTTTGGTGATGTGACCCTTCTCGGTTGCCAAGATTTCACCGCCACCCTCTTCCACCTTCACCCGGCACTGTGCACACGTGCCGCCGCCACCGCAGGCGCTAGAAACGAAAATACCGGCATCGGCAAGTGCGCCTAAGAGCTTTCCGCCCGCAGGAACCTGGATCTCTTTTTGGCCGTTCACCAAAATCTTGACCGGGCCTGTTGCGACCAATTGGCTTTTGGCAGCCAGAATGAAGGCAACCAGCGAGACCACCACGACGGTGAACATCAAGACGCCGAAAATGACTGTTGACATGGGTAGTGATTAACAGGGGAAATGTTCGGAAGGCGACAGACGACAACTGCTCTACAATTGAATACCGCTAAACGACATGAAAGCCAACGCCATCAATCCGACAGTGATGAAGGTGATACCAAGTCCACGCAGAGGAGGAGGCACGTCGCTGTACTTCATCTTTTCGCGAATCCCGGCCAGCGCAGCAATCGCCAAAGCCCAGCCGAATCCTGACCCGAAGCCATAAACGACGGATTGTCCAAAATCGTATTCGCGTTGCTCCATGAACAGCGAACCGGCAAGGATGGCGCAGTTCACCGTGATCAGGGGCAAGAAAATACCGAGCGAGTTGTAAAGTGGTGGAAAAAATTTATCGAGGATCATCTCGAGGACTTGAACTAACGCCGCGATGACGCCGATGTAAGAAATGAACCCAAGGAACGTGAGGTCCATTTCGGCATACGAGCTTCCGGCCCAGGATAGGGCGCCCTTCTTCAGCAGATAGGTGTAAACCAGATTATTCGCTGGAACGGTCAGCGCTTGAATGATCGTGACGGCGATACCAAGGCCAATCGCCGTTTTGATGTTCTTGCTGATGGCCATGAACGTGCACATGCCCAAGAAAAACGCCAGAGCCATGTTTTCAATGAAAACAGACTTCAGAAAGATGCTGAGGTAATCTTCTAACATGACATTACGCCTCTTCAATTTGTTGTGGCTTGAACGACCGAAGTAGCCAAATGAGGCCTCCAATCAGAAAAAACGCACTCGGTGGCAAAAGCATTAGTCCGTTGGGGTTGTACCAACCCCCATTACGGTCGAGGGGGAGAATGGTGTAGCCAAATAATGACCCGTTCCCAAGCAGTTCACGGAAGAAGGCAACCACCATCAGGACTGCGGTGTAGCCAAGTCCGTTGCCGATGCCGTCAAGAAAACTGATGCCTGGTCCGTTCTTCATCGCAAAGCCTTCGGCGCGTCCCATGACAATGCAGTTGGTGATGATCAGTCCGACGAACACGGACAACTGTTTGCTAACATCGAACATGTACGCCTTAAGGATTTGGTCGACGACGATCACCAACGACGCGATCACGACCATTTGAACAATGATTCGGATGCTGCTGGGGATGTATTGCCGAATGGCCGAGACCGCAGCGTTGCTGAACGCTGTCACGACGGTAACGCCAATCGCCATCACCATCGCCGTTTTCATGCTGGTCGTGACTGCCAATGCGCTACAGATCCCAAGGATTTGAAGAGCGATTGGATTGTTATCGACCAACGGGCCGAACAGGATTTCTTTAGCCTTTGGAGCCGCCATCGCTGTCTCCCTTGGATGGTGAGTTGATTTCGATCGCCAATTTTTTCAAGTATTCGCCGTATCCATCGGGACCGGTCCAGTATCCGATCAAGTTCGTCACGCCTCGGGACGTGATCGTCGCCCCCGAGAGGCCATCCACTAAATGGGTGCTATCCGCCGGCGCAGGGCCTTTTGCCACTGCGGCGGCGGGCTTGCCATTTTCGTCATAAAGTTTCAGGCCAACCCTCTGTGCTTTCCAACCTGGATTGTCGTCTTCGCCGCCCAGCCCAGGTGTTTCGGCATGTTCATAGAAGGTGAGGCCTTGCACCGTCTGCACATCCTTCTTGACTGCCAAATACCCGTAGAGCGTCGACCAGAGGCCTTTTCCGTAAACGGGAAGAACCACTTGCGCGATTTCGTGTGTCTTGGGGTCGCGAATCAAAAATACGCGAGCCACTTTTTCGCGACGTTCGATTCCGATGTTAAACGTGGGGTCGTTGATCTCATGACTGGATCCCTCTTTCTTCGCCGCGTCACGTGGGTCGTACTTCGCCGGATCGAGTCCGCTTTCGTACTCACCCGTTTCCAAGTTGACCAGTCTTTCCTCGACACGTTCGTAAAGCTTTGCAACTTCGCTTTTCGACAATTCGCCGGCGACGTAGCCTTTTTCGCCAAGCGCCAAGCCAGCCGCATCGAGAATGTTTCTCTGGCGGTCCAACAGTTTGTTCTCTTCTTGCGGCTTGCGAAGCGCGACCGCAGCGGCACTGACCGCAAGGCTACATCCTACGCAGAGCGTAGTTGCGACCAAGAAGGTATAGCTGAGTGAATCACGTTGCAGCATAGCGTGCAGCCCTTCGACGGATGTTGAGTTGAACGACGAAATAATCGATCAGCGGGGCAAAGACGTTGCCAAACAGAATGGCAAGCATGATGCCTTCAGGAAATGCAGGGTTGAGAACACGAATGAGGATTGTCATGAATCCGATCAAGCCGCCGTATACCCACTTGCCCGTTTCGGTCATCGAGGCGCTGACCGGATCGGTCGCCATGAAGACCAGACCAAAGGCAAGTCCGCCGACGGAGAGGTGCCAGTAGAACGGGATTGAAAACATGGCATTGGTGCCCTGGTCGGTGCCGTTGAGGAGCAGCGAGGTGGCAATCACGCCGGCGACAACGCCCGCCATGATCCTCCAAGAACCGATTCCCGATGCGATTAGAATCGCGGCGCCGACGATGCACAAAAGCGTACTCGTTTCGCCAATGCATCCTTGAACCGTTCCCAAGAACGCGCTCATCAGAGTGATCGGCTCTTCACCCCATGGATATGTCACTGACGCGAGCGAGTCGACGGCCTTGCCTTTGGCTACAGCCATTTGCCCCAGGGCGGTCGCACCGCTAAATCCGTCCACCGCCGTCCAGACGCGATCGCCACTGATTTGGCCGGCATAAGCGAAGTAGAGGAACGCCCGCGAGGCGAGAGCAACATTTAAGAAGTTTCTTCCGGTCCCACCGAAGACCTCCTTCGCAACGATGACTCCAAAAGCGATGCCCAAAGCAACTTGCCAGAGCGGAATCGATGCGGGAAGGGTTAGTGGAAACAAAAGGCCGGTGACCAAAAAACCCTCGTTGATCTCGTGCCCGCGAAGCACGCTAAAGATCAGCTCGATGTGCCCACCGACGAACATGCAAACCGCATAGATCGGGATGAAGTGAATCGCCCCGTACATGAAGCAATCGACAAAGCTGTTGGGGTTATGCCCCAGACCGAGAAGGGTCTGAACGGAGTGATGCCAATCGAATTCGAATGGAGCACCCACTTCGGTCATTTTCGCGATCGCGTAGTTCGCTTGGTAGCCAACATTCCACATTCCGAAAAGCGTCACCGGAATCAGCGACAAAACGACCATACTCATCATTCGCTTCAGGTCGATGCCGTCGCGAACGTGAGTCACCTTATCGGTGGTCTCGCCGGGGGTGTACAAAAACGTGTCCAACGCCTCGAAAACTGGGTAGGCCTTTTCGAGGATCGCACCTTTTTCAAAGTACGGATGAACGCGATCAAGTAGGTCACGCAGAGCTTTCATTTAATTATCAGCCTTCGCGTTGAATCGTGGTAAGGTTATCACGCAGGAGCGTGCCGTATTCGTATTTTCCGGGACAGACGAATGTGCATAACGCAACGTCTTCCTCTTCTAGCTCAAGAACACCCAATTGTTGGGCTTGCTCGGTATCCCGAATGATCAGAGCTCGCAGAAGCTGGGTCGGCAGCAGATCCATGGGAACCACTTTTTCGTAAGTGCCCAACGGCACCATCGCGCGTTCGCTTCCTTCGGTGCTCGTCGTGAACGCGAACTTCTTGCCTTGCAGCATCGCCGATGCGAAGACTTTGGTAATCGAAAACTTATCGAACCCTGGTTTTTGCCAGCCGAGGAATTCGCGATGAGTGCCCTCTTCGAGCGCCGACACTTGCAGGTGATAACGCCCGAGGAAATTAACCGTTTCTTCCGACTTTCGGCCGCATAGGACCGAACCACTGATGACACGCGAAGTCGCGCCGGGCTGCAATTCGCCAGCGACAAGGTCGTCTAGCTTTGCACCCATTCGCGTCTCGATCAGGCGTGGTTGTTTCACGACAGGGCCGGCGAGCGATATCACGCGACGGCAATCGAGAACGCCATTTTGAAAGAACGATCCAATGGCGATAACGTCTTGATAATTCAAGTACCAGACGGTTTTCGTAGGACTTACAGGATCAAGAAAGTGAATGTGGGTTCCAGGAAGGCCGGCGGGATGAGGACCTGAAAAGGTTTCCGCTTGCACCCGCGGTAGGTCGCTTCCGGGAATGTTTCCTTGGCCATTTTGGCAAAGGTAGACCTTGCCGTCGGTGAGCTGGGAAATCGCCTCGAGGCCCGTGACAAATCTGTCCTTTTGACCCGCCAAAACCACATGCGGATCGGCTGCCAGAGGGCTGGTGTCGATCGCGGTCACAAAAATCGAATGCGGTACACTGTTGATCGCCGGAACGTGACCGAAAGGACGCGTCCGGAACGAGGTCCAAAGTCCGCAGGCCACCAACTGATCGGTCACCCCTTGGCGTCCCTTGGATGCAACCGGGGTGCCTCGCACTCCGCTAAATTCAACTCGCTCGTCGCCTTCGACATCGATCACTATCGAAACGAACTTTCGCTTTTCACCACGATGAACCGCGGCAATACGCCCCGATGCCGGAGCGGTGTAAAGGATGCCCGGACTTTTCTTGTCTTCAAACAGCGGCTGACCTTGCTTGACTCGGTCGCCCTCGGAAACAAGCATCGTCGGCTTCATTCCGATGTAATCATCGGCGATCAATCCAACTTGAGAGACGAGCGGACCAGCACTGATTCGCTGCTCCGGTTGGCCGGTTATCGGCAAATCGAGACCACGTTTGATGACCGTCATGGAAACGCAGGCAGTTATAGGTAAAGATCGAACGTTTAGGCTTCGCCAACGCCTTCCGCCCGCTATGGTTTCCACTCGGCGGACTCCACTCGACTTATTTCAATGGACCACCAATGCGAATGAGTTTGTGAAACTTTTCACAAACTCGTTCATGGCAGAAGCCGATGAGGAGCGAACAAGGGTGCCGAAGGTGCCGGCGGGAAGCAATCGAGATCATTGCATGAGTCGTATTGATTGACAACAGCAAAGGCAGAGGGCAAACGGGGAGAGCGACCAAGCAAAGTGCAGTGGCATCTTGCTGGCCGCAGTATACCGATTTAAGTGGTGTTTTTGGCCTTAGTGGGCTGTGTTGACAACTGATCCACAGTTCGGCGTTGACCGGTCTGCCTCCTTCAGACCATCTTGTGTCTGGATTTTATTGGGTTTTTCGTTGTTGTTGGCCCTGCCCCCGATTCCGTTCACTAGCGAACTGCTCCCTTGCGCCGCGAAGACATCCGCAACGTCGTTATCATTGCCCACGTCGATCATGGAAAGACGACGCTCGTTGATTGCTTGCTTCGGCAAAGCGGTCAATGGCGCGATTCCGAGCTCCGCGGGGAGCGAATCCTTGACTCCAATGATCTGGAGCGAGAACGCGGGATTACGATCCTGGCAAAGAATATCGCCATTCATTATCGTGGCGTGAAAATCAACATTATCGACACGCCTGGTCACGCCGACTTCGGTGGTGAGGTGGAGCGTGTGGTCAGTATGGCCGACGGTGCTCTCGTGCTTGTCGACGCCGCTGAAGGGCCGATGCCTCAGACTCGCTTCGTCTTGGAAAAAGCTTTAGAAGCGGGCGTTCGGCCGATCGTCGTGGTTAACAAGGTCGACCGTCCCGATGGGCGTCCCCACGAAGCGTTGGATGAAGCGCTAGAATTGCTTGCGGAACTAGGCGGTGAGCATCAGCTGGACCACGTTTCCTATGTGTTCACATCAGCAAAAGAAGGCTACGCGACGATTGATCCTGCCAAACCAACGGAAAGCATGGTGACGCTGCTTGACCTATTGGTGGACAAGTTGCCGGGACCGGTTGTCAACTGGGACGCGCCCCTTCAGATGATGGTAACGACACTCGATTGGTCCGAGTATGTGGGGCGAATCGCCGTCGGACGCATCCTTGCGGGCCAGATCAACGCGGGCCAGATGGTCGACTTGCACGGCCATGGCAACGTCAGCAAACAAAAGATTGCAGGGCTTTTCGTCTTTGATAAGCTCGGCCGGGTCGCGACTGAATCCGCGCAGGCGGGCGACATCGTCGCGATCGAAGGTTTGGATGATGTTGAGATTGGTGACACGATTTCTGCAATCGAAGTCGGATCGGCGATGACTCGCCTGACGGTGGATGAGCCGACTTTGGAAATGGTGTTCAGCGTCAACACGTCTCCGATGGTGGGCCGCGAGGGCAAGTATGTGACGACACGGCAGTTGAAAGCGCGGCTTGAAAAGGAACTCGAGCGCAACGTCGCGTTGCGCGTTGCGCCGGTGGAAGGATCCGAAGCGTACGCGGTTCGTGGTCGAGGCGTTTTGCACTTGGCGATTTTGATCGAAACGATGCGGCGAGAAGGTTTTGAGCTAAGCGTTGGCAAACCGCGAGTCGTGTTTAAAGAGATCAACGGCAAGAAGCACGAACCATTCGAAGTACTATCGATCGAAGTTCCCACGGAAAACATGGGACCGGTGATGGAGCTTGTCGGCAACCGTCGAGGGCAGCTTGAAGAGATGCTGCAACGTGGTGAATACAGTCTGTTGAAGTTTTCCATCCCTGCCCGCGGTTTGATTGGCCTGCGAACGAGACTGCTCAATGCGACTCGCGGGACGGCTATCATCAACCACCGTTTTGAAAGTTATCGGGAATTGGAAGGCGAAGTGCCCAAGCGTTCCAATGGAGTATTGGTTTCGATGGTCTCCGGGAAGTCGATTCCGTTTGCCCTCTATGCGCTTCAGGACCGATCCGATCTTTTCGTCGGGCCCGGTGAAGATGTTTATGAAGGGATGATCGTCGGCGAGAACGCTCGCGATAATGACTTGGTCGTCAACCCCTGTCGCGAAAAGAAGCTGACCAACATGCGTGCTTCGGGAAGCGATGAAAACGTTATTTTGAAGCCACCTCGCGACTTGTCGCTGGAGGCCGCGCTCGAATACATCGAGGATGATGAGCTGGTTGAGATCACTCCTTCGAGCATCCGTTTGCGCAAGGCAATGCTGAACGAATCGGATCGTCGTCGTCAGGGACGCAACGGCTGATCGGAGTCGGGTTCAGGGCTAAGTCAATTGCCATTCGTCAATTGCCATTCGTCAATTGCCTTTGGTGGATTGCCGAAACGTTTGCGGGTTGACGCCATGAACCCGTTTGAAGGCGGCGGAGAATACGAATCCGTCCGAGTATCCTACCTGCTGCGCGACGATGTCGAGCGGGTAGGTGGTTTGCATCAATAAGCGCCTTGCCTGCGTCATTCGCAATTGAATTAGCATCTGACGAGGTGGTGTTCGGTAAAGCCTTTGAGATTGACGCTGCAGCATGGCGGGAGACGCGTCGAGCCATCGGCACATATCGGCTTGGGTCCACGCTTCGCTTGGGTTTTGCTCGACCGATTGCCACATGCGATCCAGTTTTTCTTGCCACGGATCGATCGCCTTTTTCGGTGACTCAAGGGTGCGAGTCAGATACTCGGACACCAATGCACCGTGAAGCGTGGCGACCTTGCTGGAGGGTTCTATCGGCTGTGGTCGGTTGGCGACCCATCCCGCCTCGGTCAGAACCGATTGCGACAGACGCCAGCCGCTCTCGGCAAGCAGTCCTTCGAACGCATGTCGTAGCTGTGTCGAGAACGTAGGTGAATAGGTTCGAGCGGGTTGGCGAACGAGATGGTTCCATCGTGAAAGGTTCTGCACATAGAACCAAAGAAACGTCCACGATCTCTCGACGGTTCCCAGCAACATGGGGACGCCTGCGGGTGAAATCAAGAGTTCACCCGATTGAGTTTGAAACTTGGCTTCCGCGGAACTGAAAAAACCACCACCATCGATGGTCAGCAGGACAAGGTGGCTTGGTGGGTCGTGGTAACCAACACGGTATTCCGCGCCAAACGTGCCGATCCCTGACAAACGCACGCCCAACTTTACCAGTGCTTGTGATGCCTCTTGTTCCAGAATCAAAAAGCGCTGCTTCGTGCCCGGAGGCACGCGAATCAGGTTTCGGTACGTCGTCATCACGGGGTGTTTTCCGGTACTCGGTGTTGAGGTGAAATGAGTCTTGACGCTGAGTGATCATCCCTTCACTGCGTTACTCATGCGATGAGAAATCACATGCCTGTGATGAGGATCGCCATTCTTCTTCGTGCCCGCAATCAATAGGATATTACACTCGCTTGGCGAAAATTTCAATCCAAAAGAAGGTGAAAAGGCATGGTAAAAGTCGACGAAATTCCCAACCCGTCTCCGAGTCAACTTGCCGAGTTGCCGCGCCAGATCGGATTTGTTCCGGCGCAAAACGAGTCACCGCGAGTTTTGACGCTTGATCAGATTCAACAGTATAACCGGACCGGATACCTGATGCCTTTCGATGGGCTGGATGCAGGCGAGTCGGCAGAAATTCGCGCGTTCTTCGATGGAGTTTTAGCGGCATACATGGAGCTTGGCCGGGGCAGCTATGCCATTAATACGGCCCACCTTCGTTTCTCCCGAATTTATAGCCTTGTACGTCACCCACGAATCGTCGATACCGTCGCTGACCTGCTCGGACCGAATGTGGTTTGTTGGGGCTCGCACTTTTTTTGCAAGATGCCCCACGACGGCAAGCGTGTGCCGTGGCATCAGGACAGTACTTACTGGCCGCTCAGTCCGACCAAGACGGTAACCGTCTGGTTGGCAATCGACGATGCGGATCCTGAAAACGCAAACATGAAGTTCATTCCTCGATCGCACCTGCATGGCTTGATTGATTACGACGTGACGAATGATGTCGATACGGTCCTGGACTTAGCAGTAAAGAATCCCACGACTTACGGTGACCCAGAAGTCGATGTGACGCTTCGCGCCGGTCAGTTTTCCATGCATTCAGATTTATTGTTGCATGGTTCCGAAGCGAACGAGTCAGACCGGCGGCGCTGCGGCTTAACGATCCGTTATGCCGCCGCCGATGTCACCACTTGGTATGGATGGCATCAAAAAGGCATCGTGGTTCGAGGTGAGAACGTCAATTCTCATTGGCTGAATCCACCATCACCCAAGATCTAATTGACCTGGTGCTTCGTCAACATTTTGAACCTATCCGAAAACCGAAGAGACCCGCGGCTAGCGCTAAAGCGGCTAATGGTTTTCGGTCAGATTCTTAATGGGAGGGTACGACGGACTTCTAGCCCGTCGGCGAACATCGTCAACGACGGACTGGAAGTCCAGGGCTTTCAAGGTGTTTTAGGTTTTGCTATTTCTCGGCATCCGCCGAGTTTACTGCGAGGCTGCGGTCTTTTTCACTACAAGTACAAGGATGTTGTCATGGATGATAGCAAGCTTTTAGAAAA
>JANOBM010000076.1:0-4396 GCA_031411655.1 Planctomycetaceae bacterium
TTACCATTCTGGCGAATGATCATTTCATTTGGGTTTTCCTGTCTCCATTGCAGTGAACCTTTTGTTCCATCAATCTCGATTGATAAATCGTTTTCACGTCCGTGACTGATTTGGCTGGCAGTCACCGATCCGATTCCGCCATTTTCGAATCGAATGATGGCAGTGCCGTAATCGTCAAGTTTGCGGCCCTCGACGAAGGACTTGAGGTGACATGAAACGGTTTCTGGCAGGAGTCCGGTCACATACCGTCCCAGGTTATAAGCGTGAGTGGCGATGTCTCCAAACGCTCCTGCTGCGCCGCTTTTGGTTGGGTCAGTGCGCCATGCAGCTTGTTTTTGATCTTCGCTTTCAAGTTTGGTTCGAAGCCAGCCTTGGATGTACTGGGAACGAATGGCTTGGATTTCACCTAGTTCACCGGCTAAAATCATCTCCCGAGCCATGCGAATGAGTGGGTATCCCGTGTAGTTGTGCGAAACCGCGAATACAACGTCGGAATCTTCGACGGCCTTGAGTAGGTCCTCGGCTTGAGCTAGGTCAAACGTCATTGGTTTGTCGCAAATGACATTAAAACCGGCGCGAACGGCCGCTTTCGCGATTTCGTAGTGGGTATGGTTGGGCGTAGTGATGCTGATAAAGTCGATGCGGTCGCCGCCGGGAAGTTTGCTTTCGGCGTCAAGCATCGTTTCGTAGCTACCGTAGGCACGACTTGGGTCAATGTCGTAGCTGGGAGCCGACGCCTTGCTGCGTTCGGCATTGCTGGATAGTGCTCCGGCGACGAGCGTCGCACGGTTGTCCAAGCAGGCTGCGATCGAATGAACGCGACCGATGAAGGACCCTTGGCCGCCACCGACCAGGCCCATACGAAGTTTACGGTTGAGCGGAGCATTGACCGTCATGTGATAGCATCCAGAAGTTAGGTGAAGATGGGGAGGGGTTTGTGGAAGGCAAACCACACAAGATATAGTAAGGCAGCAATCGTAAATGGCGGAGCGAACGCCTACAATTGGTTATCCGATCGTCAAATCTCTTTTCGAACCCTCTCTTTTCGAACTCTAAGGGCCCGGCAGAAATGGAAAGCTCAATCACCCAACCTCGCGCATTGCAGATTGATGCGGCATTGCCGCTTCTCGATGGTCAGGCAATCGATTCGGAACTGGCGATTGCGGGATGCGAAGTGAAAAGCCACTGTTGTGGAATAGGAGGTTGCATCGTTCGCCGAACGATTTGGGGGGCAACGGCGCTGGTTGTAATACTTTGTATTCTTGCAGTGGGGTATCTTTGGGGTACAGCAGCCCGCAGTACTGAATCGACTTGGTCTATCCCCGCGACGGTGGATGCGACCGCGGCGGTGACGAGTGAAAAGTACTCGATGGCGACTGGTCTTGTCGGGGACGAAGCGGAGGGCTTGTTTGTTCTCGACCATAATTCCGGCTTGCTGCAGTGCTCAGTAATGTATCCTCGTTTAGGACAATTTCTTGGTTTGTTTACTGCCAATGTGAGCGAGGCGCTGGGAACCGGTGGAAAGGGTGGATCCTACATCATGGTTACGGGGCAGGCGGATTTTCCGCGCGCCAGTAATCGGCCAATTGGTGCGAACACTTTGGTGTATGTGCTCAATACGGCGACGGGAGCTTTTGTGGCATACGCCATCCCGTTCGATCGAACCGCGAACACCGCAGGGCGACCCCAGCAAGGCGTTCTCATCCCCATGGGAAGTGGCCAAGCCAACCCTGTTGCAGATCGCGATGCAGATCGATAACGATCGGTTTCGATTCGTCTGGCTCAGGAATGTATCGCAGGACCGTGGGGATTAAGTTCGGCCCCGTGACCTTGTCGGTCACAATGCTGACATACCTCGTGAACCGATCGTATTCTTGTAAGGCCTCGACACATGAGTCGGGGCCCTGAGTTGAGTTCCAAGCTCGGTGTTAATCAATTTGCTGGCAATCTTATGGTCAACGAGTTTCGGTTTAGAATCCTTGGCGTCGTCGCCCATTTGTTCATAGGATCCGCACTGCTTGCACAGCCCCTTGTTGCACAACCCCTTGTTGCACAGCCCCTTGTTGCACAACCCCCTGAAAGTGATCCTGCGAAAATGCCGAAACGCACGATGTTGGTTGAGGATTTGTTCGCATTTCGACGAGTGGATGCCCCGAGTGTCAGTGCCGATGGGAAATGGGTCGCCTATGCGATGTCTGAAATTACCGACTCCAAAAATAGCAAGTCGATATCTCGATTGTGGATCGTTCCGTCAGACGGCTCTTCTCCGCCTCGCCAATTGACAAATTCGTCTGCCAAAGATTCCGGTCCCAAATGGTCGCCAGACGGACGATGGATCGTTTTCTCTTCCACTCGATCGGGCAGCAGCCAGCTATGGGTCATCAGCCCGATCGGAGGCGAAGCAAGACAACTCACAACCGTCAGCACCGATGCGTCGACTGCCGTTTGGTCACCCGATGGCAAGAAGATCGCGTTTGTTTCAGCAGTGTATCCCGAGTTTTCGCAACTTCCCTTTGTAGAGAGCGATCAGGCCAACCGAGAAAAGATAAATCAAGTCGCCGATTCACCGGTGAAAGCTCGCGTTTTCAAGCGGCTCTTCTATCGCCACTGGGATAGTTACGTGGAAGATAAGCGACAGCATCTTTTTGTGATCGACTTAACCGAAAATGACTCGGGAGAATTGATTCCCGGAGATCCTCGTGATGTGACACCGGGTGACCGCGACGCCTATCCAACCTCCACCACATTTTCCGCAACACAGGACTATTGCTTCACGCCGGACAGTAGTCATCTAGTGTTTTCTGCGGTACCCGCCATCAACGAATCGTGGAGTACAAACTACGATCTGTGCCGTGTGCCCAGTTCGGGAGGAACGCTCGAATGGGAAACACTCACCGCCGGCAATGCTGCAGCCGATGGATTGCCGGTATTCTCCCCGGATGGCACTAAGCTTGCCTTCCGTAGTCAGCGTAAACCGGGTTACGAAGCTGACAAGTGGGAAATCATGTTAGCTGACTGTAGCCGTGACGGTAAACTTCGCGGTGAACCCAAGTCGCTAACGCGCGATGTTGACTTATCGTTCGACGAAATCGTTTGGCGAAACAACGGTCAACTCATTGCAACGGCAGAGTTAGGTGGATCGAGGCCACTGTTTGCGCTCTCGATAAACAAACCGAATGCAGTGGAGCGAGCGGAATCGGTTGGTTCGACTATGAACCTCAGTATTTCGTATGACGGGGTGACATTGGTTTGTAATAACAGTCGGCTCACGCACCCAGCGGACGTTTACCGAGTTGAATTCAACGAACTCTTCATGCGCACAAAGTCACCCGGGACCAATTTATCTCGGGCCAACGACCAATTGCTTTCTGAACTCGCACTGCCCGAGCCAACCAGCGTATCCGTTCGAGGAGCGGATGGTGATGCGATGCAAATGTGGATTTTGGTGCCACCGGACTTTGACAAGACCAAAAAATGGCCACTGGGCTTTTTGGTTCATGGTGGACCACAAGGTGCTTGGACCGATAGCTGGAGTTTTCGGTGGAACCCTCAAATTTGGGCGGCTCAAGGTTATGTGATTGCGGCGCCCAATCCGCGTGGTAGTACAGGGTTTGGCCAAAAGTACACCGATCAAATCAGCGGAGATTGGGGCGGTCGGTGTTATGTCGATCTGATGGCGGGGCTTGAGCACATGGAGCAGCAAAGCTACATCGATTCTGATCGTATGTTCTCCGCCGGCGCGTCATTCGGTGGTTACATGATGAATTGGTTTCAGGGGAAAACAACGAAGTTTAAAACGCTTGTAACGCACTGTGGTGTTTATAACTTTGACAGTATGTACACGACGACCGAAGAGCTTTGGTTCGATGAGTATGAACATGGTGGACCACCGTGGGGGCCCAATCGCGAGTCTTATGAAAAGCATTCGCCGCATCGATTGGCGGCCAATTTCAAAACGCCGATGCTGATCATTCACAACGACCTGGATTTTCGCGTGCCCGTCAGCGAGGGGCAGCAGTTGTTCACTGCGTTGCAGCGGCAGGGGGTTCCTAGCAAGTTCATCAATTTTCCTGATGAAGGTCACTGGATTCAGAAAGCTGCCAACAGTCGTTACTGGCACAATGAAATCTTTACGTGGATAAAACAGTACTGTCCTTCGGGGGCACAATAGGGACTTGTGCTTCGTCAAATCTAAATTTAAGGGTTGGCGGGGATGCGTACGAAGGACTTCCAGTCCGTCGTTGGCGATGCTTGCCGACGGACTGGAAGTCCAGGGCTTTCAAGGTGTTTTAGGTTTTGCTATTTCTCGGCATCCGCCGAGTTTACTGCGAGGCTGCGGTCTTTTTCACTACAAGTACAAGGATGTTGTCATGGATGATAGCAAGCTTTTAGAAAA
>JANOBM010000077.1:0-36547 GCA_031411655.1 Planctomycetaceae bacterium
CCAGACGGCGATGGCCTTCCCGAAAGCGGTAACCAAGACCCGCCTTCGGCGACGGCGGGACGAGAGTTCAGCGGAGACGCTGGCGTTGCGAGCGGAGATTTGATCCGAGAGCGTGAAAAACGTGCGGCTCAAGCGACTTCGGCATTTAGCTCGATGGGGCTTTCGGAAAAAGCGCGGTTCGAGATCGCCATGATCACAGCCATTTTTGGGGGCGTTGAATCGATCGCTGCGATCAAAGCCGAGACGTTTGACGACCCATGGTTGAAATGGCTCACTTCGGTCCGACAAGGGGCTGCGGTCATTGCCGAGCCGACTTTTACGACGTTTGTCGACGCATCCGGAGTTGACCCATTGGCGATTCGAAACGCAGCGGCCGAGCGGCTGATCGCCGATGGAAGAAAAAAAACGATCGATCGAAAGCGGCTCTCGGCGGCCATTTTGATGCTGGCAGGGTCCCCTCCAAGTCTCATCGCGGCCGAGACTACCGGATGGGGGGGCGATTGGGAACGCGCCGAAGCGATCATGAACGAATTGTTAGAAGCAAATCCGAAGAACCTTGCTATGGCCGAGGCTGGTGCGCGACTTTTGGCCGACGGGGGAACGGAAAAGGCGAAAAAAGCCGGACTTCGGCTTTGGAACGCGGTCTCGTCTCAAGTGAGACAAGGCTCACCCGAATGGCACCAAGCGAAATTGGCGGCTATGAACACCATGATTTCGTTGGGTGATTCAAGTGGGGCCAAAAAGATAGCGGCTTACGTTCTATTGACGCACCCGCCAAGCGATCCAGAATTGCTGAGCCGCTACCGTCAGGTCGATCGCTAAGGCAAGCGGTGGAAAATAAAGTACCCAGTTGCGTTTGCGCCTCTGGCGGAGCTCTAGCCCCGCAGTATTGGCTGGGGCGCGAGACAAGCTACCGAAAACCGAAGAGACCCGCGGCTAGCGCCAAGGCGGCTAATGGTTTTCGGACAGGTTCTAGGTGTTGACGCGACAGTGCTACTTTCGAGCGAAACGTTGAAGTGATTTCGGCCTCCCGTCTAGGTGGCGGCCGCGTGGGGGCTTGCTCCGGTCCAACGGCCGGCAATCCGCCCATCTTTTGGGTCGTGGGAACTTTCGAATGCCCGGCCTAGTCCAAACGCCCGGAGAAGCTGTGCGCTGTTTGATTCCTACAACCCCCACAGGTGTACCTAAGCTCTGTTGTAGCAGCGATTTTCGTTGATTTGCGATAGGGGCGAATTACACTTTACTGCGGCCAGGCGAAGGCCCCCAGGTGACCTGTCTTATCCAAATTGACACGTTTTGAATCGGCAAGAGCCCGGTCCGAGGCGTGTTTGATCCGTGGCTCGGCGAACCATTTTGTCGAGCTAAATCGCAAATTTCCTTGTATTTCCCGCCCCCAGCGGCTTAAAAAGAGGTTGGTGGATGTCCATCGGCAAACCAAGTTTTCAGGTAACAGGCGACGCAGCTTCCCAACCGGAGTTGAATCGTCAATCTATACCTAGTAAGTCACGCAAGGGATTGGCCAGTCGACTGCGGGAGCAAAGGCGTCGTAAAGATCGGCGTTCGCTTTTGGAGTCCCTTGAGCAACGCCATCTAATGGCGGGGCCAAACTTAGTTGGCATCCAGCCGAATCAAGGGCAACTGCTTTTTGACGGTTCGGTTCTGAACTCGTCTCCACGCGAACTCGTGTTTCGATTCGACGATAATTCGGTCATCGATCCAACGACTTTGGACGGTATCCGAGTGACTCGGGCTGGCGACGACGCGATTTTCGAGTCGGCGCGAGCTACGTCGGACCTGGGAACCGGGGGCGCGGTGTTACTGGAGTTCCGTGCGGTGCAAGCGGGAACGGCAGGGGAAGGTGTGCAGGTTCGTTTCACGAGCAGCAACCGTCCGTCGTCTGGGACGCCGAACATTACGGTCGTTGGGAAGGTGATCACATTTGACCTGAACAGCAATCCGGCTCGACCAACGCAAGTGCGCGACCTGATTTCAGCAGTCTCGGCGAACACGGCGGCGAGCCAGTTGTTGCGAGTATTCTCCGTCAGCGGTGCGACTTCGTTTGCATTGGGGACATCGGTTCTGTCGGGTACTAGCGTGACGTTGCGTGGCGCTAACGCGGCGGATGCAACCACTGACCTGGGGACCAGCAACGCGGTACGAGTCCGCTTCCTTGCAGCCACCACCGGCGCGGAAGGACGAGGAACGCAAGTGATTCTCCAGCGCGCCGACGCAGGTGGTGCAGCGAACCCATTGGTCTTAGTCAATGGAAATCAGGTCACCGTTCGCGTCAACAGCAACGTTGGAAACGAAACGACGGTGGCGCAGCTACTTACTGCGATCAACACGAATCCGGAAGCATCAAAGGTTGTCCTGGCAATTTTAGAAGCCGGTTCGGCCACGACACTTATTGGCAACCGGACTGGCCTCGCCCAAACCATTTCGCTGACCGGTGCGACCGATATTCTTGTACAGCCAGGCTTTGTTGGGATTGGCAATTCGCCCAATGAAGTCGTCTTTCGTTTTGCGGAGACGCTTCCCGACGACACGTATCAAATCGACATCTTTGGTACCAGTTCGCTTGCGTTGACCAACATTTTGGGTGAGGCGTTCAACAATGGCGAAAATGCCTCGCGACGCTTCACACTGAATCTTGGCCCTCAGGTGCTAGCCGTTGTACCAGAACCTGTTCGTCGGACGACGTCTGGGCTAAGCCCAGAAGTGGGAATCATCGAAGTTCACTTCAATGGCGATTCGTTGGATCTCGCACTGGCGCAAAACCGATCGTTTTATCAGCTCGTTTACACTGCCGACACAGTGACTCCAGCGGATGATCGTATCGTCAATCCGACGACGGTTGTCTACAACACATCGACCAATATTGCGAGACTAACGTTTGACGGTCCGCTGTCCCGTCTGCCCAATGGTAGTGGCGGATTTCTATCGGGTGCGGCGAGGCTCCGAATCGGCACGTCACAGACGCAGCCGCTTTCGCCTACATCGACAAGCGTTGGCGTTGACCCAGGTGACTCAACGGCCAGTGCGCTCGCACTCGGTGATTTGACCTCGATTGATTCCAGCGGAGTGCGTTCGGTACGCCTTCAAAGTGAGATTCTGAACACGGTTGAGTACGGGCTCGATCTGCCTGGTGCCGACGCCCCTGGGGTTCGAAATATTCGTCCTGATGATCCAAGTCGACTTCTTCGAACGGTTCCGTTTGGCTACTTCCGGCAGGGACCTGACGCCGTCGATGGAATCACGACGATTCAGTACGACTTTGCTTCGAGTTTCCGCGGTGATGACCCAACGACACCTGCCGCCGACACAAACAAGACCTACTTCAATCTGATTAGCGAACAACAGAAGCAGCGTGTTCGCGAAGTGTTGTCTTTGTTCAGTCAATATCTCGGTGTTCAGTTCGTCGAGCGCCCATCGGGAGCAACATCGGGCGCGTTCTTTACAATCGCCGTGGGTGATTTGCGTTCCATCGGCGCAACACTTGAAAGTGCCCAGGGTGGTCTTGCCGTTGCTACGGCCGACCGGAACCTTGATGGGCAAAACGACCTAGTCGTCCTTGATTTTCAAGATTTTGAGCAATCCGACGACGATCAGTTCGGCGGCGAGTTCTTCCGCGGCGCGATGCTGGCGGTTGGGCAGTTGCTGGGATACGGCTACGCCGATGGCTTACCCCAACCGGTAACTCAGAGCACAAATTTCGTTTTCAATCGTGCCCGCGCAGAAACGACGCTGGGAACCAATCCGAATATCTTGTTCGAGATCGTGTCGGTGCCAGATGCACAGACCAATACGATCACCAATGTAAATTTCGCACTGAACGTTGCGGCGGCTACTGCTGTGCCTGCAATCGCATTGGTTGGCGGAACCATCACGATTACGCTTAGCAGCAATCCCGCCAACCCGACACTTGCATCGGATCTTGTCAACGCCGTCGCTGCTAACCCAGTATCCAATACTCGAATTCGGATCAACGTCCTTCGCGGCGCTGTTACGTCACCCATTGGATTGTCCGCTCAGGCGGCAAGTGTGCCGCTGATCACAACGACCAATGAACCATCGTTCCCAAGCGTCACCGACATTATCAACGGTCAGTATTTATACCGACCTGATAGCTCAGATATCGATTTGTACCGATTCTCACTTCGCAACGATGCCAAGGTTTCGATTCAAACGTTTGCCGAACGTCTTTCAAATTCCAGCCTATTAGACAGCCATGTGCGACTGTACCGAGAGAACGCGGCAACGGGCGCGTTTGTCGAAGTTGCTCAAAACGATGACTATTTCAGTAATGATTCGTTGATCGAACTTTCCCTTACGGCTGGTAATTACGTCGTTGGTGTGAGTTCATCAGGCAACAACAGTTACAACCCGGTTATCTCGGGAACGGGATTTGGCGGCAAGAGCCAAGGAGCGTATGAGCTTCGAATCACCACGGAACTCGATGCGAATCTAGGAATACGTGATACCGACCGAGTACTCCTTGACGGTGACGGTGATGGAAAGCCGGGCGGGGTATTTGATTTCTGGTTTGTCCCTTCGGACCAGAGCAATACGCTTTTCGTTGACAAGTCAGCGACCACAACGGGAACGGGCTCACTAGCAACGCCATTCCGCAATCTGAATTCTGCAGTCGCGGCTGCCACACCAGGCACGACAATTCGCGTGCTTGCCAACGGCGGTACGGATGGCCGTTTGGAAACCCCAGGGGATAACTTTAGCTACCAAGTCGGATTTGCAAACAACGGCTCGCCATTAGCCGACGGTTCGAGTCTTGACTTGCCTCGTGGAGTGAGATTGGTCATCGATGCTGGCGCCATTTTCAAAATGCGAGCCTCACGAATCGGTGTGGGAAGCACCGCACCGCTGGTAGACCGAAGCGACGCAGCGATCCAGGTGCTTGGTACCCCGACAATTGTTGGCAGCAACGGCTTGATCGCGAGAGATTCACTTGGCGCGATCATCCCCGGAAGTGTGTATTTCACCAGCTTCAATGATCGAACATTAGGCCAAGGCAATTCAACGGTCGCGACACCCGCCGCGCAGGCTGGTGATTGGGGCGGTATCGATTTGCGTTCAGACCTAGACACTGCGGATTCGACACGTCGGAATCGTGAGAACGAAGGTGTATTCTTGAACCACATCCAATTCGCTGACATGCGATTTGGCGGTGGGCAGGTTCGAGTCGACGGTCGCGGTGTGGTCGTGTCACCCGTGGATATGGCGCTTACTCGCGCCACGATCATTAACAGTCGTATCACCAATAGCGCCGACGCGGCGATTGCCGCGACCCCGGACACGTTCACGGAAACGCGATTTGACGAACCCGTTTTCCAGCAGGGCGGTGCGTTCACGCCGTCAGTGTCGCGCGTGGGACCAGAGATTCGCGGCAATCGTGTCGTTGACAATACGCTGAACGGGCTATTCGTTCGAATCGCAACGCGCACGGGTGATACTCTCCAACCACTCACGTCTCAAGCTCGATTCGATGATAGTGACATCGTTCACATCATCTCCGAAAACTTGACGATCAAAGGTACCGCTGGCGGGCCATTGGCTCCGTCACAAGCTCCGTCGAGCCTTGTGGTCAGTGGCCTTGCGACGCCCGGAAGTGGGCAAGTGCCCGCAGGGACTTATGTTTATCGATTGTCGTTTGCCTCTTCGTCAACTGAAAGCGCTGCCAGCTCCAATACGATTCCGATTGAATTAACCGCGGCGGGACAGATTCGTCTGAACCAACTGCCTGTTGTACCGGCGGGAAGCGGATTTACTCAGCGACGACTCTATCGCGCGTCGGTCGCGGCAGATGGTACGGTGAGCGCATTCTTGAAAGTTGCCGACCTTAACGGAACGGATACTTCGTACATCGATCGCGCAGCGACCGGAACCAGTGCCATTCCCAATGCCGTTGACCGGCTTGTGGCAAGGACGGATGCCAGTTTAAAGATCGATCCAGGGACCATTGTGAAGCTCGGTGGCGTCCGAATCGATGTGCTCTTTGGAGCCGATTTCATCGCTGAAGGTACGGCTGAGAACCGGGTTGTTATCACCAGTCTCAAGGACGGTCGTTATGGAGCCGGTGGGACGTTCGATACGAATAGCGATGAACCTGGCGTCACTCTCGAAAGAGGGGACTGGGGTGGTATTTACGTCGGGCACACGTCTTCGGCCAGCATCGATCAGGCGACGATCGCCGGTGCAGGTGGCGTGACGCGTATCGAAGGTGGTTTTGCATCGTTCAATGCGATTGAAGTTCACCAAGGTGATCTGCGTTTGGCAAACAGTCGACTGGAAAGTAACGCTGACGGTCGCGGGTTCGTGAATGTGAATGAGCTTGATCGCTTAGGTCGAGGTGATAATGCATCCGGCACCGTTTTTGTTCGTGGCGCCCAGCCGGTCATCGTTGGAAACGACATGATCGACGGAAATGGTCCAGCCATCTCCTTTGATGTAAACAGCCTCGTTTGGACGGAAGTCGCCGACCCAGGGCGCAGTCGCGGCGGAATTGACGCGTTTGCTTCCATCGGAAACAGCGGTCCGTTGGTATCGGGTAATCGACTTGCGAACAACTCGCTCAATGGACTTGAAGTTCGTGGCGGGCAGATCGCGACAGAAGTCGTCTGGGACGATGTTGATATTGTGCATATTGTTCGCGATATCATTGAAGTTCCGAATCAGCACGTATACGGCGGACTACGTCTTGAGAGCGACGCGAGGGGAAGCCTCGTGGTCAAGTTTTCCAACACCGATGCGGTTGGTGCAACGCTAACGACGCCAGCCATTCCCGGGCGCACAGCGGGTATTGTCGCCGGCGGCGCACTTGCATCGGCACGCGAGCAGTTTGTTGACATCGCAGATCGAATTGGCGGAAGCTTGCAAGTCGTAGGACATCCTGATTTCCCCGTCGTGTTGACCGCGTTGGTCGACGACACGATTGGTTCCGGATTCTTGCCATCCGGCCAACAGAATGTCGACACCGATAATAACGGAATTCGACGAAGCAATTTGACTAGCGATACCGACACGGTTCCAACGCCGGCGCTATTGCCACTGGGTCCCCAATACGATCGTACCAACATTGAGGTCAATAACGGCACGCGAATCGATAACGATATTGATCCGAACGTCATTGGTTTCTTTGAGTCGACACCGGTTGCTGGTGGAGAAGTAACCAACATCAGCGTGACTGGCGTGATCAGCGCTAATGGTAACTTGCTTACCCAGCAAAACTTTGCATTCCTCAATACGACGCTTGTGGACATCGACTTTGTATTTCCAGTCAATGGGCGGGCTCCGATTCGGCTGTCTGCGTCGACCATCACTCAGGTGCCTACGCTGATTTCCCCTGACCGTGTGCAAAGTTCGGGATTGATTGATTTGCTCACCAACGGCGACCAATTGCTAAGTTGGACATCGGATACGTTCTTCGTGAACAATCGTGCGGTGATGTACACGACAATCAATTTCTCAACTGTCGATGCTCGGCCCTTCAGCGGTGCAAGGCCCGGTGTGTTAAACCGTGTGTCGAATATCCAGGTGGCAAACTATCTCGACGTCGGAATTGGCGCAGCGGCAGACGATGTTCTTTATTCGGTAGGTAATCCTGGAGAGCAGGACTTCCGTGCCTATGTGATCGACAGTCAATCGCGCGTTGGATTCAGCCATGGCGGTGTGTATGTCAATGACGGAATCAATCAGTTAAACGCTAATTACCTTGGCTGGACCTCCGACGATGCGACGCGATTGCTGAATGCGATCAATGTCGAGAGCAGTAATTATACGCTTGCCGGGAACATTGACGTTTCACTGCCAGTCGATCCCACACAACCCACGTTCCCGAATAGTTCGGCCGGACGACTTCCCGGGGACGTAGGTACTGCTTTCGCTTGGTCGCTTTCGCCGAACGAAAGTCGATCTCGCGTTACCACCCTGGTTGAATGGTTGCCAAGTGACCCTGCGGATCCGTTCCCGATCACTTTGCCGCCATCGATCGATGGCGTTGGTTCGTGGAATGGCATTACGATTCGCGAAGCGACAAATGATCGGAATGTTGCGGCGGGTTCGGAAACTGAAAGTCGCTTGACCGCGCTTGGTGATTCCAACGCCATCACGAGTCAATCGCAGTTCCTGGGCGAACTTGCCCCGAATTCTCAATCGGGTGATGAAAATCGACGCCTCGGATTTATCGTAGACGGATCCATTCTGGCACCGAGTGACGTCGACGTTTATTCGTTCATTGCCGAAGCTGGTACCCAGATTTGGTTGGACATCGATCGCGCCGATTTGAGTCTAGACAGCGTCCTTGAACTTGTCGATGCCAACGGTCGAACGTTGGTTTTATCGGATGACTCGCTTCGCGAAGCTCGCGGTGATATCTCGCGCCTCCTGCCAACCGGTGCGGCATTCGAAGCATCCAATGCGAGATCGCTCAACCAACTTCAAGTCCCTGCAGGTTCACCGTCATCGGCCTACCAGGATGCCTACTCCACCAATTCTCGCGATGCGGGAATGCGATTGGTATTGCCAGGTCTTCCTGGCCAGCGAAACCTTTATCACGTCCGAGTTCGAAGTAGTAACTCCAATGGAGCGGATCGCGAAGCGCGGCTCCTCAATGCTAACTTGGTGCGAGGTGGATTGACCTCCGGTAATTACCAACTTCAGGTTCGATTAAGTGAAAAAGACGAGTCGGGTGGGACGCAGATTCGTTACAGCGATATTCGATACGCGGTCAATGGCATTCAAGTCATTGGCGGACCGCTTCACAGTCCACTCGTTGGAGACGAGTACGAGACTGCGGGCAACAACGACGCCATCGGCAACGCTCAGCCGTTAGGACTATTCGACATCGGCGTTGACGGGGCAGTGGTCGGTCCCCAGGGGCCACTCAGTAGCGATCGTTTGGCGAAGAGCATCGGCGGTGCGCTCAGTGGGGCGACTGACGTCGATTGGTTTCGATTCGATGTTAACTACCAGAATCTTACCCGTGACGGGGCCGCGCTTTACCTATCCACGATTTTTGACGTCGACTACGCAGCCGGTTTTGCTCGAAGCGACGTTGCGATCTATGTGTTCAATGCCGCGGGCGAACTGATCCTAGTCGGCGGTGACAGCAACGTCGCGGATGATCAACCCACGGGACTGAACGGCACGAACAATAACGATCTTTCACGCGGATCGGCGGACAGTCTCGATCCATTCATCGGGGCTGCGGAGCTTGTAGAAGGCAACTACTTCGTCGCTGTCGTGAACCAATCACAAATTCCTTTGGTGCTCAATCAGTTTACGAACGCCGCGACGGTCAATCCGTTGTTGCGATTGGAGCCGATCGATTCGATCATTCGAATTGCCGAAGACCGCGTGGACAGCGTGGGCGGTGGTACGGCGAGCCCGCCGACCGTGCCGCTACTGTTTAACGGTGAATCGTCATCGATTCCTTACACACTTAACGATCAGGTGATCTACACGCTGGATAATGCCAGCATCGGAATCGCTAACCCGTTCACGGGCGTTGAATATGGAAGTATCGGTGCTGTGGGCGCTGGTTTTCGAGATTTCTCGTTCTTGCCAAACGGTGAGCTTTTCGCCTACAGCTTGCCGGACACTCGCGTCGATCCAGACCTTGACCTCGCGTTCCGATATTTCCGGATTAATAGCGAGAACGGAGCGCTTACCAATATCGGTGTCAGCGGTATTGAAACGTTCCACGTCGGCCTGAATCAGACTGGTGTGCCGACAGTAGTAGACAGCGATGATGGTATTCAAGTTGAAGGGCTGACCTTCCGAGACAATTCGCTCGGATTCTTCATTGGAAACCGGCCGCTGGATCGTTCCGGCTTGGGAAATGCGCGTCAAAACGATTACTTCCAAAATATTTTGTATGCGTTTGATCCACAGACCGGACAGGCAACCGGATTTGGGGTACCCAATCGCCAAGTAAGAACCATTGGTACCTTGATGGTCGACGAAAGAGCCGACGGCGCAGGTACGCAGATACGCGAACGAGGTTACATCGAGACGGGTACTAATGGCGCGCCGCAGATCAGCGGGCAACTGGTTGTACAGGATGCGACCAATGTCCTTCCAAACGGCACCGGCTTGGCAATCATCAACGATGGTGATGCGTTCAGCCTCAATGTCGGCGGGCAACTGTTCCGAGTGGAATTGGATAGCGGTCCGGTATTGAACTTCACTACTAACAACACCGGCGCTTTCCCGATTGATGGGGCTGTTTTCAGCCTGACGACGGCTGCCGGAACTCAGATTTATGAGTTGGATAGTGGTCCGGTAATTGTTATCGATGCAGCACAGGTGGTGGATGGTGCAACGGTGACAGTAACGGATGCGACTGGCGTTGCTCGTCTGTTTGAGTTCAACTCCAACGCCGCGCTTGTAAACGCCAACGCAACTCCAGTGGTTTTCACTGCGGGCGCGACTAGCGACATTCTCGCCGTTGCACTTGCGACAGCAATCAGCGGAGCTGACTTCGGCGCCAATGGATTCGCCACACCGGGACAAGGACGTGTGGATCTGACCGGTGACTCAGTGACGGTTGCTCCAGCGGTTGCAGGAGCCGGTTTGACCGTCACCGGGACTGCAGGATCTCAGAACCCGCTGGTACCGGGCACGAACATCATTCCGATTCGCGAAAACTTTACTGGTCAGGAACTCGCTCAGGCCGTCGCGACTGTGACGGGTGGCGCAGTGGCAGGTAGTCGCGTAAACTTCCGAAACGTGATCAGCACGAACGTGACCAATTTGACCGCTCGGAATTTGGTAACGCAAACGGGCGCTAATGGTGTAACGTCTGGTTCTACCGGCGTGCGTTTCCTGGTGAGCGACACAGCTCCTGTCATAGCGATCCGCATCGCTCAAGTGATCAATAGTACTCAGAGCTTGCAGGCAGCCGGTGTATCAGCAACTTTTGCTGACAATATCGTCACATTCCAAAGCGCTACTCTGAACGGTGGTAACGGCACGGTGAGCCCATCGTTCGCGGTAGGTAACGTTCCACCGGGAGGTATTGTCCGTGGGATCGCGTCGATTGGCCAAGCGTTGTATGCCGTATCGGATCGAGGTGGCTTGTACGTTGTCAATAATCCGACTGCGACTGTACAAGGTCCGATAGGAAATTACGTAGCTACCGCAACCGACCTGTTGGGATTGACTTTCACGGGTTTAACTCGTGGACCGTTAAACCTAGAAAATGGCCGATTTGCGAATCTGCTCTTCGGCGTTACTGCGACCGGTGATGTTTACGCATTCGATACCCTGGGTCGACTACAACCGGTCTTCGCTGGTGGAGCAACGAGCGTCAACATAGGAGCGGGAACGCAGGGCATTGACTTTAGCACGTTGGACTTGAACCTATGGCACGTCACCGATCGGCGAGCGACCGATGCCGGTCACGGCATCAACGCAACGAGCAATGGAACGCGACCCGCAACGCCAGGTGGCCAGAGCTTCTATTTTGGTGCCGAAACGACTGACGAAGACATTATCGCTAATGCGCTTACCAGTGAGTACGCGGTACCACGTCAAGACGGTCAAGCGGTCCGCAATACCTACAATTTCCCCGGTGGAGCAAAGGGTGCGATCGAGAGCAACGCTTTCAATCTTACGAATGTTTCCGCCGCGGATATGCCGACTCTCTACTTCAACTACTTCCTGAACACCGATGGTTTTGACAGTGTCGATCCCACCGGTGGAGCTCGTGACACGTTCCGTGTTTATGCCATCACGGATGATGGCGTTGAGCATTCTTTGACCACAAACAATTTGGCCACCAGGCCATTGGAAACATTTGATGACGAGTTCGATGACCCAACGGAAAGCTTGGACCCGATTCTTGCGTCCCTTTATGACGATCAAATTGACGTCGAAGTACAACCAATTTTCGACAATACAAATTCATGGCGGCAGGCCCGAGTCTCGCTTTCGGAGTTTGCTGGTCAACGCAACCTGCGCCTGCGGCTAGAGTTTAGTAGCGGTGCATCGTACGGCGATGGCACGTTAGGCATCCGAACTATCGATGGCTCGCGGCTTGTTGATGGACAATCGTTTGTCGTCGGCGGACAGACGTTTGAACTGGATCTAGGAACCTCGCTTTCGATCCCATCCGGCGTGCAGATAGCCAACTTTTACGCTCGGCCCGGAACAACGCCCGCAACACGTGTGGTCGCAGTGGTGGGTGGGGTTACTTACGTGCTTAATGACGGTTCCCGTACTGTCAATGCGGGTGAAGTGAGCGTTCCGTTACAAGTTGTCGGTGGCGGTTTGTTGCCAACGCTTACCGCCGATGCGGTCGCGACGTTACTGGCTGATGCCATACGTACCAGAGGTGTTACTGCCACAACTACGCCATTTAACTTCATTGCAGAGCCAAACGATGAAATCGCATTTGCGACGCGCTTGCCAGCCGTTTCTGGCAATGCAATCATCACGGGCACAGGGACGCTTGAAGCCGCGACCGATGTTGACTTGTTCCGTATCGATGTGGCGGCGGGTGCAACCATCCGTGCAAGTATCTCGCCTGTGATTGCAAATGCATTTGTTGGCAACGTGCGATTGTTTGATGCGCAAGGTCAACAACTTGCGATTGGGACCACCACGACGCCGGCAACTTTCACGGCTGCATCCGCACAAACCGTTTATGTCGGCTATAGCAGTAATTCAAACAGCGATTACAACCCGCTTGTCGCAGGATCAGGTTCTCCGGGCGTCGCGGGCAATTACAACGCCACGGTTGAGCTCATCGGCGACTTGCGAGTGATTCAAAGTGGTTCACGTCTGCAGATTACGGGCGGTTTTAGTGCTTCCGGCGGTGCGGACGGTTTGGTGGTAGCGACAGGAGTGCCCGGAACGACCGGCATTCCGATTGTGGTGGATGCTGCGATGAACGCGAATCAAATTGCGCTCGAGTTACAGCGTGCGATTGCTCGTCAGTTCAGCCGCGGAGTAGCAACCGCGTATCCTGTCAATGAATCTGTCATCACGCTTGCTGGCTTGACAGTGACAGAACTTGGACCGTTCGGAATATCGGGATTGCGATCAGGTGATACCTTCGGAAGTAACGGCGCTGCGAGAGCAGTGGCGAATAATTTTGAAGGTGTTTACATCGACGATTTTATTATCGGTTTTGCTGAACGTGGTGAGTTAGCCACCGGTGCAAACGCGGTCTCGACTTTTGTGACCGACCCGTCACCGACGTTTACCAATCCGGCCCAAACGCCATCCGTGACGGTGACCGGCAGCTATCAATTGGAGATTCGTGATGCGAGCGAATACGTTAATAGCCTAGAGGAAACCACCTTCCGAGCGTTCGATACGAACGATCGACTTTCCGACGGTTTGGCGATTCGGATGCTTCCTGCCGCTTCCATTGTCGATGGCGCTAGCTTCCAACTCTCCGACGGTGTCAGCGTTGTTACATTCGAATTTGATATCGAAACTGCACCGGGCGTTAGCAATTCCGTTACTCCAGGGCGAGTGCGAATTGGCATACCATCCGGTGGGCGATTGCCAGCCGGTGACGACGGTACGGCAACAGTAGGTAGAGCAGTGATTGCAGCGATCAATAATCCATCCGTTCGGTCGTTGATCAATGTGACGGCAGTGGCTGCCGATGGCGTCGACAGTTTTGGAAATGATCGAATCAATCTGTTTGGAAATGTTGTGATCTCGAATTTCACCGGTGCTTTGGCTGAGGTGATTCAGCGAACACTCCGTGGAGATAAGAATCGTGATCGAACTGAGCAGGGCATGATTCTGATCGAGAATAGTCGTTTCGCGTTCAATTCCGATTCGGGTATCGACATCGTTCACGACTCATCCGCTCGAGCAACGGGCGTCAATGCTGCCAATTCGACTCCGAGCGTGGTTGTTTATCCTAGGAACCTCGTTGAGCTGAATACCCAGAACTTGATTCCAGGTGTCGTCGTCCAAAGTAATGTTCTGGCATACAACCAAAACGCTGGTGT
The DNA here is from genome assembly GCA_031411655.1 of Planctomycetaceae bacterium. Classification (GTDB taxonomy): domain Bacteria; phylum Planctomycetota; class Planctomycetia; order Pirellulales; family Pirellulaceae; genus UBA6163. The sequence continues at coordinate 13,989 of JANOBM010000077.1, forward strand.
TCGAATCACTGGTCTAGCCGCAGCCAATAACAATGCTTCGGCTGGAAACCCCGTTCCGTTTGATCGAGTAGTCAACAATACGATCGTTGGCGGAGTGATCACTAGCGGTCCGGATGTGATCCCTGCGACATTTGCCGGGGTTGATTTTCCTGCGGGCGCAGTTTCATTTGCTGATGCGATCGTCTCCTTCTTGCCAGGCACTGGCATAGGCACTGGCTTCGGTGATTCATCGAGAGCTTTGGGTGCGCCAGATGGTACTGGGCGAGGAGTCGAACCGATCGATGGCCAGACCACGGTTTCGCTGGGAAGTGGTGGCGTTCTGACCGTTCAGTTCGCTGACAACCTGTTAACCGGCAGTGATGATGCCCGACCGGATCTAATCATTTTTGAAACCGGTGAGATCGAATCGGTGCGAGTTGCGATCAGTCGCGATGGTTTGTCTTATATTGACGTGGGCGTGCTTGGTGGTGTTGATACGACAATCGATATCGATCGATTCGGATTTGGAAGCCAAGATCGGTTTGCTTTCGTGAGGCTCACGGATCTACGCCAAGGAACATCGACGTCAGGCCCAGCCGGCGCAGATATCGATGCGATCGGAGCGTTGTCAACAGCTACCGCCGATGTTTACTTGCCCGGTAGTCAAGGGATCGTGGTTCGCCAGAATGCTGCCCCGACACTGTTGAACAATGTTCTTGCCAACAGCCAAACTGGACTTTCGATTGATACGTCGAGTTCACGCAGCGTCGTAGGCGGCACGACTTACTATCGCAACGCGGTCAACGCACGAAACAGCCAGGCTTCAGGGCTTGGGACGTTTGCGGAAGTGTTGCCTTCACCGTTAGAGTTGTTCGTCGATCCGTTGCGCCTAGCCTTTGCCCCTCGAGCCGGTGTACCAATCATCGACAGCTCGATCGACTCACTGGAAGACCGCGCATCGCTTGCCGTCGTACGAAATTCGATTGGCCTGCCACCGTCGCCGATTTTTGCGCCACGACTTGATGTCAATGGGCAATTACGAGCGGATGATCCGACAGTCGAGTCGCCACCGGGAGTGGGTGAGCGGGTCTTCAAAGATCGCGGTGCCGAAGATCGCGCAGATCAAGTCGGGCCTCGTGCAGTCCTGGTGTCCCCACGCGCCGTTGATCTCGGTTTATCGGCGGGTCAGGCGGAAACTCGCGGGACAGTATTCGATGCTTTCGATATTCAGTTGATCGACGGAATCGGTCCTGCAGACCCAACTCCTGGCGTTGGTATTGACGACGCAAGCGTTACATCAAACGCTGTCCTGCTATCCAAAGACGGCGTCACACTGGTAGAAGGTGTTGACTATCGAATGGGATATGACGCCTCCAACAACGTCATACGTTTGACCCCGATCGCAGGAATTTGGGAAGACAATTCGACCTATGTCGTCAGGCTTCTGGATGCCAGTGATTCGGTATTGCGGTTCACTACTGGTACCGTACTCACCGACGGTGCGATCACGACGCTCTTGGCCACCACGGGCACGTTCAGAGATTTCGAGGTGGAACGCGGTGTAACGATTACTGTCGATACGGATGCGGTCGCTGATCTTGATGGACAAGTCATCACCGTCTTTGACGGGACGTTCTCGCTTCGTTTCGAGCTGAACACAAACACGACGACGGGTGGAACAAACATACCGGTTACCGTGCCGGTGACCGCATCATCAGCCGATGTAGCGGCTGCGCTTGCTGCGGCCATTGATGCATCGACGCTCAATCTAACCGTGAATGTGTCAGGGGCATCGGTCCAACTGCTCGGCCCTTCAAGCTTAGCAAGTGCAACGCCGTTAACGCCCGCATCGACGGCGTTCACCGTTGCTGGAACTATCGGAACACGGATCGGTTTTGGGATCGGAATTCCGACGGTTGACGGTGCCGTTGCACCGTCGGTAGTCGACGGACAGACCTTTGTGATTCGTCGTGGCGTTAACCTAGTTCGAACGTTCGAGCTCGACTTTGGCGGCGGCGTTACGACGCCAGGTGCTATCGCAGTTCCGATCGGTGCTCTTTCGACGCTAGACCAAGTTGCTAATGCCATTGTCAATGCGATTGGCGGTGCAGGGTTGGGACTCGCTCCGGTGAACCTTGGTCAAGGACGTATCGGCTTGGGCGGTGACGCAAACTACTCGCTGGACGTATCCGATAGCACTCTGGTACAGCTCGGCTCGGCCGGTCAACGCGCTTCCGTTCCTGTTGTTCTCCCGATCAATGCGACCAATGCGCAAATTGTTACGGCTTATGCAACGGCGATCGCGGCGGCTGGCCTCACCGGTGTCACGACGGCGATCGTCGGTGATCGCCTCATTTTGGAAGGCGTCGCTGCCGTGAGTGGCCTCGGTGCCGCAGTCATACTCCCCATCATTCGTGATGAGGTCGGTAATCTGTTGCAAAGCAATGGCGTCAATGGCCGAACCGAACTGACGATCTTCGTCGGAGGCGGATTCGACTATGGGGATGCTGGTCCGGGGTATACTTCGCTACAAGCCTCCGGAGGTCCTCGTCATAAGGTGGATCGTGGGCTCACCTTGGGCGACACGATTACGCCCGATGCGGATGCGATTCTAAACAATGGCGACATTGACGACGGCGTAGACCTGATTGGCAATGCTGCTTCCGGATTCAATGCGAGCTTCACGATCGATGTGCGTTCCGACGGACGTCCTTTCTTTGTCGACGCATGGATCGATTGGGACCGAGATGGACTGTTCGAAACGACGGAGGTCACTCGCTACCGTTCTGCCAACGCAGCTGGAAGTTTGCCGATCCTTGGCGTTGGTGTGAATACCGTTAATATTCAAGTGCCAGCGGGCATCAAGAACGGTGCAACGTTTGCTCGGTTCCGATTGAGCGAGGTCTCTGGATTGGGACCAAACGGTGATGCGGATAGCGGTGAAGTGGAAGATCTTTCGATCATTGTTCAAAGCAATCCGTACCAAAACCCACTGGTCCCAACGGATGTAAACAAGACTGGGACGGTGACGCCACTGGATGCACTGAACATCATCAACTTGTTGGCACAGTTCAATCGCAACGGCGGTGTCGGATCGATTCCCTTGAATCCGCCACCGGCGTTCATGACCGATATCCTCAATGGCAGGTTCCTCCCTGATGCCAATGGGAACGGCAACGTCACCGCCCAGGATGCACTCAACGTTCTCAATGAGATTTCTCGGCGAAGGAAGAGCGGGGCGTTGGGCGAAGGCGAGGCGTTCATCCCTCAAGGCCAAGGTTTGTTCGCATCGCCGCTAACGGTTGCGACTAGCCTCAGCCAAGATGTTGAAACGCCTGTGACTGTGACAACTGTCGCTTCGACACCATCGAGCCGACTTGTCTCCCCAAGCAGTGTGTTTGATTCGCCGCAGGTGGTGGCGCTGGATGACATTATCAATGATTTGGCAGGTGACGATCGCGAGTCGACGACGACGGAAGTCAGCAGCGTGGATGCCGTTTTCAGCGGGCTGGGGTTGGGGCTGTGATCCGACGATCTTCGTGAGATGACGAGAAAACCGATTGACGGGGTCCCTCGGCCCCGTTTGGACGTGCGGCTGGACGAGCCGCCAGTGATGAGCCGCAAGTGACGAGAGAGAATGGGTGACGGTTAGATAGCCATTGACGGTCGTCTGGTCATTGTCGATTTTGTTGGTGGACGTTGGCTATTCGAGCGGTAACTAACGGTCCCGTGCGCAGCGGCAAGCCGGGTTCGAAGTAGACTGAAGGCGGTTCCCTTCGTATGCGCGAGCGGAATTACGCGAAAATTCGCCTTTATTAGGAATGTTTTCGCCATTCGGTGCATCCAACGCACGGGACGAATCGAGCGCCTCTTGTCTGTGAGTCATTCCAGGTATGTTTTTTTCGAAACCGAACCATCGAAAGAACGGCTCAAGAACGAATCGGCTTGGACTGGAGAAATTAGAACCAAGGCATTTGATGTCGGGTTTGCCTCTTGGCGCTACGCCAGACGATACCGGTGAATTCTTCCTGGGGCGTGTGGGTGTCGTTCCCGTTCTTTTCGACAGCAATGGTCAAGTTGATCCGAGTACCGAGGATTGGACGCCTGTTGAAATCGAGGAAGCAATCGCCAAGGTCAGAAACGGCGTGCAGTGGTGGGCGGACACTCTCGATACTCTCGACACCGTGCACAAGCTTGAGTTCGTGATCGATGAGTCGTTTGCACGGACGCCCTTCTCAACTCCTTACGAACCGATCAGTCGGATGAGTCAGGACTCGACCACCTACATCACGCCCTTCCTCCGTGCTCAGGGTATCGAGGACGCTAACTCGCTCGACGACGCTGTCCGACAATTCAATCACGCGGCGCGCCTGAGGCTGGAAACGGATTGGGCTTTCACCATTTTCCTCATCGATTCGTCCAATGACGAAGACGGTCAGTTTGCTCCGGGGAGCGACTTCAGCATTGCCTTTGCATTCGCGGGAGGGCTGTATGTTGTCAGTCCATCAACTCGGCCAACCAGTACGATCACGCATGAAATGGGTCACATTTTCTGGGCGCGTGACGAGTATCCGGGCGGAGCGACGTGGACCGATCGACGTGGTTATTACAACGCACAAAACGTAAATGCATACGACAATCCGACACCCGGCTTTGTCCAGGAAGTTAGCATCATGCGCGCCGGCGGTGCGCTGACGGAGTCTTATGAAAACCATACGTTGCCCGCATCGACGCGTGCGATGATTGGCTGGCTTGATAGCGATGGCGATGGGATTTTTGATCTCGCCGACGTTCCGTTGAGGCTTGAAGGGGATGGCCGTTACGACGCGGCCGCAGGCGTGTTCCGATTTGAGGGTTTTGCTACCTCCGTGGCGTTACCCAATCAAAATAGTGAGGGTCCGCAGAATGACATCACTCTCAACCGCGTCGATCGGATTGAGTATCGAGTGAACGGCGGCGCTTGGCTGACGGCTCAAAACGTGGATAAGCAGTCGTCTGACATTCAGTTTCAGCTGGTCTTGCCTGCGTTCGATCGAATAGAGCTTCGGGCTATCGACGACTCGATCGGCGTTACCAGTCCTATCCTTCTAGCGCAAGGCAGCTCTCCGATCGTCTCGGGCGCGTCGATCAGCGGATTTGTTTTCGTGGATGTCGCTGGCGAAGGCGAGAAAGATCCATCGGAGGCCCTTCTTGCAAAGGTGGTCGCAACAGTCACCCAAGCCGACGGCTCCCCGTTGTTCTCCGGTCGAGTTGAGCCAGATGAATATCTAAATTTGCAAATCCCGGCGAGCGTTTCGGGTGCGAACCTGACCGCCAAAGGTGCAACGCTTGACGGGAGAATCGGAAGCTTTGTCGCCAACGCATCCACCGGGGCGTCCGCGTTTCACTATTACAATCGACAAGGTGCTCGTTGGCAAAACGCCTGGTCGGTCGATCGCGTTCTCGAGGTCCAATTCGATGAAACCGTTGGGCGTGTGGAACTCGATGCGATCGGCCTGATCAATGAGTCCGGAACTCTCAGTTACGGGCGACTGGAGGCGTACGATGCCGCCGGAACGCTCCTGGATCGATTCACCACGGGCAAATTGGCAAATCTCCAGGTCGCCAAGATGGTCGTGGAAGACCCCAGGGGGCGAATTGCAAGTATCCGAGCATTCGGGCATCAATTCTCGAGCGTCGGCCTCGATTCCCTCCAATTTGGCACCCAGTCCAAGGTAGTCACTGGAGCGGATGGCGTTTTTCGTTTTCCGGGACTTCCCGATGGAGACTATCGAGTCGGTTTCGTGCCCGAACGCATGATTTACCGGTACGTTCCCGCTCATCCGACGATCACGGTTTCTTCGGGAGTCGCTAACCCGGTTATTGCCGGCTTCGAGCGCGTTGCAAGTCCCTGGCGGAACCTGACGGATCGCTTCGACGTCGACAACAATGGGCGTGTCGTTCCGCTGGATGCACTTCGGATTATCAACGACATCGCCCGAAACGGCGTGCGAATCCTCGCCAATCCTGGCTCCGTGTCACTTTTTGTCGACACCAGCGATGACGGAGCAGTCACTGCCGTGGACGCTCTTCGAGTGATCAACGAAATCGCACGTCGAAATCGCGCCGAGAGCGGAGAAGGCGAAAAATCCGGCGTAGATCAGGTTTTCGCGGCCTGGCCTGGGGACGACGATAAGTTGAGCCCAAATGATCCGCTTTCGCCGTATTTCGTGGAACCATTCCTGTTGTAGTGAATCTAACGCTGAACCTCGATTCGCCAAAAAAGAATTCGGCAAGATGATCGTTGATAAAGCGTGTGGTCCAGGTAATATAGGCAGTCTGTTCTGCCTGAATCAAACGATTGCAACTTGATTGCGCGTTTTGGTGTGGGGAAGAAAAACCGGAAATTGAGTTCCGGTCTAATTACGATGGAGATAAATCTCAGCCCCGTTGAGATAGTATTCCGGCATCAGTTCGCAAGCGGCGACAAATTCCACGACTCCGACCCTCCCACTTTGGTGGATGTTATCTTGGGACAGGCGATGAAACGACTAGTCAATCTCTTCCGTTCGACGCGTCAGAAAAATTCTACTCTTGGGCGATCGCGTAAGCCCTCAAAGCGTCAACTGCGTAGTGAATCGCTTGAAAAACGGCAATTGCTTGCCAGCGATGTACTGGCAGCGCACAACTACCTTGTTCCTGAGGACGTTAACCGCGACTTCAAGGTGACTTCGTTGGACGCGTTGCAGGTAATCAATCACATGGCCCGTAACGGCAATGGCCAGGATTTGTCGGGAATGACCCGCGGCTCGATGTCGAAGTACGTCGACGTCACGGGCGACAACAAGGTCACCGGTTTAGACGCACTTCGGATCATCAACCGCCTTCGTCGAGCGGAGGGTGTAGGCGAATTGGTTGAACTCCGGGTCAACCCACGAACGTCCGACGATGCTGATTTTGGTACCGCCTTCAATTCCGCTACGCGCGAGTTGACGATAGGGGTCAACGAGATCTTCAATCTTGAAATCCAATACCAAGATTTGCGAAATACCTTCGGCGGTGACCTTGGTGCATTCACGATCTACACTGACGTGCTGACCAGCGTCGCAGATAAACTTGAGCCTGTGTTGACGGAGACTCAGTTTTTGAAGTTTAGTGGCGATATTAAAACGGCCACTGCCGGCACGATCACTTTTAAGCTTTCGAACAACGCGACCAAATCAGCGGTCGTGAATTTCGAAGACTTTGCAGCCAGCCCAACGGACGCGGTGAAATCGGCATTGGTGACCTTGGGTTATACGGCGAATCAGATCGCTGTAACGCTCCTCCCCAGTGACGGTAACGCGACCGATCCCATCGATGTTCAAATTCGCTATACCGATTTTGCTTTTGCCAATCAGGACTTGCCAACGCTGACTGGTACGACGCAGTTGACCGGCAACGGGGGCGCTGTTGTGCCTTCGACCGTAACGCCAGACTCGATTGCACCGCTCACCGCCACTGGCGCGATTAACAATTCGGCGATCCCCTTCAATCTTGACTTCCGTAGCCGGACCTTTGGTACAGCGAACGAGACCTTCTACGGCTTTGGTGGTGCTAACAGTGGTACCTTCGCGGCGGCCACAGGTTTCGCGGGTGTCGGGTCGACCGGGCCTCTGTTGGTAAATGGATATCCGGACGCCGGCAAGGGAAGGCTCATTGAGCCTTTTGATGCGTTTAGCATTCCCGTCCGTGTGAAGAGTGCGGTTACTGGATTGGAGTTGCGACTTCGCGCACCTCAAAGCACTGATTTTGCAATCGGGCTTTACGGTTCGGACTTAGACGTTCCTCCAGACAAGGTGCTAGTCAATACAGACAACGTTCCAACCGTCGCGACGGATGGATTCGGCTTGCTCATCATCAACGCCGGTGGAACCGTTGACGTAAACAGTGCTCCTGCTGGAACGAACAACACCAAAACCATTGTGCAGGCCGCGACTTATACCTTTGCTGTCGCTGACTTTGGGTTTACCGATCCGCTGGACACACCGCCGAACGCCTTCGCAGATGTGAGGATCACGACGTTGCCGCTGGCCGCCGACGGTCTGTTGAAGTTGAGCGGAGTCAATGTGACTGTGGGCCAAGTGATCCCCGTTGCGTCGATACCGAATTTGACTTTTGTTCCCGGGGCGACCGTGATCGGTAGCGCTAAGGGGACATTCACGTTCCAGGTTCGAGACAATGGCGGTACAGCGAACGGTGGTGTGGATCTCGATCAATCAGCGAATACGTTCACGTTCAACATAACGGCCACCAACAGCGTTAACGATGCGCCGGCAGGAACCAATAATTCCAAGACGATCCTTGAGGGCGCAACGTTCACGTTCGCCACGGCTGACTTCGGCTTTACCGATCCGAATGATACGCCTCCAAACGCCTTCGCTGATGTGCGAATTTCGACGTTGCCTCCTGCAGCCGACGGCTTGTTGAAGTTAAGCGGTGTGAATGTCACGGCAGGCCAGGTCATTACGGTCGCATCGATCGCTAATCTAACTTTCGTGCCAACCGCCAATGTGAATGGCGCGACCAAGGGAGGCTTCACGTTCCAGGTTCGCGATAATGGCGGCACCGCGAATGGTGGTGTGGACCTCGATCAGTCGCCAAACACCTTCACGTTCAACGTCACTCCGGTTAATGACGCACCGGCAGGAACGAATGTTGTCAGGAACATTAATCAAGGCGTCACCTATACATTCGCAGTAGCGGATTTTGGATTCACGGATCCGTTGGACACGCCTGCTAATGCATTCGTTGACGTGAAGATTGCAACGCTCCCACCGGTAGCAGATGGCCTCCTCAAGTTGAGCGGAGTCAATGTGACGGTCGGTCAAGTGATCCCGGTCGCATCGATCCCGAATTTAACCTTCGTACCATCCGCAAATGGTGTTGGTAGCCGTGGCTTGTTCACGTTCCAAGTCCGCGATAACGGTGGCACTGCGAACGGCGGCGTCGACTTAGACCAGTCGGCAAACAACTTCAGCTTCAACATCACGGCCGTGGCAGTTGTCAACGATCCGCCTGCAGGAACGAACAACACCAAGACGATCCTTGAAGGTGGCACTTACACATTCGCGGTCGCGGATTTTGGTTTCACCGATCCGTTGGACACGCCTGCCAATGCGTTCCTTGATGTCAGGATCACGACATTACCGCCAGCCGCCGATGGGCTACTCAAATTGAGCGGTGTGAACGTCACGGCAGGGCAAGTAATCCCGGTCGCATCGATTCCCAACCTAACGTTTGTGGGTGCCGCTAACGCAAACGGAACCGCTCGCGGTTCGTTTACGTTCCAAGTTCGCGACAACGGTGGGACTGCAAACGGTGGCGTTGATTTGGATCAGTCGCCAAACACGTTTGCCTTCAATATCACCTCGGTGAATGACGCGCCAGCCGGAACAAACAATACCAAGACCATTCTAGAAGGTGCGACCTACACTTTTGCGGTCGCCGATTTTGGGTTTACCGATCCACTCGATACGCCTGCCAACGCATTCGTTGATGTCAGGATTTCGACTCTACCGCCGGCCGCCGACGGACTGCTCAAGTTGAGCGGCGCTAACGTTGCTGTTGGCCAAGTGATTGCCGTCGCGTCCATTCCGAACTTGACCTTCACGCCCGCAACCAATGTCACCGGTAATGGTAAGGGGACGTTCACCTTCCAGGTTCGCGACAACGGTGGCACCGCTAATGGCGGCGTCGACTTGGATCAGTCCGCGAATACCTTTGCCTTCAACGTCACCGACGTTGTTCCAGTCAACAGTCCACCTGCTGGTACCAACAATACCGAGACGATCCTCGAAGGTGCGACTTACACGTTCGCTGTGGCTGACTTCGGATTTAGCGATCCGCTCAATAATCCGCCAAACGCTTTTGATGCCGTCCGAATTTCGACCCTGCCCGCTGCGGCAGACGGTTCATTGAGACTCAGTGGCGTCGCGGTAACCGCAGGTCAAGTGATTCCTGTCGCATCGATCCCAAATTTGACGTTTGTTCCAAATGCGAACGTAGCGGGCACGGGGCGTGGTACATTCACGTTCCAAGTCCGCGATAATGGTGGAACCGCAAACGGCGGCGTTGATCTCGATCAATCGCCCAACACATTTGCGTTTAACATCACTGGCATCAATGACGCGCCGTCAGGAACAAACAACACCAAAACGGTTGTCCTCGGTTCGAATTACACCTTCGCAGTCGCAGACTTCGGATTCAGCGACGCGCTTGACATTCCAGCAAACAGCTTCGTTGATGTCACCATCACGACGTTGCCTCCTGCTGCGGACGGCCTTTTGAAGTTAAGCGGTGTGAATGTCACTGCCGGTCAAGTCATTCCAGTCGCTTCGATTCCGAATCTGACCTTCGTCCCAGCTGCTGGTGTTCTTGGCGCGAACAAAGGAGCATTTACGTTCCAAGTTCGCGACAATGGTGGTACCGCCAATGGCGGCGTCGACCGTGATCCGTCGGCCAATACGTTTAACTTCAATCTAATCGATTTTGTGCCCTCTACGATTTCCGGGACGATCTTTACCGATTTCTTGGAAAGCCTAGCCAATCCGATTCGAAACGGCATCCAGAGTGGCGACGAACCTGCCATGGGCGGACTTCCTGTCCAGCTCACCAAAGCAGGTTCAACCGATGTGGTCGTGGTTCGTACCGATGCAGACGGAAAGTATGCGTTCGCCGTCAGCGGCCCAGGGACCTACACCGTAACGTTCCTGGCGCCGGACACAATCGTCAAGGGAGTGAGGATTCCGGGTTCGGTCCCAACCACTGGAAACGCATCCGATTCATTCCAGGTTACCATCGGCCAATCCGGTGGTGTGAATGCTGTTGGTAACAACTTTACGGTGCTTGGTACCACCGGCGCTGCTGCGGATACGCTCGATATTCTTGTGTCGCAACACATCCGACGAAACGGTAACCTGCCAGCGATGAACGGGACCGCTTTGGCGGTGTTTGATACGCAGGGTACTCAGGAATTCTTCCAACTCGGTGACGGCTACGAGGACGTTCGCTTCGTACAACTTGCATTGAATTCGACTGGCGATGAAGCACTCCTGACGGTTCTTCGAGAAGATGGAACGGTCGAGTCGGAGTTGTTGACCGAAGGTGAATTCGTAACGAGCCGAAATGGTCAAGTGATCCGGGTGCTTGGCGCTTCCGATCGCTTCGCTTTCGTCGATGGCAACGACGCATCGGTCACGTCACGTTTCGGTGATTATCGAGACGCCGTCGATGAGATCCTCGCCAACGGTACCATCTGATCAAAGCCGCTCGTTGAGAAGTCGACGAGGCGATTCAAAAAAGTGATCCAGGGTAAGTGTTTATTTGACATTGCTCTGGATTGCTTCGTTTGCGGACAAGTTGTCCAGCTTGACACGTTGCCTCGCTGGACACGCTAGAGGTCCGAGTCTAAAGTCTACTCGTGTTACTTCAGAGTAAAGTTTTTGGAAAGCTCTCCCATTCACGTTATACGACTCCATGCGGCGTGGAAGCGAATTGAGCTCGATGAATCGGGCGTGGTGCTGGGTGAGCAAAGTTTGTCGTTGCCCGACACGATTTCTCTGGCACCAACTACTTCGCATCTTGTCTATCGGCGTAACTTCAATATGCCAGCGGGGCTCAATAGCTCGAATCGCGTTTACCTCGATGCGCAGTTATTGACTGTCGCCGTCCAAGTAACGCTGAATGAGAAACTGATTGAGTTAACCAATCGATCAGCAACCCTCGAGGTTACAACCTTGCTGCAGCCACACAATCGGATAGAAATAAAGGTTCCGGCTTCGGCAATGGCTATTGCGCGGGTATCCACCGCATCGCTTCGGATCGCAATGACTTGAGCTCGGTCGCTTTACCGTCGCTCGACCAAGTTGTGCCCTTAAGCTCGCTTTTGCAACCAATTTTACGCGGAACGCGGCACGGCGACGACTTGAACAGTGGTATTCGCGAACTTAAGCCGCCTGACGTTCGCCGACTTTGGGCATCGGTTTGCCTTTCAACTGGTACACGTAACGGAGCACCTCGGCGACAGCCTGGTATTGGTCAACGCCGATAGCCCCGCCCACATCAACGTGTTTGTAGAGAAACTGTGCGAGTGGTTTTCGTTCGACGATTGGAACTCCGTTCTCCAGGGCGATCTTTCGGATCCGTTGTGCAACACTTCCTGCTCCTTTTGCGATTACGACGGGAGCGATCATCTTTGTCGGGTCATAAGCGATTGCGATCGCTAACTCGGTTGGATTGGTGATGATGGCGTCGGCTTTTGGCACTTCCGAGCTGATTCGCTGCATCATGAGTTGCCGCTGCAATTGCTTTCGTTGAGCCTTCATCTGCGGATCGCCGTTGCTTTCCTTCATTTCGTCTCGAAGTTCTTGGTCGGTCATTTTCAAGTCTTCTTCATGACGCCACCACTGGAATCCGTACTCGAAAACACCGAGGGCAAGCAGCGCCGCCGCGATCCACATGCAGATTTCAAAAAGGGTCTCGAACAAAAGTTTGGCAAGAACAGGAATCGATGCTCCCCACATCTGTACGATCTCGGTCTGGCGACTTTTTACTGCCCAGTAGGCAACGCAAGCGATAATGATGACCTTGATCATGCCAAACCCCAAACGCATCGCTCCGCGTATCGACGTAATGCGTTTGATTCCGGCCAGCGGGCTGATATGACTGAATTTTGGTGCAAGTAGATCGGTGTTAAATATGAGGCCCGTTTGCGAAACGTTCACTGCCACGCCGGCGATCAGCATCACCGCCAAAACCGGAACGATAGCGATTGCGAAACGAGTGCCGTGCCTAACGATGTACTGGCTGGCGTCTTGAGTGGTCCAACTTGAAGTTTTGGAAAACGAGAGCCCTTCGATCATCTCTGCGGCAATCGTTTCGCACATCCACCCACCAAGCCAATAAAGCCCCATCAGAGCAATCACCAGCATTGCGGCCGAAGAAAGATCCGCACTCTTAGTGATCTGACCTTCTTCGCGGGCTTGCTCGCGCCGTCGGTCAGTTGCAAAGTGCTTTTTATCTCCTTGTCCCTCTGCCATTGTGAATCCTTATCGCTATTCGCCTGACCAGAGTTCAGACAAGCGTTCCACGACGTTCGTAAACTCGTCTTGAAAGATGTACCCCGCTGAGCCAATCGAGACAGCACTCACGGCAAGGATGGCTACCGCGTTGATCGACAAACCGATCGCAAGCACATTGATCTGAGGTAGGGTACGACTGATCAAACCGGTGATTAGATTGCACAACAGCATCGCAGCGACAACGGGCGCGGAAACACGAATTCCTGCACTCAACGACTCTCCAAGCTGGGTCGTTACCATCGACATCATCGACTCATGAAACTCAACTTGACCAGGTGGCAAAGCGTGAAAGCTTTCAATAAGCGACCCCATCAAGAGTCGGTGCCCCCCCGCCGCAATCATGATGGCCGTCACCATGAGGCCAATCAATTGGGCGAGTGTCGGCATGGAGGCACTGGTGGTCGGATCGATGGCATCGCCTAGTTGCATCCCACCGGTTCCCGTCATGATCTCTCCCGCAGTTTGAAGCCCAGTGATGAGGATCTGAACGACGCTTCCGATCAGCAATCCGATCAGTCCCTCGCGCCCAAGCATGATTGCTAGGTCAATATTGCTCACGGCTTTAGGAATGTAGTCCGGATCGATCGCGATAACGGTTGGAGCGATCAGAAACGTCAGTAACACCGCCAACATTGCCCGAATTCGTTTTGGTACACCTGCGCCGATCGCGGGCATCGTCATTAAGAGTGTGCTAAGTCTCGTCATCACCAGTATCACCATCAGTAGGTGGCTGGTCAGATAATTGGATATTTCATCGATCACGCGTAGACTCCCGTCACATCGTTCCCGCGTTTTCAAATATCTGTCGCGTGAATTCGACAAGACGAGTCAACAGCCAAGGCATGCAGACAATCATGACTGCGGCCATCGCGATTAGCTTAGGGACAAACGACACGGTTTGATCCTGGATTTGCGTTAAAGCCTGCACAAGTCCGATGAAAAGTCCTGCGGCCATTCCGACGATCAGCATCGGTGCCCCGATAATAAGCGCGGCGATCAAGGTGCTACGGCACAAGTCGATGGCTGTTTGTGAATCCATTTTTTTCGATGTCCTATCCGCTTAATGTGCCGAACGAGTTCATCAGCATTTCAACCACCAATCGCCAGCCATCGACCAGCACAAACAAAAGAAGTTTGAATGGCAATGAGATCACTGCCGGAGGAAGCATCAGCATCCCCATGGAGATCGTGACACTGGCAACAACAAGATCCACAACCAAAAACGGCAAGTAGATCTGAAATCCCATGAGGAATGCAGTTTTTAGCTCGCTGAGGATGTAAGCCGGAAGCAATACTCGCATCGGGACGTCATCGAACGTACTCGGCAGAGGACCTCCGGGTGTCATGTAGCCGTAGAATAAATGGACGTCCTCATGGTTTTCTGCCACGTCGATTTGTCGAGCCATGAAGTCACGTATGGGGGCCGCGCCGGCTTCGTACGCTTGTTCAAGCGACATAGGCTCCGTCTGCTCGGTGTATGGCACAATGGCGTCGTCGTACACGCGAGTCCATACCGGTGCCATCACGAACATCGTCATGAACAGCGCGACGCTGGTCATCACTTGACTTGGTGGAAGAGATTGAAGGCCGATCGCTTGGCGGAGCAATCCCAACACGATGATGATTCGCACGTAACAGGTCGTCATCAAAAGAACGGCCGGGGCGAGGCTCAAAACCGTCAACAGCAGCATGATCTGCAAGCTGCTTGTCATGCCCTCGGGGCTAGCCCATTTTTCAGGGCCGCCGGCAATGAATTGTAGCGATTCGGGCGGGCCGCTGATCGACTGAGCCTGTGGTGCTAGCAACTGTACCGCGTTGCTAACTACTTGATCCGTTGGGGGGGCGGTTTGCGCGTGGACTAGCCTGGCAGTCAAAAAAAAAATGAATGCCAGGATGCAAACCGGTTTTTTTAGGATCAAGGACAAGCGAATCAATCTCCTGAAATTCACGAAAAACGCCAAGCGGTTGGATCTTCGGCGTCGGTCGACGGAGAGAAACCTTGCGAACTTTAGTAAAAATCTTCGATTCGTCGGAAGATGAATTCATCCTCGATACGGCTACAAAAGTTGGGCAAGTTCAGACATGGATTTCAAGCATTAAGAGGCATGCTAGCTGCGGAGGTAATCCGGGGCATGCATTCATCGGGTGTCAATAGCGAAGCACGTTATGTCACTTGATGATGCTTTGTGAATGAAGGACGGCGATCGCTTTCCGACGCACGGGATCGCATCATTCCTGTGCGGGCTCATACAAAAATGACTTATCATCAAGCGGTCTCAACCAAACGTTTCGAAAGCGAGTGGGACTATCGTGGTCTTGAAGGAAAACGGGACCGATTCCTGTCTTCTTCATTTGGCCCGCAATCACCTTTAAGTACGGGGTAGTGCCGTAGCGAAAAGGATGGTAGACCGACCTGGGCTCACCAACCTTCGTATTGTCTTGAACCTTCTGACCGTTTAGCCAGGCGGTAATCGTTCCCTCTTCAATGATTTCGCCGTCGTCCCCACGACGCGGTGCGCGATAACGAATGTCATAAACTTGCCACTCGCCGGTAGGTCGTGACGCATTGACAAGAGGCTTGGAAAAACCATATACGGCGCCTTCGTCCTGGTCGGACAGATTGTCTTTACCAAACGAATCATAAATCTGTAACTCGTAGTGACCATGGAGATAAACGCCGCTGTTTCCACTACCCTTCGAATCAATCGCGAACTCAACATGAATGTCAGCATCGCGAAAGTGCACCTGAGACACGACATGATTTCGATTGTTACTCTTGGTGGATACGAGACATCCATCTTCATTGGGCCAATTGATCTCTTCGCCGGACATACTTCGGAATTGAACCGTTCCCCCATTGAATAAGACGATTGCGTCGTCGGGAGGCATGACGGGAAGTGTATCTTGATTGGGACAGAATTCCGTGACATCAGCTGCCCTCAGTGAACGGATAGGAACCAAGAGTGCACCGAATATCAAGGCGACCGAAAGCGGATGCATTATTTGTTTGCCCAATAAATCTAAGTAGGAGAGAACAAAGTAGGGAACTGGAAATCGAGGAACGCGCGAGAGCGTTTCGAAACAACTATTTTTCAATACGATACAGGTGCGTATCGCTGCGCAAAAAGATTGCGTTGTCTACCAATGCGGGGGTAGCGAGCGTGCGCCCTTCAAGCTTGTTGGACGCGAGTAGTTTGAAATCCTTGTTCGGGGCAATGATCGTCATCGTGCCTTCTTCATCGAGCAAATAAATGCGACCATCCGCAATGGTGGGTGACGCCGAGAAGTTGCCACCGATTCGTTCCTGCCAATGTTGTTCGCCAGTTGACGCATCGACACACGTGGCGATTCCGTTGTCATTAATCAGATAAAGCTCGTCACCAATAAGTAACGGTGACGGGTTTAAGGGCGATGCCTTCTTCATGTTCCAAGCAAGGTGTGATTCGGTCACGTCATGCTTCCCATCGATGCGCACCGCAAAGAACTCTGGGCTATCGTATCCGGAGCTGATAAATACGAGGCCTTTGCCGACAACTGGCCGTGGCACATTGGAGTACCCGTCATAGGTGAACCACCAATTCTCTTCGCCGGTTCGCGGATCATAGGAGACGATGCTGTCTGCTCCACTACTTAACAGCTGCATGGTACCGTTCACGTCGACTAAAAGAGGCGTTGAATAAGCCATTGGCACATTCGACTTTCCAGTCAGTCGTGCTTCGCTGATGTGTTCGCGTTTTTTCTTCCAACGAATCTTACCGGTCATCTTGTCCAGCGCCACGACGAATTGCACGTCCGAACCATCACAACTAAGGATCAACAAGTCTTCGAATAGGATCGGCGAACCTCCTGGACCGTGGACGTGTTTGTATTCCAGGTCGCGGGTGCTCCAAACGACCTTTCCATCGGTGGAAAGGCATGCCGTCCCGTGGGCGCCAAAGTGCACATAGACTCTATCCGCTTCGATCAGGGGTGTTGGCGACGCATGGCTATTTTTAGCGTGAACCTTACCAGGGTCGTCGATTCGAAAGACCTCGATATTGTGCAACTCACTACCGGTAGAGCGATCGATTGCTATGGCTCTTAGCGAATGGTTGTCGTCCGTCGCTGTAGTCAACCAGATTTGCTCGCCTTTGATCGATGGAGAGGACCAACCAAGACCCCCAATGGGCACTTTCCACATGACATTCTCCGACTCACTCCAACGCTCCGGCAAGTTTCTCGCGTTCGAATGTCCTTGTCCATCCGGTCCACGAAACTGTGGCCAATCATCGGCGCCCACTAAACCGCAACAAGCAACGACGAGTCCGATGGCGAGCTGACGTGTGAAGTAAGATAGATAGCTCATAGGGTGCACATCCAACACTCAAGGGGGACGAAAACTGTTTTCGGCTAGTTATGGTGCTAGAAGGCAGGTCCAATTGCAAGCGTCTTGACGCCTTTCATGCCGAGATGTTGCAGTTCTTGAATCGACGCCGTACCCAAAGATGGTGGCAAGTGGGCTTTTTGTGAATAAAAGCGGGGATTCTTGCGTTACCGTAACCGTTGGCCACCCACTCCCTCGTTGGTTGATTGGACTGCACCAGCTAGATGCGAATACTCGCCCGAATGGCGAGCGTGCAAATCACCTACATCGAAACCACTCGGTTGTGCTTCGGGCTAGTGTAAAACTACAACCGACCCATCGGTGCGCGATGTCAAGCTAACATCGTTTGGGAAAAGCAGAAAGTTTGGATGCCGCTGCTAAGGTAATTGATCGATAGGGCACACGTAGCGGAGGAACGTATCTGTTCTTGATACCGAAAGCGATCACCCGTTTCAACTCTAGTGACTCGAACGAGTCGTTAGTGAGCCGTCGCGTCCGCCAATTCGTCCAACTGACAATCCTCATGCGATGAGGCGTCGACGGATCGGTCCGTTAAAAATGCATTCTGGGTGGCTCGGCACAACTCCATCAAGCTTTGTGTATCTCGCAAAAGATTGATCCACTGTACATTCTCCTCGCTGGCACCAGCACCAATGCGATCGGCGGCCGCAGCAATTTCGTTTGCTTGGTTCTTTCTGGCAACGTCACCCAAGTGCGTTGCGAGGGCCCGAAGAGAGTGCGTATCTTGTGAGTCAATTGCGTTGGCCAGACGTTCAATTTGCTGACCAATCTGAATTGCCATCTGCTTGGGAACGACGGTGGACGTGCTTTGATTGCCATTTTCGCGGCCAGCAAAGCATTCAGCAAATCTTTCGACCAGCACAGGATCGAACTGTGTGCCGGCGCAGCGTCGGAGTTCAGCGATGGCTTCGTTGTGAGTCCGTGCCTTGCGATATACGCGGTCGCTTACCATTGCGTCATAGCTATCGGCGATGGTGAGAATTCTGGCATTGATTGAAATGTCGTTTCCGGTGGGAAGTCCCTTCTCTCGCCCGTGGCCGCCAAAGAATGCGTGGTGTGTCCGAATGGTTTCCGAAAGCTCCTCACAATTGAATGCACTGGCGACAATTTCGACGCCAATGCGATCATGACTACCCATCAACTTCCATTCTTCGTTGGTCAGAGGCCCTGGCTTTAACAGGATATGATCTGGTACGCCGATTTTGCCAATGTCGTGAAGGAGAGCTGCTGTCTCAAGAATAAATGTTTGTCGTTGATCGAGCAGTCCATCTGCCATGCGTACGCAGATGTCAGCCACTCGTCGGCTGTGCTCTGCCGTATTTGAATCTCGGTAAGCCAATGCAGAAAGGAGAGCGCTGACTGCATTGAACGGGATCGAGTCGACGACGCTTGCGCTCGCTTTTTGTTGCGGGACGCGAGACACTTTTGAATCATCCACTTCAATTTCTGCCATCGCCGGCTCATAAGCGACAACCTTGTTGCGCCCGGATCGTTTAGCGATGTACAAGCACTTGTCGGCTTGGTTGACCATGTCCTGTGGCTCGGTAGCTCCAAATTGCAGTGATGAGACGCCTAAGCTTGCCGTCAGCCGAAGGTCAGGATGTTCTGGGAAGTGAAGTTGTGAAATAGCGATTCGAAGCCTTTCTGCAGCTTCCGTTGCCTCTGACAATGTAAGTCCAGGAAGCAAGATGCAGAATTCCTCGCCACCGTATCGACAAACCAAATGGGCATCTCGGTGCAACTGATTAAGGACTTTGGCGACTCGCCGGAGCACTTCGTCTCCGACGTGGTGGCCGTAAGTATCGTTGACGTTTTTAAAATGGTCATTGTCGACCATGATGCAAGAAAGAGGTGACCCAGCCTGTTTCGAGAATCGGAAAGAGATAGCGAAACGATCGAAGAATGCGCGACGATTCAGGCATCCCGTCAATGCGTCTTGTGTGGCTAGGATCTCTAGTTCACGGTTCTTGGTACTGATCTCGTCACGGCTGCTACGCAGCATCGCCAACATCGTCTCCAGTTCTGCGCGATGTTCTTCGACGTGTGTAACGTCGCGGAGTGTGACCAGTGCACCGCGATGACATCCGTCGGATGCCTGAATCGGAGCGGAATTGATCGAGAAAATGCACTCCCGATCGGCATTCAAACGATAACGAAGCATTTGTTCCGTTTGGGGCGACGATGCTTGCATCGCGCGACTCCACGGGAAATCGCCAATGCTTCCCGCATCTTTGCATATCCAGTCGAGTGAGCCCGCAGGGCGACCTGCGAGAAGTTCCGGAGCTATCCCAATGGTCTCCGAAAACGCACGGTTGGCTAAAATGATATTTTCATTCTCGTCGAGGACCAATAGTCCCTCAGCCAATGTATCCAAAGCCTGTCGAACTCGATCCGGAATCACCTGGACTGAATCAAAGAGTCCGAAAATGCGGGCAACAAATAGTGTATAAAGGCAAAGGCCCGTCGCTACATAAAACGCTACCAAACGAACCATGGGGTTGTGCAGCATTGCTGAAGCGCCACCACCGTGTGGCGCTACGAAGACGAGTTCAACCTGCCCCCATGGATTCTTGTTCAGTGTGATCGGCACGTTCACAGGCAACATGGCTTTGTCTTTTAGCGAGCGCCGCCACAATTCCCGATGCTTACCAGAATCAACACGGAGTTGACCTGAATTCGATCGGAGACCAATCGAAAGAATGTCTTTGTCTCGCAATACCATCGCCTGCAGTGTTGCTTCAAGCTGCGTCCACTGACCGCTACGCACCATTGCGGCAGAAGCAATCGCAAGCGTCTCACATCGTTGGGACCGCGCATGCATTTCCAACTGCCTAACGTCGGGGATCAACCCGAGCCACTGGCAGCTAACGATCAACCCCACACCGACGCAAACAAGTCCGATGGCGAGGCGAAGCGATGATAGGAAAACTTTGCTCAAAGAAAGATCACATTCAATTCAGTTTGAACTCATGAGTGTTTTTGCGCTTGCGCAGCTCAACACGTACCAACTCTTGCACACTAAAGATGGCACAACAGTTCGAGGGATCGGAAACTCACAGTCGAGTGGTTTAGGTTGGAAGGATGAAAGGGTTATAGGGATTGGATTCATCGTGCCGTATTTTCGCCTTGGGTCGTTCAAGCGATCTTACGGTGCAAAAAAGGCGCTAAAGCGGCGTCCGGATTTTGGTGTTTTCATGGATGGACGGAAAAATGGTTCCTCTTAATTCAGTAGCTTTTCAACGGAGTCGGAGATCGCGTCGGATCGCTTGGATCGATAGGTTGTCAAGAGCGTTGCCGGATCGAGCATTCTCCATGCAGGTATCGACGAGTAGAGTGCGGTAAGCAATACGCCGCCACGCAGGGCCCACATGGCATAACCAACACTCACAATTCCGGCAGTGGCACCCGCAGCTCCCACGCTAAATGGTCCAAGCGTTGCTACACCATCCTGCGAGTTTCGGATCTGGTCCCACTGGCTCCACGCTACCGCCTGTTGCAAGTCTGCTAGTATCAACCGTTGTAGGCTCAATTGTTCTGAGTTGGTCAGAAAACCCAAGCCGACATTCCATTGACGATTTCCCAGGTAACGCGAATACAATTCGATCGACAAGGAATCAGCAGCCATTCCCGTTATCGTCTGTCGACTCTCGTCGATGGGCGATGCACCAACGTGCCCGTCCAACAACTCTCTCGTATTCTCTCTCGTGTCATTGTTATTACGAGTCACTTCAAGGACTCCCACCACCGGTGCTACATTAACACCGGACCCATCATCATCAGTACCGCCTCCGGATCCAGGATCATCCGTTGGATCAGGGCCTGGCGGAGGATCGATATCGTCCGGAGGATCGACATCGACTGGCGGCGCGCCACCGCCAACCGGATCGACCGTAATCACGACGGTGACGATATTGCTGGTAAGCGATCCGTCAGAGACTTGGTATTGAAACGAATCGCTTCCAAAGAATCCGGCGATAGGGTCGTAACTGAAGTGCCCATCGGCAGAGATCGAAAGCACCCCATGGCTTGGTCCGGAAACCAAAATGGGAAACAGGGTATCACCGTCGACATCGTTGTCGTTGAGGACCAGGCCCGGAGCGGGAACATCCAAAACTTGATCGGTTCGAACGGTGTAGCTTTCACCCATTGCAAGCGGTGATTCGTTGACATCGGTGATTTGAATGGTGACCGATCGATCGACGGAGTCCTGTGCCCCATCGCTGACGCGAACGACGATGGTGTAGCTGGAGCCGAGTTCGTAATTAAACAGCCCGTTTTGCGTTACATCCCCGGTAACAGCATCGATAGACAGTCGGCCTCCCGAGGAATCGGAAACGATTTGCCAGCTTTGAAGGGATCCCGTTAAATCGGCATCGGTCGCCAGGACATAACCAAGGGAAGACCCGGTGGGCTGGTTTTCTTGAATCACCAGCGTTTGGCTGGCGGTGATGATCGGAGCATTGTCGTTGACATCGTTGATCGTGATGCTGACAGTTTGGTCGGCGTACGACCCATCGGCAGAAGTCGACCGGATAGTAATACTTCGACTGTTGCCATCGATCTCGCGGTCGATGGCACCCGCGACGGTGACGATCCCAGTATTGGGATCGATCGCAAAGTTGCCACCGTCGGAATCAAGCAGGCTGTAAGCAACGGCATTGTTTGTCGCGTCGGCGTCGCTTGAAGAAGCAGTGATTCCAACGACCGTCCCGATCGCAACATTCTCATCGACCGCATTGGCCGCTGTATCCACATCAACAGGTGCGGTCACATCGAACTCGTCGACGTCGTTGATCGCGATCGTAAAGAGTTGATCGGTAGAGGATCCATCGGCGGATGTCGCACGGATGGTGATGTTTCTCGAAGCTCCGAGCGCTTCGCGGTCGAGAGCTGCGTTGACGGTGACGACGCCGGTGTTCGAATCGATGGCGAAGTTCCCGCCGTCGGAATCCTGGAGGCTGTAGGTGATGGTGTTGGTGGTGGCATCGTTATCGGATGCCTGTGCGGTGATTCCCACCGTGGAACCGATAGCTACGTTCTCATCGACAGCGTTGGTCGCCGCGTTGGAATCAGTGACGGCGCCGACATCGAATTCA
>JANOBM010000078.1:0-4384 GCA_031411655.1 Planctomycetaceae bacterium
GTCTGAAATGGTTTCGCCTTGTGCGATGGAAATTGACGTATGCAACGGACCACACAGCACCGCTGCGAAGACAATGGCAACCCTTAAAAGCGATGCCAAATCGCTTCGTTCAATGACTATCAATCTGCCAGCGATTACGTCGCTGGAGCACAGCAAGTGCCGGTTGGTGAATGAACGTAAATCATTCATTTGGGCTGCCTCCTGGTCCTTCCGAAGCGATATTCTGGGCAGCCACTGCAGTCGTACTTTCAGTGGCGGCGGCAATAAAACGTTTGCTCTCGAAGTATTGGCGCCACGGAACGCTGCTTGCACCACGAAAGATGTACGATGCCGTCCATAAGACGCCCACCATCGCAACGCCTGCGAAAAAAGGCGTGTTAAGAAGCTGCTGAGCGAACGTCGGCGCGAATGTACCGGAGAGTAACAATGCTATGACGACTGCGGCGCTAACAACAATCTTGATTTTTAGCGATCTAGGAAGAATAACGAGTCCAATGACGGCAAGCGGTGCCAAAATAAGAGTGGCCAGCAGCTTATCGCCCATCGCACGCAATTTGAGATTACCGCTCGGCGGTGGCTGAGGTCTCAATGCAGAGAACAAATACATCGTCCCGTCGGTTTGAAACACCGTAGGCTGGGCCCCGTCGACTCGTTCACAAACCCAGCTAACAAGCTGTTGGTCCGTTTTTGTCGTCTGTGGAATCCGTTTGAAGTTGCCTTGCGAAACCCAATCAAATTCCTCCGTCCATTGGCCCGATGATCCTATTAATGTCAGCTCGTCGGGAAGAAACACCGCCAAATAGATTTTTTGAATGGCGGGATCCTCAGGAAAAGCAGGAATGGAAACTTCTTGATGATCGCCAGCGACGGAGTAACGCACTTCAAGCGTAAAAGGTACATCAGGACTTTGCCCCACAAGCGGAATAAAAAGTTGTCCTTGGTCGCCACGTTCTAACGTCACTGATTGACCGTTGATGCGAGCTGGCTGTGAGTCAAATTCGGCATCAGGAGGAAGTTGGAGAGATAATCGCTGCCTAGCGCTTCGCATTTGATAGAGTGCTTGAACACCTTGTTGACCACTGCGAGTCACAACGACCTTTACAAGGCCTCGTTCGATACTAGTCCTTTTTACTTCTTCCAGTTGAAAGCGGGTTGCGGAGAGCTTCAGACGCCAGGCGTCGTAGTATTCGAACGCTCGTGCCGCATCGGAGACCCTGGCATCGGCCATCACATCATGCGCTGGATCGATCGAACGCAGACCAGTCGATTCATCCGACGGCTGGACGTCGAGCGATTCCGCCTTGGATACCACGATCTGCCCCCAAGCGCGATCGATAGCAAGTGGCTTCAAAGGCAGAATGTCAACGTCGACACTCTTCCCAACTTCTAACTGCGGGAGCTTTTGCTCCCACGAAAGCACAACCACGTGGTTGCCGACTAATTCGGTTTCACCGCTGAGAGCCCAGGCGACATAGCCTTGCTCGACGTCCGCTGGTTGTGGGTCCATCGGTACCTCGCGAATACCGCTACTGGTATTGCGTATGTCCGATGCGATGTTGGATGGGATATCGATCCGAAGAGATTTCACGGCACTATAAAGGATCTCATAGAAGATCATTGATTCATAACGCACAACGCCGCTATCAAAACGTACTCCCAGGCGTTGGCGCGCGGTGACATAGGGCTTCCTTCGTTCCGCGCTGAACTCCAACTGTGCAGCTTGATCAGAGTAGGCAAAGGCAAGGGCAGGACGAGTATTGGGAAATCGGCCCTCACGAATCGAAGAGACGATCTGATACGCTTCACTAAAGGAAATCGGACGAAGGCCTTTGCTCGACACCGGATTGACTCGAACACTTTCGGGTGAGTAAACGACTAAGCGGCCTTCGGATTGGATGAGGTTAGTTTGATTGGCTTGCGGAAGGCCGAGCGCTAAGACCGATGCAACGCCCGTGGGGGTAAGTAAGTTTGCATCATCCAGGCGACGTTGAAGTTGCACATGCAACCCGACTTTACCTATGGCTCGGCGGGAAAGGTTAACGATCAGCCGTTCTTGGTTATCGCCTTCGACATGAAAGGAATCTACCGACGCAGCGGCGATATCTGGAAGTTCACGGCCACGCGCTTGGTTGACCTCAAATCCCTGGGGCACTGTAAACTCAAGTTGAAAAACACCTGCGTCCTCGATGTTGTAAGTTGCAAGTAAATCGACTGTCCAAGTTTCTGGCTCAAGATAGCTTTCAACGAGTTGTAGAACTGAAATTCTCGGCTGTATTTTTTCAACGTTGATACCAAGACTATAAGGAAGCGACGCGTAGCGATAAGCAAATGACCACTTTTCGCCACCTTGTGATGGTGGAAGTTCCGATGCGTCGACCTGCAATAACCCAGCACGCGTTGTCGACTCAGCTTTCAGCGCAGGGTCAACGTTAACTACCAGTGTCCCTTGTTGCCGCCCGACTTCTTCAACACGAATTTGGGCCGCCGTAATTACTTCTGATGCTTCAAGCGAAATAAACTGCTCCATTTCGATCAGCAGAGCCTGCGTCGATTGAGCCGGCTCAAATAGTTCGACAATGATTCGTTGATGTTCAGCTTCTTTGATGACCGACCACTTTCGAACATTCGCGTCAAACACGTTCACTACTTTATGGTCAATTGGTACCTGCACACTGAGTTCAGCGAGTTCTCCGCGACTGATATCGTATTTCAGGGTGGCGCGGGTACGCGTTGCGCCGTCGGTGAGAAAGATCTCTTGCTGCACTTGTACCGAAGTCAGTGCCGTCATCCCTCGAGCGCCCTCCGACTTAGGAGTCCAATCAATGATCACTTGCGGGGCCGCCCCAACAAATGCCAACAAAATGGTTTCCTCTTTTGGGACCGCAGCTTCTTGGGCTTTTGGGTTTGCAGCGGGATCACCATTGGATGCATCGCCTGACTTGTTGCCCTCCTCGGTATCGCTCGGCTCGGACGCTGCGATCATCGGCTGGACATTTACCTTGACTCCCTCCTGTGGAATTCGGATTTTCCATCGATTGACTGGTGCTTGAGGGGCATCGAAAGCAACACTGTTGCGGCCGGGGGACTTTACGAACGCGCGAGAATAGACCAACGAAAGCTCAATAGACTCGGACATCCCCTCTTTGTTTTCGATCAATAGTTGATACCCGCCATCGGCCGCCGGAGTGATTCGAGCCGGTTCGCCCGCAATCGTTGCGGACTTGATCGCTGCCTCTTTCAATCGCAGCGGTACTTGCACCCAGCCTTTCTTGATGACATCGATGGTCAACGTTGCCTCGACTTCAACGACATCTTTTTGAACCGACGCTTCGTTCAATACGGAAGTGATAACAGCGTCTACTGGAGATTCTGATGGCGGCTTTGTTTGCTTATTATCCCGCGCGGCTTTCCATAACTGTTGAAATTGGTCGTACGGCAAAAAGACGCCACGACCTTGCTTCTCAAAAACGTCTTGCAACTTGGAAAAGGGAACATAGATCGTTCGCTCTTCCTTAACGGTAGCGTCGTTCGTTTGACCGTTAGCTCCTTCGTCCTGAGCACTGGAAATACCACAAAGTAAAATCACAAGTGCTGATACGAAGCTAAGCTGCCAGCGTTTGATTTTCATGGTTACGCACTTAATGCAAAATGGTACGTCAGAGTAATCGCTATCGACTCTAACTCAGACGGGGAAGACGAGGTCGCGGTGAATTGTCAATCGAATAGAGCACGAAGTGCTAAAGACGACCGCACGAGTCCGATTTTAGCGTTCTCGTTATACCACGGACGCTCCCATATTACGGCAAATAGACAGAAATGCAAAAACGGCTTGATTGGCGTGCGTCTCTTTAACAACGCTCGTAATCTTGAAACCTTAGGCTCGTTTTGCAATGTTTTTACAATTGTAGAAATACCTACCCACTGCAGCGGCCTGGCTACCCGATGAGGGGCGCGGGATAATTCGAATGGAGAATGCGCTGGTGCCTATCCAATGCGCCAACCTGAAATCCTCGCGTGCCACATGTGGACGAGTTTCCTCCGTGAACAGGTTCGGTCCGCTTGGGAAGAAGCGGACCGTGAACGCAGCAGCGCTCGCGTAGCGATGTTACTTGACCGTAAAGGTAACGTCCGCCATTCCGGCGCCCCTACCATTGTACGCCTTCAGTGTTACGGTGTAGGAACCGGCCGAGCCTTCAGCGAGCGTGCCGCTGATCAAGCCCGTAGTCTGATCGACCTTGAGTCCCTTGGGAAGCTTTCCCTTTACGCTGTAACTCGCCGGCGAATTGGTTGCGGCTATCTGATAGGTATACGCCTTACCCGCAATTCCTTCTGACGGTGTTTCATTGGTGACGATCGGCGCCGAACTGGACAACGTTACGGGGGC
>JANOBM010000079.1:0-4032 GCA_031411655.1 Planctomycetaceae bacterium
TCCACCAAGTTCGCGAGACTTCGCCGCAGTGCAATGGTTCGCGATGCAAGGAGGCTTTCATGAGCTGGCATCAGCGGATCAGCCCAAGCCTAAATCGCTCGGAGGTCAGTATCGCCTAGCCCATCCAGGCCACGAAGCGAAACCTGACTCCCAACTAGATAATGAATTGCGATCTCGTTGGCAAAAACTGACACCGGTTGTCGGGCAAGACGCCCCAAAGACTCGTATCGAATGGATCAGAAAGGCATACCTGAACCACAAAAGATAGCAGGACATCGTGTTCGAGGAGTCAATTCGGAGATGCGCTGCCACAGCAATCCTACGACGTAACCCGGACAGCGTTTTTATTCCTTCGATACTTTGCCTTGAGATGCCAAGAACGATCCAAGCGATTGGATCCTCAGCTTTGTGGATCGGTTGGCAAAGGAGGATGGTGGTGGAACCGATTGTCGGTTGTCGCTAAGTTGGAATGTTGATTGCCCGATCATGACGATTCCCGCTTAAATCCACCGTACAAGGCCCACCGATTACAAGCGATATTTCCAATTGCTAAGTGACGGAAAGTCCAGTGCCTTCCTTGGCCTTGCCTTCGCTGGTTGCGGCCGTGTTCTAGCAGTTGGAAATAAAAAAGCGTTCCTCCTCGCGGCTCCAGTGATTTTAATCTCGATGGTTGCTGCGAGTCTTTAATCGGGCGACGGACTCACGTATTTGTAGGCACCCTTTGAGTAGTTGTGATTTAAAAGGTTTGCCATTGAGCAGATCAAATAAAGCCCGCGACGCAAGGTTTCCCATTTCTTGAGCAGGTTGGCGGACAGTGGTCAGAGGCGGCGTTAAAAATGCAGACTCCATTTGATCATCAAAGCCAACAATGGAAACTTCATCGGGAACGCCGATATTGCGTCGGTACAGCGCCAGTCTCGCGCCAAAGGCAGATGCATCATTGGCTGCGAAGATCGCCGTGAACTTGAGCCTGGATTCGCAAAGTCGGTTTACCGAACATTCTGCTTTAATCGCAGTGAAATCACCATCCAGGACCAACCTCCGGTCCAGTTGGATCCCAGACTCCTTGAATGCTCTGCAGAAGCCGGCAAATCGATCGATCGCATCCTGATGTTGCGGAAGGCCTTGGATGAAGGCAATCTTTCGATGTCCGTTCTCGATGAGATACTTGGTCGCGATGTATCCACCATCTACGTTGTCGACAAAAACACAGGGTAATTTTCGGCTGGGAACTTGGCGGGCGATGACGATCGTAGGCAGGTCTTTGCAAATCCTCGAAATGTCATTTCCGCTCAATGCTCCACCAATGAGTAACAGACCATCGACTCTTCTTCCTATCAGCGCTTTAATGGCAGAGATCTCCGATGTTCGTTCCCACTGGCCATCCATAAAAATGGGTGAGTAGGTCGAATCTTGTAATCCGGCAATGACACCCTGAGAAATCGCATCGTAAAACGGGCTACCGATGTTTTGCGTTAAGACGCCGATGGTCAGGGAACGCCCATTGGCAAGACTTCTAGCAACCACGTTAGGTTGGAATCCAAACTTGTGGGTCGCAGCGAGGATGGCTTTTCGCTTGTCCGGATGCACTCCGGCGGTGCCATTGAGGACCCGAGACACGGTACTTTTTGAGACGTTGGCGACGTTCGCAATATCTTGGATGGTGACAGTTTTCATCGAGTTGGCATTCTTGGGAGAGTCGAACCGGCATCATTGTAGCAAACCGTTCGTTTTTGCAGGTTGAAACCGGTTTCAGAAACGCTATCATGCAGCCCTCGTTAGGTACGCACGGCGAAGAAACTCCGGCCGTTATCGAGCCGATTTCCGATTTTCAGGAACAAAAAGCGATAGAAGCCGGATGGATCGATTAATCACCACAAGATCGAGAACAAAAGACTCATGAGTGCAACAGCGACAGGACAGATTCCGTTCGGTCAGAAACTCGCCTTTGGTTTCGGTATGTTGGCGAACCAAATGTTCCCTGCAGCATTGGGTGTGTTCCTTGTCGTCTTAGTTCAAGGTCTTGGCTTTCCTCCGCTAGCGTGGGGATTTATCTTTTTTGCACCCAGAGTCTTTGATGCCCTTACTGATCCCATTATGGGGTTCATCTCTGACAACACGAGATCAAGATGGGGTAGACGCAGGCAGTATGTGCTCATCGGGGGCATCATGCTGGGAATTTCTTACATCGCGATGTGGCAACTCTATCGTGAAAATAGTTTGACGTTTAACTTCGTCTACTTCATGGCGATGTCGTTGGCGTTCTATCTCGGGCTAACCATATTTAGCGTGCCTTACGTGGCTATGGGCTATGAGATGAGTGACGACTTTCATGAACGGACCAGCATCATGGCCGTTTCTCAGTTCGTTGGGCAATGGGCTTGGGTGATCGCTCCCTGGTTTTGGGTCATTCTCTACGATCAAGATATATTCGCCACACCCGATGACGGTGTTCGAACTTTGTCATTCTGGGTTGCCATCCCCTGCACGCTATTCGCAATCATTCCAGCCATTTTTATCAAAAGCAAATCGACGTTAGATCGCGAAGATTTTAAGCCGATCAATTTTCAGTCCGTTGGCAGCAGTCTCAGTGATATTTTGAAGTCTACCAAGGAGGCTTTTGCGATTCCCCAATTCCGCAAATTGGCTTTTGCGACGTTCCTGGTCTTTAATTCGTTCAATATCATTGCATCGTTCACTTTCTTTATTATCGTCCATCACCTGTTCAGCGGAAACGCAGACGCAGCTGGTATCTGGCCGGCGCTTCACGGTTGCATCGGTGCCCTGGTCACGACCTTCTTGGTCATTCCGATTGTTGCGACAGTCTCGAAAAAAATTGGCAAGAAGCGAGCATTCATCATTTCGCAGGCAATCTCCATTATCGGTTATATCCTGTTTTGGTTTCTGTTCGTTCCGGGTAAACCTTACCTGTTCCTTTTCGCATTACCGTTCCATTCTTTTGGGATCGGCGGCCTGTTCACTTTGATGATGTCAATGACTGCAGATGTTTGTGATATCGATGAGCTTAATACGGGCAAGCGACGTGAAGGAATTCTCGGTGCTGTGTACTGGTGGATGGTTAAGTTCGGTAATGCGTTTGCAGGACTTTTGGGTGGATTCATCATGTGGATCGTTGGATTCAATTCCGGCGCCGTAACTGAATCTGCCATGACGGGACTACGACTTTCCTACACTTTTTTACCGATCATCGGGGTTTTGGGCGCGATCTGGATCATGTGGAATTACGACGTCACAGAAGAACAGGCAGCCAATGTCCGGCGTCAACTCGAAGAACGAAAAGCCGCTTAGGCGATCGGACTGCAGGTATTCCATGCTTGGCCTCAGTTGATCCATCTGTTCTTAGCGATGGAAACTCATTGCTGGCTTCCAAAATCAACCCTTTGAATTCGGCACAGTGAAAACGCTTGTAGCCCATTTGAGCGAGAATTTGAAATGATGAGCGCAATTGCAGCTGCAAGTAACGCTGAGGTAACGGGTGAGTATGTACTGCTTGATGAGGAGCAGTACTTTCGAATTGCGAATCACAACTTGATGCCCGACTTCTTTATGTCGATAACGGGAGCCAGCGATCATTGGATGTTCATCTCCAGTAATGGGGCTCTAACGGCTGGACGAAAGAACTCCGACTTCGCCTTGTACCCTTACGCCTCAGACGATCAGATCTCGGCCATGCGAGGTTCGACGGGCGCGTTCACTTTGATTCGTCAGAAAGCCCCAGCCTCTGCTGCATCTCCCGTTGCAACTTGGGAGCCTTTTACTGGTAGCGAAGCGGACGCTGATCATCATTTGCAAAACATTTACAAATCGCCGCTGGGCAACAAGATTGTATTTGAAGAAATCAATCAGTCTCTGCAACTTGCCTTTCGTTATCGCTGGACGTTTAGTGAACGGTTCGGATTCGTGCGTAGTTGCCGTCTTACCAACCTGGGCCGGGAAGCGTGTGAGCTGGAGATTCTAGACGGCTTGAGAAACGTGCTACCGCATGGCATTGGTCGCGAATTCCTGATGCGG
>JANOBM010000080.1:0-49286 GCA_031411655.1 Planctomycetaceae bacterium
CTCGGCCGCAACGCCTACGCGATCGGCTCGGCCGGCTCGCGGATCCAACGCAACCTGGGCGGGCTCATCGATTGACAACCCGTCGACGGTTTCGACGTCGTTCCACCACGTTAGCAACGGCGCGCCACCGCAAACAGCAAACAACCCACCTAAAACAACCACGAAGCCGGCCAGCGCGGCCAAGCCTTTAAGGGTTTCGCGTCGGTTGTTGTTGTTGGTGGGTTCGCTCATCGTGCCGCCAGGAGGTGAAATTGTACCCGTCGCGCGACGCAAACGAAGCCGCCGGAACGTTTAGGCGCCGCATGATGGCCGCCGCTAACGCGTCGTGTGTTTCGCGGTACGTTGTGGCCGGCGAATCGGGATTGATCGGCCGCAAGTCGTCGCCGTTACCCGTGACCATAGCGTTGTTCCGGCGCGAGTGTCAAGAAAATAGCCGGCCGGCTCCCATTTTGAAGAAACGCCGTTAGACGGGGAGCGGCCGGCCGCAACGGCTTTCGCCGTAGTTGTTGCATCTTACACGGCCCGGTGTAGAGTGCCAGACCGCCAACGCAACAAGCGACGCCGACGGGGCTCGAACCCGCAACCTCCGGATCGACAGTCCGGGGCTCTAACCAATTGAGCTACAGCGCCTTGAACGACACAGTCGTTCGTGAGCGGAGATTATATCTATCGAAGTCAGACCTTCAAGCCCGGTTGGTCGTTAACTTTTTCATTTTCGCCGACGAGAAAAGACCATCAAGCACAGAGGCCTACCGATCCGAACGATCGTACCGAATATGCGGTCAAACAGCGGCTTTTGCAGGCACAGATTGGACAAATTCTAGCCGTCGGCAAAATCGATTTGACGTACCCTTCATTGATAGTCCCGTGCGAACCCTCGACAACGAGATTCGCTCCGCACACAGGCAGGTCAATATGGAATCGCTCCTTGCATTTTCAATAAGCCGCTGGTTTTCTGGTAGCATTGCCGAACTGGTTCATTACTTTGACCATTTGAACAGTACTGAGTGGGCCATTATCAGTGCTACCTCAGTCGCGTTTGGCTTTTTGTGCCTTAAGGGCACATCGATACGAAACTAGCATGTGCATCGCGCAAGCATACGGAGCCAATCTCTAAAGCTTCCACTGAGGAGCGTTCACAAGCTACTGCTTCGTAACGGCTCCTAGTTGTCTTCTAATGGCTGTGGAACTTCGGGGGATGGATCCGCGTCTTCTTGGGCCGGCTCTTGGCCCACCGTCTTGGGAATTTCTCGTCCCGTGAAGTTGTACGTTACGGTCGTCGCACCGACATTCACCTTAACCTGCTGTTGTGGGGCAAGCAATGTAAGTCGGGTCTCAATGTCGTTTGTAAAACTAGCGACAGGCACATCCATCGTTGGGTAAGTCTTTCCGTCTCTGGTGTCAATCGCGAGAAGGTCAAGCGATTTCTCTCGGCTGCCAGTCGTCAAGTACCGAGACTTGCCGCGAGAAAAAATGATCAGTGGTGAAAATCCGGTTTGTGTAGGTGTGCAACCCCAACTTTCACCATTGAGTGCGCAAGTCCAAACAAGCTTGCCCGTCGCAACGTCGATGTGCCACGCCGCAATATCAACGGTCACGTGGAGTAAACCATTAACCGTATTCATGGCAATCGTGCCACCGGTTGCCGCTTCTTTCTCTGATTCAGGAAGCAGTACCAGGGAATCATGGCGTGGTAGCACATGAAGCGAACGAAGCTTTGCGATTGGCTCAACCATAAGGTCACTGACAACTCGTCCGTTCACGATGTCCCAAATAAGAACCTTTCCAGATGTTTCCAATGTGACCGCGTAATGACCTTCGACGATACGACCGCGTACTTTGGAATCGTCGACGATTCCATCGTATACATGTTCGAGGATGGTTCGATTGTTGATGGGATCTCGCAATACCAGTTCTCGCTTTCCGTCTCCGAGCTCACGATAGAGCAGCACGTGATTATCGGTTGCAGTCCAAATTCGATAGTCAACCAGTGGTTCCTCACCGATCTTCCTACCGTCATAGCAATCGTATCGAACGATCAATTGAGATTTTGGGGATACGATCGCAACCATATTGCCATCGCAAACAATCGCTCCACCTCGGGGCGCTTCAAGGTTTCGCCAGCGAATTTGCCGAGTCAGCGCATCCATCGCAATCAATTCGTTGCCTTGCAATACGTAAAAAGTATCTCCAACGATGGGGCCTAAAAGCAGTTCGGACGAGGCCGCGTTGCCGCCAGTGGATGACATGACGTAGCGATTGCTCCGATCTCCGAAGGCACTGGCCTCACTACGCAATTTAAAGCCTGATCCACCGGTTTCGCTTCGCCAGGGGTAACGCCAAAGGACGGGATCGCTCTGGCCATCTAACAACGAATACAGGTTTATACCAACCAGCTCACCCGGCATCATTGCGATCATCATGCCACCGCTGATGATTGCTTCACGATAGGTCTCGTCCGGACGGGTGATCCCATCAAGTGGTATAGGGTGAACAATACCAAGCGGATCTCGAATGCCGACCGGGCTGCTTTCCTCACTCACTAACTGCCAGCCCTGAAACGTCAATCCCGAGTTACGTTTGGTTTCTGCGACCGCCACCTGGCGCGAGTTGCCCCCTCCAATCACACGATCGTCGCTTAATTGAACCTCTACATTCCCATCCCAAAGTTTCCAATAACTGCCACCGGCCGATGCAGTCACAAGACTGTTCAGATCGATTCCCAATTCACTTGCAGCCATCTCAACATCTTTTTCTGATTGCTCCTTGGCGATACGGAGCACTTCCGCCGCGTCCTGTCTCATACCTCCGCTGGCTTGGGCACGAGCTAACGCGACCGACTGCCATGCTGAAAGGGCTCCCAGGCGGTCTGGCGTTGTTGCGGCGGACGCATAGACAAGTTTTTCAATCGCTAGCCAGTTGGATTCTTCGGTGTATCGCCGAAGCAATTCTTGAACTGTTTTCTCGCTCCCTGCTGTCGTGCCGAACTGATGAACTAAACGCTGTAGCTTGGGGGTCGGTGCGGATGCGAATTGTACTAAATGCTGGTCAAGCTTTTCGGCAATCGCTTTACTTTGTTCCGGACTCGCCAGGGCGCTCAGTTGCTGAACCCTTGCGCGAACCCAGTTATCGAGTGAAACGGATCGAGAAGATTCCGATTCGAAAGCCGTTGACTGTAAATCGAAGCTTGTGTCGGAGGCCACCAACGTAGACAAGTGAAAAAGCTTCTCTGCTGCTTCAACGGGCCGAGCTAGCTCAATCGCTGCGCGAACTTGTAATTTCAATAGTTCGGCGCGCAAGCTTGGCTGGTCAATCATTCCGTCGAGTACTGCCAGCAGCTGCCCATTGCCTTTGAAGTCCTCTCGCAAGGCGCCTAGCATGGCCGATATCGAGAGCGTTCGAATACTGTCATTCTCTGGATCATAAGGTCTTGCCTTGTCGAGCCACTCCAGCGCTTCTTTTCTTTTCCCTTGTTCAATGAGTAGTTGCGCTTTTCGAATCATCATTTCGAAATCGTCTGGATCAGACTCCAGTGCCGCTGCAACAATGGGGTTCAGAGATTGCTCCCCGTCTGCCACGGATAGCCAAGTGGCAGAGTGGGAGATGATTTGGCCATCGACGGCGATTAGGTTTCCGAGCTCGAAACCTGTGGTGCGGTGAGCCAGTGCTGATCCGTCTTTTAGGGAAACCGCAATGATGCGATTGGACGATGTGGGGACGAAGTACGAAGGTTCCGCTTCACCGGATGCCGGGTTGTCGATAACGCCAAACATTCCAAGTCCACAAACTTGTTCACCGGAATCGAGCCAACCGCTTCTCGTCACCCAGGTTGTTTTTCCGGACGTCGAGTCCACCCCACGAACATTGTCACTGCCAACGAGTACAATCGTTCCCGAGTGAACACCTGCAAAATAACGCGAACCGGTCTGGGCTCGCGCAAACTCTTTCCATCGTTTCTCACCGGTAAATAAGTCGAACGCAAAAAAACGATCCGATTCAATGGGCGTGACGAAGATCGTGCTGCCCTCGATCATCGGTGTTCCATCCCACCATCGCTTAAGCATTAAGTCGGGTGCGAACTGTTCTTGTCGTCCAATGACGTTCTGTTGCAACGTATTGTTGCGCTCGATCGCGACACCCCAAACCAATGCCCGATCGTCCAAGTCAACTGCGATTATCGCACCGGCGCCGGTTGAGCAGATGAGTAGGCCATCTTTGTAGGTTGCGGCAGCGCCCGCGACCCTGCGAACGGGGTCCGATTCAATGCTGCCCGATTCGATCGCGAGCAACTGTTGACGCCAGCGTTCAATTCCCGACGCGGCGTCGAGACAAACCAACAGGATGTCCCCGGAAATCTCTGCCATTACGTAGAGGGCATCGTCAATCGGCAATGGTGGCGCGAGGAAGAAGGCCCCGGCTAATGGATTGACGTCCGGCATGTCGCCACCGATTTGCCAAGCAAGTTTTCCTTCGGTCGCTAGTTCAAGAGCGATCAACGAATTCGATCCTCCTTCGGCAGGGCGAGTCCCTTGAATTCCCATCAATGGGCTAAACGATGCGATCTCCACGGCGGCCAAGTCACCTAGGATGTAGACCCGTTTGCCATCGCTACTGATTCGACCGTAGGGCAGATCATTCCAAACTCGCTGCTTTAATAATGCTTGACCCGATTCGTCGTCTGGAGTGCCGCCGAGGTTGACCCCTGTCGGCTCTACTCGCTCGGTTGTTTCGAACCAAGGATATTGCCAGATCAATTTTCCCGTCTGAAAGTCAACGCCTAATAGCCCTTCGGTGTTGCGCATCAGAATCTGATTGCCAACTCGAAGTGGCAGCCAACTTGGTGGCGGCAACTCGCCAACGGACTTCATCGCTTCGACTGATTCGTTTAGCGTCCGTTCCTGACGGGGACTTCCCGTTGCAAAGACTTTGTAACGCGGGTCCGTTAACGGAAGCTGTCCGCCTCCGACCGAGCGGGAAGTCGATGGCACGGAAAAGGAAAGGAAGTCGGTTGGGCTATCGATGCGTTTCGAGCGAGCGACAGAGTAACGGTTAGCGGGCAGAGTCTCCGCCAGTTTTGGAGCATCTGATGGAGTGGCCTCGGATGGTGTTACATTGGATGTAACCATCGACTTGATCACACTGGATATCTCCGAGACAGCTTTTCGGGATGCGTCGTCTAATTGCGGATGCTCGAGTAGGGAATCTGATAAACGCTGGGCTTGGCTTAACCGTCCTAGCACAATGGCGCGATGAAGTAGAAGTTGCGTCGCATCTCTACCAGCAACCGTGTGGAAGAACCATCTCTTGACGTCCGCGACATCACCCCAGCGGCGTTCGCCTACTGCGTCATCGAGAATTTTCCTTGCGTTGACGCCGTACCGCAGTTCGTAAGTTTCGATCGCCTCGCGAGGCAAGCCACTCAAGATTCGCCTTGCTTCACCGATCAGCGTCTTACTGACTTTTGGCGTGACGTCTCCTTCGCCTGCAGATTCAATGAAAAAATCTTGTCCTGATAGCTCATCGTCAGGCCCCGTGGGTTGCCTCTGAAGCAGGTCCCCAAGAATGACGACAGCATCGCCGAAACGTCGCTGTCCGGCTGCCTCCTCTGCCTGGCGGAGTTGTTGCACGACCGCGCGAGGAGGCTCAATGAAACGACCAGCTTGGGACGCCTGATCGATAGGAAAGAAGGCCTGTCCCGACGCGACTGCCGCCGCCGCGAAAATCCATCCTGTCAGCAACGCAACTCGTAGCATGGGATCTGTCCATCCGCGAAGTAAGAAACTCAACTTCGCTTGATTCTAGCCGATTATGCCAGGTCTGGGTTAGCGACACGAATATCACCCGGCACCATCTCAATCTTCGCCCGAGGGTTGCAGAAAACTCAACACGAGCGGCTAGAAATTGCGTGGGTCGTTCGCCAAGATCCGGTTCGGAGTTGTGTTCTAGAAGTTCTAGTCCCAGTTTCTCGATGCGGTCCTTTACTTGGTCTCGCGTGTGCGAAGTTCACCCCTCGATCGCCGCAGTTGACTACTCAAACAGCGCGGACATAACTACCGGGTCGTTTTCATTGTCTAGCGGAATGCTCTTGAGGCGTTCTGCTCGCGAAGCAAGATGATGCTCGCCATCGTGGTGCCCACCATATTGCTTGGATGGAAGCAGCGACAAATTGAAAATACGGCAACGGAAAGGTTGGATCATTAGCAGGCTTCAACATCGAAAAAGAATTGAGGTTTAGGCTTGAAGAAATCGGTACCAGGCTGAAGGCAAAATTCAATTGCGCCCCACGCGCGATCGCAGCGACACCGGCAAAAAGGACCGTGGTCCATCGTGCGCATCGGAGGCGAGGAAGTACTCGCCAAGACACTCGCCAGCGACGCGCCAAGGCACTATAGGGTGAATCGCCTAGCGGCGTCGACCGCCAATCCCGGGGGAACAGAACAAGCCTGCAGACGAAAAAAGGCGACCCGTGATCGGATCGCCTTGTCGTCGTTCGCTCAAATCATTGCGTGGTGCGCAAACTTGGCATCCACACGCCACCTAAGCCACAGGTTTCTTCATAAACGCGGTGGCTGACGCGATATCACTACCATCTGGCGTCTCGTCGTTGTTGATATCGAACCAAGATTCCTTGAATTTGGTGTAGCCGCCATCGCCCTTGAGCGAATTCTTCAAGGTCAGGTTCGTCGTCAACGAGATTACCGCGTCTCCCATCGCAACTTCTGGGTAGCACCGCACCCGATTTTCCTTATCAGGATTGCGGATGCAGTAGGCCCAGTGCTCGATCTCTTCGCGGTAACCGCGACTGACCGGCCCCGAATCGGCTGCTTGGGCAACAGGAGCGGCGTAATCTCCGCTTGCGCTGGTGTCCAAAGCGTAACCACCTGCCTTCTTGGTAACGCCGACCTTGCTTGCAGTGTCGCTGTCGCGATACAGCAATACGTCGGTTTCTGAATCGAGGATCAACGTTCCCTTGGTGCCCATCACCACTTCGCCCCAACCACCGAAACCATTGCCGTTAATCGAAGAGTAGGTGACTACAACCCGTTTATCGGGGTCTTTATCAAAGCCCAGAACGCCTACGTCTTTCTTGGGATAATCTTGAACTCGGTCGTAATAGCCAACGTCGAAGGTGGGTGAATAATCCGGGCCGGGGAATTCAAACATACAATAGACATGGTCTTCCACTTCGCGGTCGACCGGCATGATATGCCGGCCGCCGACGGCATGCACGCTTAGCGGATGCGTCTTCTTACCATCGTTGCGCAGCGAGCTGAGGAAAATGCTCACGGCGTCGAGTTGGTGACTGCCAAGTTCGGCCATCAGGCCGGCGCCGGTTCGATCAAACAACCGCCAACGATGCAATTCTTCCATGGCGGTGAAGTTTCGGTTGCCGATCTTGAAATCTTGATAACCAAACTTCGACGGGTCGACTGTCTTATCGGAATCCCAAGCTTGGAAAAGAGCGATCTCCTGCTTGAGTCGAGCCGCTTCGACCGGGTCAGAAGTCGCCGCGAGCTGCTTTTCACGGTTCGCCATATCGCTCTTGATACGGTCGAAAATCTTGCCGTTTGGCATCTTTTCACCGCCGGGAATCGGCATCGACCAACTGTCGGCTCCTGGCATATTGGTTCGGTGCCATTGGGCGCGAATGTGGTGAAGTTGCCCGAGCAATCCCCAACGAATCAAATTGACCGCATTGTCGTACTTCACGTTGTAGTGTCGTTGGTGACCGGTAGCCAAATGGATCGGATTGCCCTTTTGGTCCTTCAGCTCATCCGCCATCCGCGCCATGACTTTGCACTGAGCAACCGTATGGGCCATTAGTTTCTCGGTCAGCACATGGAGACCTAATTCCATCGCCTGTGCCGCGACTGGCGCATGCAGGAAAAGTGGCAAGGCGATGATGACCGCTTCGATGTCGGGATCCTTCAAGCAAGCCGAAATGCCGCCATTCGAACCATCGTAAACTTTGACTTTCTTTCTCGCTTCCGCTTCCGTCTGATAGCCAGCAACGCTCATGAGGCCCGGGCGTCGTCCTAGGGCCGAAGGACTCGACCAATCGCCGTGAAATGCGCGGTGTTGGCTAAAGGGGCGAATATCGCAGATCGCTTTGACTTCGACATAATCGGGATTGCAACCACCGATCAAGACGTTGCCTTCATCGCCGGTACCGATGACGGCGACACGGACCGGGTCGGCAACTTTTCCGTAACCGTAATACATCGCGCCCAGGCCGGCGCCGCTCACCGCACCTGCGGCGACGATTCCCCGAAGAAAGTCGCGACGATTGATGTCGTAGTACGAACCTACCGCGCTGTAGTAGTTGTGCGTTCCGACTGCACGTTGATCTGCTGATAACTTATCCACGATTCGGTGACTCCGCGTTTGGTGGCGATAGCTTCATGATGATGGTGTGAAGGATGAAATCGATACCGGCAAAACGTCCCGCGCCGGTTCCGGCAAGGACCAAGCAAGCCATGCATTCGATCAGTTGGTAGTTGGACGACCCCGGACCGGTGACGGGAGGATATTGGCTCAAGAATACTGAACCGAGAAAACCGGCCGCAGCCAACGCCGCGACGGGCGTAAAAAGTCCAAGCAGGAGACACACTCCGATTGTCATATCGAAGTAGGGCACCACTTGATTCAGCACTGATGTGTCAATGAATTTTGACCTCGGATGGCCAAGCTTTAGCGGCTTGCGGTTGGCTGCCTGCTCAATTGTCGCAAGCATGTTTTGGCCTTCTTCGTACGTCTTCCAGACCGCGTCGATCTGCTTCAGCGTTGGCGCGATTTTTTGGTCCCACTCCTTGCGGATGGTGGTTCTCTGTTCAGCAAGACTGCTGACCCCGTCTCGCCGATGATCGCTATCGAGCTTTTGCATCCGCTCAGCGCCAAGCTGGTATTCTTCGATATCCGCAGCGTTCGCTTCGAGGATCGTTTCGAGCTGTTCGACCGCTTTCGCGTAATTGACCTGTGCCTTTTGCTTCTGAGCTTCCGTAAAACCGTAGTGGCTAACGATTCGATCGCGGAAGGGAGCTAGATGCAGTTTGTTCTTCTCGGGATCGAGGCGAATCGCGCCGTCCCAATCCCAAACCGTCTCGCGAAAATGCCACGCGAAAGGCCCTTTGGCGTTCGCGAAGAATGGCTTCGAATCCCAGTCGCCTGCGGAATACTTGTCCACGCCTTCGCTAAAGAAGTGCCATCCAATCGACACGCGAAGCAGGATCAGCATCAGCATCCCGACCCAGCCGATAAATCGAGGATACGGTCCCCACCCGACGCCGAGACGAAGCGGCGATAGCAAAAGTTTTTTCAACAAGACCCGGATGCTCCTGGAACGCGTTTTTCCCTTCCCACCCTGATTATGTCAGGCCGGACGCCAAAAGCCAACGACCTATCTGAAATTCACGATCCAGCCTCAGGGGAGCTGGGTTGTGGACTTTTACAGTTAGATCGAGTGGTTGGTCGAAATTGGTCAAGCAAATGGAACGATTGTGACGATCAACCCGGTAAGTCCCATTGGAAAAACTGTAACGGCGTTTCGTGTCGTCGTCAGCGCGTAGTCAGAACGCTCAACCACAATACTGAGCCAAGGCCCCATGAAATCTCCGCTCAAAACCCTATCGCGACTCCTCCTCGCGAGTCTTGTGTGCGGCCAAGCGATCGCGCAGGACCGTCCGGTTGGTCCCCAATTGGTGGCTCCGGGGCAATCGCCTGGAGCTCCGATGGTGGCGATGGTTGACATTCCTGCCGCCTACGTGATGGCTGTCAGTACCAAGTTGGAGGTGAAATACCAAAATACGCCAAATGTCCATCTATCCCCCGATGTTCGGTCGGGGAAGTTGATCGTGATGGCCCCTCCGGCACTTCAAGGAACCATCCAAGCCGAAGCCACCCAAATTCTGTTTAGCGAGATGCAGCCTGCTATC
Organism: Planctomycetaceae bacterium; assembly: GCA_031411655.1. Classification (GTDB taxonomy): domain Bacteria; phylum Planctomycetota; class Planctomycetia; order Pirellulales; family Pirellulaceae; genus UBA6163. Next base: position 9,933 of record JANOBM010000080.1, read on the forward strand.
CAGCAGGCTTCTAGCCAGACACAAGCTTCCGGTCAAGACAACGGGGTGCGCGGTCCCGATGGTGCTTACAAGGTCCGACTTGCGGCGATTACATGGCGTGAATTCGAAGATTCACTGACTCAGATTGTCGGACGAAAGTTGGCGGTCACGACCAGCAAGAACGGAGAGCAGGCGCATTTTCAGTTGACTGGCGTGCCCTTGGATGGGACGACTGTAGAAGTTGATCGACGGGAAAACTCCGTCACGGTGGTGGCCCCTGAGCCTTCCATGCCTGGTTGGAGGGCGATGATTCAATCGCTCGACAAGATGCCAGAACGCGAGGGCGATGTGACCGAAATGATGAAGGTGGTCAACGCCAAACCGGCGCCGTTACAAAGGGCGATTCGAATGCTCGACGCGCTCGAGGGCGACGAGACAGCCATGGTACTTCCTGCCCGCAATGGTACCCCTTTCCAAAATACAGCATTTCAAGCACCCGCTGGTGGCGCTCCCGCCCAAGGTAATCCTCCGGCAGTTGACGCGCCGAAACCACTCGATGCGCCGAAGCCACTGGATGCGCAGGCCGCCGACTCGGCCGAATCGGGTACTGGGATCATTGGCGATACACAGATTCAATTCGTGCCAGAACTTGGGATCATCATCGTTCGCGGTGCAAAGCGCGATACTCAACGCGTGCTCGACGTCATCAAGCAAATCGAAGATCAGAGCAAGGTGACCCAGCCTGAGGTGGAGGTCTATCGCCTCAAGAATCTTAACAGCACTGCTGCGTCCGACTTGCTGAATAAACTGTATACGGACGTCTTGTCAGCGCGCCAGGGTGAAGTGAGTATCACATCGCTTGATAGTCCCAATTCGCTTCTGCTGATCGGCCGGCGCGAAGCACTTGCGTCAGCGATGGAGCTGATCATGAAAATCGATACGCCAATCGATGCCTCTAGTCAGCTTCGCGTCTTTCGACTTGAGCACGCAAGTGCGATCGATGCGGAAACGACCATCAACAACTTTTTCGTCGATCGTCCTGGCGAAGGAGATGACTTGCGTCCGGGTTTGGGAACACGCGTTCGAGTTGTTTCGGACTATCGAACCAATTCATTAATCATTGGCGCTTCACCCCGGGACCTCGAAGAAGTGTCGAGGTTGGTCCAAGAGCTCGACGTTCAGGATGTTCCTTCCCAAAACGAAATACGCGTCTTTCCACTTCGAAACGCGCTCGCCGAAGACCTTGCACCGGTATTGCAAACGGCGATCAATGGTGAAGGTGAAGCGGAAACCAATGAAAACGCAACTCGCGCTTCGACGACGCTCTCGATCGTATCGCTTGATAAAGACAATGGTGGCGTCCTGGATTCAGGCATCCTTGCAAATGTCGTCGTTACTTCGGACACCAATGCGAACGCTTTGGTAGTGCGAGCGCCTTCGTCCAGCATGTCGTTAATCGCAGAGTTAATTCGCCAACTGGATCAAGTCCCTGGCGCCGAATCAGTCGTCAAAGTGTTCACGATCGAAAATGGAGATGCGACAAAACTGACGACAGCCTTGGAAACGCTGTTTGCCGCCACTGCGAACGGTGGTACAGGTCAGGTCGGCGCAGGGAACCTTGCTGGACTTGCACCGGCGACATCAAATTCATCCAGTTCACTTGTCGGGCTTAAGTTCACTACTGATCAACGCACCAATAGCATTATCGCAAGCGGTTCGGCGACCGACCTGGAAGTGGTCGAAAGTATCTTGATTCGGTTGGATACGAAGGGCTTTGCCGAACGCATTACCGAGGTAATTTGGCTACGACACCAGACCGCTCCGGAAATTGCCACGGCGATATCGACTTACGTCCAACAGCGAACCCAAACAGTCAATACGATCCAGCAATTTCAACAGGGGCTCGGCCCGTACGACTTGCCCGATCGTGACTTGGTCGTCGTCGCAGAGGCCGTTAGCAATAGCCTACTGCTCAGCGTGTCACCACGACTCTACGACGATGTTCGTCGGCTGATAGATAGTTTAGATCGCAGGCCACCGATGGTTCTGATCAAAGTGGTACTCGCTGAAGTCTCGCTGGGCGACACGTTTGAACTAGGTGGTGAACTGGGGTTGCAAGACAGCTTATTGTTCGACCGTAGCGTGGCAACGGTACCACCCCCTGGATCGGGTCCTGGCTTGGGCTTTCCGTTCAATGCGAATGGAACGCCCAATGCGGGAAACGTTCAATCCGGGAGGATTGGTGAGCGTGCCGTGAGTACCTTCGGTCTTGGAACGACGAGCAGCGTTGCCGGATACGGCGGCTTTGTTCTCAGTGCTGCAAGCGAATCGTTTAACCTCTTGCTACGTGCACTTCAGGATGCAAACCGTGCACAAATCCTCAGTCGCCCACAAATCATGACGGTCGATAACAAAACAGGCTTTGTTCAGGTTGGCCAAAAAGTTGCGAGAATCACTGGCGTGATCAACAACGGAGTCGCGGGGACTCAGGTCGTGACGTCCGACATTGACATCGGCTTGATTCTTGAAGTGTTACCGCGAGTGGGCGCCGATGGAATGATCTCGATGCAGATCCGCGCCGAACGGTCGGCCATCAGCCCAACGGGCGGTACGCCGATCAGCACGACCGGTACCGCCGTCGTGATTCCCAACATCGACACCACCAACGCCGAATCGACAATCACTGCCTACAGCGGCCAAACCGTTGTTTTCGGTGGATTGATCCAAAAGCAACGTACCAACGTCAGCCGAGGCGTCCCTTATTTAAGAAACATCCCGCTACTCGGTGTGATGTTCCGGTTTGACCGCGAGACCGAAACTCGCTCCGAATTGCTCGTCATCATGACGCCGATGCTGATCACCGGTGACGAAGACCTGGAATACGTGAAGCATGTCGAATCGAGTCGCATGAGCTACTGCTTGGCCGATGTCGTTGAAATGCATGGAGACGTCGGACTCAGCGGTGGTTATGGTCTCTGGGGACCGGCTGTCGGTCCGGTGATCTATCCCGATCTCCAGCCGACCATCGATCAGTTCCCAACCGCCGAAAGTGACCAGCTTTATGGACCGTCGACGATCGTGGAAGGTCCGGTTGGCGATGGTGGCGAAATCATTTCCACAAGTCCAGCGATCAATCAGCCAGAGATGATCAACCAACCGCAGATGGAGCTGCCATCGCAATTGGGCATCCCTGCGACGGAAACGTTTGAAGGAGTTCCATCATCACCCGGCGCGAGTTCGGTACCGAGTGTGAATGGAAGCCCCTCCCCGGTCCGATCCGGAAACCGTGTCCCGGTGCAAGGCCCCGTTCCGAGCAAACGGGTGACTGCGTTGCCATCATCACTGCGCAATGCAACGCCTGCGTCGGCGCGTACCCAGACCAATAATCCCCCGGGACGTTTTGTTAGCTCGGCGGACTTTAAGTTCATCGATGAAGAAACCGCAGCGACCATGTCCGGCATCGCTCAGGAGCCAATGACCAAGCCATGATTCAATCAATACCATTCATCCGTAGCAGTGCGCTTATTTTGCTGGTGACGACCTCGGTCGTCGGTTGCACTGGACTTTCCGGAAACGGGTCGCTCAGCAAAAAGATGCCGTGGTCCAAGGACAAAAATAAACCCGAGCCCTATCCCAACCCGACTCGCATGGCGTCGACCTGGACGCCGGACACGCTTGTGCAGACAGGTCGCACACCCACACGCGGTTTTGGCGGGCGAATCTTTTTCTATGACGAGAAAACCAAAGCGGTGCCGGTCGAGGGCGAACTGACGGTCCACGCGTTCCAGGAAACTCCCGATGGTCAACAGGGCGAAGTGAAACGGTATCACTTCACTCCCGAACAATTCACCCAACACTTCAGCCAAACGGACATTGGCGCGTCCTATAGCGTTTGGATCCCTTGGGACGCCGTGGGTGGAGACCAAACGAAGATTAGCTTGGTACCTTCATTCCGGGCCGCCAATGGGCGTTTGATTCAAGGCGAGCAGGCCTTAGTGGCCCTTCCTGGTAAACGCCTGGCAGAGGAAAGCGTTGCATCCAAGCGTCGGTCAGCTACTGACGCGATGGAATTAAACAACGACAAATCAAGTGGAATGGTTACGACAACGATTCCGGTAAGGTCATCGCTTTCTCGTGAAGCGATGGAATCGTATCCGCCGGTTCGAGGCCTGGCGCAGCCAACGAGGACGGCTATCGCCAAAGCCAATCTCCCCAAATCGCAGAGCCTGCAACCGCCTGCGGAACAGGTACCCTTGGAGGCGTTGCCTGAGAAGCAGCCCGAAAGTTTGGCAACTGCCGCCAATGCGACAGAAGCTATGGTTCAGGTTCCCGTCAATGCACCGACGGAGCGGGTATCACGGATGGGTCAGCGACCACAACGTCTTGGTTCAAGGCAAGGCGTTATGCGTGCATCTGCGACGCTGCCTCTTGAGTAGCCAAGCCGATAGTCAGTAGGCTTCATTACTGATTGGGCGAGACAATGATCTGGTTATTGACTCGCTTGACACCGGGTTCGAGTCGAAGGAGCAATTCAGCCATCCTTCGATCGGAGTCGGATGCAACCGTGCCAGTGACAACGGTTTCCGACGCTGACAGCGACACGCCGACGCCACGAAATCGTGGTTGTAAGAAGCCGGCTTGAACACGCTGTTGAACCATAGCTTGAACGGCGACTGGATTGCGAACCGGAAGTGTTACCTCCGATCGGAGTCGAGTGCGAAGCGTCGGTTTGGCCTGAGTGCCCGCTCCGGTGCCGAATGGATTGAGGCCGAATGAGCTTAATCCGCCAAGTCCACCGAAACCGCCGAGGCCCCCGAGCCCGCCACCAAGTCCACCGAGGCCGTTTTGGCCTGTCGTCGATACGCCGACGTCAGTGAATTGACGGTCCTCTGATCTTCCGACCGTATTGCCGGCTCCTGGCTCTCCCGTTCCCGTTCCACTCGTATTACCGGTGGTTGTCCCTTGGCTGGAGGTGCCGCTGGTCGAGCCCGTTCCGGTTCCGGTTGTACCTGTGCCACCAAACCCGCCTGTACCACCAAACCCGCCTGTACCTCCAAACCCGCCGGTGCCTCCCGTCCCGCCAAATCCTCCCGTCCCGCCAGTTCCGCCCGTGCCCCCGATTCCCTGCGCCAACGCCATGCTTGACGGCGCAACAACCAAAAAGAGGCAGACAAACATGCTGAGTCGGCTGATGGCATTCATCTTACGTATTCCGAAAAGTCCGCGGTTCGGCCAAAAAGTGATCCGAGATCGTGTCTGACCCAGTGAGATTCTCTTATACTATCAACCTTCCAGGGCAGGTCGAGTTTCGAATTCTTGCGGTTTCGCAGAATTCTTACGGATTGCCCCAAGATTAAGCCGGACAAAACGAAAAGCTTTCAATCCGTCTCTGGCGATTGTCGTTCTCACTCCACCACTTTTCTATTCGCTTCTGTAGTAATAAATCATGCGAGTGCTGTTTTCACTGGTCGCTATCCCATTGGTCTTGTTTACGTCCATCGGCATTACCGGGGCGGAGGAAAAGACGGTGGTTCCGGGTGCCCCACGACTGTTGCCTGAAAAGACGCTGGCTTACATCCGTATCGAAAACGTCACGGAGTTCCGGGAAGGATTGGCGGCAAGTTCGACTGGAAAAATGCTTGCGGACCCTAAGCTGAAGCCGATTGCCAGCGAGGTCTACGTGATCGCGGCCGATGCGTTTCAAACCCTTGGCGACCGGATCGGTCTTTCATTGGATGAGTTGATGTCCATTCCGAAAGGGCAGCTCGCTTTAGCGCTGATTTCAAAAGAGCAAACGAGCTCGACCGACAAAAGTACAACTGAATCGACTTCGAAAACTCCGAAAGACGACTCACCGGAAGCCATTCGCAAGCGGATCGAAGAAAAGCAAAAGGAAGCAGCAAACGTCAGCTTTGGCGGATTGATCTTGATCGAAACCGGGGATGACGATTCGGCACTGAAGAAGATTCTCAGTGGCCTTGAAAAGCGAATGACTCAGGATGGTTTCGTGTCCCGACAGGAAACAATCTCAGGTACATCGCTGGTGCGATTGGTGCGCACCAATAACCCACGTGAGTCGCTTGAATACTTTCGTCGCGACGGAGTTACCGTGATTGGGATTGGTACTGACTCGGCAAGAGATTCGCTCGATCGCTGGAACGGTGTCAGCGATGGCCGAACGTTAGCTGAGAGCACTGATTTTGCCGCGGTGATGAGCCGGTGCATCGGTGAAGAAGAGACGCGGCCTCAAGTCACATTCTTCGTAAATCCATACACCATCGTTGAACGGTTGGTGAAGAGCAGCGGCGGCGGCGCGGTGATTGTTTGGCCGATCATCGAAAATCTTGGTGTGGGTAAAATACGTGGCATCGGGGGGAGCATCTTTCAAGGCGGCGATACCTTTGATGACATCTCGCACATGCACGTCCTCTTGGATCCGCCACGCGATGGAATTTTTGGCGTGGTGCGGCCAAGCAAAGTCGATACCAATCCGCCCGACTGGGTGCCAGCCGACGTGACCAGTTACGTGTCCCTTGGATGGCGGGTCGATGCCGCATTCGACGGCTTTGAACGAATCTTCGACCGATTTTCAGGCGAAGGGAGTTTCAATACGAGAACCGTCGAACCGTTTAAAACACAAACCGGTCTCGACCTTCGCGAGGCGTTGGTCAACACAACGAAAGATCGAGGGGTAATGATTTCTTGGTTACAAAAGCCCGTGACTTTCAATAGTTCGACATCGCTCGTTGGAATTCAACTCAAAGATCCGGCAGAGATGTCTCGAACGATCGAAAAGCTTCGGGAATCCGTTTGGAAGGGCGTAGAAACCGACTCCATCGGCGCGACCAAGATCTATCGTGGTCCACAAAGAGACCAACCGATGCCGCCAGGATTCCGTGCGCCCACGCCTTGTGCGGCTATCGTCGGCGATTGGCTGATGGCAACGGATAGTCGAGAACTGCTAGAACACGTCATTCGGTCGAATAACGGCGCAGTTCCGAGATTGTCCAGTCTTCCTGAGTACGACTTGGTGGCAAGTGAAGTGGGTGCCCAGTTGGACGCAGAAAAACCGTTTATGTTTTCGTTCGCGCGGCAGGCCGAAGTATTACGACAGTTTTACGATCTCGCGAAATCACCTCAGGTCCGTGATGCTTTGAAAGGACCAAGTGAAAACAATCCGATCGCAAAACGGATCATGGAGCTGCTTGCTGAAGATCAACTGCCGCCGTTCGACGAATTCAAAAAGTATTTTGCGCCGTCCGGAGGGTTCGCCTACGACGAACCCACCGGCATGCACTTTGGTCGGTACACGCTTAAGGCCGACGATTGAAAGGGCGAAAATTAAAAATTAAAAGGGCAGCGACTGAAAGAAGCGGAGTCTCCATGACCAATCGAACCATCGTTGGCACGATGGTGGTTATCGGTTTATTGATCTTGGGCGGATCGAAGTCGAATGATATCGGCGATGCTGATGCGCGGCCGATCAAGGCTCGCTATCTGTTATTCGATACGGTCAATGGCGATTATTGGAGTGAGATTGGCTGGACCACTGCCCAGCAGGCATCGCCAATGACTTTCTGGGAAGCGCATCGCAAGTTCGACGACTATCGAATCAATGAGCTAGGTGAGTATGCGAATACGGGCGTTCATGGTTACCCCGTCCAGGTGATTGAGATGAACTTGGTAAGGAACGACTCACGTCGATAAACCACGGTTCATTGAACCCGGTAACACGCACTCTGAAAGGCGAGAATCGACGTTCGGCGAAAGGACGCGTTAGCTCCGTTGAGGCATGGGCTAGTCGATCACGCTGAGGTCGATCACGGATGGGTGCGACCGTCGCCTCGAAATGCATTTGATCGTAGATGCTTGTTTGCATTCTCGCCCCCAATCCACGGTCTGACAAACGTCACTACGTTGAAAACCGGGCAAGGTACGTGGAAGTCGAGTTCAATGCTGCCTTAGCAATTCCGTCATTTGGGTATGGAGTGCTGTAGTGCCGGCGGCACAAAACCTTGGTCGCCAATCATCGAGCAGGGTACCGTCATAAGCCGATATGACTGCACCCGCTTCGCGGCAAATCACAATACCTGCCGCGCTATCCCAAGGCTGGACACTCGTTGCCCAATATGCATCCAAGCGGCCGTCGGCGACGTAGCAGAGGTTGAGGGCGCAAGACCCTAGTCTTCTCAACGAGCGGCAAGATTCGAGCACGTCGACAAAGCGGCCAATCTCGGGCGAGGTCCGACTGATGCCGGCGGGGAAACTGCACGCGACCAGTGCATCGCCGATGTCAATGCACTTGCTGGTTGTCATCTTTCTTTCATCGCAAAACGCACCCTGCCCATCAATCGCAGTGAATAGTTCCTTGTAGACAGGATCGAGAATCACACCCAGGCGCATTTTTCCGGCGGAGTACAAGCCGATGGACACGGCAAAGTTTTGCAACCGATGAACAAAGTTTACGGTCCCGTCTAAAGGGTCGACGACCCAGCAAGGAGGAGCGTCGCCTTCTCCCAACCGAACGGAATCAGGGGGGAGGTTCTCGCCATCCTCTTCACCGACGAATGCATAGCCGGGGAAGGCCTGTTCCAAGACTTCACGGATCGCTTTTTGCGCCGCAAGATCGGCATCAGTGACCAAATCCTTCGGAGATTTTTCCGACACCACCCTCGAATCGCGGCGAAGCATGAGTTCTGCGGCACCGGCCCGCGCTGCTCGAACCGCCACGTCCAAATGCTTAAGATCCATGAAGTCGATTACCCGATCTCTAGTTGACGCAAATCTTCCATCCATACGCGGATGTCGTTGTCGTATTCGGTCGCCATATTACCAATCACCAGTTGGCGTTGGAACGCGGCAGCACCTTGATCGACAAGTTCTGCGGCCTCGGCGCTGGGAAAACGCCGATTGGGGTCGGGGGCGATAAGGCCTCGCAAGAAGTTCATGAGCAGTTCGTTTCTTAAGACTTCTGGCGGCAATAGTTGATCCAGTCGCTGGGGCAACTCACGCTTCGCTTCGAGCAGATCTCGAAGGTTCATTTCACCCTGAAAAGGGTTTTGCCCGCTGAGCAACTCAACTAAGACGTATCCGGCGCTCGCCAAATCGCTTCTTGGCGAGGATTCGTTGTTCTCTAAAACTTCCGGTGCGGCATAGATCGGCGTGCAATCGCGATCACGCGGCGGATTCTTGAAATCAAACGCGGATCCCATGTCAATCAGCTTCGCGTGCCCAGTCCGCTTAAGCATGATGTTCGCCGGTTTTACATCGCCATGGACCACGCCTTCGCGATGCAATGCTGCCAGCGCGCCAAGACATTCCCGCACGATCGCAACTGCCACTCCTGCTTTGAACCGAGATTGCTGAGGCCCCTCCGTCAGGATCACTTCATTGATGTAATTCCAACGCCGTGTGCTGACCTTCCCGTGGAGCGAAAGGAGACATTCCGGCATCACCAATCGGCGGAGGTCATAGCCATCGACCCACTCCATGATCATCACACGGATACGATCGCGTTCAAAAAAATTCTGAACGTCGAGCACATTGTCATGCTGGATCATCGCAACACGGGCCGCGATGGCTGCGATTCGGGACATCGCTTCGTCATAGCGTCGCGAACTTGCGTAACGCTCAGGGGAGAAGATCTTGATTGCAACGGGGACCGTGAACTCATCCGTCCCGCGATATTCGCTCAAATAGACCTCACCCTGCCCTCCCCGGCCGAGCATTTTGAGCAGATGGTAATGCCCCGTCCAGCTTAGTTTTTTTGACCCGATCATTTGATCGTAGGCCGCAACCAACTTCGAATCGGTTTCGGTGACTTCCGTACCTTGATAGGTAAGTGTCGGGTGTGGTTCGTGACGAGTCGTTGATTGCATTTTCATGCCGCCATCCCTGGATAAAAAACTCACGGTGCTTCCACCCCTTATCGAGAGTCAAGTTTCATCGCGATTGCAAGGTGGAACCAACCATCCGATCGTTGATTCGCCCTGCTCGCGCCGCCAATCCGCGTGGCTGAAGAAATCTCTACCACAGTGGAATCGGACCGCCCCATCATAGCCGAACGGTTCATCGCAGCAACCTCAACGATCGCATGGAGTTCCAAGATGCCTTTTACAGTGGAGCGATTTGTTACCTTCAGGCGATGGAGCCTAACGGGCACAACCCTAACCCCCTTTTAACGGATGGTTTGGCTCTTCTCGTCATGAAGGCCAATTGACGACACCTAAGAATTCGGGTTGGTGTTTTTTTAAAAGTAGCCTAGACTCCACTTGCCGCGGCCGACAACTCCTCACCGTCGACTATTAAAACCGGCTCGAAAGGATTCGACGCATGGCTATTTCTCATTGGTGGCAGCGAACCCTCAGTTTGGGCTTGGCTTATCGTGTGAGGCGGAAGTTGTTGCCACTTGATGACGATTCGCGGCCGATTGTCTGGTTTGACCTGCATTCGGCTAGCATGCTGTTTGACGGGGCGCGACATTTCCACAGTCTGGCAATGCAATTAATGGATCTTGGACACCCATTGGTCCTCATCGATCGGAACGGCATCCCCGATCAACTGGCATGTAAGCAACATGGGCGTTCTTTATTACGAGTACCCAACCTTTTCATTGCCTCCGCGCCGTCCTCGTTCCCGTCAGGATCAGTGGTATTCAGCGACCTGCAAATGTCTAAGCAGTCGCATCTCGCGATTCGCGTATCGGTAAGCGATTGTCCGGTATCCGGTGCCTGTGTGTTTCCTTTTCCAGTGCATCCGACAGTGCGACCGCACATGACTCCAGCAATGCTAGCACGGGGTCGCGCGATGAATCACAGGGCGAGAGTGTTCTTTTGCAGTAACCAGAAACCATACGATTCAAACTCCGGCATCGCCTTGCCATTTGAAGTTTGCAATCGACTCGAACTAGCCGCACACCTTCGCCATGCATTCGGCGGTTTGTGTAGCACCCTGGATCGCTGGCCAAAGACAAAGGAATCTGTTTGGAGCCCGATCATGCTTGGCGACTCACGGAAAAATTTCATCAAACCAGAGTATTGGTTCGAGGCCTTATCTCACTTTGACTTTTGTATCGGTAGCCCAGCGACAACTCAGCCGATGTGCCATCCATTCATTGAGGCGATGAGCGTCGGTACGATTCCGATTCTCGAATATGCGAATCGGTTTTCGCCGAGTCTGATCGATGGTGAGAATGCGATCGTCTTCTCCGGCATCGAGGGCTTTGACCAGGCGATCAGGCGCGTACTATCGATGAGCGATTCTGAAATCCAACGGCTCAGGCGAAATGTCATTCACTACTTCGAGACACATCTCCAGTCGGAAAAGTTTGTTCGACGGCTGTTGATGCGAGCGAAAATCTGCGGCGGCGCGGTGCTGTCCATTCCCTACCATGATCGCAACTTAGACCCTCCACCGCAGCGTGGCGATTGTTCCCCTCCCATCGATGCGCGCGGTCTTCAACGTCGATCTGCTTAGGCAGATCGTAGGCAGTTCGCTTTTGTTTTTACATCGTATTGGCGATCGGAAAACAAAGACTTCCGATGAGCATGACACGCAACTTAACCGCGTTCGTCGCTGGGAAAGCGAACACGAACAAGCGAGAATGGCAATCGAATCGATGAATCGTCGTGGATCGGTTTGAGCCTGGGCGTACTGCCATCGATGCCGCGGGGGAGGTAAGCTCACGCTTCGCTCGAATACGCTACCGAAAAACGAACTTGAACTTTTTGAAATGTCGACAACCACGCTTTGTATCATCGTGCCCTTCGTGATCACAGCGGTTTGCGGCTTCATCGCCTGCCTGCTTGCGAAGCGATGGGACGAAGGCAACACCACGTTCGATTGGTCAGCAATACTGATTGCTTTTGGATGGTGGGTAAGCGTTTCGATCCGCGTACTTTCGCCTGATTGGTTTTCTATTTGGCCCGCAGATGCGTGGAAAATGATTGTTCTACCCATGCTGGTGTCCGTTGTGTTACTTTCATCCCAAGCAAGGTCCAAGCACCGATCCACGCCGGGGTTGTGGGCACTTGTGGGCATGATTGCCGTGGGTGCCGCAGCCCTTGCGATGCCTAGCGGTGAAGGCTGGGAGGATACGCTTCCGCTGCATCGAACTTGGGCCGCAGCGATTGCGATCTCTGTGATTGGCAACAGTTGGTCGCTCGATCGCATGTCACAGCGAGGGGCCGATCGATGGTTATTGCTTGTGGTATTGGCGGGACTTGGGTGCGCAGCGATCGTTGGTGCGGCAAGCTTCGCCTCACTTGTTGAGTGCTGCGTGGCAGCGATTGTCGCGACGGTTGTTTTGTCCGTGTTTGCGGCATGGGGAAAGCTACCGGCTCCATCGGCGATCATTTTCCCCAGCGCACTGTTTTCGGCCTGCATGATCGCCTCTGGGCGTTTTTTCAGTTACGCGGAAATACCGGCACTCGCATACGGAATCGCGCTAGCTTCACCCTCGCTGATTGCGTTCAGCGACCTATTGGTGGCGAAGCAATCCGTCGTGGTGCGAATCGTTTTTGCCGCATTGACCGCAAGTGTGATCGTTGCCGGCTTGGGCTACCGTTTTCTTGTTGTCTAACCTACAGCCGACGCCACACTCCGTGTCATGGCGTTGCCACTTGAATATTGTTCGGTCACCAGTTTGACTTAAACCACAGGTTCATCATGCCGATATTGGGTGCTCACATGTCCGTCGCCGGTGGTTTACACAAAGCGATTGAAGCAGCGGTGACGCTGAAGATGGATACCGTTCAAATCTTCACATCAAGTCCGTCGCAGTGGGCTGCCAAGCCGCTTGAGAGAGTTGCCATTGAACAGTGGCGGAACGCTTGGAAAACGTCTGGATTGACGCACCCGATTGCGCACGCGTCGTACCTCATTAACCTCGCAGCGCCAGACTCGTTGTTTGAAAAGTCGATCGACGCGCTGGTGGATCAATGGAATCGTTGTGAAGCCCTTGGACTTTCGGGGCTGGTCGTTCATCCCGGTGCATTCACCAAAAGCACTGAAGTGGAAGGGATCACCCGAGTCTCGGAGGCGATCGTCGAAGTCATCCAAAGAGTTGCGCCGAAGGTTTGCCGTCTGCTGCTAGAAAATACTGCGGGGCAGGGAACCTGCTTGGGACATCGCATCGAACACCTCGGTCAAATGATTCAGTTGGCAACAAAGAAACATCGACCGGCCAAGACGTCGCTTGGAGTCTGTATCGACACATGCCATGCGTTTGCCGCCGGTTATCCGATCCACGAGGCCGCAGGTTTGAAGTCGTTCTGCCGGGACATTGCCGACTTCCTTCCAAAGGATGCGGTTCGCGCGCTGCACTTGAACGATAGCAAGAAACCCCTCGGAAGTCGCGTTGATCGGCACGAGCATATCGGACGCGGTGGGATCGGCCTGGATGCCTTCCGTCGCATTCTTCACGATTCGCAACTCACCGGTATTCCCGGTTACCTTGAAACGGAAAAGGGGATCGACGAGGATTCAGGACGCGATTGGGACGAAGTGAATCTCGAGGCCCTTCGGAAACTTGATTCTTCGTTTGTCTAGCCACGTTTTCGTATCATGCTGTCTCATGATTCGCCGCCCGTTTACTCCTTCGATCTTTCACACTCCTAGGCCATACGAAATGTCCCAGCCCGATTGGATGGCCCCTGATCCTGCGATCGATGTCCTGTGGATGAAACGGGCGTTGATGCAAGCGGTAGCCGCCTATGAAGAGGACGAAGTGCCCGTCGGTGCCGTGATTGTCTGTGATGGTCGCGCGATTGCGGAGGCCCACAACGGTCGAGAGCAATTGCATGATCCGACGGCACACGCCGAAATGATTGCGATTACTCAAGCGGCCGCGACGATCGCTGACTGGCGATTGGAGCGGTGCACGCTTTACGTGACGCTAGAGCCTTGCCCCATGTGCGCGGGAGCGATTTTGCAGGCGAGAATTCCTCGCGTCGTGTTTGGCGCGTACGATCCGAAGGCGGGGGCGGTCACCAGCCTGTTTCAATTGTTAGACGATCCGCGACTGAACCATCGAGCCGATGTTTTGGGCGGCGTGATGGGACGTGATTGTGGAGATTTGCTAACCAGCTTCTTTTCGGCGAAACGCGCGATGGGAAAAAAGTAACCCTGCTTCGCCATCTTTACTGCAACCTCCAATTTGAGCCGGTTTTTTGACGCCTCGCGTAAACTGTGACGGTTTTAGGGTTGACAGTGTCAAACAAAGTTCATCCCACGTGCTTGGACTGACCGATACTACCGGCACAACCCGAACTTATCACAGTGACGAATGGGCGTTTTATTACGGCTTGAGTCGGTTGTTGGTGATGAAGGGGAATGGGAAATAGGCCCGGGGGGCTGATCGATCGGTGTGAACCGATCGACGGGGCAGCGATGTCGGCGACTTCAATCGCCATTGAACGAACGCACAACGGTGGAAACAACCATGTCGGTACGGAAACTGGCACTCGCGCTAAAATCGCGGGTCAACGAGTTGCGAGAAAGCCTTGTCGCCAAACCGCGACGGAAATTCCACATTGCGGCAATCGTCGCGGGCCTCGCTTGCTCGGTGCAGGCGATATCGCCGAACGATTGTTTTGCACAGGAAACCCTGCCGGTGCAGGATCCATTTGCGTTCGATCCAGACTTCAATTGGTTCGAGCCAATCTATCAGGCCGACTTCGATGACATGCAGCCGAAGAAGCGGGCCAACCGCGGTTGGTATGGCGCTTATGATCGACTGCATCTGTTCGGCTCGCGACCCGAGCAGGAGCAAGGAAGCCATTTGCTGGACGGCGGATGGGGAAACCGGTACGACCTCGGATACATGCTTGATGAAGATACTGGCTGGATGATGTCCTACATCGACGTCGGTATCGGCCAATTTGATGGATACGATCGAGAGCGACTCAATCGTTTGAACACCGCGCAACTATCCGGTACCACGACCGGTGGTGGTGGCGGCGGCGGTGCAGGCGCAGGCGGCACACCGGGACCTCCATTTGGATTGCTCTTCCCCATTGAAAACAGAAACAATCCTGGCTTCAATTCACGTTTTGTTCCGATCCGGGACAGTGAAAACGTTGTCAACTTCGACAGCTTTGAGCTCAATAAGACTTGGCGACTGGAGCCGTATCATTATGGTGGGATGCTTGAGCCATTGGTCGGTGTCCGCTACATGAAGTACAGCGACCTTTACCAGCGGATGAGCTACACCAGCGGATTGTTTCCAACGCCGCTGTCTGCAGCAGTTCCTCCAGCGTTACCCCCGACTTCTATTGCAGAACAAGTCCTCACGCAGCAGTCGCTTGCGGATAACGAGATGTTTGGTGGACAACTCGGATTTCGATACTTCAAGTACCAAAATCGCTTCCGTTACTCCGGCGAGTTCCGCGTGTTCGCGATGGGAAACTTTCAGACCAACAAGTTCGAAACGACGTCAGAGACGACCTATTACCCAGGTACGACTGTCGCCCAAAACGCGATTCCTACGTATTACCTGCTTGAGAAGAGTCGTCCTCTCTACGGTCGAAACGAGGAATTTGCGTTTGGATTCGACGCAAAGGCAGAGTTGAGCTACCAGCTCTCGCGAATGTTTGAAATTCGGGGCGGCGTCCAAATGATTGACATCGCCCAAGGGCTTTGGCGAGGTCGCCTAACCGACCCTACGGTTCGTAATGATCAACAGGCACTCATGCTCGGTGGCACGTTTGGCTTCGCCATCAATCGGTAGCCTCGCAGTTGCTTCCAGTAAAAAAAAGAGGCCGCACGTTTCGAACGTGCGGCCTTATTTTTTGAGCGTGTGGGGACAGTCGCCGTGCGGTTAAGTCTAGCGTCCAAAACTCAGATGCTAGACCCTGGTGAGTCAATCTCGCTCGAACACCTTAAGCATTTAACTGCTACCTTCAAAAACGCGTCGGCAACTAAGCCTTTGATGCAATTGAGCGAAGCTCGTCGATTTCCATACTCAAACGATGACGCAATGGGCTTTCTGCTCGCAATTCGTCAAGTAGCTCTTCAGCTCGATCAAACGCCGTATCATCGCGTTCAGCTTCGCTGATAATTTTTCGGAAACTGCTCTCGACGGTGGACTCGGTTAACAAAACGTTCTCCTTGGGTGGTGGTTCGTCGCGCAATACAGGCCTGGTACGCGAAAGCGACGCAATCAATTCTATGGCAAGCAAGATTGACCGCAAGGCGTTAAATCAACCAGATTCCCAGTTCACTTTGGATCGTTGGCTTGCACCGTGGAGGTTGTCGGTAACTGTCCCAACGCCTCAAGGTGGAAAACCAATCTCTCCACGGTGTAGCGAATCTGTTGTTCGCTGTGAAGACTGGTCATGAAGAATCGCAAACGGGCTGCGGCTTCGTCAACCGCGGGATAAAGAATCGGTTGGACGTTGATTCGATCACCAAACAAACGGTGCGAAAGGCGTAAAGCGATGAGTGAGTTGCCCGTGATGATGGGAATGACAGCCGTTCCGCCACTGGCACCTGTGTCTAAACCGGCTTGTTTTGCCAGGGATAAAAACAGCTCGCTACGTGCTTTGAGCACTTCCACTCGTTCAGGTTGTTCTTCCAGTACATCAATCGATGCAAGCGCCGCCGCGGCAGATGATGGTGGAAGTCCCACGCTGAAGACGAAACCCGGTGCAGTGTACCGCAGGTATTCGACCAATGCCTTGGAACCGGCGATGTAGCCCCCGCACGAAGCGAAGGATTTGCTGAGCGTGCCCATCCAGACGTCTACGTCTCGAGGATTAATTCCAAAGTGCTCGGAGATCCCTCGTCCCGTTGCTCCCATCGTACCCATGCTGTGGGCCTCGTCGACCATCAACATCGCTCGATGGCGACGTTTGATATCAATACAAGCCGGAATGTCTGTAAAGTCGCCGTCCATACTGTAGGCGCCCTCGACGACCACCAGCACTCTTCGGTATTGAGAGCGAACTTTGGTTAGCAGGTCGTCGAGTTGTTCGTAATCGTTGTGCGCAAACGGACGTCGCCGAGCACCGGAAAGCAATGCCCCTTGGACAATGCTGTTGTGCGACAATCCGTCGTGCACGATCAAATCACCAGGGCCGACGAGATGACCAATCGTGGTTTCGTTCGTTGCGTGCCCGCCAACCATCGTGATGGACGCATCGACTCCGATCCACTGGGCAATGCGAGCTTCGAGTTTGCCGTGTACCGGTTTTTCACCCGAAACCAATCGGCTGGCGGAAACGCTCGTTCCGTATTTTTCGATCGCCTCGATTGCAGCCTGGCTAACGCGGGGTTCGCCGGACATGCCGAGATAATTGTAGCTTGCAAAGCTGATAAGCTCTTGGCCGTTGACCACTGTTGTATCGCGGACAATCGACTCATGGACCGTGAAGTAGGGGTTCGGAACTCCGGTCATCAGCATTTGCGACATGGTTTGCTGAAGACGCTTGTATTCTGCAAACTGTTCGATCCGGTCTTCCGGCTCTTCAACTCGAGCAACCGGCTTTTCATTCGTCAGTGCCGAGCCGTTGACCGAATGATCGCTCGCGGAGCGAAGGTCACCTCGGCTAAGCCGCCCACTGCCGGCGAGCAATTTTGCTGCTATCGCCGCGGCATCACCTGGAAGGCTTCGTTCTATTGCTAACGCCGTCTCGCCGATCGTTTCGATCGAATCAAGCACATCTTGCGGAAAGCGACCACCAAAGGTCTCCTCTAACCCACGTGCGATTTCAAGCCGCTCCAGGCTGTCTAATCCCAAATCGAGAACGATATTGGTATCCACGTTCAAGTCGCCGGCGCGCTCTCTTGCAACGTCTCGAATTTGACTTTCAACAATCTTGACGACGGATGCATTGGGAGCGGAAGTTTCGGCTGAACCGGTTCGCTGTGACGGTAGATGACTAGCCGACCTGGCGCTCATCATTGTCGGGCCTGTCTGGCGAACAGCACCCGCCGATTCCTCCCACCTGACCCATTTCGCGATGACCTTCAGATCATCCTGCAGCAATGCGTCTAAACACGCGTGGCGTTGAATCTTGCCACTGCTGGTTTTGGGAACCGAGCTGTTGCGAACCAAATAGACGGCATCGGGAGGCAATTCGTGTTCGAGCGTGACCGCGCGTCGGATCTTTTGCAGATGATCGTCCCAATCCAATCCACGTTGACGAAGTGTTTCGGCAACAATGACTAACTGCTCACGATCGTGGTAATTCATCGCAAACGCAGCGACTGAACCAGCTTGAACTGCGCTGCTCGCACCCTCGACGGTCTGTTCAATGTCTTGTGGATATCGATTCACGCCGCGGACGATGATCATGTCCTTTAAGCGACCACTGATATAAAGCTGACCATCATGGAGAAACCCAAGGTCGCCGGTTCGCAAAAATGGCCCTTGGCCGTCTGCTGTCATCCCACCAAAGGTGACCGACGTTGGCACTGCCGCTTGCCAATAACCTTTGCCTACGGAGGGTGACTGGACCCAGATTTCGCCGATGCGTCCGCCGTCCAAAATGGTCATCGAGTGCGGATCAACGATGCATACCGTCTCGCCGGGCAACACACGACCGCAACCGACTAATTGCCGTGCCGATGGATGATTGTCGGGAACGCTTTCCACAAGCTTGTTGTCGATCTTGGAACCGTCAAACGTCTTGACGACAGGTCGACCTTCGATGGGTCCACCGGTCACCAGCAAGGTCGTTTCCGCCATGCCATAACACGGCGCAAAGGCCTCTCGGCGAAACCCATAAGGCCCAAATCGTTTGGCAAATGCATCCAGGGTCGCAGGCCGAATCGGCTCAGCACCATTGAAGGCGATCTTCCAACTCGAAAGGTCAACGCCTATCAATTCCGAATCGGGGATTTTATCGACGCATAGTTGGTAAGCGAAATTTGGGCCGCCACTGATTTGAATTTCCAGTCGCGAGATCGTTTGCAACCAACGTTCTGGCCGTTGCAAAAAAGTCATCGGACTCATCAATACCGCAGAACGTCCAAAGTACAACGGTTGGAGAATGCCACCCACAAGCCCCATGTCGTGGTACGCGGGCAACCAAGCCATCCCTTTGTATTCACGTTCGGGCTGAAACCCATCGATAATCAATTCGCAATTTGCCAGCACGTTACGATGAGTTAGCATCACGCCCTTGGGCGACCCGGTAGAACCGCTGGTGTATTGCAAGATCGCGAGACTATCGGCCGTCAGATTTCCAGGCATCTTCCATGCGGCAAGGTTCCGGAGCGCACGATTGTCGGTGCCGATAACCGTGACACCCTCTAAGTCCTCGTGCTTCGTACTACCTGCTAATTGTTCGGCGATTGACTCGGTGGAAAATGCGATTCGTGTGTCGGCATCGGTAACGATCGAACGGATTCGCGACGCCTTACGGTTTCGCCGGGGCGGAAATGCCGGTACCGCAATCGCTCCTAGCGCGTGGCAAGCATACAAGCCGACGACGAAATCGAGGCCGGGTGGATAGAGCAGCAAGATTCGCTGCCCGGGCTCCACTTGGCTCTGCAAAGCGCCGGCTAGTCCGCAGACTTCGTCCCAAAGTTGGCTGTAGGTCAACTCCGCCTGAGAAACCTCGCCATCGGTAAACGAATAGGCGATAGTATCCGGCGTGTTTTGTGCCCAGTGACGAAGAACCGACAACAGGTGGTCCTGCGGGGGCGCGTTGGTTCCGAAATAGCGATGCGGTCTCACGGGCTGCCGATAGTTTCGAGGAATCGAGAGCGACATTCTACACCCATTCCAAGCCCAAGTAAGATCGGCAAACGGTTTGGTACAATTCGCGAACGATCTGAAATAGTGCCGTACTCCTTCTCTGCACCGTCGCTACAACCCCACCAGTAACCAGTATTTGCCGCATGGGCGAGGAATAACTGCGCCTTCAAAGTAGTTCGAAGCGGTTGTGCGGGCAAGCATCGCCGTCCTGGCATTGGAACCGGCCTTCGCTAAACTTCAGGCTGTCGGCACGAGCTCACCCCGGTTTGGGAAATAAAGTTGTCAAGAATGTCGCAAAATCTCGCCATTTTGGTCGCCGAAGACGATTCGATCGGCCTCCTCCATCCGGTGGTGACCGCTCGCCCCGGCTATGCGATTTCCTGCGCCACCTTCCGATTGATCGACTGGTTGCGACTTCTCGGAGCCCCCGTCTATGGTGATGTTCGGCCACACCTTCGCGAAATTCAAGACCGAGATTTTGGTGTGTTGGCTCCTCCGGAGATGTATCCCGCCGGAGCCTCGCTGTTGTTTGTCAATGCCCGGTTGGTGCCCTCCACCGCCGTTTTCAAGGCGCTCCAGTCGCTTTCGGGTGACTCCCAAGACCAGGTGATCCTCGATGGGGCCGGCCAAGTTTGTGCTGCCTATTTCGGTCGCGTCCCTTCCTTCGGTTCGGTTCGCGAACTGACCGCACTGGCAAGCAAGCTTCCAAATGCAGGTGTCCAGCTAGAACTCTTCACTTGGCCACACGACGTCGTCTCTCAGCATATGAAGTGCATGAATTCGGCCATGGAGTATCGCATCGAGCACGGCAACTACACGCAGCTCCAAGATGGCGTTTTCGTTCGACCTGGCACGAAGATCGGTGACTATGCGGTCATCGATACCAGTAGCGGTCCCATCATCTTGGAAGACGATGTGAAGGTTGGCCCGTTTACCTATTTGTCGGGCCCTGTTTACGCCGGTCCACGAACGCGTGTGCTCGAACACTCCGCACTCAAAGACGCCGTTTCGCTAGGCCATACGACCAAAATTGGAGGAGAGGTCGAAGCGTCGGTAATCGAACCGTACACCAATAAACAACACCACGGGTTTCTCGGCCACAGTTACCTGGGAAGTTGGATCAACCTAGGCGCTGGCACATGCAATAGCGACTTAAAAAACACCTATGGTCAAATCAATATGGAATATCAAAACGAACGGGTCGCGACCGAAATGCAGTTCATGGGCTGCATCATGGGTGACTATTCCAAGAGTGCGATCAATACCGGCATCTTTACGGGAAAGGTCATTGGCGTATGCAGCATGCTCTACGGCTTCGTAACCACCAATGTCCCTAGCTTTGTCACCTATGCAAGACTCTTTGGGCAAACGTCGATGCTTCCAGCCGACGTGATGATCAGTACACAAGCAAGGATGTTCGCGCGTCGTAAAGTCGATCAGCGAGAGTGTGATCGCCAATTAATCCTGGATATGTTTGAGCTGACCGAAGAAGAACGCGCTGGGCAAACCCAGCTTGGCCTCTGATCGCTGCTGGCAATTCCGGATGGCATGCCCTGATGACAGTGGTTTGTCATCGCTATTTGATGTTCATTACATTTGTACGATTATCTTTTCTCAAACTTCGGTATCACAAACGAGTAATTCATGTCGATTCGCGTGGGAATCATTGGGGCGACTGGCTATACCGCCATTGAAGCGATCAAGCTTCTCCATCGTCATCCACAGGCCAAAGTAACGCTTGCTACCAGCCGGAGCGAAGCCGGACAAACGCTCGCACAAGTTCACCCCATCTTGTCAGGTTTAACGGAGGTCGTTGTGACCACCTATGACCCCGCTGCGGTCGCCGCGAACTGCGACTTGGCAATGTGCTGCTTGCCGCACGGGGCTTCCGCTGAAACCGTTAAAGAGCTTGTCTCCGCTGGTGTCCGAGTGATCGATTATAGCGCCGACTTTCGATTGTCCGATGCTGGTGTCTACACCTATCACTATGGCGTCGAGCACCCTTGGCCCGAGCGAGTCGGGAAGACGGTTTACGGGCTTCCTGAATGGTTTGCAAAGGATATCGCGGGTGCAGACCTTGTCGCCAATCCGGGATGTTACCCTCAATCGGCCATCCTTCCGCTGGGACCGCTCGTTGCGGCGGGTGCGATCGATCCCGACGACATCATCATCGATTCCAAGAGCGGAGTCAGTGGTGCAGGACGAACCGCGAAGATAACTTCCCTTTACTGTGAAACCAACGAGTCGATATCGGCCTACGCCGTAGGTAACCACCGTCACCATCCAGAGATCGTCGACCTGCTCACTCGATACACTCACAAGACCCTCAATGTTGTTTTCACACCTCATTTGACACCGATGGATCGCGGCATTTTGTCCACCATTTATGTTCGTCCATCGGGGTGTACCCCTAGCGATGTGATGAAAATCTGGAATCAAACTTATGGTGACTCGCCATTCATTCATCCCGTTGAGCATCTGCCTGCAACAAAGCATGTGGCGTTCACAAACCACGTGCAGATGGCTGTGCGAAGCTCGGGTGACCGCCTAGTGCTTGTCTGCGCGATCGACAACTTAATCAAAGGTGCAAGTGGGGCCGCGGTTCAAAACATGAACGTCATGTTTGGACTCGATCAGCGTCTCGGCTTGCTTTGAAACACTGGCCCTTAATGACTTCCATTCCGAATGACTCCGCTGAGGACCACCCTGTTGACGCAGACTCGGGATTCTCTCATCCCGACTTACATCCTGCGTCCTCATTAGACGATTCGACGACAAGTTCGAACTCAACTGTTCTGTTATCGTCCATTCCATCCCCATCGAATGCGTTACCAGACACTGCATCCAACCGTGACGACATCTGGGGCGTTGCACTGATCGTTGTTGCAAGCTTGGCGACGTATCTAGTGGCGAGTGTCGTGGCGATCGTGGTAGCCGCTTTTGCGGTGCACGATCATCTCAAGATCGAGCAATTTCGAGACGCAAATTTTGTTAACTCTCTTACACAATCTCGCGTCGGTTTTCCGATCATCGTCATCCTTCCACAGTTCGCAATGATCGTTCCGGTTGCCTTTGCAGCCAGCTTGTCACCGGTCGGATTTCGGAAGCGGCTTCGATTAGTCCGCGGCCGCTGGCCGGGTTGGATGTCGTGCTGCGCTGCGATGGCGACCCCGCTGATCGGGATGATTTCGTCGGTGATCGTCGGTATGTTTTTGAAAGAAAGCGAATCGCTGCTTGAGATGACCCGAGTATTTCGTGAACTCGCAGATGACGGATTTGTCATTCCACTGGCCGTCATGATCGGTGCAACGCCGGGCGTTTGCGAAGAATTACTTTTTCGCGGATACATTCAGTCACGATTAACCGTCCGTTGGGGTGGCTTGGTTGGTATCCTGGTTTCATCCGCGGTGTTCGCGGCGTTTCATATGGATTTAGTTCATTCGACGGCTGTCTTCTCGCTTGGCCTATGGCTTGGCTGGATCGTTTGGCATAGTGGGTCGCTTTTTCCCGCGATCATTGCCCACTTTGTCAATAACTTCCTGAGTGTTTTGGCGGTCTCTTACGGGCCTGAGCCAGGCAGCGACGAAGTTAATCTCGTCGCGGGATTGATGATGCTGGGCGTTTTCTTCCTAGGAACGGCTGCCTTTACGACTACCATCGTGGCTGCGAAACGATTGCGTGGCGTTACGGTTGTCGGATGATCCTTAGATACTGAAAGTTTGTAATGTCGGAAGCCTCGTTTGCGATGATCTGCTGCCAAAACGGTGCGCAGGGTGCGGTTCTAGCCGAGGTGGAGCGAGATGGTTGGCGGCTTGCCTTTTCTCGGCCCGGTTTTGTAACTGTTAAAAATGACTACGGGACCGACCGGTTACCCCGTGGAACCTTTGTGCGAACTGCGTCGTGGTCACTCGGCAAAGCAACCGGTACGGACTCCACCGCGATGCTCGCTCAGTTGACCGAGGCGATAGCGCAAGCCCGACTTCCGTTCGACCTGCCGTTTGACCGCCTGCATGTTTGGCCGAGAGATCGCGTTGCGATTGGCAAGTTCGGATTCGAACCGGGGCCAGATGAAGTGACAATCGTCGTCGGAACAGCAATCGCAAATGCGCTTTCTCGAACACAACTGCGTACGACGATTCCGTGCGAAATTGCCAAGCCTGGCGAGCGTGTGCTCGACGTGGTACTAGTCGATCCGTCCCAGTGGTGGATCGGTTGGCATGAAGTTCCGAAAGCTGCGGCTCGGAAAAATGCAGGAAACCTTTCGCCATTGACCTGGCCCGGTGGGGTGCAACCAGTTGTTCCAACGGTTCCTGTGATTTCACGCGCTTACTACAAAGCGGCCGAGGCGATTGCGTGGAGCTGTTTCGATATCAAAAGTGGTGACCATGCCATCGAGGTTGGTAGCTCGCCAGGAGGTGCGTGTGGACGCTTGCTCGAGTTGGGACTTCGCGTCACCGGCATCGACCCCGGAGAGATGGCCCCCGAAATCCTGCAACACCCGAGATTCAAGCACATTCGGGCACGGGCTGGTGACATTCCTCGGCGAGAGTTTCGCGGCGCGAAATGGCTTTTCGTCGACAGCAATGTTCGTCCCGATCAATCGTTGACGACCGTCGAAAACATCATCAGCAGTCGTACTAACACCATCGAAGGGATGCTGCTGACGTTAAAGCTGGGAGGGTTCGAGCATGCTGATCGAATTCCTGGATGGATTACTCGAGTCAAGTCGTGGGGCGGTACCGATATACGGGTGCGAAATTTGGCGCGGGGTAAGGTGGAAGTTTGTCTTGCCGCCAAACTCCTTCCAGAGTCGCCGTAGCTAATGCTTTACGGTGGGAGCCATGCCTACCGCCTGCTGAAAAAGTCGCTCGCAATCATTTCGCAAGGCAAGCATCTGGTCATTGCTTAATCGTTGGCCGATGCGGCTCGCGATGTGCAATCCGATTATCCCGAGAATCGCCAACGGGGGCACCAATCCGCTCCAACTCGTCTCGCCCAACATCCACACCGAATAGGCGTAGATCGAGGCAAAAAAAGCGATGAAGGTCAGCAATAAGTAAACGATCCAAACCAGGGTCCAGACTTCCTGACGAGGCGCGAAACGCCCAAACACTTTGGTTCCCATGTCGTCCGATTCCAACTGCAGTGAGAGGTGCGGTGTCCAATATCGGACCTCTGACTTTGGTACATGGAGTTCGGCGTATCGGCCAAAACCAAGACTGGTGGACGACCACTCGGAAGACTTTAACACCTCATTCATATGACGGTCCACTTCAGCGCATGGCCGTGGGAGGTGAAGCACAAACGTTGGCCGCATGGAAACGATGGACATTGCGTTTAGGCTCCTTTGAATCCGCGATTTCGTAAATCCCTGCAGCTAGTCGTTGAGCCATCGGCGATGCTCGCCAAAGAACGCTGCGATAACCTGCCAATCAGTCGCCGATGAATATATCGAACTGCCCTTCGAAATACCTCTTAAAACCTATCCGAAATCCATTAGCCGCTTTGGCGCTAGCCGCGGGTCTCTGCCGTTTTCGGATAGGTTCTTAAAAATACCTTTTACTCGCCTCCCTTTCGCCGAATGAACCTCCCTTTCGCCGAATGAATAAGGGCCCGATTGTCTACGACCGAATAATTAGCTAGAAAACGGGGGGCTTGCGGTCGCCCCAGCAAAACATTTTTGGGGATTAACGAATGAGTTCAGAACCAACGTCAAGTTCGATTGTTCGCGATTCGAACCGGTTGCCTGAAGGTGAGTCAGGCGACAAAGAGCGAACCGCCGCTCTCAATGAAGCGACGCATGCGTGGAACGAGATCTCCTATGACGCGACGCAATCCTCCCCGCAAAAGACGCACGCGGCTTTGCAGAGTAAACGGCCATTTGAAATTGGCGATGTAATCGCCAATCGTTATGAGGTCATGGCGTCATTGGGCCAAGGTGGTTTTGGCGCCGTTTATCGCGCGCACGATCGGTCGCTCAACCGAATGGTCGCCATCAAGCAGTCATCAGGATTACGAAGTTTCATCGCGGGACAGATTCGAAACGAGGCCAAGGCCGTTGCTTCGCTCAATCATCCGAACATCGTCGCAATTCATGACCTGATTACGGTGACTCAACATGAATTGTTGATCATTATGGAGTGCTTGAGCGGCACTACGCTCGGCAAACGCATGCGTCAGTCACGAATGCCTATCGCGGAGGCCGTCGAGATTGCAATTCAGGTGGCAGACGCGTTGCAACATGCGCACGAAAAATTGATTGTCCATAGCGACCTAAAGCCAAGCAACTTGTTTGTATGTGATAGTGGCACGGTCAAGTTGCTCGACTTCGGCTTGGCCGTCGCCTATTTCCCGCAAGACGCGCTGAGCAAGGTGGGTGGAACCCCCGGTTACATGTCACCCGAACAGATACGCGGTGAGTCGCATCGCATTGATGGTCGAGCCGACATTTGGGCGTTTGGTGTCGTCATTTATGAAATGCTCACCGGAACGCGTCCATTCACCGGAACAAGTTCACGTGCGATCAGCGAAGCGACACTCCGCAAGGAGGTTCCCCCACCACGCCAACTCAACCCGGAGATCGATGAAGAACTGCAAAGGATAACGCTCAAGTGTCTCGAAAAGCGAATGATCGACCGATATGACTCTGCTTGGGCCTTGCGTGACGATCTGAAGCACTGGCTCATGACGCAGGCAAATCCATCGGGGGAACAGCGACTTACCTCCAAGTCGACGACCGCTGGTTTGAAGACGCCGGATGCGTTGCACAGTTCAACCTCGATAGGACTTCGTCGTCGAGGCTTGCAACCGTTTACGGAAATCGATGCCGAGAGCTATCTACCATTGGTCCCAGGGCCGCGCGACCGGAACGGTATACCCGACTCGATTCGATTTTGGCACCGCTGGGTCGAAAGCAACGACCCTACTACCGAGTACCCCGTCGGAGTGCTCTATGGTCCTAGCGGTTCGGGCAAGACATCTTATGTTCGAGCGGGACTATTAAGTTCGTTAGGCTCCAGTATCTGTTCGGTTTATTTGGAATGTCGCCCCGGTAATCTTGGTGAGCGATTGACACGGATTGTGCAGTCGAGGGTCGATGAGCCCTCCAGCAGTACGTCGCTCCGCGATATTCTGACTCGTCTGCGAAGCGGGGATTCTCATACACGTGGCTTTCGAAAACTCTTCATTGTTTTGGACCAGTTCGAAGCTTGGTCGCACACCGCAACGCTGGCAGAACGTCAGGAATTCGCCGATGCTTTGCGACAATGCGATGGCGTCCAGATTCGCGCCTTAGTTGTCACTCGCGATGACTTTTGGATGGGAGTCAAAGAACTGCTCGGCTGGTTGGAGTTGCCTTTGCAAGAGGGACGCAACGTTGCGTCCGTGGATTTGCTCGACCCGCCGCATGCGATTCGTATTCTCGAGATGCTCGGCCGAGAATCGGGAACATTACCACCCCATGAAGAACCGTTGTCGCTAGGACAACAACAGTTTCTCGCGCAAGCGGTCGAGGAATTGACGACCAGTGGGCATGTGATCTGTGTGCACCTTGTAATGTTCGCACAAATGGTGCACTTGCAGCGTTGGACTCCGAAAGGACTTCGCAGCGGTGGAGGAGTTGTTGGTGCCTGCAGCCTCTTCTTTCACGAGCTATTTCAAAAGTCTGGAAATCATTCACCGGAGTATCGTCGTGTTGCGCCGATCGTACCCGCGATCCTGTCCGAATTGTTGCCGCCTACGGATGGAACGGTCACGGAGATCTGCATAACCCGGGAACAGTTGCAGGCTGCCGTTGCGTCTGGTCCTGCGCCTCACTTGCTCGATGACGGTCTGCGAGTCTTGATCGATGACCTGAAAATCATCACCGTCGTCAATGATGAGGCAAGTTCGGCTTCTGGAGCGGATGGTTCCGCCGCACCTTTACAACCGACGCGTTACCGATTGACGCACGATTTTTTGGTTCAGCCGATCATCCACTGGCTCGACAGGGTACGGAGTCGGACCTGGCGAGGTCGCTGCAAGGCTCGCCTTTCTGCGCTCAGCGATGCATGGTCACGGCGCCAGGTCAAAGCTCAACTGCCCGGTTTCTTAGATTTCCTGACGCTCGTATTTGGTTCGCAGTTTCAGCATCGTACCGAGACCGAAGCGAGATTCTTGAAAGCGGCGACTCGCTTGCACGCAGGAAGAATCTCGTTGGCCATCGTCGCCATCCTAGCCTTCGTGGTAATGAGTATTTTGGCTTGGCAGCAACGGGGACTTGCAACGCAGGCGCGGGAAAGAGAACTCGCCGCCAACGTCGACTTGTTGTTCAATGGGCCCGCCGCTGAGTTGACGAAACGAATGACGGTCCTGCGGCCTTTCGGCGCCGAGGCCACCGACCAAATCGCCAACTGGTCCAATTCGGTCGATCCTCAATTGCGGTTGCGCGCACAACTGTACTTACAAACGCAGGCTCCTCGCTCGATCGCGGGCATCGCGCCGCTCATTGAACAAGCCCCACCCGAGTTTTTCGCCTCGATACTGAACATCGCAAAAGAATCGGACGATTCAAAGGCGGAACTAACGAAGATCATCGAAAGTTCGTCTTCAATTGGCGGAATCGCGCGAGCCGCAATCTTGCTGACCTACTTGGGCGAGTTGTCGCCAATGCAAGAATTGCTTTCGGGTAGCGATGATGCGAACCGAGATCAAGGGATGTTGCTTGCCGCTGCGTCGTGGCGCAGCAGCCCAGAACCATGGGTGGGTTTTTTATCGGATCAATACAGTCCGCAAGTTCGCTACCACGCGTCGGTCATTCTTGGTACCTACAAACGCGATGAGCTTGAAGCCGCGCAGGTTAAAATCGACTGCGCCAAATTGATCAATGACCCCGCGCCGGAGGTCCATAGCGCTGGCCGCTACCTTGCTCATCACCTGGGCCAGGACGTCTCGAACGTTGTATTGGCCCCTACCGCTCAAGCGCAGTGGCGGCTTGGTCCAGACAAGATGCCGATGGTCCCGTTCAAAGCCGGTGTTTACAAATTCGAAGTGTTGCGGAACACGACACAGGTTATCGCAGAAAACCAAATCGATAAAGATTTTTGGTTTTCCACCGTGCCCGTTTCAAGAAAGTTGTTTGCGGAGTTTGTCGCCTCGGGTACACCGGTACCGGACGGATCCAAGCTTGAAGACGTTTCGGTCGAGCGGTTCGACATGCCGGAGGAACTGAAGAAGGACACATCACAGCCAGTGCTCAAAACCACGCCAGGTCAGGCATACGTTTTTTGCAATTGGCTCAGCGAACGAGAGGGTCTGCGCCCTTGTTATCGCCACAAGGTCATTCCCCCGAAGCCGATGTTGATCAATGATTTCGTGCCGCCTGAAATTCCCTGGGAACTCATCGAGTCGGGCGATGGGTACCGGGTACCAACCGACAAACAGTACTCGGTTGCGTTGCATGGTGGATATGCAAAAGGAAAGTGCTGGGCCCATGCCAAAACGATTGCGACTTTAGGCGGCGATTACGTAAAGCCGAAGTCCAGCGCGTACACACTGCCACTTTTCGCCCTCATCCCCAATCGCAGAGGACTATTCGTCAACGACGAGATGTGCGGTAGCTGGATCTGTGGCAATCCCATGGTGACCGGCATGCAGCCATTCGAATCCGGACTCGGTTCAAATCTATCGAGAGAACGTCCGGCGTTTGACCTGTCGATTTATTTGGTGCAACAGGAGCCGACGACTGATGTGCCTACCGTTGCCAGAGATGATTCAAAAGTGGATGTCGTCAAAAAAAATAACGGCGAAGAGTAATTCTTCGCCGTGAGGTCTTGCAGGCGAAAAGACTGCAAATGTTTTGCTGCTGTTCTACTTTGCCATTTGTGGACAATTAACGCAATAGGGATGGGTGCTACCCGGTGGGCAATAATAGTTACACATTTGGCAATTGTAACAAGCGTGTTGGTATTCGTACATGCAACGCTGGTAATTAGCGGAGGTGGGATCACCACAAGGAAATTTCGTGGAATCGCAGAAGCATGGTACCATTGTACGACACTTGCCTGTTGGGATTTTACAAACTTGGTATCGCAACTCAGCAACTTGTTTACACAGACGTCTAAGTTCGGGATCGTTGTAATGCCGTATGTTGCAGCAGGCGCAGTCTTTCTTTAGTTGAGCACAACAATTTGTGTGGTTTCCTAAATGGTTGGAATTGCATGAAGCGCAATTAACCGCTGCGATGTGATGACTCGTTTCGCAGGTATCCGATGTGGCGGGGATCGCGTGCGCAGAACCGCAAGCTGGTTCAGCGCTGCACTCCGGGGCGGGACAGGTTGAGGTCGCGCAACAACCGCTTCGCTTGCCCAATAATCGTTTCAAAAATCCGCCTGCTTCGGAGTTCGACGGCGACAACATCGCGAACGAAAAAACAGCTAACGCGGCTACCAACACTTTCCGATTCGTCATGATGAATTTCTCAGTAGTAGATTCTGCGATTCGTCGTGACAGCACACACTGTCACCCCCTCGGTAAAGCGAGGTTGAAACTATCCTAAATGCTGGTGACGCTGCATTGCAACTACCCGCCGCTTAAAAACTCAAGCGTATGCAAGCTGGATTGTCCGTCCACAAACGCGGTCTCTGTGCGACGCGGAGATTTACTGGCCCATGCTTGAGAGCGATTGGGAAGATTGCAAGCCATCTCGAAGCTATTGGTAGTCGGCCGGTTTTTTCCCTTTAACGAATGTACCGAAGCCGAATGCGGTCGGCTTGTAGTCACCCACCAAGGAGACATCGAGCGTTGGCGTGATTTTATCTTCGCTGCCAATGCACCAAAGCGCCGCATTCAACACCAATCGACGAAGCGGTGCATTCTCGAGATCCGTTGCGGCACCCATCGTGGTCGTAAAGATGCGACCGCCCTTGTAGGTTCGCGTCCAAGCGATCGGCATCATGGGATTGTTGCGATCATCGGTGACCGGCTTATCGTCAAAGCTCATGCCGGTAAGAATCTGTCCAAGCAAGATCGTGTGGCTGTCGCCAGGCAGCGGTAAGCGAACGGTGTACACATCGCTCGGCCCCCAGACTTCGCCATCTTTGATTCCGGTGGCAATCACATGCGACTTGTCATCGACGATTCCGCGAGTGCTTTCAGATTTGTGATGTCCGTGGTGAGCAATCCAAGTTTCGCCGAGCACCTGTCGACCGAAGCCCTGTTCGAATTCCTTACCCGGATACGAAAAACCGTAACTGGCATACGTGGCACCAGCTGGGATGTTGAAGGCATGGGTCGACGTTCGAAGGCCAATGATCGGCTTTCCTTTTTCGACATAATCGACGATATGTTTCATCTGATCATCGGGCAGCGAACGAAACCGCAATGACATGATCATTAGGTCGGCGGTATCGAGAGCTTCAAGACCGGGGATGTTGTCTGACTGTTCAGGATCGATATCGCCTGTTTCCGGATCGATCGCGAACAAGACGGTGCAGCGAAAACCATGGTGCTTTGAAAGGATCTTCG
Source organism: Planctomycetaceae bacterium (assembly GCA_031411655.1). GTDB lineage: Bacteria > Planctomycetota > Planctomycetia > Pirellulales > Pirellulaceae > UBA6163. The sequence goes on from JANOBM010000080.1 coordinate 41,116, forward strand.
CGAGCTGCGGCATCGCTTCTTCGCTGCGGTATTCTTCGTCGCCCGAAACCAGCACGACGTGCTTCCCTTCCCCGACGCCTTTTCCACCGGGATATTCCAGCCAGCGATCGTCTGCAAAAACGGGGAGGGCAATCAAGCAGATCAAGAACGACAAGAAGCAACGCATGTTTGGTTCTACGTGTGGAGGGAAGGGACGAAGGAGGCACCTAATATAACCACGGAGCTGCCGTGATTCATCCTATACTAAACGATTGCGGTAGACTTGATCGTCATCCTGGGGATGGCGCTTTTAATGGAACGCCAGTGAGCGAACCCGCTGATTCCGCATATGCAATGCCAGAAAAAAACGCGGAAAAACCCATTTCGACGCCCGTGAGGGCGTTTTTATTCCTCGCAGATGTCACCAGGGATTAGTACGTGGCCTCGCCAGATTCGCCGAACCAAACACCTGGAATCATGAGGACGCATGCTCCGGCACATGCAATCACCCAGGCGGGGATAGGTCCAACCGCTGGGATACCAAAGGACGCACCGAAGATCGCAATCACTGCTGCGGGGATCGCGAACAAGCTCATTCGCCAGCCTGTGACAAATGAAGAGCAGGCTACCAACAGACCGGCAAAGCCAACTGCCCATCCGCTGGTTCCAAGTAGATTCGGTACATCCGTTTTTTGTGACGCGGTCACGATCCCTTGCTGCACCGAGTCACGTAACGCATCGACATCGATCGCGCCGCTTGCTGCTGTGTCACGTATACTTTGCAACGTTTCGGCAGAGACAACATTGTTTTGGTGAGCCCAAAGTCCAGCCATGACAAGCAACCCGCACCCGACAAGGAGACGCGCTTTTCCGCTGAATGCTAGTCTCAGGACAGCGAGCTTGTCACGTTTTTTGGCATACTTACCGCTCCGTGCGTCGGCGAGCATCGCCTTCATCTGATTGCGACGTTTATCGGCTTCCTGTTTCGGATCGCTGGTTGCGACCGATGGTGCGGCCTGAAGCTTTGCGGCGTCTATCATCGCCGATGCCATTTGCCAGGCTCGTTCCTTGGCTTCAGCAGCAGTCATCCCCTCGCTCTGAAGGCCTTTTTCTTCGAGCGTTGCCAAGCGTGAATGATCTCGGGCGATGCGATTTGAGTCTGTCTTGGCTTGCAGTGAAGTACAAACCCAGTCGCGGATCGTCCGCCCGCCAGCGTTTGCCTTTGCGGATGGGTCGCCAAGCAATTGATCGCGAACCGCGATGGTCGCATCATATCCAAAAAGTTCTTCAAACAGTGGCTTCCAATTTCTTCCGGAATACCTTGCCGCAAAGTCGCGTAACTTGTCTTCGTCGACCCCTTCGATACGTAAGTCGCGAACGAACTTTTCCGCTTCGAGCGCGATTGATTCTCGCGACTTGCGCAAGGGAACGAGCAATAGAAAGTGATAGGCTGCGCCGGCGACAGAACCAAGCGATGCACCCACAAGGAGGCCTGGCAGCATGCCAACCAAGAAACTGATAAGCAAAGTCACCGACCCAACCAACACGCCGACGATGTAGTCAAACCAAGACAATGATCCCAGCCAATTGCGAAGACGTGTGACGACGACGCTTCGCCCGCCACTGCTTCCCAGCGCAAACGCGACAGCAAACGATGCGAACAGAAAAGCCGGAGCCATCAAAATGAATCGAAAGCCGAACAGTGGCGTGAGCAAAAGCAGCAAGGCGGCCAGTCCGGAAGCGCCAAGGATCGCGGGTTTTTGCAGCTTTGCCTGTGGTACCGCAGCAAACGTCTTCGCGAGTTCTTCCCAGCGGTCGGCTTGTTGATGTGACGGCGAAAAGACCTGGCCGGATTGAAGTCCCAGGAAACCTTCAAGGTCAACGATCATGTCGGCTAGCGACGCATAACGATCCTCGGGACGCTTCGCCATGGACCGCTGGATGATTCGATCGAGTTGCTCGGGAACACGCGGGTTGGTTTGCTGAGCTTTAGGAATCGCTGATTCCACATGCTGACGCATCACTTCGGACACCTGCGAACCACCGAAGGGGGCTTTTCCGGTCAGGAGGAAGAATAAACTGCACCCCAACGAGTACACGTCGGCGCGGTGATCGACCGTCGTCGCGTCCACGCCTTGTTCGGGAGCCATGTAGGCAGGCGTGCCAACGGCGGTGCCCATCATGGTGACCTGAGTACCGCTTGCCATTCCACTGGTCGCGGATGCGGCACCGACATCGGATTCGGGATCGGGTTGGTCAGGAACTTTGACAAGTCCCAAGTCAGCGACTTTAACGACGCCTTCGTCATTGAGAAGAAGGTTGGCGGGCTTTACATCTCGATGGACCATACCGTGACGATGTGCAAACTGAAGGCCTCGCGCCGCCTGTAACGCATAAGTCGCCGCGACTCGGGGATCGAGCGGTCCTTTGTCACGAATCAAATCGCTGAGCGGACCACCGCGGACCCATTCCATGCTGAAGAAGTGCTGTCCGCCATCCTGACCAAAGTCGTAGATTTGCACGACGTTGTGGTGAACGAGTTGAGCAGCGGCGTAGGCTTCACGGGTGAAACGCGCCAAGGCAGAAGGACTGTCGGCCAGTCGTCCGCGAATGGTTTTTAAGGCGACATTGCGGTCCAGCGAAACCTGTTTGGCTTCGTAAACCGCACCCATGGCACCACGACCGAGCAATCGCAAAATACGATATCCGCCCAGCTTTTCGGGGACGTCTCCGACGCCGACATTTTGATCGGCAGGGATCATGGACGAGTCGCCGGACAAGTCTCCTGAGCCACTAACACGGGTACCGCCTTTGCGAACACCTCCCGATGACTTTTGCCGCGTTTCGCCTGCTGCACCTTCCATCGTTGCTCCTCCTGCCATCGTGGCGTCCACTGCGGTAGCGGTCGAACTTTGACGAGGTCGGACAACGCTCTTTGCAGCCAGTGACGAACCGCTGGTGACCGCTGATGAGTCCATGGTCGCGTCCGCAACCGACGCGGCTACAACACTTCCGTCCATCGTGGCATCGATTTCACCCCTGCCACTTGAATGGACGCCTGGGGCTGAAGCCATCGTTGCATCGGGTGCATGACCTGCAGTCGTCGTCATTGGCACGCGGACCGCCGCTGTTGAGCCGGCGGTTTTCACCGGGGCTGCCGAGCCGGCTAGCATGGGTGCGGCGGGTTGGCGAGGCACTACGGGTGCTACTGACGCAGGAGCCGTCAATGGAGCAGGCGAAGTCACAGGCGAAGTCGGGGCGGCCTTTACCTTGGCAACTGCAAACTTGGGTGGGTCACCTTCGCCGACCTGCAGAATAAACGGTTTTCCGCATTTCTTGCACTTTGGCTGGTATCGGCCAGGCTTTACGGAGCCTACCGACATCGATGCGGCGCATTCGGGACACTGTATTTGCATTTTTTCAACCAAGCAACAAGAACGCAATCAATCGAACTGTTTCCAAGCCCATACTAATTTGAATCGTGATCCTTTGCCGGACTCCGAACGAATCGACGCCAAAACGACTTGGCATTGGCGACCAGGTCGGGGGTGCCTGGATCGACAGCAACTCCATCGGCAAGTTTCATAGCGGCATCCGCAAGTTCACTGCAGGCGGTAGGCAGATCCGGCTGGGAAATGAACTTTTGGCAAAGGCGATCGATGATGGCAACACGTTTGTGGAAATGGATGTCGGTGGCGAGGTCGCCGCACGTCGCCACCCGCAGGAGCGCGCAGAGTGCACGAACGTCACTTCGTCGATGCCGCATCGACATGGATGGATTGGTCGAACCTCCAGCGTTTGATACGCCAAACGCATCGCCCGCAGACGGTTGGATACAAGCGACTGAATCAATGATTTGAACTTGACCGTTCACATCAACGAGTAGGTTATTCATATGCAGACCACCGTGGGCAGCATGTCCGGTTTTCGTCGATGTATCGTGAGCCGACTGCAACGCGTATCCTATTCGTGCGAGATCCCGAAGTCGGGTTTGAGGACTCGAATGGCGGCGTGCCTGATCCCAACGAGTGCCAAAAACCCACGGACGAATGACGGCAAGGCACTGGTTTTCAATGGCGGCCACTTCGGGCGTGACCCAAGCAGGATGACGCACTCTCGACGACGCTTCGACGGCTTCCAAAAGAAGGTCGATCTCACGCTTTGTCGTTGCTAGAGTGAGTCGGATGATCTTCAGCCCAACGGAACGGTTTGCGTTGCTATCACGACCCCGTATCAGGCAACTGTTCTCACCGCTGGCAAGCACCTGTTCGCGAATAAACCACGGCGGTGGTTGTACAGAATGAACCAAGGTGCGGTTGGCGTTTGACTCTCCATCGATGCGCTCAAGGGCATTTCCTCGGTGCAGAGCCGAGCTTTTCCCCACCGTGGTACCGGAACCGCGCAATCCGATATCGAGTCGCATTTCGCAATCATCGGTGCCTGCGGTCATGGTACCGCGTTCCATTTTGACAAGTGCTTCGATGGCGGGGGTAAGCGTTGGAAACCGTCGCCGGTAGTCTTCCATGTCAATCGTCAGGCCGAGTTCGACCTGGACACACAGTTCTGCATCGATCAAGTCGAGCCGCGCGGAATCGGACGAATCAAGCTGCGGGATATCTCTCAGTACGTCTTCTACATGAAACATTTGCCCGAGGCGTCGCCGCTCGATCAAGTCGATGCAGGCAAGGTCGGTAAGTCGCGAAAGGGATGCTCGCGAGAGGTCAATCAATTCGGAGAGAGTCGAATGCGGGCGCGATCGCCGTTGATTGCGAAGCCACTGGATGACTCCATCAATCGACGCGGTCGTCGGGTCGATCGTCGCTTGCATGAATTTCTCGCTATTCCGGTTTGTCATCCGAAAGGCCAACTTTTTTCCTAACCCGATCGATCGCGCGGCGAACTCGCATCCTCGCCGCATCTGGTTCGATCCCAAGCAACGAGCCAATCTCTTTCCAATCTCGATTTTCCAGCATCATATCGACAGCGAGCGCGTCGTCAGGCCCGAGCAAGCGGCGAACTCGATCGAGCACCTCTTGGCGAATAGCGATTTGACTCGGCGTGAGCGTGGTCGTACCTAACGGCATCTCCTCGATGCTTGTCCCGTCCACCCGGCGGAAGTCGCGACATTGCCGCGCGAGGGTGCGAAACGTATCAAGCACTTGATTGTCGATGGCACGGAGTATGTACCCCATCATGTCCTCGATTCCAGCCGGCTCAGTCGTGCGACTGCTCCGTCGAACGAGGTCTGCCATGACATCGTTGCAAATGTCCATCGATTCCGCTTGCCCAGACAATCCATACTGGCGTAACCGAGTTCGCGCCCGTCGACGAAGTTGATCGCCGTAACGATGCCAAACCTCTTCAATCGATTTTGGCATCTCGGATGCGTCATCTTCTGAACTGCTTATTTTGCCGGTGGGATCGTCGTCAGGGTGCGACATCGTCTACGCAGGATGGCTTGAACATTACCGCAACGCCAAACCGAGCGGCTTTGAGTCCACTGGTTGGGCGATACGTGAAGGATGAAACGAACAGGTGTTCGCCGCAACAGTATGACATGCTGTCCCGCTTTCACCCGCTGCCTGTTCCCGGTTCACGAGAAAAATCGCTAGAACCGTTAAAACGCGGACGTCTTCCCTGAGTTCGACGATCGCTTCGGTCTATGCAATCCGACCGTGCTGTCGCCACGTGGTAGGCTTTTTCAAAGGGAAAACCATCATGAAAGCGTTTTTTGACCGTATCGAACGACTCGCCTTAGTGGCCGTCTGTGTTGTAGCGACTTTTTCGGTATTCGGGACTTCCGATTGCCAGGCACAGTGGGGCTATCGCGGGCGCGGTGCGGGAGGTTTTCATTATCGAGGACCGATACTGAACATTCAGGTGGCACCAGCGTTCCCCGATTCTTACTACGCTGCTTCCCCATTTTCTGGTCCGTCTTGGCCGGGAGCGATTGATTCTCGTTATTCAAGATACGGCGCGATCGGAAGCGATTTTGATCGCTACCGGATGAACGATGCTGAATTCTTTGCACCGCTTCCGACCAATTCATACCGTGGTTTTCAGCCAACCCAGGCCGAACTCGATCGAGAACGTTATTACTATGATCTTGATCGAACCCACCGTTACATGACCCGTGAGGAACGGTACGGCAACGATTTTCGCAACGCTTACACGCCGCCGGCAGCCATGGTGGACCGCCATCGTTATCCGTATACCGGGGGAAGCATCCTGCCTCGGCCCACCGCCCCTGTTCCAGGGCTTTCGCTGGAGCGCAGCGGTTCTCGATTCGAAGGCTACATTCCCGATGACGAAGTGGCTGTTTCCTTACGCGCTGCAGCCAACCGCCTTCGACGCAGTTTGTCGCGTAAGTCAGATGGTCACGTTTGGGTCCGACATCTCCAGCCTGAACGGATCATCGATGCTATCGACCGAGCGGAATTTCCGGGAAGCCTTTCCGATTTGATTGTTAATTACGAGGGAGTTGCAGAAAACCCACGGCTGGTTTTGATTTCCGAGTCGGAAGGTTTTCAAGATGTTCGACGACTTTTGGCTCAGTACGTCACGCTCAACTCGCGGTACCCCAATGCTGATCCCATGGGGCCGAGTGAAGGCGATGCCGAATCTTGGCCGTCCCTCCACGACTCCCCCACGTCATCGGTTATCAGCGACACCGTGATCAGCGAACAGGTGATTGGAGAGCAGGTGATTGGAGAACGAGTGGTGGACGAACAAGTGCCCGGTGAGCACGTCATCGACAACACGGGCGTTCGCCTTGACCCGCCTAGTCTCCCGGAACACCCGGCGCCGGTTTCTTCCGACGAAGTTCAATCGAACTCAGAAACTCAACAACAAGTACCAGTTGACGAATTGAAACCCGAGAGCGAAAACGTAGAAGGTGGGGGCGTCGCAGAACCGATGATCGATGCCTTGCCCGATTCGGCGGACTTCGAATTGCTGCCCGCACCGGTACCGACACGTGATCCTTGAGTGGATGTCATTTGAATCGACTTCGATGCATTCCCTTCGCTTCGGTCGCACAGAAGCCAAAATGCCGTTTTTTTAGACGCTTGCGAGAACTGCTTACGATCCATGACCGAAGCTCGCAACGTCGACACAAACGTCCAAGTAACGCTCGCGATTCAGCGAACGTACCTTGCTCTTGAACGAACCCAACTCGCATGGGTTCGAACGAACTTTGCGGTATTGTCTGCTGGTTTCGCGCTTGATAAAGGCATTGAAGCCTTATTTGAGGCCAAGCTGTTGACCGATTCGAACTGGTTGGTCGGCGGCCATTTTGCAGGTGTTTTGCTTGCCTTCGTCGCGAGCCTGACCCTGCTTTGGGCGACCAGCCAATATCTTATCCAAGTGAGAGCGATCGGGGGTACGTCTGCTCGAATCACGACAAGCCCTGCACTCGTGCTCTCTGGGTTTGTGTCCCTGCTTGGAATCGTTGTGGCGTTGGGAATGTTGCTCTGGACATAAACGCCAATTCAGAGCGGCGACAAAGTAGATCCGCTTCCCCACCGAAATTCGGTATAGAATGAATTTTCTCATTCTTTTCTTTTTTCGCGCGCCACGCGTCGCGTTCGCGGCACTATCTCTTCGCCATGCAAATATTTGCTCAAAATAAAATCGAATGCGCTGACGATCGACCCAGCGGAAAAGCGGTGCCGCCGGCACTCTCCGACGCTGACCTGATGGACGGCTGGTCCCGCGATCGATCGAAAGACGCATTTGCACTCCTTGTACAGCGATACAGTGCAATGGTGTTAAGCGTTTGTCGCCGACGATGCCGATCATTTAGCGATGCTGACGACGCTTACCAGTCAACGTTCTTTTATCTAGCGAAGAATTGCCACAAGATTCGACATCCAGAGCGTCTTCCTGGCTGGTTGCACCGCGTTGCCCAGCGCGCAGCGGTCGCAACCCTTACTGCCAACAAGCATGAAGCCGATCCAATGACGGAACCACTCGATAAGCTCGAAAGTCCACTCCGACAGCTCACGCAGCGTCACGAAGCGATCGTGTTAGACGAAGAGCTCGCTGATCTGCCTGAACGCTATCGAGTGGCGATAGTCCTTCACGTACTCGAAGGCCATCCACTTGAGCGGATGGCAGTGCAGTTGGGAACAACTGTCGGTTCGGTGCGAGGTTGTTTGCAACGGGGAAAGCGAATGCTCGCTCAGCGTCTC
>JANOBM010000081.1:0-8217 GCA_031411655.1 Planctomycetaceae bacterium
AATCTCGACCTCTTGGTGGTGTTGGGCTCCGCGATCAACGGTTTTTTTATAAAAAACAGGGTGTTGGGTGGGGGGTGGTGGGGGGAGCCAACCACGACTATCGATAAGACGGTTCGCTTTGACCGGTAGCTCACTGAGCCACATCAACGACGCCAACGTCACCGGTTTGTCGCTCACGTTCTGCACGAGCAGTTTGAGCTTCGGCTTTGTCCCGTGGCTGAAGGCTTGAAGGCGACTCTCTGGCACAACATCAAGTGCCGCTCGCAAGCCGTTGACCGGCTCGCCCCACACGAGCTGCTTCGTGATGTCCGATTCCAATTCGGGATCATTCTTAGGATCGTCACCGAACGGGTGAGCGGCTGGAGCACCGCTCGGACGATACCCGCGCTTCTGGACGGTGAACTGCACCGCCGGAGTCACAATCTCGACCTCCTTGTCAGCAACGGCACCGCGATACTTCACGACCGCTCGCTGCTTGTCAATCATCGGCTGCTGTGACAACACGCTGAGCCACCGATTCGGTCGCAGCAGCATCTTCACCGTTTGCTTTGGTTCCAACGTCGAGACCAAAGCGCCGTCCGCGGTTTCGACCTCCTTGCCGGCGCGAATCCACTCCGGTCGCTCGCTGCGATTGCCTGCAGCGTCGAAGTAGTCAATCGAAAACAGGAACTGCCCGAACCAATCGGAAGCCAGCTTCCCCTTCGACTCGCCATAGTTCGTACCGTACCGAAGCTCGCGCAACGAAACCGGCTTGTCCGCCACATTCTCAATCTCGACCGCGAACCCCACATCATCGAGCGTCTCAAACGACGTTACTCTCTGAGTGAGGTCAATCGCGTCCTCGCTCATCGAACTCAGCACAGGGACGACACGAGCACGCAGGCCGTTGATGGTTGGTCCCCAAACGATCGGTTCCGGAACCTCGGCAGCGGCGGCTTGTTCGCTGGCGGGAGCGGCCGCCGCCGGTTTTGGCAGCGCGACCAACGACTTCAGCTCGATCGTGCCCAGATCGATCGGTGTATTGGCATCCGGGGGAACAACACCAGGCACGACGATTTTCTTCAAGCCGCTCAATATCTGACTGGCAGGCTTCGGATCGCCGACCACTGCCGAGCCATTGGCGCTAACCGAGAGGTCATACTCCGCCGCCGGCAAGCCCTCGATGCGGAACGAACCGTCGGCGGCGATCGAGACATTTTTTCGACCGTACAGTTTGCCTTCGTCGGTTTGCAGGAACTTGGACCAGACTTCGAAGTCTTCGCCGGGGTCTCCCCAGCGATTCCAAAGCTGGGTCTGAAGGGATACGTTGAGCTTCACTTTCGCCCAATCGATCTTGTGCGGGAAGCCTTCGGGCAGCGCTAGTTCGCCGATCACCGTGCGACCGGGGCTGCCGAGCGCGAGAGTCGTCGTTCCGCCACTGGGAACGTCGAAACGGACGATCAAGCCATCGATGGAAAGGTTTCCTTTGCCATCTTTGCTGCTGGCATTTCGTTGGCATGTGCCGTATTTTCCCGGTGGAAGTTGCTCAACGACGAAACGGCCTTCGGCATCCGTCTCGACGCCCTTGCCCGCTTGCACATGGACGTCATCGGCGCGACTTTGATAAACCCAATACTTCGCACCGACCACCGGCTTGTCGCCCATCAGCACGCGCCCTTCGACGCGGCCACACGGTTGCAGCTTGATGATGCGAGTTTCGAATGGAGGCTTGACCGGCACTTCCGCGGAGGGCAACAAATTCGGAATGAGCGAAGCTTCCGCGTTTGCGACTTCCGCATAACCCGCTTCGTGCGCGACGACCGCGACTGACGGATCGATCTCCGCCGGCAACTCGAAGCGGCCGTGTTCATCGGTCTCGACGACCTTCCGCAACTTCTCGCCGTGATGGCCGTACGACAGCTTGCCCGCTTCCACTTTGATTTCGTTCGTCCAAGTCGCGAGCGTCACTTGCGCCTTTGCCGCCGGCCGACCATTCGGCAACTGCACGATTCCCGCAAGGATTTTGCGTTCGAGTTTGATCTCGAGTTCTACGACTTCGCCCTTGTCGATGACGCGCGTGATCGCCGGCCGGTAGCCCTCGGCTTCGATGCGCAAGCGAGTTTTGTCCCACGGCCGATCGGTCTCGTAGAGGAAACGGCCGTCGGTAAAGTCCTGGAGATACTGCGACTGCCAAGTGATGTTCTTGACTTCGTCACCATATACCGACGCCGGGACCATCCGAATTTTGTCGATCACCTTCCCGGTCTCGACATCCACCACTCGGCCCGTGATTCGCAGCGCGGGCTTTGTGTCGCCTGCTTCCTGTGTGTCGTCCGGATTGGCGTCCTGTTTGACGGGACCGTTCTCTGCGTTCGTGAGTCCTGCGATCGGCAATGGTTCACGATCGGGAGCTAGGCGTTTTTCGAGTTCCGCTTCGGTTAACTTCTCGGAGATCTGCAAGAGCTTGGATTTTTCGTCCTGAAACGTGCTGACAAAATTGTTCGCGTCCTCGACAGTGACCAGATACCGTCCCTCGGATGCCACAGCGGGCGAATTCGGCTGCAGGCTGGTCCCGCTCGTTTCAACCACAAACCGCCGGAACCGTTTGATCTCTTTGCCGAAGTCTCTGCGATACACAATTTCAAGCAGCGGCGAGTGAGTGTGACGGACCGGTTCCGCAGCAATTTCGAAGACCGCGCGCCGGACAACCCAATCGCGATCGAGCTCGATTTCGAAGCGGTCTTGGACCGGCCCGATTCGATCGCGTTCTTCTTTCGTAGACCAGTAATGGAGAAAGTTTGTCGGCTTCCCTTTAATCACGAGTCGCTTGTTTTCGACCCGCATGGAATCGATCGTGTCGATCAAGCTGGCATAGCCGAACCCGCAGGTCCATTCGAACGACTTGCGTTTAATACGGTATTCCTGTTCCATCCATATTCTGTGCTCCAACAGGGTTTGCTCGTAGGCGATGATTGTCGGTAGGCCAGGCCACTGTTTGGCTGCGACCGCTTCCTCGTATCGAGGATGCATCATCGTTTCGAGATCGGCCGCGTTGTCGAACGCGACGCGATCGAAAAACTTGACCGTCATCCGAAACGGCACGCGATGAGGCTGGTCATACGGTTCTGGAATTTCATCCTCCACGGGCGGAGTAAGTTTGGGATCGCCTACCTTGTAGAGCTTCTGTTGTTCGCCTGCGGTGACGGCGAGTGGATCGACGTGTTGAACCCAGCGTCGTTCCAGGTGAATCGATCGGTTGTTGAACTCAGCGTCGCGCTCTTGTAGTCGCTTGAGCAACGCCGCAGAATCGCGCGGCGGCCACGTTTCGTCATCATCCGTAGCCGCTACGGCAGCATTGTCGGCGGGTATTTTCGCGGCTGGCTCAACAGGTAACGATTCGACCGAGACCTTTACTTCCGTTTTGTGCTCCGCATGCAGCAGGTTCCAATTCAAGGTCAACAGAAACGTTGCAGCGATCAATACCAGACCAAGTAACGCCGCAGGCCATCTCTCGACTGCCGAGGGGACGTTGCCAGTCGAATTGAAGCCGACAATGCGCCGCACGCGCGACAGTAGTGAGCCGTCGTTGGCTCCGAGAGCGAGGACCGAGTTCCGGCCTCGTAGCTGTTCGATGGCGACCAGCGCGCGGCCGTACTCGACGCGGTTGCCGAGCAACTTCACGACAAGATCATCGCAGCAGTGTTCACGCTCGACGCGAATCTGACGCGACAACCACCACACGGAGGGATGATAAAAGAAGAGCGTTTCGACCAGCGTCTGCAGTAGGTTTACGATGAAATCATGCCGTTGAATATGGGCCAACTCGTGAGTCAGGATCGCTTCCAACTGCGCAGCGGGGATGCTCGTTATCAAGCTGATCGGCAATAGGATCACCGGTCGGAAATATCCGACCACAATCGGTACTTGAGCGAGCGTCGATTGCAGCAGTTGCACCGAACCTCGCAGGCCAAGCCGTTCTGATGCGCAATGTAGCGCGGCCAGCACTTCATCCGACACCGGCGATACACCCACTCGCTTGAATCGCCGGAGCGTATGCCAGCCCAACAGTGGACGAGCGGAACACAGCAAAACGCCCAGGCTCCAGCCAGCCACGATCCATGCAAGCCAGGGTTGCAGGACCGACTTTACTTGTTCCGACCAGGACGGTACCGGTTGAACAATAGTTCCGGTCTGCGGCAACACCGCTGGTTGCGCTTCCGCTGTCGCAAAACTCATCGCAGAAAATTTGATTTCGTCATCGTTGTCCAAGACCGGATCATTAGCGAGCAGTGCGGTGTCAGCTCCCTGACTGCTTACAACATTGGATTCGTATCCGAGGGCCGCCGCCGCGTCGCTCGCCGAACGGTCAGGCGTTGCATCGTTTCGCTGAAGCATCCAGGTGACTACCGGAGCGGACACCGAAACGGCCATCGCCGTCACCAGCACGCCATATCGTAGTGCCGAAGAAGTCCGTCGCATCGCACGGACAGTCACCGCTGCGAACAGCACTACGAGAGAGAACTGCCACAACGAATGCACTAACACCCAGCCAAGTTGTTCGATCAGCGGATTCATGATTTCCCCTCCATCTCGTCGAGCAGCTTGCGGGCTTCATCAATTTCTGACTTCGATGCTTTGCCGCTGGCGAGTGCCTGGAGAACGAGGCTCATGGCCGACCCGTCATAGACTTTCTCAATCAGCTCAGTGAGAAACTTCTTCGCGGCCCGCTCGCGAGTCATCGCCGCGCGATAGATATGCGGCGTTACTTCCTCGTTCCGTTTTACCAGCCCTTTGGTCAGCATCACCGAGAGCATTTTTACGGTGGTCGAGTAGTTCGTCCCCTTGGCCTCTGCCAGCCGGGCGTGAATATCTCGCACGGGGCTGGAGCCTAGTTCCCAGAGAATCCGCAGAATCTCAAGCTCGACCGCCGTCGGCTGAGAAGAACCCAATTCCCGCATGTTGTTGTTCCCGAGACGATGACGCCGCCCAGCTGCAGCGAAAGTTCAGCGAAAGGCTTCGCTACTCGCTACAAAGTAAGCGAAAGGCTTCGCTGCGTCAAGACAAGCGAAAGGTTTCGCCATCAATTGAGCAACCCGACGTTTTTGCAGCGAACGGGAATGCTCGATGAATTTCGTTTCACCGATTGGAGTCGGCTGCGCGAGGCTTGTCCCCCTTTTTCTCAGCCGGCGGGCGTTGCACTAGTCGGCGGTCATCGTCCGGCGAATCCGAGCGACCGTTCGCCGAAAAATACTGCGCGATGTAATCCGTCCTCTGTAGGATGTAATTTGAAAGATTAACCGTCGATGGTTCAGTCTCTGTAGAAGGACCTTGGGGGAAATTGAAATGGCATCTCTCCCAGATCTATCGATGCAAAACGAGCGATCCGAGGCTCATTGCCTGCGGGGAAAACCAGAAAGTTGCGAGCACTCAGTGAGTCAGATTCGCCGAAAAAGAAAGACTAGAGTGAGTTAGGCCAGCCAAATTGCAAATTAGCTTTCAAGCCGATGGGTTGGGACTGGCCTGCCGGGTCGGAAGCACTGGAGCGTAAGGATTTGTACTTCCGCACCGGAAGTCATGGCTTCGTCAGCCATAGCTGATCTTACGATCGCCTCAAGTGCTTCCGGCGGCAGTGCAACTCTCGCGTTGACGACAAGATCGACATCACTGCCTTTCCACTTGGAAGGTAGTGACAGCACGGGGCGATCGGAATTGCTGACTAGGTTGGCTACGGCGTATACGCCTTCTGCCATACCGATGACCTTCAAGTGCGCGACCTCGGCATCAACCGCAACAAGTTCTTTGTGCAAACGCCCCAAAAGCTGCATCAAGAAGAGGTCGAGGTCAATTGCATTCTTAGCGTTTAGTTTTGCCTGACAATTGAGCCAGCCAAGTTCAGCTTCGCCTTCGGCGTAGATGTCGTAGTCAACGTCCATGACTCGCTGGCCAAACGCCCCTTTCTGATCCAAGAACTCGCACAATGCTTCAAAGCCTACACCACTCTTCGCTGACAATCGGATCACGGGAATGTTGGCGTATTGTTCGGTCAACAGCCGAGTCAAATCGTTAACGTCACCTTCAGTTAGCTCATCAATCCGATTCAGAATCACAAAGTCAGCTTCCTCGATCTGCTTGCGGAAAATGTACTCGGCTTTAGGTGAGAATCCTCGCTGACCTTCGCCACCGAGGATCTTGCTTCCATGGCTTGGCTTAATGATGACACCGTAGGGTGCGATGTCGAATGGTTGATCATAGATCTGTTCCAATGGTCGAATGACCGTCGCCACTAAATCCGTGCAGCTACCTACTGGTTCGGCCAATACAATATCTGGCCGCTGGTCGGTGCTGAGTGATTCAACGGTGCCGGTCAAAGCATTGAAGTTGCAACAGAAGCATGAGCCAGCAACCTCTCCCACGTTGAAGCCTTGTGAACGCAGCATCAACGTGTCAACCAAATCGGCAGCCTGGTCATTCGTGACAATTGCGACGTTCTTCCCCTCGCCGCGGAAATGCGATGCCAGTCGAGCAATTGTCGTTGTTTTACCGGCTCCAAGAAAACCGCCGATCATGATGAATCGTGGAGCTGTGGTCATTGCGCTGCCAAACTTGAAGCAAGGGTTGAAATTAGTAGTACACGCTCTGCGAACATTCTGACAACTGTCTGAATGTCCGGCAAGGACTCTTTGTGCAAAATCGTTTCAGTCGGCCCGCAGGCCAATGGTACAGCACCCCAGATCGAGCGACTTGTTCGAACGACGATTCTTCACAAAGGTGGAATTGAGTTTGTAGTACCGAAACTTTCCGTCTTTCTGAAGCGCCAGTAAGTCGGCATGAAAAAGAATTCGCAGGTGATGCGAAACCTTCTGGATGTCTAACACTAAAAGTTCTGCCAAGTCGGAGACAGTGAGCGGGCCACTTTGCAGAGCTTTGACGATCCGAAGCCGAATGGGATCTCCTAACGCTTTTAGGTAGTTGGCACAGGTGTCGTTGGCGTCCGCTTCAATCATGTCGATTTTCTCCCCTGCCCTAGTTGGGCGCTATCCTTTGCCCTCGATTTTCGCGAAAGGCCGTCAGTAAGCAAGCGACCGATGCTGAAAACCAGCAAACTGCTATTCAAAATGACATCAAGCAAACAAAGCATTCTGAAGAATAGCCGAGTGAACCAATATTCACACCAGCCACTTCAGGATTGCTTCTAATCGGTTCAAGTTTTTCGATAAAGTATGCGATGCTCTTTATCGGAGTTAACGTCGCCATTGATGCAATGATCGACGCAAAGAAAGTGGCAGAGACTTTGGCCAAGGAGGTAACGAGTATGACGCCGAGGCAGGGATTCGCCACCAATCTTGTTACAGCGATTCTTGTTGCGACGGCAAGTTTCCAAAGCCTGCTCGTTAGCACAACCCATGTAAGTTTAGGATCACTGCTGGGTATGGGCGCAAGCAAAAAGCAAGCGAAATGGAGAAAGGTCATCGAAATAATCGTTGCATGGATTACAACGGTCCCGTGCGGAGCAACTTTTGCCGCAATTGCATACGTCATCCCACGGCTTGTAATGACAACCTGACCGATCTTGTTCAGGCGAGTCCATGCGATTTGTCTTGAAGCGTGTAGTCGCCATGCCTGCGAAGTTTAGTCCCGCAAATCGATCTTGCAGCTGCCGAAGTCGAGCGACTTGGCGACCGAGCGGCTCTTCAGAAATTCCTTGTTGGCTGCGCAGTCGAAGAACTTCCCCGCGCTGTCCGGTCCTGGCTCTTTCGCCAAATTTGTGCCAGCCAAAGACGACCTAATGCTGCTTGCCGCAACCTCTGTTTTATCGGGACTGCGATTACTAAATTAGGACGACCCTCCGTGCTTCGTGCGCGACGGAATTGCTATGCGCGAGACCCATTTCGAGTCGTTCAAGGCTTAAGTGCAACGAGCAAGTTGTCGCGGCGGGTGTGCGTCGGCCAATCCCACGCTTCCCCTTGCTCCGGGGGGAAAATGCTTCGCTTGGGGTCAGACTCGGGTTTCGGGGTTTGTCAGCAGGCGTTCTTTGATTCGCTCAGCAACTTTCCGAACCTCGCGATTGGATTCGATCAGCCTCTTCGCGCGCTTCACCATGTCTGACGAACTGTCAGGGTGGCCCAAACCAAAACGCTGGGACAATTCGGCAAGTGTGGTCGATGTTAAGCGGCGGCAAAGGTAGGCTGCCACGTCGCGTCCCGCCGCACCGCTTCGGAAACCGCAGTACTCGGCAGG
>JANOBM010000082.1:0-1522 GCA_031411655.1 Planctomycetaceae bacterium
CTCGAAGCTCACCCACAAAGGCACCGGTGCCGTTCATCTGCACCGCTTGTCAATCGCCATTCGCTCCGCTGCGCTGCGCCGGGGTGAGCGACCGACAAGCGGCTCCGACGAAGGCACCTACGGAAGCGACTTACCATGTAACCCGAAATATCTCAGAAACGTGGCTCACGCCACTTGCAAACCTCGGACTTCATCGTCGACAGCGATCACCCAGTCGCGGCAAGTAAACTCACCATCAGGAAACGGCCGATCCGCGACTTGGGTGCATCGCATTGTTATGCGCCGTTTCACGGATTTAGCGTCCGTCCCGCTGCAATCCGCTTCTTCCATTCCTCATACTCGTTGTCGAGTACTTTCTGGGGCCAACTGCCGTACCAAGCGTAACCGTTGCGCCGTTCGTAGCCAATTTCAGCGAGCGATGATTTAGGACTTCCATCACGATCGACGAATACTGGAGCATTGGTCTGGATATGATAGAAGCGAGCCCACACTGGCTTGGCCTTCGGGTCAGCGACAACAACCCGATTCTGACCCTTTGGTGCTTTCTCATCTCTTTCTGTATCCACGCGAATCCCCATGAGTCGCGCCTTGCCGAACCAAGCAACCGCCGCCTCAACCGATTTCACGATCTCGGGTGAGGGATTGTCGATACTCATTAGCAGCCGTGTAATGCCCACAGATTCAGATGCGCTGAGGGTCGCCAATTCATAGCTACGAGCCGATTGCGGACGAAAGTCAGTCTCATCGTGCTGCGCACACCAGGCCGTCAGTGTACCGTCAACCGTGATTTGGCATTTTAGAATGCATTCGACACCTCGATCGAATGCGGCTGCAGCATATTTACGGCGCTTTTCATCCACGAAATCGTAGGGTGCTGTTGTGGCGACCTCGCGAACAAAATATAGCAAGCGCACCATAGCGTCATCATTAAAGGTGATGTGACGATGATAGCTTTTGCCCGGCGGCGAGCGTTGTGGCCATCCACCGTTTTCGTATTGGCCATTCAGTACGTAATCGAGGCCACGATCAAATGCCTCCTGGTACTTTTTCTCTTTCGTCGCGGAATAAACGCGACCAAGAAACCGCAATTCATCTGTCGTCGCCCCGTTATCGTATGTGGCCTGCAACTCCGAGTGATCGCCCTTGTAAGGACGCGCGGTCGTGTCATCATTCTTGGGCCACCCACCGAGGTTGCTTTGGAACGACAGAATGTTCGTGGCAATTTTCCTCGCCTCATCTCCTGCGAACCAAGTATCGCTCTTCTTGAGGAAGTCTTTGGCCCCACCACTAGCCGAACCCGCAACCAGTAGTAATGCGGCGATCGTAAGAAAGAATCGTGAAGGCATAAACTGGGTCCGTTCAAGACGACTGTGATTTGGAACGTAGGGATGTCGCATAACGAAAACGAATTGCGTTCTATGCGGGGGTCAGGCACGAAGGACCGTCGATTTGCCTTTCATGCTCGCGGCCTGACCCACGGATAGAACGGGCGTTGAACTTTGTCGACAGGCCGTCAAGACAC
>JANOBM010000083.1:0-9372 GCA_031411655.1 Planctomycetaceae bacterium
TCCGTCGGCAAACATCGTCAACGACGGACTGAGAGCCCGACGTACGTCTCTCGGTCAACCTTAGAATCGAGATTTGACGAAGAGCTAGTTGCCTTGTTTTTTGTCGAGGTAATCGCAAATGACGGTTGCCATCGACAGCACTCCGACTTTCAGGCAGTCCTCGTCGACGTCGAACTCGGCTGTATGTACACCTGCTGTGATGCCTCGCTCCACATTCGCGACGCCAAGTCGAAAGTAAAAGCCTGGAATCACGTTGGCAAAGTAGGAGAAATCTTCGCCACCCATTCCTGGGATGGTTTCGATCACGTTGTCAGCGCCCACAACGCGTCCAATCGATGCGATGGCGTCGGTCGCTAGGTCGGGATTGTTATTGATCGATGGATAACCTTTGCGGTAATCAAGCTCATAGGTTGCCGCATAAGCCGAGGTCACACCAGCAAGAGTCCTTTTCATCAGTTCGATGACATGATCGCGTACCTCGGTGTCGTAGGTTCGTACCGTTCCCGACATCACCACGGTATCAGCTAGAATATTCTCGCGAGTTCCGCCTTGTATCATTCCAATCGTTAGAACGACTGGGTCAAGCGTATTGGTTTCACGGCTACGAATCAGTTGAAGTGCATTGATCGCTTGCGCTGCGACGGCGATCGCATCGACGCCTTTATGCGGCGCCGAGCCGTGCGCTAGCTGGCCGTGAATGGTGATTTTGAAACGATCGCTATTGGCGCTCGCTGGCCCGACCGCGTATCCGATCCTACCGACTTCTAGCGCACCTTCAACACCCGCATTGGGTCCATTTCTTGGTGCGGACAAAGGGGTGCAGTGCAGGGCGAAAATCGCGGTGGGACGAGGATTATCGAGCGCGCCTTGTGCGAGCATTAGTTTGGCGCCCCAGTCCCCTTTGAAGGTTACCGGCATCGCTTCCTCAGCTGGTTGGAAAATAAATTTGATCGAACCATGCACTTGGTCGCGATGCTTTGATAGGAGTTCTGCGGTACCGAGCGCACAGGTCATATGGACATCGTGTCCACACGCGTGCATCACACCGGGATTTTCTGACCGGTACTCCGTTTTGCCTGCCTCCATAATCGGTAAGGCATCCATGTCAGCTCGGATCGCAACGCACGGAGGGGTGTTTCCCGATTGCGAATTTGTGGCATTCGACTTCGTGCCGTGAAGCATTGCGACCAAGCCGTGTCCACCGATCCCGGTTTGTACCTCTAAGCCTAAGTCTCGAAGGCGGATCGCTATGAATCGCGCCGTACGTTCCTCTTCATTCGGCAACTCGGGATGGCGATGCAGCTCGCGTCGAGTTTCAATCCAGTTCGGGTGGAGCCTCGCAATTTCCTCTCGGAATAACTCGTCGCGTGCTGGCTCGTCAGCGAAAACAACGCCTTGAGCAAGGACCGTCCACATCGTGCCAAGCAGGACGAAGTCGAGAATATTAGCTTTGTGATTTCGCATAGAGTAACGCTCGGTCGATAACAAGAAATTCGTTCGGGTTGAAATGAACTCAGAAGTTCATTGATGGTCTGGATGGATCTTCAACTGGGGGAAAATGCCAAGATACATTGAACTCCTGATAAGCAGCATGGAGGGAAGTGAAGAGGTCTTTCTTACGGCATTTGGCCTTTTGGGTAGGCAACTGGGGAAGTCTACCGTATCGCGCCGCGTGTGGGGCTTCGTGGTGCGGGAAGCTTGCCGTCTGGCGAATTTTGAGCCGTATGCGACAATCACAACCGTTCGATGGTTTTAGATAGATGGGATCGAAGGCTTGAGGAATGCGTACTGCGGGTGGTGCGCGGTTTTTGCCAGGTTACGCCCGTCGACTTTGAAGGTGGTATCCCTCATGAATCGGCTAACGGAACAGCTTGATCTCGTTCGTGCGGATGATATGCATTCGACCGAAGGCGAGTTTAGGCGAAAGCACCCGACACTATGGGCAACGACGCTCTATGGACCGCCGCTATTGTCGTTTTTCGTTTTGATTTTGCTTTACTTGGTCGCTGGATGGGGCTTTACACAGAAAATAATCACTTTTGCCGCGATTGCGCTCGTTCTTGCGGGACGTTTTATTATCCTCGCGGGCGCACCGGGCTCCATCTCCGATTTCGGTGGGGATCCTACTTCGGAGCAACTGTTCGCCGTTGTAACCTATTTGGACCTGATGACGGCGTTGGTACTTGCCTTCCACATTGGGTTTTTGTTCCGCCTTCCTTACGTTGGTCCTCGCATCGCCGCTTTGGTAACCGACGGCCATTTTATCCTTGATGGCCAGCCGTGGATGCGACGGGCCACGTTTGCCGGCTTGATCGCATTTGTCGCTTTCCCGCTCGCCGCCACGGGAAGCATTGGCGGTTCGATCTTCGGCCGCCTGCTTGGAATGACCCGGTTCTCCACGTTCTTTGGGATTATGATCGGTACGCTCATCGGAAACGGTTCGATGTATTTCTTCTCGGATCTGATGGGTAAGTATCTCGACAAAGACAATCCTTATCTGAAGTATGGCGGCTTTGTCGTGATCGCGATCATTGTGTTCATCCTAGAACGACGGTACCGCAAGCTCCGAAATCGATACGAGGCGGAGTCAACCACCTTGAACCCTACGGCGAACCCACCGTCGTCCTGAGCGTACGGTGTTGACCATCGTTAGTGGAGGATCGCGTGCTTCCGCTCACTCATCCGTTACGCAGCCTTCGCTCGCGCTTTTGACATTTTTGATGTACTTGTAAAGTGTCCCGCGAGTCGCTTTTAGTGGTGGCGCGACCCACTGGGCCAGGCGACGCTGCATTACGTCTTCAGGGACATCGACATCAAGCGAATTTGCCACGGCATCGATCGTGACAATGTCACCATCTTGGACGAGCGCGATCGGGCCACCGACCTGAGCTTCGGGAGTCACGTGGCCTACAATGAATCCGTGTGAACCACCGCTAAATCGTCCGTCGGTAATCAAGGCTACATCAGCGCCGAGTCCCGCACCCATAATGGCGCTTGTCGGAGTCAGCATTTCCGGCATTCCTGGGCCGCCCTTGGGACCTTCGTATCGAATGATAACAACGTCGCCCTTTTTAATCTTGTTTTCCTCAAGCGCGGTTAACATCAACTCTTCACTGTCGTAGACGCGCGCTGGTCCGCTGAAATGAAGTCCTTCTTTGCCGGTAATCTTCGCGACGGACCCATCGGGCGAGAGCGAACCGTAAAGGATGCGAATATGTCCAGAGGCTTTGATCGGATCCGATATCGGGTGCACCACCTTCTGGCCTGGCTTGAGGCCGGGCAGGTCACGAATATTTTCTTCGAGAGTTTTTCCGGTGACCGTGATGCACGAACCGTCAAGCATCCCGTTCTCAAGTAAGTATTTCATCACGGCAGGCGTGCCGCCGATGCTATGAAGATCTTCTTGGACAAACCGACCACTGGGCTTGAGGTCGGCTAGGAAGGGAATTCGATCACTTACACTTTGGAAATCGGAAAGTGTCAATGGAACATCAACACTTCTCGCCATTGCGATGAGGTGAAGCACGGCATTGGTGCTACCACCGAGTGCAATGACAGTCACCATTGCGTTTTCGAATGCGGCACGGGTCATGATGTCGCGTGGCTTGAGGTCCAATCGCAACAACTCTGCAATCGCGGCACCTGCGCGATGGCACTCGGCAATTTTATCTGGATCCTCAGCGGGGATACTGGCTGAGTACGGCAATGACATGCCGAGCGCTTCGATAGCCGATGCCATCGTATTGGCTGTGTACATGCCGCCGCAGGCACCCGCTCCGGGGCAGGCATTCCTGACAATCGCTTGCCGCTCACTTTCACTGATTTGCCCAGCAAGATATTGTCCATAGCACTGGAACGCGCTCACAATATCGAGCGTATCATTGCCATGGTGTCCTGGTTTGATCGTGCCGCCGTAAACCATGATCGATGGACGATTCAATCTTCCCATGGCCATCAAACATCCGGGCATGTTTTTGTCACAACCTGGTATCGCGATTAACGCATCGTACCACTGCGCCCCCATAATCGTTTCAATCGAGTCAGCTATTAAATCGCGGCTCTGAAGGCTATAGCTCATTCCCTCGGTTCCCATCGACATGCCGTCGGATACGCCGATCGTGTTAAATCGCATTCCGATCATACCTGCGGCAACGACACCTTCTTTCACTCGCATGCCCAGGTCAAGCAAATGCATGTTACAAGTGTTGCCCTCATACCAAACGCTACCGATGCCAACCTGCGGCTTGTCCATGTCTTCAGTCGACATGCCGGTCCCGTAAAGCATCGCTTGGGAGGCTCCTTGGCTTTTTGGCTGAGTGATTCGACTGCTATATCGGTTCAGTGCGGGCATGCTTTAGCTTGGGGAATAAGAGTGAGCGGATCCAAAGATTGAGTGCGGCAATAGTTTGATTAACAAAATCAATTATGACAACCTCTACCGAAAAACAGCAGACTTATGACCTATCCGAGAACCGTTAGCCGCTTTGGCGCTAGCTGCGGTGCTCTTCGGTTTTTGGATTGGTTCTTACTCGATGGCGCGGTGACTAGAGGCAATCAGTCTAGTTCTGAAAGCAGAGGCAATTCCCCGTCTCCGCGCTCGGACAATCCCTCTTTGAAATGGCGGCGGCACACGGCGGTGTATCGATCGTTCCCGCCGATCTGAATTTGACTCCCTTCCTTGACTGGTCGTCCCTCACTGTCGATTCTCATGTTCATCGTGGCTTTGCGTCCGCAGTGGCAAATCGTTTTCAGTTCGCAAAGCGAATCTGCCCAGCCCAAGAGTGCCTCGCTCCCTTCAAATAGATTGCCCAAAAAGTCTGTTCGCAGGCCATAAGTCAACACGGGGATGTCAAGCGTATCGCAAACATCGCTCAGTTGCCTTACCTGTTGCCGGGTAAGGAACTGAGCCTCATCGATGAGCACGCAATGAGTCGCACCAAGTCGTTCAACCAGATGAAAGAGATTGTCCGCTGTGGTGAATGTGATTGCCTCCGCTGATAATCCAATACGCGAGGTCACTTTGCCTTTGCCATCGCGATTGTCGATCTCGGGGGATAGGATGATCGGGCTCATTCCACGCTCACGATAATTGTGCGCGGACTGGAGCAGGATGGTCGACTTTCCTGCATTCATGGCCGAGTAGTAAAAGTAGAGTTTCGCCATAACGGATGGTGTTAGAACTCAGAAAGCCTTGCCGAAAAAGGTGTAGCTAATGAGCGTGTCAGGTCAAACGGTGAGCACAATCTTACCGGCAAGCTTGCCTGCGTTTTTGATCGTTGCATCTTCCTGCATTTGGTGAGCCATCGCGGCCTGCTCAAGTGGCAACACTTTACTGATGTTCGATTTCAAGTTGCCCTCTGCGAGCCATCCGCTGATATCGATGCCAGCGGCTCGCACTTCGTCGGTTGTCGCCTTGAACATGACGAAGCCATGCAGCGAACATTCCTTCACATAAAAGGGCCCGACAGGAAACTCGGGGCGAGCGTCGCGGCCGGCCATCAAAATCATTCGACCTCGCGGTGCCATCACCGATACTGCGGTATCAAAATCGGGGGTGCGACGTGTTTCCCAAAAGACGTTTACCCCCTCAGTGGCCAACGACGCAATGGCCTCGCCAATCGATTCACGATGGTGAGCGATGACTGCATCGGCGCCGAGCTTTTTGCAGAGTTCAACCTTTTCGTCGGAACCAGCCGTCGCGATGACATTGGCTCCAATCGATTTCGCCATCTGAACCACCATCGAACCAACCCCACCTGAACCACCGATGACAACGATGGTTTCGCCATGTCGAAGTCTGGCATGCGAGAACAAACCCAAGTGCGCTGTGATGCCAACCAATGCGCACGCCGCAGCATCCTTCATGTCGACATTATCGGGAAGGATGTGCAGCCAGTCTCGATCGACAGCTACAAACTCAGCAAAAGTGCCTTGGCGTCCCAGAAGTCCCTGGTTCGAGCACCATACTCGCGTACCGGCTGATAAGTCAGTAACGCTGTCACCGACGGACTCGACGGTTCCCGCGAGGTCACAGCCGACAATGAATGGATTGGGCAGCGGCATTGCGACCGCGCCGCTGCGAATGTACGTGTCGATCGGGTTTACGGATACTGCAGAGACGCGAACAAGTACCTGATGCTCTTTCGGACTGGGGCACGGCAAATCTCCGAATTTGATAACATCGGGGGCGCCGGTGGAGAGGATGTATGCCGCCTTCATCGCTTTTTAGTCTCTGGGAATCAAGGACCGAGAGTATCGGGAAATACGTTGACAATGGGTGTCGGTCATGCGTCACTTGCCTACGGCCGCTCGTGGAATCAAGACGGTCCTCTCGCTTGGTGCACAGCACTTCCTGGGGCGATTCTAAGATAATAATCCTTCTCGATCGAGAGACCGTGGATCATCGCAGGCGAATCAACCCAGCAAGCGTTAAGTAAACCCGATAAACAACGGATAGCGGTTCGGTCGCAATCAACGCGTCCCCGCGCAATCCAGAAACCATGGGTAGGTTGGATTTCTCAATTTTGACTCTTACCAGGTAGGAATTTTCGATAAGTATCGTTTCTTCGGCCAACGCGGATTTTGCTTCGGTAGTGTCGATATCGTCTTGGCCTTTTGTCATTTGCCGACGAGAGACATCGAGGACCTTTCCCTGCTGCAACGCACTAGGAAAAGCTGACAGGCATAAACTCACTTTCGACTCTCGACGTACTCGTTTCGCAACGTCTTGGGCTAGCACTAATTCGGCTTCAAACTTCTCTGGATCCGCGATTCGACAGATCTCGGTGCCAATGTTTATGAAGCACCCCAGGTTTCTTGCGTCTGTGGCAACATCCACCCACTCACTCAACCGCTCGATTTCATCTCGACTTGGTGTCTTGCGTTCACCAGCCAATACCACGCCACTTTTCGGCGCATAGATTTGGAGTGCATCCACACGAGATTGATGCATCGCAAGTTGTTGTTCAAGGTCATCAAGCTTCGCTCTAGCCGCAGGTAGCCGCTCGGAAGTCGTCTTGACGTTAACTTGCGAAAGCTCCAAGTTTCGTACCTGAGCAAGTTGACGCTCATACAATCCCTTAGCCGCCACATGGTCCAATTCAATCGCTGGGTTACGTAGTCGTACCAGCAGCTGCCCTTTGGTGACTTGTTCACCAGGAGCGACCGAGGACTCGATAAAGCCTGCAACGGGCGTAAAGATCGATATGGCGTTATGAGGAGTCAATGTCGCAACGGCCGCAACTCTGGCAGGAATCGGATA
The DNA here is from genome assembly GCA_031411655.1 of Planctomycetaceae bacterium. Lineage (GTDB taxonomy): Bacteria > Planctomycetota > Planctomycetia > Pirellulales > Pirellulaceae > UBA6163. The sequence continues at coordinate 7,262 of JANOBM010000083.1, forward strand.
GGTCAACACGGCGACTAGCAGGCCGAGCGAAACCGCGGTCAGCATTAATCTTCGCATCTCAATCTTTCGTCGTTTAAGCGGATTATTCAGCAACTGAAAAAGAGGCTTTGTCGCCGTAAAGAGCGCGACGGACCCAGCAAAGTAGCAGAGCACAATCCCAATCGATTCGAGACCCACTGGACGAAGCAATTGCGAAAGCAAGTAAAGGATAGAAAGTGTCAGCGCCCAGCGATAAATCCACGCCAAAGTCGCATACGTTAACATTGCTAACTTCACCGGTGTTTTCATCGGCTCTAGGGATGTACCGCCGACTAGACAAAGTCGGGTTAACGTTGACGCGAGCAGCCGCTGTGACCGTTGCGCGAGATTGGGTACATCCGTAATGTCACTCAGGATGTAGTATCCATCGAAACGCAAGAGCGGGTTTGCATTAAAAAGCAGAGTACTCGCCGAACAAACCAGCATCACGTTCATAGCCGCATAATGCACTACTCCCGCTGGAGTGGAAACCCAGACAAATGTTGCCACTGCCGCGAGAATAATTTCTACCGCCATCCCTGCGGCCCCTACCGCGGCCCTTTGCCAGCGATTCGCAAGTAGCCATGAGTCCGACGTGTCACAATAGAGTGCGGGAGAAAATAGCAGAAGCATCGGGCCAATCGTATGGCATTCTCCACCAAAATACTTGCATGCATAAGCATGACCGAGTTCGTGCAGTACCTTGGTGATTCCGATAACTCCCATCAATAGTACGACTGATTCAAGCCGAAGCCATCGATCCAGGTCCATCATTTCAATGAAGAAGTGCTCGCCTCGGTTCAGGAACGCCATGATCGCAATGGCAACCATCGCTAGGTACGCGAGTATTGCGACGGGATGGAGCAATGGGCGTATGAATCGCTCCGTCGCATTCAAGAAACGGTCGGGATCGATGCCTGGAAAACGAATGAACAAGGGACTCAGTGCTGCTTGTTTGATTACTTGCGATTTTTTTTTATTCGCCCGATGCGAGAGACGATGCCCTTGTCCGATCGATGACGAAACGAGCAGGCCCTGCTCATGGAATTTGAATAAAAGTCGATTGATATTCTCGGGTTTTACGGTACGAGGAAAAAACGCATGCGCATAACGATTGGCGATCTGATCGAGGGACAATGTGCCGTCGAGTAGTGTCAGTACAAAGTACTCATCATTGCGAAGGCGCACGTAGGTCATAGCCATCGGGTCTTTGACAATGACTGAGGACTCATGGCGATGCCTTACCGGCACGAAAATCAAGTCTGGCCGCTTGTGAGCAGTAACCACATAGCTTGACGAACTCGCGCGGCTCGCGCGGGCGGCATCGTTGATTTGATCATGTGGTGTTGTTGGCAATTTCATGCGAGTTGTCGTCAGTGCACCGTTTTCGCTTGATGAGAGAGTGGAGTCGTTCGTCAAAATCGATAACTAACACTAAGAGCCGTTCCGAAAGCCATTAGCTGCTTTGGCGCTAGCCGCGGGTCTCTTCAGTTTTCGGATAGTTTCTAAGCAAAGTAGAACCGGATATGCCGATGATAGAAGTTGGCGATGTCACCAAACCACGTCGCCAGTACCGACCGTTTGCCGCACTGAATCGCGGCAGTGACTTCTGCGCCCATCTGGGCGTCGATTGAGTCGTTTGGAACGACTACGGCGAATAGATCCAGAACATTCTCACCTTGATCGTCCACTCTTGTTGAGTTTGCAACACTGGTCAGCGTCGCATGAAATGTCTTATCCGGTTCTGTGGCCAGGACGACATCAATTTTTAGTGGCTCGCTCTGCATGTTCCGCCGTTGAAGGATATCGCCCGCATCCTTATCTAAAACCTGAAGCCTCAACACCTTTGCGCCATCAAGACTCGCGACAGCGAAGAGTCGATGGCCTCGACTAACCGGACGATGTTCGATGCGTTCTTGCAATCGCCATCCGATCACTTGGCCATCGATGGGACTGTGGATTGACTGGCGAAGTTTTTCAGTGGCAACGACTCCTTGTTGAGCAAGGAGGCTTTGAAGCTGTGATTGCAATTGGCCCCGTTCAATAGCCCTCTCCGATTGATCATCGGTTTCTTGGCCTCGCGAACCAGCGGC
>JANOBM010000084.1:0-13184 GCA_031411655.1 Planctomycetaceae bacterium
GTACCATCAGTTGCTGCGATAAGATTTCTTGACCCAGCACGGTCGCCGCCCCGTCCGCTGTCACCACTCGACTGCCTACCGGCGGTAGGTTTTGTTGCAATGCTTCGTAGGTGTCAAATTCGTACCTCAAGCAACACTTCAATCTTCCGCAACGACCCGATATTTTGGAAGGGTCTAGCGTCGCTTTTTGCAACTTTGCCATTCTCATCGAGACGGGCGGCATCTTGGTCAAGTGAGTATTGCAACAAAGTGGCTTACCACAATCCCCATAGTCGGCGAGCAGTTTCGCTTCGTCACGCACTCCAATTTGGCGAAGTTCTATTCGGGTTTGAAGTGCATCGGAGAGTGCTCGCACCAAACCGCGAAAATCTACCCGGTTTTCCGATAGAAAGTAGAAAACGATTCGCTCGCCACCGAGGATTCTTTCAACATCCACAAGCTGCATCGGAAGACCGAGCGCCTCAATGTGTCTTTTCGCGATCAGCCCATCATCCACGGTTTTCGCGATTTGAACCTCCCATTGCTGCTCGTCGTCCGCTGTCATCAGCCGCAAAACGCGACCGCTCAGCGGCTCCTCCAAATGGCTCATGGCTGCGGGCGTCGCCTCGCACAAGACGACACCAAACTCCGTACCGCGTTCTGTACGAACGACAACCCGGTCGCCGTAACCATATCGCCGGGTCGCTTGCATCACGGACAAACTTCGAACGGCGCCGGTGCGAACGACATACTGTGGCGGCTCCGATGAACGTTGGGCAATGCTCCCGCCGGCCGCATCCAGTTCGCTAGTCGAACTCGCTGGCGATCCCTTTTGATCATCGTCCGCATGACGTGAGGGCCTCCCATTTGCTGGATCGGGATCGCCTATGGGTGATGACTTGTCTGCGTTTGTCATGCCGCTGGCTTTGGTTCAGCCTGTGCAGGTGCTGGTTCGGCCGGTGCAGGTGCTGGTTCAGCCGGCGCGGGTGCTGGCTCAGCCGGCGCGGGTGCCGGTTCAGCCGGTGCAGGTGCTGGTTCAGCCGGTGCAGGTGCTTCGGGACTTACCACAGGTGCAGGCTCAACGAATGACCAAGTCTGTCCCAGAGAAACAACACCGGACTTGCGAGTTCCGACGAGTAAGGTGGATGGGGAAGCCCAATGAACTGCCCAACATCCACTTGCAGCGGTGCCAACCGGTTTCGTACCGGGTGCGGGTTTATCGTTCGCCAACACATACACCTTGCCGCCGACTTCACTCGCTGCAATGGCACCTGTAGGCGAAACGGCAATTCGGGTGATCCAATCCGATCCGTCCAGGATGAGTTCTGGAACCGCAGCGTCTTTGGCTTCGGCCCGCATCAGCTTACGATCACCGGTACCGACAATCACTGCTGATGAATCGCCATTGAAGGTGACGCACCACGCCGGTGAATCCCCAAATTTGATTTTTCCATTGGCTTCCAACGCGGGCCATGAAAACAAATGCACCATTCCTCCACCGTCGCTTACGGCAATCCGATCGCCCGCAGAGTTAAAAGTGATGTCGGTTAGTGCATTCTTATCAACATCAATCGTCTTACTGACTTTATCCCCCTCCCAAACGAACAACTTACCTGCTTCGTTGCCGGCAACGATCGCGTCGCTTTTTGGAACGAAACGTATTACTTGCGTCCAACGCTCAAACGCTCCCTCATGCATCGCCGCCTGACCAGAAGCGGTATCGAGGATCTGCAAGTTGCCACGATAATCTGCGCTCGCCACATGGCTTCCGTCATCGCTGACCTGAACGCACCAAACGGCGCTCGGGTGCGTCATTACCTTCGTGCGAGTTGCAAAGTCTTCGCCTTCCCATTGCACTACCTCAGCGGGCTGAAGCAACAAGCCCGACGCCGTCGCCGCGTAGTGAATTTGCTTTGTGTTTCCTTCGGCTGCGACAGTTCTCGATGCGAGGGAGGTGACCCAAACGTCATCTGCAAATGTAGCGGAAGGCGCGACAGCCAAAAAAAGAAACGCCAAGCAGAGTGTGTAACGATAAGGCATGTTGGATGGATTGGTTTTGAGGGGTGGGAAAGTCAATTAGACAGGCGAATCAATGAGTCAATACAAAACACAGCTCGGAACAAAGCTCCCTAATCGTGGCAATAGTAAAGCGATAAGAGTGCATAGGCGCTGACAAGATTCCGATTGCCTTCCATCCAGCGATCGTTTTTGACATTCACCCAGCTACCATCTTCGGACTGGGCTGCGGTGAGAGTCTTGACGAGTTCATCACGCCAGACGTGAGGCTTCCCGTCGGAGTCATCGAGAACGTCGATTTTTGCGACACTGAGCGCCTTAGCAAAGGTGTGGTAATAGTAATACAGACCGGCGGTCCCCATTCCTGGGTTTGACTCCAAGTCGTAGTTTTTGCGGATAAAGGTAAGTGCCGCTTCGACACGCGGATCATCAGGCGATAAGCCCGCAAAGATCATGCTCTTGAGCCCCGCGTAGGTCATCGATGCATAGCTTCTCAGTCCACCTGAGTCGGTATTACCGGCCTGACTGGATCCTCCAGCAGCCGGGGTGTAATAAAAACCACCATCGCCAACGGTCTCAGCGTGCGGGGTATCGTTCCCCTGTCCCGCCAGGTTTTGAGAACGGACAACGAACATTAACGCCTTTTGGATCGCTTCGTCATCCGCGTCGTCGCCTAGGTTACGAAGCGCATCAATCATGAACGAAGTGTTCGAAAGGTCAGGCCGGCTGTGGCTTCCATATCCCGCGCCGCCATAAGCCGGGTCTTCCTTCGTAATTCCTTCTCCTTCGTCCCACTGGAGTTCCTTGATGAAAGTTTTTGCCCGCGCGAGGACACTGTCGTACTTACCGTTCTCATTCGCCTCGACTAGCGCAGTCGTTGCAATGCAGGTTTCATAGTTCTTGTGTTTCGAACCTTCGGCATAAATCCCGCCGTCGCCTCGGATGTGGGATTCGATATAAGCCAAAGCTTTTTTGATTACCGGATCATTTTTCGCTTCTGGGCGATTTTTGAGGATTGCTGCGACACAAAGGCTCGTCACTGCAGTGCCGCTTTCGCTACTGAAAGAACCATCCTCGGCTTGCCCGCGTGTTCTAAGATACTCGATTCCACGCTCAATCGACCGGGTAAGGGCGACCTGACGAGGCGTATCGGCTTTCAGTTCACCTACAAAGCCGAAATCAACAAATCCGAAAGCAACCACCAACGATGCGTAAAGTATAACGCTCGGGCGTTTCATCAGAGCGGAAAGGGTTTTCATATCGAAGTGTTGTTCCGTTTGAGTGGTTTACCGAGACCAAGAGGGGCGATCACAGCGACGTCGATGTGGTGCAGCCAATCCGAAAGGCATGGTTGAATCGATAGCCCTCATTGTATCTACGGAACGTCGTGGGCTGTAGTGGCAAGCGATATCTAACCGATTGCGAAGACTAGCGGCCGACGTCGCGTGAGTTGCGTTTGCTCCGCAGGCCCTTCGGCAGATTCACACTCATCCGCTTTGATTTTCGTTCATGTCCTCGCCCATTGAACCCTCGTCGAAAACTTCCGAACCGATCGGTTCTGGCAGTGCGGGCGCTGGCTGGTCCAGTGGGGACTCGTTTCAACAGCCGCTCCATCGCTTTGATCACTCCCACCCGCGACCCGGTGAAAAACGCAGTGTATCCGGGCTCGAAATGCCAAGCGGTGGTCCAGTCTTATCCAGACAACCGGAATCCTTGCGCCAACCAGTATCCTCCGTGTCGCCGAATGCCGGGGATTTGCATGGCAACGCCTCTAGGATCGGGCCCTCTGCAGAGGCACAAACCGCGTCTGCGCCGGAAGATCTCCCTATTCTCGACCCGTCAACGATCCGAAATGCCCACGCCGAAAATTTGATCGAGTACCTGCAGGCTTGGTCCGAGGAACTGGATGAACGGGCGGCGCGGCTCCATGCCGACATTGCGACGCACGAACGGCGTGAACGCGCATTTCGCCTCTGGATGCAAAACCGCCGAAACGAAATTGAAGCCCAACTTGCCCAGTACAATGCCGCGCAGGCACAACTCGCGGCCCAAGCGCGGCGTTTGGCCGTCGTCAACGCCACGTAACCCTTTCGCCACGTAACCCTGTCGCCCTGTCGCCCTGTCGCCGTGCCGAAACAGCACAATCGATTCGCGTGCGTAAAACGGATCAGCGATTTAACGATTCCACCGAAGTGTCGTTTCGGCCACGCGTTTGCCGAGAATCACCGCGGTACGACGGTCTCCCTCCCCAATCGTTGGCTGGTCGACATTGGATTGCGCCATCGTCCCGGTTGAGCTGGATAGTCGATTGGTCTTTTCAGGCGTCGAACCTTCGGGCATCACTCCTGTTCCTACCCAGATCATTCCATGCTGCATCGCGTTAATCACTAGGCCCGACAAAGTGTTGAGTTTATCGCCTGAAAGGCCCTGTGAATGCGTAAAGCCTGCGGCGACCTTGTCTTTCCATCCTTGCTGGTACCAAATCCCAGCACACCCATCGATGAAGGCTTTCACTTGGGCCGAATACCCGCCCATGTAGGTTGGAGTTCCAATGATGATGGCATCGGCAGCATTCAAAACCGACGTGATCGCTTCGTTCTTCCACCTACCGTTCTGAATGTCCTCGCCCACAATGCGGTGAAGCGAAACGTCCGTGCCAGCGACCGACTTTGCGCCTTCGGCAACCGCCTCGGCCATTTGCTGCGTGTGGCCAGAGGCTGAGAAATACACAATCGCGATCGACACCATGGTAGGTTCCTAATCTCAAAAAAATGTTTCGGAGAGGTTCGTCGTCTTATTCATCAAGTCTTGCAAACGCGGTGCCCATCCGTGCTCGCCATCGCTTCTCACCGACGGTAGTCGTTCTCGCTGGCCTACCCTTCATGACGTCGGACACGTCGGCGATGACCCAACATCGGGGATGGCGCAATATCGGGGATGGCATTCACCCGGGCTACGGCACCAACTTTTGCTTTATTGCTAAACTATTTATATATCGCCTTTCTGGTATTTGCAACTCCCCTGAGACACCCCCGCAAGAATTTGTCGCATCCATTCCAGTTTCGGTACCGCATTCCTGCTTACAATCCGGTTCGCTTTCGGGGCACCATTACGAGCGAGTCACGCGGAGGGCGTTGTTTTGCCTCCCCTGCGTCCGTCGGGGCGATTCCAAGAAATCCTTTTGGAGCGATCATTCGATTCGACCGAGCCGATCGCGCGCACCGACGGGAATCTCCCGATGAATGAATTGACTAGGATTGATCGTTTGCCAAAATCGAGTTGACATTTGAGTCTGCATCCGGCCTAGCGCAGATCGAGAAAGACAATGTGCGACGGATTGCCTACCGGTGCATAATCTCCGGTAAAACGAAGTGTTCCGGATGAATTGTCAACTTCGAAGACAGTGACGTTATCGGCTCGCTGGTTGCAACAGTACAGAAAACGTCCTGTCGGGTCGAAGCTAAAACTGCGAGGATAATTTCCACGCGTCCACTCTTCACCAACGAAAGTAAGATCTCCCATGACGCCGACTGAGAAGATAGCGATCGTGTCGTGAAGTCGGTTTCCCGCGTAAACGAACTTACCATCGGCAGAGACCAATATCTCAGAGCAAAAGTTGCTTCCCGCGTAGCGATCAGGCAACGTCGATATGGTCTGGCGCGAAGCCAAGCGACCCGTTGAAGCTTCGTAGTCAAATAAGACGATTGTCGAACCTTCTTCTTGGATCGAATAAAACCAACGACCGTTGGGGTGAAAGTGAAAGTGCCTCGGTCCATCGCCAGGAGGAAGTGCTACGGACGGTGGATCGTTCGGAATCAACAGCCCCTCTTGCTCGTCAAAACGCCATGAATAGATCCGATCTAAGCCGAGGTCGACGTGGAAGACGTATCGACCCGATGGATCCGCTTGAATCATGTGAGCGTGGGTACGATCATGTCCGCTAAACGCAAAACTACCCAACGGCGCATGAACCGCTTTCGTGGGACCGATAGTGCCTTCGTCGTTCTTGACATCGGTGGCATCACCCAATTTTCCGTCAGCGAGAATCGGTATCACAGCGACCGAACCGCCAAAATAATTGGCGACGAACAAGTACTTTCCGGACGGATGCAAACTGATGTACGTCGGTCCGGCTCCTCCGGAACTCACTGAATTAAGAAGTGTCAAGTTACCGCTTTCGCGATCGATCGCGAAAGCACTTACCGTCCCGTGCATTTCTTTACCTACACGATCCGTTTCGTTTGCGGAATAGAGACGGGTGCCATTCGCGTTGAGCGCCAAGCAACTCGGACTGGTCCCGGACTCGAAAATGCCGGACGGAGTCATTGCGCCAGTGTCGCGGTTAATTTGGAATTGATGAATGCCCTTCCCGTTGCCCGGCGGCAGATCGACTTGGGTTGGCAACGTGTCGCGCAGCGGAGAACTGAAAGTACCCACGTAGGCAATCAGTGGATGGCTGTCGCCGTCGGCTTGCGCACGGAGTGTGCTTGCGATGAACGCATTGGCTGCAGCGATCGAAACGGTAGCGATCAGAAAGTATCGTCGCGAACTTTTGAGTAGCATCATTGCCAACAAGGTTTTGGGTGCGGTGGAAAAGTGGCGGTCAGCCCGACGACCATCACAAAGTATCGAGAGAGTCTCGCCTATAATACTTTTCTTGCGATTGCGAGGTCGGCTGGCATCAAGAAACCGTCCGAAGATTCAATCGCAGGCTACCCATTCCCAGTCCACGGTGGCGGACAGACTAAGAACCTACCCAATCGGCTTGACGCGCTAGCCGATGTGAACCAAAGGGCACCGGGCGATTGGGACTTGAGTTGCGTGAATGGGTGAAATACCGATTGCCGCTAGCCTTCTGTTTGCGACTGATGGCAAGCGAGTTAGAAGTAAAGGTTCAAGAACCGTGTCAGGTAACGGCGGCGGCGGCAAAGGTCACAAACGTAAACTTCTTTCACCAATAGAAGCTTTTCAAACCATCTCCGGTGGGTTCGGTAAACGGTACAACCACAGTGGGGACAATGTGACTCTTTCATTTTCAAAACTCTTTGAGAGGCCTAGATATCTGAAAAGGAATCGTTTGGGGAAGTTCGACCCGCCATTGTGCCTAGCTACCAATTGAAACTCAAGGCTCGCCGAAAAAGTTGTTTTCCATGGCCGTTTTTCACGCCTTCACGATAACCTGGGTTGGTTAGCCGCGCACCATTAATCCACAAAATTCTCTCTTGGGGGGGACGGGGTTTGGCTTCTAAAACGGGCGGTGGTGCGATCCGCCAATCGCCTATTGACCGAATGCATCGTTGTTGCCACAACGCTTCAACCGATCGCATTTTGTAATCCCATCCCTGATTGAGCGGAGCGACTTCATTGAACGGCCAGACCCGAATTCAGCGATTGCGAACATGGCTTTCGACCGCACCCATTGATGCCTTGCTGGTCACGGACGAGATCCATGTTCGGTACCTTACCGGGTTTACTGGCGACAGTTCCTACGCCTTGGTCAGCTCTAGTGACGTGGTCATTTTGAGCGATCGTCGCTATGAAACGCAGTTGGCTCAAGAGTGCCCGGAGCTTGCCACCATCGTTCGAGGCCCGGAACGAAAGATGCTAGATATCGTTTCCGACGCCATTCAAGGCGGGGCGATCAAGCGATTGGGTTTAGAGGCTTCCGCGATCACGTGGGAGTTTTATCGATCGCTTGTCGATGTGGCTCCCGGTGTGGAGCTGGTCGCCGCCGGTGATCCGGTCGGCGATTTGAGGATGATAAAGGACGATTCGGAACTTGCGATTTTAAAACGTGCCATTTGGATTGCAGAACGAGCTTATGAATCGGTCCGTGCCAAGCTTCGCCCGTCCCTTACCGAAATCGCTATTGCTCACGAACTTGAAGGTGCAATTCGCGAATTAGGAGGAGAAGGATGTGGCTTTGCGCCGATCGTCGGTGCTGGCCCAGGAGCGGCTCTACCGCATTATCGTCCCGGGGACCTGCCGATAGGTGGTGCGCAGGTGCTGCTTATCGATTGGGGTGCGAAATATTGCGGTTACACGAGCGACCTGACTCGTACGTTGCACCGCGATCATCCTCCCGCTGGATTTCGAAAGGCTTACGAAGCCGTGCTGGGTGCCCACTCAGCCGCATTGGCGGCCATTCGAGCAGGCGTTGCGGCTCGCGATGTCGATGCCGCGGCAAGGCAGGTGCTCGTCGACGCATCGTTGGGACCGCAATTCAAGCACGGTCTTGGTCACGGCATCGGTTTGCGAATCCACGAATCACCGCGAATGGGCGCAACCAGCCTGGAAACCCTGGCCGAGGGAATGGTTATCACGGTCGAGCCGGGGGTCTACTTAGAAGGCCAATACGGCATTCGAATCGAAGACGACGTTTTGGTTACCGCCGACGGCTGCGAATTACTTTCGTCCATCCCGAGAGATTTTGAGTCCTGCAGGTTTTCCATGTAAACCCGGTACGTCTCACCGCCACTTCTCACGTGCAGGATCGCATTCGCCGGGGAATCCCTAAGAACCTATCCGAAAATCGTTAGCCGCTTTGGCGCTAGCCGCGGGTTTCTTCGGTTTTCGGATTGGTTCTAAGCATCGTCTTCCATTTGGGAAGTTTCCATTTGGGAGTTTCAATTGGTAGGCTGGGAGGTCTGCAGTGGTTTGTGGTCAGTGCCCTCGAACGAATGGTCCGAATTCGTTAAAACTACGCCCGTGGTTTTTTCGAAGCTAAATTGTTCTCGTAGGTTTTTAAGCATGAAGACAGGCGGCGAATCGGAGAGTGACGTTTTTGATCTCGAGCGACTTCGACGATTGATCGAATTGATGGAGACGCACGACCTCTCTGAAATTGACCTGCAGCAAGGCGATGAAAAGGTTAAGCTCCGTCGAGGTGCGGAAATGGTTGCGGCGGCGCCGGTATCCGCGCCTTCCCGGTCAACGCCGGCTCAAGCGGCGCCGGTAAGCGTTGGGGCACCAGCGGGAGACGGGCCGAATATCGTCACCATCAAGGCTCCGATGGTCGGTACTTTTTATAATCGCCCCAATCCACAATCTGAGCCGTTCGTCAAGGTCGGCCAACGAATTTCGGCGGATAGCGTCGTCTGTATCATTGAAGCGATGAAAGTGTTCAATGAGATTCCAGCGGAGATTAGCGGCCAGGTGGTGGCGGTTTTGATCGATAGTGAGCAACCCGTCGATTTTGGACGCCCGCTGTTTAAGGTTGACACCTCGGCTTAACGTCTGCGGTTTTTGATTCGTCATCGTTGCGACGAACACTTTTGACTTCTGTCCCCTCTGAACAAACCAAATTTAGACGATGTACAATCGGATCTTGATCGCTAACCGAGGTGAGATCGCATTGCGAGTGATTCGCGCATGTCGCGAAATGGGGATTCAATCGGTTGCCGTCTACAGCGAAGCCGACCGTGACTCCATGCATGTTCGACTGGCGGATGAGGCGTTTTGTATCGGACCAGCGAAAAGCTCAGAAAGCTATTTGCGAATCGATCAAATCATCAGTGCGGCCGAGATTGGTGGCGCCGACGCGATTCACCCTGGCTACGGTTTCCTTTCCGAGAACGCACATTTCAATGAAGTTTGTCGAAGCTGCAACATCGACTTCATTGGACCAATGCCCGAAGCGATGGAGAAGCTAGGCGACAAAAATACCGCGCGTTCCATCGCGATTGCGTCTGGCGTGCCAGTGGTCCCTGGAAGCGACGGGTTGATCGAATCGGACGAAGAAGCGCTGCGGTTCGCAAATCAAATCGGGTACCCGGTTCTTATCAAAGCGACCGCTGGTGGTGGTGGTAAGGGGATGCGAGTTGCTGCGAGTGAATCAGCGTTGTTGACGGCGATCCAACAAGCCCGAAATGAAGCCCAAGCGGCATTCGGTAACGGTGGTGTATACCTCGAAAAATTTGTGGATCGTCCACGACACATTGAGGTGCAGGTCATAGCCGACCATCATGGGAACGTGCTGCATCTTCACGAACGCGACTGCAGCGTCCAGCGCCGCCACCAAAAGTTGATTGAAGAGGCCCCGAGTTCGACGCTTACAAAGGAACAACGAAAGGGCATTTGCGATGCGGCCGTTCGAATGGTCCGTGGAGCGAGTTACACGAACGCGGGAACCGTCGAATTTATAGTTGATCAGACGGGCAAATTTTACTTCATTGAGGTAAATGCGCGGATTCAAGTGGAGCACCCGGTAACCGAAATGATCACCGGGATCGATTTGATCAAAGAACAGATCAAGGTGGCCAGCGGCGAAAAACTTTCGCGTACGCAGGATCAGGTTCCATGCATCGGTGCGGCGATCGAGTGTCGCATCAATGCCGAAAATCCGGATAAGAACTTTCAGCCGAATCCCGGCAAGATCACAAGTATGTTTGCCCCCGGCGGCTTTGGGGTTCGCTTCGATTCCCATGCTTACTCGGGATACACCGTCCCTCCTAATTATGACTCAATGATCGGCAAGCTGATCGTGCACCGGCCAACCCGCGGTGAGGCGATTGATACGATGCTTCGCGCGCTCAGTGAGCTTCAAGTCGAAGGCATTTCGACCACCGCAGCCTTTCATCAGAGGGTGCTAAGACATCCCGAGTTCATCGCAGGCCGTTGTGATACAAAGTTTGTCGACCGTGAATTAATCGTTTCGTAATCAGTCAAGTTCTGCCGCGATTGGCGACAACCCAAAACCCTTGCTCAGAATCTTTCCGAAAACCAAAGAGAACCGCGACTAGCGCCGACACGGCTGATGGTTTTCGGATCAGTTCTTATCACCTTCCATTTACGTTTCCGGTCCACTCGTCTTTAACGAATGATTAGCCATGCACGACGTTCATAACCTCGACATCAAACGAGTTGCCATTCTTTTCGCTGGTGGGCCTGCTCCAGCAGCAAATGCCGTCATCAGTACCGCGGCTTTTTCGTTTCTGGAAGAAGGCGCGCAGGTATTTGGAATCAAGCACGGATACAGCCGACTTGCTGAATACAGCTCGGCTAGCCCACTAGTGGAAGGTACCGATTACATCCGATTCACCCATGAAACACTGACACATGCCCGCACCAGCCGCGGCATCATGATTGGAACCGCGCGGACAAATCCAGGCAAACACGTCAGCAGTCCCGCTCACTTGAAAGATGCTGAACTCGTCGCGCCGCTTCGCCGTGTCTATGAAGGACTCTGCTCGCTTGAAGTCGATGCATTGATTTCAATCGGAGGCGACGACACGCTCAAAACGGCGAACAAGCTAAAGCTTTTCCAAGATGGCTTGCCGCCTCAGGCCCGCCGATTCCCGATCATTCATTTGCCCAAGACGATCGACAACGATTATATGGGCATCGATTTTACGTTCGGTTACTTCACCGCCGTTGAAACTCTCGCCGAGGAAATTCGGAATCTCAATTTTGATGCCGCCGCAGGCCGCACCTATTTCTTATGCGAGGCGATGGGACGTAGTGCCGGATGGCTTGCCTATGGTGCCGCCATTGCGGGTGAAGCAAGTATGGTACTGAGCGTTGAAGATATTCAAGGCGAACTTGCGGACGTTGAAGTTGTCAATCAAGAGACCGGCGCGACGCGGAAAGTGATTGCCATAGACAAGTTTATCGACCGCATGGTCGATATGATGGTCGCCCGCGAACGAGACGGCCGCCAGTACGGCACGATTGTCATCGCCGAAGGGTTGGCAGAGTTTTTGCCAGCCAAATCGCTCGAAGGAGTCGGACGCGATGACCACGGACACATCAACATATCATCGATTCACCTGGCATCCAAAATCAGCGGAATGCTGGCCAAACGCTATACCGAACGTACCGGAAAAACTCGTAAAATCAACGGTCTTCAGCTTGGCTACGAGGCCCGTTGTGCTGCCCCTCACGCGTTTGACGTCATTTTGGGATCCCAGCTTGGCGTCGGTGCCTACCGAGCCCTGGTCGAAAAGAAGCTCAACGGTGTGATGGTTTCAGTAAGCGGACAATTCGACCTGCATTACGTACCGTTCAGCGATCTGGTCGATCCCCAAACACTGGTCACGAAGGTCCGGTTCATCGATCCGAAAAGCGATTTCTATCGACTTGCTCGATTCCTGGAAGCCTGCGTGGATCACTGAGGCTCCTCGCTCGCCTCGCGACGTTAGTGGGGGCGAATTCAATTTCCTTGCGGCGGTGCTGGGTTCCTGACGCCGACAAATGGAAATATTGTTCGGCCTGCGGTACAATGTCGTTAACCACTGATAGTAGAACGCTCCTGTTTTACTGATTCGACTAGCAGACTTTTCTTTTCCAGGGTGAGTAGCATGATGTTGCTTGGGTCCGCCTCGCGATGCCGCATTTTTGCTTGGTCTGTGGTCGTGGTTTTGACCTGGAGCACACTGCATCCTCAATCCGCGTCGGCTTACAAGCCTGAAGATCCCGAGGTCCGCGCGATGGTCGATCGAGGAGTGCGGTACCTTGAGGGCCTTAATGAATCGCTGATCAAAGCAACGCCCTATGGGGGCGGGGATGGCCAAGCCGTACTGATCGGATACGCCCATCTTAAGGCAGAGCACAATCCTGACGCAGCCTTAGTCAAACTCGCCTTGGCAAACGCGCTCCAACTCGCTGCCGGAATCAGCGAAAACGGTGGCAAGTTAGTCCACCAGCCCAAATCACATTACGAAATTCCAATCGCCATCATGTTCCTGGCGGAATTGGATGCTGAAGAGTATCGCCCGCAATTAGAAACGCTCGGCAAGGGCATGCTCGAATTGCAAATGGGCCATGGCGGTTATGGATATCCCAATGAGCCCGATGGCGACGTGTCTCAGGTGCAATACGTTGTTCTGGCCATGTGGACACTCGATCGATCAGGCATTGAACTGCCACTTGATCGCGTTGCGCGCACGCTGGCTTGGTTAATGCGGGTTCAGGATCCGACTGGCTATTGGCCATACCACGGTCATGACCCCGGGATTGGCCGCGGTCTAGAGACTCAACCGACGCACGAAATGTCCGTTTCAACTTGTTTGGCTGGTGGCAGCGCCGTGTTGATTTCATCGGACATCTTCCGACTTTTCGGACAAGTGTCGTTGGAGGGAAACGGCATCGAGGGACTTCCAAAGGCTCTTAAGCCCGTTGAGAAAGAAAGCTTGATTGACTCGCGTCGTAAAAAAGCCCCGTTGCCCAGAGAGGCGGTTTTGACCGCTACC
>JANOBM010000085.1:0-11679 GCA_031411655.1 Planctomycetaceae bacterium
CGTTCTACTAACTTAACACAATCCGATGTTGGAGTCCTACAACCCCGAGAGGGAAACCCCCTCGGTTTGGGCTCTTCCGATTTCGCTCGCCGCTACTGACGGAATCGATTTTTCTTTCTCTTCCTCTGGTTACTTAGATGTTTCAGTTCGCCAGGTTGTCGCTCATAAACCTATGTATTCAGTTTATAGCATTCAGGAATCCCGGGATCATCGCTTGTTTGTCAGCTTCCCCAGGCTTTTCGCAGACTTCCACGCCCTTCTTCGTCTCTTGATGCCAAGACATCCCCCGTGTGCCCTTATGTAGATTGGCCGTCGAAATCTCAAACTCGCGACAAATTAGCTTGCAACTTTCGCTGCTTACCAATCGCCTAAAGAAGAAACCTCTTTGGTTCTACTTCTAACGATATCTGTGAGTTAGCAACCTACCCATGCGAACCACGCGACCGCAGTTCAGGTAGGAATCAACCCACAGCACAACAAAGAATCCTAAGCTTGTCTCATACAACTACCTAATTAAGGCACCTGCCAGAATTAAGTAGCTTTGCGCTCCAAAGAACTTTACCCGACCATTGACTACAAACCGCTTCCACCCCGTCAAAGACGAAGTAAACGCGATTGGCATCAATAGCCTCTTTCTTAAGATGCCATCTACCAAACAACCTAATTGTCAAACATCAATTCTTTGATCGGCACCGCGAGGCACCACCAAAGTACACCGCCCGAAAGCAGCCGATGAACCAGCGTTGCTGATGCATCGGATGATTTCCGAAGGGTCGCGGAGGTTAGCAGAGTATTCGTCGAGTCGTCAACTGCTGTTGGCAATTTTTTTCTCGACTGTCTCTCTCGAAACCGTCCCCATGTCGCATTCGGCGTTGAGCTGTCTGCCACGTGGGATGGGAAATGTATCGATTCGTTGGTGGGTGTCAACCGCTAGTTGCCGCTTTTCTTTCGCCACCAGCGATTCTGTCCTGTTTACCCGGCGATTTACGGCAAAAAAATTAGTCAACCGATATGTAGACACCCGGTAAAAGATCACCCTCGGCCGAAGTCACTTCTGCTTCCAACCTCAGTGAGAGTCGGGGGAACAGGGAGTTGATGGATGTGCCCGAGCTGACGCCACTCCCGAAAAGGTGCGAGCCAGCAAGGGCTGGGGTCAACGGTGGGAACCAAACGGCCAAAAAAAGTCCGTTTCGTCGCGGTGTACGTGTAAAACGCTGACGAAGGATGGGGGACAAATGCCACGCTGACCCGAGAGGTTGCAGTTGCTGACGCACCGACCCTGGTTTCTCGCCTTAGCGACTCGATTGCTACTTTTCGAATCGCCAAGTCACGAATTCGCACCAATCTCGGATCAGGGACTTCAACAAAAAGCATGCGTTATTGAAATACCGGGGCACCAATCGACCGGGATCGGACGTCATCCGGTACGCCCATTCGAGGCCCAGTTGCTGAAGGACTGCCGGAGCGCGCCGAGCGGTTCCCGCAACAAAGTCAAAAGACGCACCAAGCTGAATCGAAACAGGGATTCCCAGTTTGCGGTAATGGCTGTGAATCCATTTCTCGCCTTTGGGTTGTCCAAACGCAACCAACAGGATGTCAGCGTTGGATTCAATGATGGATTTTGATTGCTGTAGCGACTCCTCTTCACTCAACTGCCGGTAGGGCGGAGACTGGACGCCAGCGATCTGGAGCCCCGGATACCGCTTCGCCAACGCATCAGCGCACCGCTGGGCAACTCCTGGCTCAGCTCCTAAAAAGTAAATTCGCCACCCCCGCAAAGCTGCTCTTTCGGCTAATCGATAGATCAGTTCACTTCCCGCGACTCGTTCGGGTAAGACTACCGAATCGCCAATTCGCGATCGCCAAACAAATGGCTGGCCATCCGCCAACACAAGCGATGCATCATCGGTGACCTGATCGAGCGTCGGGTCACTCGAAAGAAGCATGGCATAATTAAGGTTCGCGGTGATCACGTAGCGTGGCTGACCTTCTACCACCATCTGCTCAATCGCCTCGATCGCCCCGTCCATACGCACTGCGTCAAGCTTCACTCCCCAAATACTGGCTACCTCCCCACGGACATAACCACGAGGACAGTCTGGCGAGGTCTTTGGCGTCGAGCTTGCGACATTAGAATCGATTCCTGTTGCGACGCCTGACCAAGTGGCGGGATTATCGACGACGCGGCTTACCAAGTTGGATTCTGGCTGAGAGCCGAGTGGAACGTTCCAGACTTCACCGGTCCGCACCTCGTCCTGACGAGGCTGCGCGACGTCCAAAGAAAGTTGCGCCTCGCCCGCAGGAAGCTGCGAGACGTCAAAAACCGGCATTTGCCAGGCTTGACTGGCGGTAAGGGGCGTCGAAGGAAGACTTGACGTAGGGGGTAACGATCCTAAAGCCTGCTCTGGAGTAGCCTGTACCATGGCGGGAAATTTGCGAGGGTGAGGGTATCGAGTAGAAAGCCTGCTATTCAGCGAAAGCGTAGGACGCTTTCATTGCCGACGCGCCCGTTGCTCCTTTTTCCCGGGCCGACTGAATCGTTTTGCTTCCAACTTTTCGGACTAATCCGATTGCAAGGACGTTCGCCTCTCTGCACCTGCAGCTCCCAGTAATCCCTTACACTACCGTCTTCGCTTGGCCATAAACGGTGGAGCTGAAGCTTACGATTTCCCGTTCGAAGCCTGTCCGCCAAAGCCTATCTGCGGTTGCAGAACTTTTTTCCACTAACGATCGCCTCCCCAATGCCATCACGCTGGATCGTGCTTTCTTTTGACGGACTAGCGACCGCCGCTTTGGGCCCCTACGGGTCGTCTTGGAACGAGACACCGGCGATCAACCAAATGGCGGCTTTCGGGACGGTTTGGGATCGTTGCATTGCAAACAGCGATGATTCGATCGAAGTTTTACGAGCGATCTGGCAAAGCCGGTGCGTTACCGATGACGAAGTCGCTCTAGCTGACCCTCTGCTTGCGAGCACGACCAATTGGATTGAACGGTGCAGGGAATTTGGAAAAATCGAGCTCTTCATCGAGTCGGGCCCCCTTGCGCCAAGACTCAAAGAATTGGCCAACGATCTGGATTTGTCGCAATGTACCGTCGTCGAAACGATTCCATGCGATTTAACGGGAGTAAGCCCGGCGATCGATATCGAGGCGACCGCTTTTGCAGGTTTGTTAGCTCCTGTCATACAGCGAGTAGGCGACCCTCAAGTAGAAGCCCAGGACTGGTCCGTACTTTGGATTCATAGCGATTGGCTAACTCGCTGCTGGGACGCACCTCGCGAACTGTTCCCGGTTGACGAGGAAGATTTGGGCGACGACGCACCGGAAGACCAGCTCGAATGGTCACTTGATGACTTCGAAAAATCATCGTCTGTTTCGGCTGAATCCCGCTTCCCCTCCATTGCCCCTAAGCCGCCTGGCATTTTTGACGCGATTACTCCGCCAGTCCTAAAACGCAGCGACGACGACCATCCCGACCTCGTTACGTCGTGGATGCAAACGTATGGTTGCCAAGTACGGCTGATCGATCATCTCATCGGCTGGCTTTTGGAGTCCGTCCTACCCGAAGACGGTAGCGTTGGACTGGCGGTTATCGGCACGAGCGGTTTCAGCCTCGGACAGAATGGCTGGATAGGCTTTCACGCTGGCCCGATACGAAGTCCACAAATCCACTTGCCAATTATCGCATGGAACGGAAAACCGCGTGGGCTCCGTTTGGGTGCGTTAACCCAACCCGCTGACGTCACTCGCTACTTGATGCCATCGACGGACAAATCGTCGGACAGTCCGGTTTCGTGTCCGGATTGGCTGGCGAGCGATTCGGGCAAGACGCGGCAGGTGAGCACGAGTTCTAACCAAGCGGAGCGGTTGATCACCACGGACCAGTGGTTCCTAGCACAAGAAGCCGGGCAAACTCATCTGTTTCTCAAACCGGATGACCGCGAAGACGTGAACGATATCGCCGACCGCTGTCGCGACGTCGTTGAGACGCTTTGCTCCCAAACAACGCCCGAAAGCCAAAACCCTACTCTTTCACCGCGCTAAGCGATTCTTTCACGGCCCTGAGCGTTTGCACCAAAGCGGGTGGCATCTTGCTGATGCCTTTGGTCCGGTTGGAACAAATGATGATCCTACGGGCCATGGCGAGGAGGCTTTACCGTTAGAAAGTCGCGTTCTGCAAACCGTCCCGACAACACGATGCCAAGGAAAGAATCGGTTTGGTGAATTAAGCCAGGTGATCGAAGCCAGATAGATCGAAAGGCGGGCCCCCTCGAGGATCATGCTGCAGAAACACGTGCTCCGTAGGCAGATTGCGCCATTACCTCATCCGCCAGCGCACGATAATCCGCCGCGCCATTGCTGTCCGGGGCATATTGAAAAATCGATTGGCCAAAACTTGGCGCTTCTGCGAGGCGAATATTTCGACGGATTCGGGTACTGAAGAACTTTGCCCTTTGAAGGGTTTCCTTCTCGGACGATCCGCCGTTGAAGAACGCGTCAACATCACTGCTGACTTCAGCCGCGAGGCGAGTCGTTGAGTCGTACATGCAGAGCATCACTCCGGACAGCCGCAGACGGTTATTGAGTCGTTTGGAGACAACCTCGACCGTACGAAGCAACTTACTCAATCCGTGGAGCGCCAAAAAATGGGGTTGGAGTGGCAAAAAAACTTCTTCTACCGCCACCAGTGCATTGAGCGTCAACACGCCCAGACTGGGCGGGCAGTCGAGTATGAGGTAGTCAAACTTTTCTTTATCGGCGGCTAAGGCATCTCGCAAAATCATCTCGCGACCTACTTCCCCGGCCAATTCCATTTCGGCCGCAGCGAGATCGATATTGGAGGGAACAACGGAAAGTCGGTCAGAGACGTCACAGCGAGCCTGTGCGATCGTTGCCGTTCCGCAAAGCACGTCGTACAAGCTAGGAATCGAACCTGCGGCGGAAACGCCTAAGTGCAGCGAAGCATGCGCTTGAGGATCCAGATCAAGGACGCAAACCCGTGACCCAGCATCCGCGAGAGCGGCCGAAAGATTCACGGCGGTGGTCGTCTTTCCGACTCCGCCCTTTTGATTGATAACCGCGATCGTACGCATGCTTTTTTCGTATCTTTGGAGTTATTCGAACTTTGTAAAGAAGACCGAGGATTCAAAAAACGTTTCGAAGCCCACGATTAAAAACCTAGCCCAAAACCGACGAGACCCGCGGCTAGCGCCATTGCGGCGAATGGTCATCGGATAGGTTCTAAGCGGCACTAAAGCGACGCATTTGCTGGTAAGCAAGTAAGACGTCGTACAAATCCGCGTCGATTTGCACGGTATCGTCTGCGAAATCTGCAAGCCAACCCCGCCCGTTCGCGACGGCATCGGCAATCACCGGCGCAATATCTGCCAACGACACTTCGACACGCCTTGGCGCGGCAACGCCAGCCGCACGGTCCAAGTCCTGATTACGCCGATCTTCCGAGGTTTCTGGGGAAGAACTGGGCGAGTAAACTCGCAACGAATGGATTTTGGAGGCTGGTTTCACGGGTTCTCTCGTAACGGCAAGTGAGGGACGCCGGCAAGCCCGCTTCGTTTCACGCATGGAACAAAACGGCACTTCAGCGGCATCATTAGTGTGTTTTCCGCCGAATCCATCGACCAAAACGTCGACCGGAAAGGGCTCACCAGTCCTATCGACTTTGACGGTTAGGCAAGTTCAGCCGTTCTTGAGATTTTTTTTGAAGTTAATGGCTGCATAGGGTCGGTTGACAGAAACCCCTGTTGAGTTCTACATTTCTGGACCTTGGTGAGCGAGCAAGCAGTGCCCCATTGCGGTTTGGTTTTCCCTTATTCGAATGCGTGACTGGCGGCCTGATTTGGTTAACTCGCTCGCTGCCATGTCGCTTCGAGAAAATGATTTTCACGTGTCTTGATGACCGTTGACTTGGAAGCGATCTCTCGGCGGACGAACATCGATCTGCCACAATTGCGAACGGCACTCCCTCTGATCGAACAGGGGTACGCGCCTCCGTTTCTTGCAAGGTATCGCCGTGACGAACTCGGTGGGCTTAGTGAGCATGTCCTTTGGTCTCTCTACCGAGCCGTCCGCGAGGACGCGTGGATTAGAAATCGCCGAGACGATTTGCTCCAACGCTTGGAACAGCTGCCGCATCCTGACGCGGCCCTGGCTCGAGCGATTAAATCGGCTAGCTCGAAACGGGTAATCGATCGGCTTTCACGTCGGGTCCGTTCGGAAGGATCAGAGTCAGGCTCCGCCGCTAAGCGAGTCGCGGCAAGAATCCTTTGCCCTGAGAAAGGTGATCCAGCGGATCTTCCTTCCATCGCCAACCTAGTTGGGCATGGCGACCAAGTTAGTTCACTTGAGCCATCGCTCGACGCAGCACTTGCCAGCCGCCTCGCCGGGCACCCGCAAATGCAGGCAACGGCTGTCCGTTGGCTTATCAACAACGCGAAAATCAAAATTGTCGCGGTCAAAGACACTCATACCGAGCCTGCGCCCGAACCAAAGGGAACGAAGCCCCACTCCGAGGCGACGGATGTCGAAAATCTCGAAGGCCCCTCCGCCCCGAAATCCGCCATTGCCGGTGAGCTTTCGAACGATGGCCCGAGTGACAGTTCTGCGAACATCGCTGAGCAGACTGGCGAAAGTTTGAGCCATTCGGACGCGTCTGACTTGGTGATTCACCAGGATTCCGAGGAAACCGATTCGGATGCACATCAGGAGTCTCAATCAACGTGGCCAACTCCCGAGGAATTGGCACTTTCGTCGATGGCTGAGGTAAATCCGGACGTCGAGCTTGGTCAGACGCACGATGGAACTGCCATCGGCGAGCCTGCATCGCTGACCGAAACAACCAACTGTGACGCGAGTGTATCGCAGCTGGGTTCGACGGATTCGAGCGACTCGGCATCGCAAGCAGGATCGACCGCGTCGACCGTTGCTGCGCTCAAACCGAAAGAAAACAAAAAGGGCAAGCCGAAGCCTCAGGCGAAGGCTCCCAAAGAACTGAAGCCGATAAAGAAGATTTCTCCGCGTCAACGCCGAAGGCGCTGGTTGGTCGGTGTGCTTCAACCTCTCGCCGGAAAAACGATTCTCGCGCAGAAATTAACTGCATTCCAAACATTGATGTTGGGACGCGGCTTGCGAAGCGGAATCGTGCAGTGCCAGTTTGTCTATGACACTGAAAAGCTGGTTGACCAGCTGCAACGGACCGCTAGCGGCTTGAATGAAGCTTACGCGGATCGGCTTGCCGGCATCGTCCGTGACAATGAAGCAATGATTCGCGAATCGTCCGAAGGGGCCTGGTGGGACGAGCTATTGGAGTCGGCGGCAACGCGTTTGGTTGGTGTCGCGGCAGACCATCTTGAATCGCAGATCAACCGTGATGGCGTCGAAGCGAAAGTCGTTTTATCCATTGACGCGATGGGGCCTCGCACTGCTGCGGCAGCAATCGTCGCTGCGGATGGGCGTTTACTTCATACCGAAGATGTGGCCTGCCAGCTTTCGGCAGCATTGAGGTCGTCAGCGGTCACTCGCATTGGCGAATTGATCCATCGCTTTGGTGTCGACTTGATTGTCATCAGCAATGGTCCCGTGCGACGCGCCTGCTTAGTGATCTTGCATGAGCTGGTCGACCAGTCGGCACCAAGCGTTGTTCGCTGGACGATTGCAGAACGAAGCGGAGCTGATGTGTATGCAGGCAGCGAGCTTGGCAATCGAGAAATGCGATCGACACCCAGGAGATTTCGTGCGGCTGCTTGGTTGGCCTTTTCGGTTTTGCGTCCGTCACAAGCGGTCACCAAAGTCGATCCGATGCGATTGCGGTTGGGTTCGTTCCAACGTGAACTTTCCGACGATGCTCTTTGGCCGGCGCTTCGCGATGTTATGACAAGCGGTGTCAGCCGAGGGGGAGTCGATGTCAATAGCGCCCCTGTCGATTGGCTGAGCCAGTTGCCTGGTCTGAATCGCGAGGTAGCGACGGCCATCGATCGCCGTCGACGTGAGGCATTATTCAACAATCGCGCGGAAGTTACCGCACTTGACCAATGGGCCGACGCAAAGGACTCACGACAAGGAATACCGTTCCTACGTGTCTTTGGCAGTAGTGAACATCTCGACGGAACCCTCATCCATCCCGATGACTATGCGTTGGCAAAGAAGCTTGCGACAGCGCTCAAGCTTGAGCTGCCGCCTGCGACCCCTCCCGGTTACCAGCTGCCGAAATTCGATCAGGTCGCACCAAGTTCGAGCGACATCGCCAACGGCACCCATTCTTCCGTAGAAGAAGTCACGAGCGGCGAAGACGATGAACACTTCGCGGCGGAGATTCAGCCGGTAAGCGATGAGCCGATTGAAGAAGTATCGGTTCCGGAGGATGCTTTGGCATCACCGGTGGGTGATGCCGATAACCTTCAGTCAGAGCAACCCGATGGCGACAATTCCAGTGCCGCCACATCCGAGGCCGGTGACGCGGATGCAGCGACTGCTGGTGTTACGCCTGTTGGTGATACGGCTCCGCCCGTCGAAGTCCTTGCCCCGTTTCGCCAAGCAACGCCGGACCCGGCTTTGGTGAACAAGTGCATCAAAGAATGGCAGATTGGTGCCCGTCGGGTTCGTCAGTTGGTCGATGCCCTTTGCAATCCTTTCGGGGAAGAGGACGCTAAAGGTACCGGCGCAGCGCACGCCGTCATGACGCGGGTGCCAAAATTGGCCGATCTGAAGATCGGCGACCAGGTAATTGGCGTTGTGGTGGGTGTGACCGAGTTCGGGGCATTTGTCGAAATGTCGCCCGAATGCAGCGGGCTTATTCATGTCAGCCGCGTCGCGGATCGATTCGTTGAAGACCTTCATGAAGCGGTTCAAGTTGGTGATGTAGTGACAGCGTGGGTCACGGCGATTGATGCCAAACGACGTCGAGTTGGCTTATCGGCGGTCTCACCTGAACGAGAGCTGGAGCTGGACCGTCAACGCAATGAGCGACGCGATGAAATGGGCTCGCGCGGCGGTCACGACGGCAATCGAGGGGCGCGTGGTGATCATCGAAGCGGACGAGGAGAACAACGTGGCGGTGCACCACGTACAGCAGGTCGAGACGACCGTGGACGTTCCGATAATCGCACGATACCAGCTGCTGGCGTCGGTCAGGATGCTGCCTCAAGTACCGCCCCGCAGGCTCGCACTAACCAGCGACAGGAAGGCGGACAGCGACCGGACAATCGCGGCCCCGCAAGCCGCGGAGCCGGTCAAGGTGATTCTCGCGGTGCCGGTCCCCGTGGCGGTGGCCGAGGGGATGCTCGCGGCGGGAACCAACGTGGAGGCCAACGTGGTGGTCGACGCGATCGCGATGAAGGCCCTACGTCGTACAGCACGCCTCGCGTGCCACGAAGCGACGTTCCTGCCAATCCCATCACCGATGCCATGGCAAAGGGCGATGAGCCGCTCCGGTCCTTTGGCGATTTGATGCAGTTCTTTAAGAAGGCGCAGCCGGAACCAACGATCAAGCCTACAGCGATCGATCCTGAAAAAGCTGAGCCTAAATCGATATCGGCGTCATTGGAAGCTGCTCTGCCATCGGCTCCAGCCAGCGAGTCAACGGTCAAAGAGAATCAATCGGCAACGGTTGTCGACGGAGCGTCTCCGGAATCATGACCGATGACTTTCAGCAGCGATTGCAGTCCGCGATTCAACGTGGTGAGAAGCGAGGAGCTCGGCACGAAGAGGTTGCACGACAATCGCAGCTCTCCGAGGAGGAATTCAAGCGTCTGCATACCAAGTATCGATTGTCGTTGTCCGACCGAATCGAAAAGGCGATCGATGGCGTTGCACAACACTTTCCTGGCTTCCGCAGAGAGACGCTTTACGGTGAAGTCGGTTGGGGCGCGGCTTGTTGGCGAGATAACTTGCAAATGGAAGCAGGCAAGCGAAGCAATCTTTACAGTCGGTTGGAAATGACGATTCGCCCACCTAACAGTTACCACGTTCTTGAACTAAAAGGCAAAGGTACGGTAGCAAACAAAGAGCACTTTAATCGCACCCACTTTGTCGCCCTTCAAGAAGTCGACGAAGAGGAATTCTGCCGGCTCATCGACACCTGGGCAATTGACTACGCCGAATTCTACGCGTCGAGAAAGTAACACGCCGAGGACCTGGCTGGCTACAATCATTGGTGAGGTCCTTCCGTATTCGCCCTCACTTCGATTAATGAATGGTCTTGCTATTGTGGCAAATAAGGCCGCTATCCTAATTTCGCCTCTCTGGCACCAAAAGGTTCGCCTCTTCATCGCGGATTCTTGCCATTCGCATCCGTTCGCTTGGACAGCAATCGTATTCCCTTTTCTAGTCGGACTTCTTGCGTGGCCGTATCGTCGTTTGGGTAGCCGAACGGTTCGTGCTCAATCGATCGCGCCATTCATAACCGCTGTCGTCATAACCGTTGTCGCTTTTTCGCTAGTGACAGGCTGCGGACCAAGCAATGGTACGTCAGACGCTTCCCGCGCAGGCTCAGTGAATCAACCGAAGCCAAGCGAGAACTCGCAATCCACTGATCCTGCCAGTCTTGAGCTAGCAGGAGATCAAGCGAGTGCTGGTGGTAATCCGTCTGAAGCGATCTCCTGCTATCGCGCCGCCATCAAGTCATCCCAAGCGCCGTCGAAGATGCTGTTTGACAAGCTTGGTCAACAGTGGATGAATGCGGGTCGTCCCTTCGATGCCGTCGCTACACTCAAGGAGGCAATCTCCCGCCATTCCAACGACGTAGACTTAAGAATGAAGGTAGTCGGAGTGCTCTCCTCCCTCGGGATGCAACAGGAGGCCGGAGAACATTTGCAGTGGTTGATTCAGCGTGGCCACGGAGATCTTGGTTTACTCTCCATCTCGGCCGATCTTACACGTCCCCAAACGGTTGAGTCGACCTGCAAATTTGCGCTCACCCACAATCCCGATGATTTGCGGCCCCAGTTTTCCATTGCCGCTTTGAGGGCCTACTACGGCAAATGGCAAGAAGTAGTGGACCTACTGCGGCCCGTTGCGAACGCCCACCCGGACTTCATGCCTGCCCAGGCGTTGTACTTGCGAGCCTTAGTCGAGCTGGGAAAAGATTTGGAAGTGACGACGCTTGCGAACTCCTTACCCAAGGAAATCAGGTCGAGTCCGCAATATTGGTTCGCAGCCGGGATCTGGGCACAACGTCATCATCAAGTCGAGTCGGCCGCGAATGCATTCTGGCGATGCGTGCAACTTGACGAAAACAACGGTGAAGCATTGCTTCAATTGTCTGCTTCGCTTGCAGAAGTTGGTCGAATGGAGGAATCTCGATCCGCTGCCAAGCGAGCTACATCGATTACGTCCGTACGTGATGGAATTGACGCACTACGAACATGGCGAAACAACTCGCAGGTCGGTGCAGTCAAGGTAGCAGAGTCACTCCATGAACTGGGAAGACTCTGGGAAGCGACGACCTGGTTGCAACTGGCGTTTGCCATGGACCGGAACCCGGACCCACAACTTGCAGATAAATACAAAGCCGTCCGAGCCGAATTGACCGGTGCAACTCCCTGGCAATTGCGCGGCAAGTTGGTTGCAGCAAAACTTGATCTTTCCATGCTTGCCGAAGTCGACTGGCAGGGTAGCCCATCGACTGCCCCAGCATCGATCATCGCCTCCTCGAAGTTACCCA
>JANOBM010000086.1:0-8942 GCA_031411655.1 Planctomycetaceae bacterium
TTGCGCACATTGCGTGTGGGCAATGCCATGCAAACGAAGTCTTACAGCTTCGCAAGAGCATGATGACGCACGGATGTATGTTGTGGGGCGCCGCCTTGTACAACAATGGCGGAACGGGAGTGAAGCATCCTCAATACGGCGAGTCTTACAGCATGCTTGGAACGCCTCAACGCATGCAAACGGTTCCGCTGCCGACTGCGGAAGAGACACGCACTAAAGGTGTACTGGCCAGTCTTGATCCGTTGTTGCCCTACCAGGTTTCTCATCCCGGCAACACATTGCGAATTTTTGAACGAGGCGGGCGCTTCCGACCAGAGATTGGAATTCCCGAACGAACGGAAGAACCTGGTCGTCCACGCGAACGCCTGAGCAATCGTGGTTTTGGAACCGAGAATCGCACCGACCCTGTTTATATCGGGCTTGCTAAAACGCGTTTGCTCGATCCGACGCTTAATTTTATGGGTACCAACGATCACCCGGGAGATTACCGCAGCAGTGGCTGTAGCGCATGCCATGTGCTGTATGCCAATGATCGTAGCCGCACACATAGCGGTTTCATCGCTAAGTACGGCCATGGCGGTAAGGCTGCTTCGCAGGTCGACGACTGGGTGAAGGCAGTCGATCCGACCATTCCAAAAGACGAGGCAGGACATCCGATCCAGCACAAGTTCGAACTCCGTATGCCGACCAGCCAGTGCATCGTTTGTCACATCCACCCTGGGACCAACGTGCTGAATACTTATGTCGGATACATGTGGTGGGACAATGAAACCGATGGCGAGTTCATGTACCCGAAAAAGCAGAAAGAACTCACGGCAGAAGAGTACATCCGGGCGACCGAATACAACCCCGAAGAGTCAGCCGCTCGCGGTAATTGGAGCGAGCCGGAATTTCTTGAAAATGTGACCGATCTCAATCCACATTTAAGAAAGACGCAGTTCGCTGATTTCCACGGACACGGTTGGGTGTTCCGCGCTGTTTTCAAGAAAGATCGACAGGGCAAATTGCTTGATTGGAAGAACGATCCGATCGATGAAGTGACAACTGAAAAGCTCGTTGCCTCCGTTGCATCGCCGACGCCGGAAGAGCAGAAAGACGGTAAATGCCACGACGGTCTGCCGGTTCATATGATGGATATTCATATGGAAAAGGGAATGCACTGCACCGACTGCCACTTCTACAACGACGGGCATGGTAATACCAAGTTGTATAGTGAGGTCCGAGCGGCGATTGAGATACAGTGCATCGATTGCCACGGGACATCCGATCAAACACTCGTCGAGAAGGTTGAATTGCAACTTCGTGAAGGTGAAGCCCCAAGATTACCCACCAGCGGCCCAGCAGCGCCTATTGGTGGCAGCAATCTGCTCGCCATGCGAACGACTTTTGGTAAGCCTCGTTTTGAAATCGTCTTTGAGCCAGGCCAAAAGCCCAAGCTGATCCAGCGCAGCACCGTTGAGCCAGACGTTTGGTGGGAAGTGAAACAAACCGCCGATACGATTCGGCCCGATCATCCTGACTACAATGCTCGCAGCCATGCGGCAAAGAGTGTTCGAATGGGTGAAGACGGGAAGCCCACCTGGGGCGGAACGTCGAGTGACGAGCTTATGAAGTGTGCTCACCGCAATAACAACATGTCGTGTATCGCATGCCATAGCAGCTGGAATCCAAGTTGCTTCGGATGTCACTTGCCGCAGCGTGCCAACATCAAATCTCCCGAACTGCATAATAATGGCGATGTGACGCGAAATCGTACCAGTTACAACTTCCAGACCTTAAGAGACGACGTATTCATGTTGGCTCGGGACGGAACCGTAACCGGCGGTCGAATCGGTCCAGCGCGAAGCAGCTGCGCTATTCACGTGACCAGCTACAATGCAAACCGTGAAGCCATCTATGCGCAGCAGCAGACGATTAGTGGCGACGGTATGAGCGGCATCGCGTTCAGCACCAATGTGCCTCACACAGTACGTGGCGGCGCCGGTTGGGAAAACGAGGCAGATCCGAATCACTCTGGAGTCTACGAAACCAAGTCGTGTACCGACTGCCATCTATCGGGCGCGGGTGACAACAACGCTACCATGGCGCAGCTCCTCATGCAGGGAACTGGCTATACGAATTTCATTGGCAAGTATTGCTACGTCGCAGCAGGCGAGCACGGTTTTGAAGCCGTCGTGGTTACGGAGAATTCCGAGCCTCAAGCGGTCATCGGAAGTTCGCTACACAAGCTGGCGTATCCCGATAATTACAAAGAGCATATTGAGCATAAGCGTGAGCTCGAACACAGCCACGAGCACCCAGGGCGAGATATTGTCGAGGTTCTTAGCCCTCGGTATCGAGAACCAGAAGTGCTTGATTTGCAACATCGTGGTGAATACATGTATGCCGCGTGCGGCGAGGGCGGCCTACGAATTTTCGATATCGCCTTCATCGACCATAAGGCCTTTGCCGAACGGATCACCACTGCACCGGTGTCACCCCTCGGACAGCGTTTCTATGTTCGCAGTAAATACGCTACGAGTGTTGCGGCCCCTACTACGATTGCTCCCGATCCAACGCGAATTCAAGACCCAACCAATGAAGAATCTGCGGTTCATGGTCTCTATGCATACATCTATTTCACTGACCGCGAAGAAGGATTGATACTTGTTGGCGCGGGAACGCTCCTCGATGGAAACCCGCTCAACAATTACCTCGAGCGCGCCTTGACATTCAATCCGAACAATATCCTAAAGGGTGCTAATTCGATCACGATAGCTGGAACTTATGCATACATTTGTTGTGATGCAGGCTTGGTAGTCGTTGACTTGAACGATCCAACCTGTCCGAAGGTAACGTCGATCATCAGCGACTTGCATCATCCGCACAGCGTTGCCGTCCAGTTTCGTTATGCCTTCGTAACCGATGAACATGGAGTGAAGGTACTTGACGTTACGGATCTTGCACAGCCGCGCGTAGTCCATGAAGTTGAAGTTGAAGATGCTCACGGTATCTACTTAGCTCGTACCTATGCATATGTAGCCGCGGGCAAGCATGGGCTTGCGATCTTGGACATCACTAAGCCAGAAGAATCGTTTGTCGACCAAGTTTACAATGCCAACGGCTGTATCAGCGATGCGCACGACGTTCAGTTGGGGATTACCAACGTGAGCGAATTTGCCTACGTCGCCGATGGTAAAAATGGTTTGCGAGTCATTCAACTGACAAGTCCTGAGGTCGTCGGTAACGATGGCTTCAGTCCTCGTCCGGCGCCATTCCTTGTTGCAAGTTACAAGCTTCCCAAGGATGGGCACGCGTTGGCGATAAGCCGAGGAATGGATCGTGACCGAGCCGTTGACGAGAGCGGTAATCAGATTGCCGTTTTCGGACGCGTTGGGGCTCGACCTTTGAATGCGGCCGAAGCAGCGAAGATGTACAAAAAGCCCGATGGGTCGCCATGGTTTGTGAGCGATAATGTCTTCGATACCCGGTACTTTGATGTCACGGTGCCGCCGAAGCAGGTTTCGCCAACTCAGCCTGAAACGGAATTGACGACACCTTTTGCGCCAATTTTGCAGCGTTGATTTAAGCTGTCTTAGGGTGAGAGACGGAATCGACCCTCCTTTGAGGGCCTGGCGTCAAAAGCGCGGCGTCAAAAGCGCGGCGTCAAAAGCCCGGCTTCAAGGCCCATCCGTTAATAGAAGCATGACAAGCAAACTGACGTCTGGCCTGCGTTCGCGTTTGGTGCTGGCAGGTGTTTGGGCAGTTATTTTGCTCTTCGCGATTGCGGTGGCTTGGTCGTGGTTTTCGCAAGGGATCGTTCACGATTGGTTCCGCCAAGATATCGCTGCGTCAGAGAAAGTACGGCGCTTACAAGCTTTTTTTGATAGCTTTGGGATATGGTCGCCGTTGGTTTATTTTGGGCTAGTGACGGTCGAAGTTGTCATCGCCCCTATTCCGGGTCTGATGTTGTATGCACCCGGCGGAGTGATTTTTGGGCCACTTCAAGGCGGCTTGCTCGCGCTTGCAGGAAACGTAGTCGGGGCGGGGATCGCCTGTAAACTCATTCGCACCATCCGACCGAAATGGCTTGGAAATTCGTTATCGTCGGAAAAGGTGGGTGCTATTGGGAATCAATTGACTCGCCACGGCGGTTGGTTCATTTTTTTTGCGAGATTAAATCCCCTCACATCAACTGATTTGATTTCGTACGGCGCAGGGCTGACAAACATTCGAGTCAGTACCGTCATGCTAGCGACCGGTGGCGGAATGGCTCCACTGTGTATGGCGCAGGCATGGATGGCAAGTGAATTGCTTGACGCAGTTCCCGGCTTGATCTATCCGATGATGTTGGGTCTGGGGCTTTATCTACTTGTGGTCGTCGCGGTGGTATGGCGACTACTTCCGAGGGCTGGTCACGGAAATCAGCCGCGTGCAGGCTCCGAGGGTGATGCAACATGTGATCCCTAGCGATACAGAAAAGCGGTGATTGCCGTATCGGTCGTGGGGCGTTGCATGGTAAGACATTTCGATTCACGGACTTCCAATGCTATGCCAACCCGACTGACCCGCTACATTGTCGCTGAAATCATTAAGATTTTTGTCGTGGCATTGGTCGCGTTGACAATTCTGATCCTTCTCATTGGCATCGGACGTGAACTTCTGCGTCAAGGCCTTGGACCACTCGCGGTCCTTCAGTTGTTGCCCTACGTCTTACCGATCAGTTTGCAACACGCGGTGCCGGCGACAGCATTGTTTTCCGTTTGCTGCGTCTATGGTCGCATGTCCGCCGATGGTGAGATATCGACTGTCAAAGCGACGGGAATCTCACCACTACGTGTGATTCAACCGGCGTTGGTGCTGGCATTTTTAATCAGTCCCCTGGCGGTCTGCTTGAGTGACCTCGCGGTTTCGTGGGGCAAGCCGGGCATCAACCACGTCGTTTTGCTGTCGATCGAACAAATTGCATATCGGTTCTTGCGAGCGCAACACACTTACAGTTCGCCCCATGGATTCACTATTCATGTTCAAGATGTCGACGGCAACCGCCTGATTCGTCCAACGGTAAAGGTGAGCCAAAAGGGGCGTCCACCTGTTGAGTTGACGGCCCGCGAGGGAAGCCTGCGGTTGGATCCCGAAACGCAAACCTTGTTGCTGCTTGTCACAGATAGCCAAATCGAAGCGGGAGAACCATACAAGGGAACGCTGCCGGGCGAATCAGAAGTCAGAATTCCGCTTGGCAATTCTTTCAAAGATAAGTCTGCATCGCAGCAGTCGCCAGGTGAATTGTCGCTACGCACGATTCGAGGAGAAACCGTGCAGCAAGATCGCCGTACCCATGAGGCGATTGGGCACCTCGCCGCGCATACGGGGTTTTCACTACTGACGGCGCGATGGGAAAACATTTCCAATGGTAGCGGGAAAAACTATGAGCAGGAGATTGATCGAAGTCGGTCTCGAATGGCTCGCCTCCATACTGAACCGTGGCGCCGATGGGCGGAAGGCTTTAGTTGCTTCTGTTTCGTTCTGGTCGGTGCTCCCCTTTCAATCCTTGTTAAAAGTGCCGACTACTGGACTACGTTTGGACTATGCTTTTTGCCGACGATAGTCACTTACTATCCCTTGTTCATCTTTGGGCTCGAACAATCAAAATCAGGTGGCTTGCCACCCTATACCGTCTGGATAGGCAACGTCGTTCTGGTAGCCATCGGAATCTCGCTTTTGGCCCGGGTCCGTCGCTACTGACCTCGATTTGGAAAACGCAGTCGAACCGGAAGGCCGCTTAGGATGCGTAGGGGGAAACTTCGCCGATGTTTCATTAGGTTAGCGGCTGGGGACTCGGTCGCATCGCAAAGACAAATTCTTTTCTTCGAACGCGAAACCTTTGTGACGGTTACCGGTTGATCTCATTAACCATATGAAGAGATCGCTTATCATCCACCGGCGGCAAACGCCTTGGCAGGTTGACTAGTCCCAAGCGTTCAATGCGATTCGATTTGCAACTTGATCGTCATGCCACTCGCCCGGAGATCGCCCTTGTCAGTTCGCATTCAAATCTTTTTTACCGTAGTACCACTGTTGATGGGTTGGTTTACTGACAATTGCCTTCTCGGACAGGAAACTGTTCGACCGGGTCAAACTGCCGTTTCTGTACCCGCAGAAGGCGATTTGAAGTTGATCGGTGGGAACTGGTTTGTCAGTGAGGGCCAGATGCCGACGTATTACTACCGTGACGGTGGGCGTTTGGTTGATTTGTTTACTTACCACAAAAAAGACTCGAACCACGACGGTATTGAAAACATTCGACTCAGCCACGACAACGAATTTTTGATGATCCAAAGCCAAGGTTATCCGAATCATCCGACGGCAATTTTCCCGAATAGTGGAAACCCGAATTCGATTCAGCTGCAGGACTTTACCTTCCGCCTGCCGCTCGCACCAAAATTAGCCGACTCGATCACGCGGCTCCCGATGGGGGCGATTGGCACGGCACTCAACGGTGTGGTCTTCTTCAATCCGTTTGAGATGGGAGGCATGAATGCAGTGGAAGGTTATTCCGAAGTTTGGCTCGACTCATGCTGCGGGCACCCTCAACAAACGGGTGTCTATCATTACCACAAGTACCCTGCTTGCGTGAAATCTCCGTTCAAGGATGATGGCAAGCAGCATTCGCCAGTGGTGGGATTTGCGTTTGATGGTTTTCCGGTTTACGGACCGTTCGAAAGCGAGGATGCGATGGCGAAGGATCTTGTTGGAGAGTTTGCGTTGGACGCTTGCAACGGCCACCAAGATGCCGTTCGCGGTTATCACTATCACGTTACGCCGGGGAAATTTCCGTATATCTTGGGAGGATATGCGGGCGTGGTAGAGGCTTCAAATAACCGCGGGTTGCGCCGGGGTGGCACCGGCCCAATCGAAGATAACACGCAGGCTGGCGAAAACCGCATGGATAAGGTGATCACGGCAGTCAGGCCTGGATCGGCGGCGCAAGGAAAAGTTCACAGCGTGCAAATCGAACTTGATCCGTCCAAGGCGAATCGGCGGAGCGTACCAGACGGGAAGCCAAGCTGGGCACAAATTGGGCCTTTCGAAGCGAAGAAGGTCAATCGGAAAGAAAACGTTGTCATCATTGAAATCGAGATTCCCGACGACTCACCGGTAGGTGTTTGGTTGGATTGCCACCTTGAGTTTGATGATCCGGATGGTCGTTTCGGACCTGTTGTATTCAAGAAAAACGATGTGTTTCGGGTAGTCGAATAAAGATGGCCACTTCCTCTAGACAATGCCATTTGTTCATGGTGAAACGATTTGTAAGCCACTGGCCACGCGTCTTGACGCTCGTCTTAGGGCTATTGTCGATGAGGTGCAGCGGGGAGGATTGGACACGATTCCGCGGCGCCGATGCGGCCGGTGTGAGTGCTCATTCCAGCGTCCCTGTCGTTTGGAGTGAAAGTGAGAACCTTAGTTGGAAGACCGAGTTGCCGGGGCCTGGGTCGTCCAGCCCCATCGTTTGCGGTGATCGCGTTTTCGTGACCTGTTATTCGGGTTACGGCTCGCCAAACGATTCAGGCGGTTCGATGGAGTCCCTTCAGCGTCACCTTGTTTGTATCGATCGCAGGGACGGCAAAATTCTGTGGAACAAAATCGTTGCTGGTGAATTGCCCGAAGACCGCTACCAAGGCTATATCGCTGAGCACGGATACGCGAGCAATACGCCAGTCACAGATGGCCAATCGATTTACTGCTTTTTTGGAAAAACCGGTGTGGTAGCGTTTGACTTAGAAGGCAATCAACTTTGGAAAACATCGGTTGGTAAAGAATCGAGCAATCGCGCCTGGGGTTCGGGCGCCAGTTTGATCGTCTACAAGGACTCCGTCATCGTCAATGCGTCGGAGGAAAGCCAGTCAATTTGTGCTCTGGACAAGGCCACCGGTAACGAGCTTTGGAAAGCAGAAGCCTCGACTTTGGAGCTCGCCTACGGAACTCCATCGCTTGTTAATTTAAACGATGGTCGAGTGGAATTGGTGGTTGCGGTGCCTGGCGAAGTTTGGGGCCTTAATCCGGATTCCGGAAAGCTCCAATGGTTTGCTGAGCATGATCTTACGGGCAATATTTGTCCAAGCATTATCAGTGACGCGGAGACGGTTTTCGTCTTCGGCGGATTTAGGTCCGCTGGAAGCCTCGCAATTCGTGCCGGAGGCAAAGGAGATGTAACGGATTCGCAGATACTGTGGACAAGCCGAAACAGTTCGTACGTGGCGACTCCAGTACTTTTCGAAGAGCATCTCTACTGGATCGATGATCGTGGCCAAGCGTTCTGTGCAACCGCCGCCGAGGGCGAGTTAGTTTATCGTGAACGAGTGAAGGAACTGAGTTCTGCGGGACGCCCCGTGTACTCATCACCCGTCATTGCCAACGGTTACATTTATGTTGCCAGCCGCCGCAACGGTTTACTCGTTCTTCCCGCGAAGCCAGAGTTCAGTGTGATTGCTCAGAATCAGTTCGCCGGTGACGAAAGCGATTTCAATGCGACACCAGCAATTTGCAACGACCAATTATTCATACGCTCAGACCAATTTTTGTATTGCGTTGCTAACGCAAAACGGTAACTGCTACCTCGATCACTCGTGTTCTACCCTCACTGCTTGGAGACGATTCATGAAAGTTTTTGTACGCACCATTGGTATCATCGCAATCTCTGGACTGACGGCGTCTTTCGCACAGCCGCCCGGTGGTCCTGGAGGTCCCGGAGGTCCCGAGGGCGGGATCGGTGGGCAGTTTGAACGCGGAGGTCGTGAAGGAGGTCGTGAAGGGGGTGGTGGCCCGTCTGGACCAAGGCCTCATGTTCCGATCATGGATGCTCTCGACGGGGATCATGACGGGACGATCTCCGCCGAGGAATTGAAAAACGCAACCACTGCGCTCTTAACACTCGACAAGAACGGCGACGGGAATTTGAGCCA
>JANOBM010000087.1:0-10802 GCA_031411655.1 Planctomycetaceae bacterium
CTCGGCGTCCAAGAAGCTGTTCGATACCAAGCATCCTGCGTTCCGTGCGGCGACTGCCGTGAAGACGCAGGCGATTGATTACTGGAAGCAACTGACGCTTCCCTACATCGAACCAGGCGTAAGGCTGATTCGTCGTAACGATGTCCCGATGTTCGACGTTCACATGACTTCGGTGCGAGCCGAACTGAGTGAAGCCGTCGAGCAACTCGAACGTCACTATGGAGAATTGATTGATCAGGCCCGCGAGTGGCTTGGCAATCTGTTCGACTCGAGCGACTACGAACCCAACCTCAGCGAACTGTTCGCGGTCGAATGGGATTATCCATCGTGCGATCCGCCGGAGTATCTGCTGCGGGTCAGCCCGCAGCTCTACTACAGCGAATGTGCCCGAGTTCAGACGCGTTTCGATGAAGCAGTGAAGCTCGCTGAGCAGGCGTTTGCGGATGAGCTGGGTCAGCTTGTCAGTCACTTGGCCGAGAGGCTCAGTGACGATGGGTCCAACAAGATCTTCCGCGATACCGCCGTCACAAACCTGCTTGATTTCTTCGAGCGATTTCAAAGGCTGAACATTCGATCGGATGATCTGCTCGATCGTTTGGTGGCCGACGCCAGACGAGTCGTGACGGGCCTGCAGCCTCAGGACCTGCGAGACCACGCTGCGATGCGTCAGCACGTCGCTAATGAACTGGTGCGAGTGGAAGCGTCACTCGATGGCTGGATGACCGATCGGCCAAGACGCCGCATCCTACGGCGTTCACGGTGATGCGTATGAACATCGTCATCGAAACCAACGGCAACATGCGGATGGTTTACGACGAGTCGATCGATTTACACTCGATCGGCCACGTGAACATTCGCCGCGGCTCGCATGTGGAGCCCGTGGCCTGCGGCCAGTGGACTGCGGATCTTTCACCCGTGGATGGCCCCGTGCTGGGACCATTCAAGTCTCGTAGTGAAGCGTTGGTGGCGGAGGTTGCTTGGCTGCAGCGGAACTGGTTGATTCCGCCCAGCGATTGATCACCGCCTTGTTTACCCGCTGCATGCGTTGTGCAGCGATTCCTTTAACCCAAGGATTCTCAACATGACTTTCTCAAGTCAATCAAAACTGAAAGCGGAGAGTGTCGTTGGCAGCGTCGCGATTGCGGCGGTGTTTGCTGCGTTCAGCGGCAGTTCGCTGGTCTTCATCGTGGTCGCGGGGGCGTTGATCGCCAACTCGCTCGTCCACAGCGATGACCGGCGTAGGCGAATCGACAGGCGTTAGCACAAACGCCTACGTCGATTCTCGCCCGTTACGCTTCGCGACGTTCGCGGAGCGATGTTTGTTCTTTCCCCAAGGACAACATCGCGCCGCGGTCCAGCGGCGTTGTGTTGTCTGTCCTTCATTCAGGATCAAAAACATGAACGCATCTGAGATTCATGAAGCCGTCGCCAAGGCGACCGGCGAAGACGTTCGCACGATTGCTTGGCATGGGTTCGTACTGCTAGAACCCATGCAGCCCAGTGCTGATTCCAGTGCCAAAGCTCCCGTCGCCACTGACGACAGTAACGACAGCGACATCGATTGGGATGACGTTGACCTGGAGCGTTACCTCGCGATGTGTGGCTAGCAACTAGCGACTAGCAACTAGCGGCTAGCAATTAAGTGTCCTTTCCGCCGAATCCCTTTATCCGCAACCCTAGCAATTAGGAACCAAGATCATGATTCATAAAGTCACGGTCGGTCTTCAGCAGAAGATCGGCCAGCCAAACTTTGGCAGCATCGGAGCGAGTTGCAGCATCGAACTCCATTTGGACGACGATGAAGCAGCGCGTCCCGAGGTTCTCTCAAGCCGCGTTCGACAAGCGTTCGCACAGTGCCGCGACTGCATCGCCAAAGAGTTGTTACTTCACGAGACAACTCCGTCAGGCGACCTCCTCAAAAGCGAGAGACCGTCTTCCGATCAAAAGCGTATCCCGGAGCGAAGCACATCGTCCGATCACGCTCCAAGGACGGCGACCGAGGCACAAGTCCGAGCGATCCGAGCCATCGCATCGAAGGCTGGCCTATCGCTCGCCAGTGAGCTTGAACAAGGCTTCGGCGTTCGCAGCCCCAACCAGCTCACGATCGCCCAGGCGAGTCAACTGATCGACTCGCTGAAACAGAGCCTCACACCGTCTCCGGTGTAGGTTCGATGAAAACCGCTTCGTGATGCAAAGCATCATGGACGGTTTTCTTTAGCCCCTGGTGCATTGGAAGATGTTGGCCGGAGCCTTCTGGAATCCCGTCGCTGACGTTATCGACAAAGAGGTCTTTTCGGACGACCGAGCGAATTCGATCTTCAAATGGCGTTTTATCTTCCTGAGACAACGTTCTTGGGGAACTGTGCGTTAAAAACT
Organism: Planctomycetaceae bacterium; assembly: GCA_031411655.1. Classification (GTDB taxonomy): domain Bacteria; phylum Planctomycetota; class Planctomycetia; order Pirellulales; family Pirellulaceae; genus UBA6163. Next base: position 2,377 of record JANOBM010000087.1, read on the forward strand.
ATCAGCGGAGCTACCTTGGTTGAATCGATTAGTTTTTAAATTAACGGGATTTTTCCACCTGGATTGGCTGCAAAGCTATCGTCACGTACGGTAAGTGTTTCAGCAGCAACTGACGCTGGCTAAATCATGGCGAGAGGATGCTGGCGAACCTGGGCGAAGCACAGAGAAAACGGTGACAGCCAAATCCGTGATTTCGCTTCTTATGTTTCAATAATCGTGAGTAACGTTCCAACTAATAATCGCTACTCCGGTGATGGGCCAACCTGGTGGGCGGAAAGCACTCCTTCTGCAAACCATCTCTGGTAGTGGCCACTTCTTTAGCCATGTAAGCTATACGCGTCTTCCTCCATGTGGAGGTCGGTTTTTGGCGTTTCGCGTTTTGAGCTCATTAAACGCGTTTTAACTGGCGACGGCTTTCGGGCAAACGGAATATCATGGGTCACAAGACCAAGCATGTGCATCACACTTCGTCTCGTCAGTTCACGCGGATCCAAAGCGATCGGCATCGCAACGCCCGAATTCGACTGGGGTTCGAATTGCTGGAGCAAAGACAGTTGCTGGCTGCGGATCTGGAGCCAGTCCGACTTGAAGCGCGAGATATAAGTCAACCGCCGATCGCCCCGCTCACTTGGTTTGAGTCGATTCAACGCACGCAGCGCATCCCTCTGCAATCCCTTGCCAACGTCGACCCCAGCTTGCCTGACGGCGTTGCTGGACCATTACCAGGTGCGGTTGGCGAATGGATTGTACAGCTCAAGAAAGCGTCGGCCGAAACCATTCGCAATCTCGCTGCCGCGGATTCATTGCTTGACGATCCAGACAACGATTTTTCGATCATCAGTGGCCTGGGCAGTGAAGGGTTGATTCTGGTTCGTGGCCAAGGCGGTTCTCGCGCCGACATCGAAGCCAGCCTCGCTCGTAATGCAGCCGTCGATTCCTTCCACCTCAACCAATTGATCGAAGGCCAAGCGACGTCGCCCAACGATCCAGAGTTCGTCGCGGGTCTGTTACCGGGGCTCGACAAGATCGATGCAACGAATGCCTGGGACGCCACGCGCGGCAGTCTGTCAACAGTTGTCGGCGTTGTCGATACGGGCATCGATTCAACTCACCCGGACCTCTATCTCAATATTTGGATCAACCAAGGTGAATTGCCACCCAAGTACCTTGATGAGGTCGGTGCTAAACTTACCGACATCGATGGTGATGGGCTGATCACGTTCTACGATCTCAACAACGTCACACGAGCAGCGACTTCGCCTTACGCGATCACGGTCGGCGGTTTCGCCAGCGGACCAAACGCTTCCTTCGTCAACGACCTAAACAATAACGGCCGCATCGATGCCCAAGACTTGCTCGCCGATGCCAATTGGGCCGATGGACGTGATACCGACAACAACGGGTTCTTCGACGACTTTTTCGGAGTCAACTTCCGGGCTGGTGGAAGTGATCCATTCGCTGCTAACGACGCTTCGGATCCGCTTGGTCATGGAACTCACGTGGCAGGGACGATCGGCGCGATTGGTGGCAATGGTACGGGCATCGTAGGTATCAATTGGCAGACGTCGTTGATGTCTCTCCGAATCCTTGACAACAACAATCAGGGCGATAGTGGAGCCGCGATTCGCGCGATCAACTATGCGACCGAGATGCGTCAGCGACTGCAGATAAGTAGTAGTGGTCGTGTGATCGCGGGTGCCAACGTTCGTGTGCTCAATAATTCGTGGGGACAACCTGGCGGTTACGAAACGTCACTTGGGGCGGCTATCGCCGATAGCTATGGTGCGGGCATCCTCTTCGTCGCTGCCGCAGGAAACGGAAATATCCTCGGTAATGGCGTCGACAACGATCGCACGCCGTTCTATCCGGCTTCCTACACGTCTCCTAATGTGATCGCCGTCGGAGCGTCCGATGGCACCAACCACCTCGCGACGTTTTCCAATTTTGGCAAAACATCCGTCGACATTCTCGCACCTGGCGTTGGTGTGCGCAGCACTTTGCCGGGCGGTGGTTACGGCAATGCCAACGGGACAAGTATGGCAACGCCTCATATAAGTGGTAGTGCCGCGTTGATTTTCTCAGCACTACCGCAGTCGACAGTGGAGGACGTGCGTGCGGCTTTGTTGACCTCCACGATTCCATTCAACGTCGCTGTTGGCATCGACGCCAAAAGTATTGTTTCTAGTGGCGGTCAATTGAACGTCGCCGCTGCGTTAGCGTCGGACGTTTATGCGCCCAGTGTTGAACTCATTTCTGCGCCGGATATTACCACGCCTGGAAATGCCACTACGGAAATTGTGGTCCGTTATAGTCATCCAGTGGGAATTGACGCGTTGACGCTGAGTGATGCTAATATCATCGTCGAGCGAGATTGGGGCCCCAGGACCACCCTGCCCGCACGGCTCGATCGCAGTTCCATCATTCAAGATGCCACGTCGGCGACGGCAACCTATATCATAAGCGCTCCTGGTGGAGCATTCGATCCACTCGACTTCGGCAACTACAAAGTATCCGCTGCACCACGATCTGTTTTTTCTTCTACGCGTGTCGTTGCCAATCGAGGTGGCACCTTTGGTTCATTTCGTGTCGAAATCGAAGATGTAAACTTCATCTATGTCAACGCGACGCTTGACACTCCGGACGCATTGGCTGCGGATTCGGAGGCTCGCGACGCGAACGGAAACGTGTCGCTGCGTGCGGCTATTCAGGAAGCGAATCGTAGAGCCGTCGTTGATCCTGCAACGGAGACGACGATCCTGTTGGAAGCCGGTCTTTACAAGTTAATACTCGATGGGGCCGGCGAGGATGCGGCCGAGCTGGGTGATCTTGACGTTGCGGGCAAGTTGCGGATCATCGGTGACTCAAGATCGAACGTCCGCATCTTGGCTGCGAATCGTGATCGCGCGTTCCACGCACTCGCTTCGTCGGAACTGCGTCTACAACGAATTGCGGTCTCTGGTGGCGAAACGACTGCGGATGGTGGCGGAATCTTGGTAGAAGGCCGACTAGACGCGTACGATGTGGAGCTAACTCGGAACGTCGCTGCAAGAGGAGCGGCGATCGCTGTACTGTCCACTGGCTACCTGTTTTTGTCCGGTAACTCAGCGATTGAATTGAATCGATCGATCAATACCGACGTTCCTGGACTGCGACGCGTCGGCGGTGCTGTCTTTTTCGATGCATTTGCTCGTGGTCAAATCGATGGGGCAACGATCGCATCGAACATCACCGATGGAATCACCCAGCTTGATAGCGGGAGCTCGATCGCAACTCGCGACCAATTCGCGATTGATATTTTCAATACAACCATTTCAAGTAACACCGAGAACGGCATTTATACGCTCGGAGCCGTCAATGTGGAGCATGCGACCATTGCCAACAACGGACGATTTGGAATCAATTTCTATACGTCCGAGGCTGGCTTCCCCTTACTCGACGACGGTGAGTTGATTCGGATCAAGAACTCCATTCTCATTCAGAATGTGACCGATTCCATCACGCTTCAGACGCCTCGAGATATTTCTCAGGGTTTCAATCTTTTCCAGGATGATTTCTTTGGTGACCTATCGCGCGAGATTTTCAAGAAGCCGAGTGATATCGGAGTGCGAACCTCGGGCGGGATCATTTCACCACTTGATTTCTATGGGACGTCCACTCGGCATCATCCGTTACTGGTCAATAGCCCGGCTGTGGACAAGGCAACTCAGTCGCTATCGATGGACCAGTTTGGATTGCCGCGTCCAATCGACGGCGACGGTGATTTTATAAGCCTTCCTGATATTGGCGCGATTGAAGTTGGCACGGATCAAATGGTTACCGGCGTTGTTTTTGATGACCGCAATCAAAATGGTGAGCGAGATAATGATGAACTCGGAATCGCTGGCCAATTCGTGTTCGTTGATCGTGATACTGACGGTATTTATGACGATGGTGAGCCGTTTGTGACAAGCAGCGGCGATGATCCGCGTACACCAACGGTTAACGAGAGTGGTTCGTATCTATTCACCCAAACAACGGGAGACACGTTGACTTTGGTCGTTGTTGCGTCAGAGAATTGGGTCACAAGCGAGCCAGGGATCCGGCGGGTTAGCGAGACGATTGAAGGGATTGGTGGCAACGGCCTAAGTGCTTCAAGGCTACTTGTTTTCGATGATCAGGTCACCAGTGTTCCTGCTGCGATCAGTGAAACGGGACGATTTATCAATTACTTCACAACGGCGACCAATCTCCAAGGCACCGACATTGATCGCGGCCGTGATACGAGGCGCGTGACGAGCGGGATTTTGAATCCTCGCATCGACAGTCAGGGAAACATATTTTACCTAGGTAGCGTTAACGGTTGCAGTCAGCACTATCGATTGAGTTTGGAAGGAACGACGACTGCATTGGGCGAACCGTTGTTCTGCAATCAGTTTCAGTCTGCATATGATGGATTGGATCTTAGTGGCGACGGTAGCGTGATTGCCTATTACCAATCACTCGTCGCTGGGCCAGTCATCCAAATGGACACACCAGAAGGTTCTTTATTGGTAGAAGACAATTTTTCTTCCGTACCACAAATCGACCTCTCACGTGACGGATCGGTCCTCGCGTATAACGCATTTAACGGGCGGCGTGTTGTTCGCAGCTTCAATCGAACCAGCAACCAAACTACGACCGTCTCCCTTACGCCATCGGGACAAATCCCGAACGGCGACAGTCGTTTCCCAGCGGTGAATGCCGACGGCACGATCGTCGTTTTTGAATCAGACGCGACGGACTTGGTACCGAGCGATGGAAACTTCAGCAGCGATATTTTCCTTGCGAGAAATGGCGAAATCCGTCGAATCAGCCTCGACTACCTAGGCGCGGAAAGGAGCGGAAACAGCAGTCGACCAACCATTAGCTCGGATGGGCGCTTCGTGGCTTTTTCAACCATCGCAGCCTTAGAGCCCAACGATGGAAACAGCCGTTCGGACGTCTACGTCTATTCAATCGAGACAGATGAAATTCGCCTTGTAACCCGCGTATTGAACGGGAGTTCCGCCGACGGAGAAAGTGATGTTCCGGTGATATCAGGTGACGGACGCTATATCACATTTACCTCGAACGCTACCAATTTGGTTGCAAACGATGAAAACGGATTCTCGGATTTATTCCTCGCGACCAATCCATTTCTCGGCGTCTTGGAGAACGGTTTTGGCAACGTGATTTCAGTCTCGCAGGATCGTCAAGCAAATGCCAATTTCGCGTTGATCGCGCGCCCTGGCGACGTTTCAGGTGCCGTTTACGACGACTCGGTGGCCAATGGTGTGTTTGATATTGGTGAAATTGGCCTCAGCGATGTGACAGTCTTTATAGATCTCAATCGTGATGGAAGTCTAGACGAAGGAGAACCATTCACGACGACAGGTACCGATGGTCGATTTGTATTCAGTGATCTCGCGTCCGATAGCGATTACAGTATCTCGGTGATCGGGCCCGTGGGTTTTGTACAGGTTCCGTTTGATGGCAACAGGCTCAGTCAAGATTTCTATCTGCCGCCAGGCTCAAGTCTAACGCAGCGTGATTTCGCGTTCCGTGTGAGTGCGAGTACCGGGCAATCCGGCGGATCAGGAATTGAAGGCCGTCTTTTCGACGACAAAAATGGCAATGGTTCGTTTGATGCAGGCGTCGATTTACCAATCGTTGGAGGTGAAGTTTATCTCGATGCCTCAAATTTTGGGGTCAGGGATACCAATGAACCGCGCGTACTGACCGATAACGAAGGGCTTTATTCATTTGTGGGCCTTGGTTCATTGAGTGTGGCAGTCTCAACTTTGCTCGCTCCGACGCTTGTCCATGTATCCCCACTCGGAAGTGATTTTGCACTTGAAACGTTTCCGCTATTCAACGCGTTAGCTCCATTTGGAAATCCACAGAGTATCAGTCGCAGCGATTTCAACTTGGATGGATTTCAAGATGTTGCGGTGGCACTCGGCGAGGGAAACAAGCTGAGCATTCGATTCAATAATGGTGCGGGAGGCTTTGTTTCGGACCAGATCGATATTGATCTGGGGTCCGCTGGTGCGGGGCCGACGTCTTTGGTCGTAGGACAGTTCGATAATGATGCTAAACTCGACGTGGCGTTAACGGCGAACTATACCGGCAACGTCACTGTGCTTTTGAACTTCAATGCCGTAACAAAAGCGTTCACGTCGCGGTCCTACGTGAAAGTGGGTGGTGAACCGCTCGATCTCGTCGCGGGTCAATTTGGCGGTAACGCGAAGCCGGATTTGGTTGTTGTCAACAAGGCTGATAATTCCGTCCAGTTGCTAACCAACGACGGCGGTGGTGTATTTACACCAGGAGCGGCGATTGCATCCGGTGGAAATGTTCCCGTTTCGCTCGTCGCTGGAAACTTTTCTGGTGATGCGTCTCTTGACGTCGCCGTCGTGCATGCGGTTCCCTTGAACACCGGCACAACAAGCGGCGGTGTGACCGTACTGACGGGCGATGGTGCAGGAAAGCTAGTGAAGGAAGCCGCCTATTACCAAGTCGGCGGCTTGCCGATCGATTCTGTGACCGGCGATTTCAACGGCGACTCGCGTACCGATGTCGCGGTTGCAAATTTTAACTCGAACTCGATTTCGATTTTGTTATGCAAATCGGATGGGACGTTTCGGGTCCAGACCGCAATATTGGGAACAGCGAGCGGTGCATTCGATATTGCCGTTGGAGATATCGATAACGATGGCGACATCGACGTGATCGCCAGCAACTTAAAAGATCGTAATTTATCAATCTTCCGCAATATCGGTTTGGATTCGGCGTCAGGCGATGTACTGTTTGAGCCTCTGGAAAACGTGGGGCTCGGTCAGTTCTCGCTCGCTCAACGCATGCCACTGGTCGTTGCAAATTTTGACAATGATACGTCAGGACCGGGCGGTACCGGTACGCTTGATATCGTCACCATTCCACAGCAGGCGGATTCATTACATGTGCTTAAGAATCGGCTCGTCAATGGTGCACGCCGCGTTGCATTGACCGGTTTGAATATTGTCACGGGTCAAGATTTTATCATTCGGTCTGCTGTCCTACCGCCATCCTTTAACGCAATCGCCAATCCTGCTGCGATCGTCGAGGACGACGATGAGCAGTCGATCGATGTGTTGGGGATTGTGAAAGGAAGGGCCACTGGCCCTGCGCTCCAGTTTACTGCGACCAGCTCGAACACATCACTAATCGCCAACCCCGTCGTTGACTTCATCAATGGAAGCGCTCAAGCAACCATTCGCTACACACCCAAAAGCGATGCGAATGGGACCACAGTCATCACTGTCCGTGCTGTCGACGCAGGTGCCGATCAGCTATTCGGTGGTGCGAACAGCGATGATGGTATCTTTGAACGTTCCTTGACCGTCACCGTCCTACCGGTGAACGATCCGCCAACGATGACGGTACCAAGTGTCATTACGGTACTGCAGAATGCGGGTGCACAGACCATTGCAAACTATGTCACGGGAATTGGCAAAGGTGGTGCAAACGACGAAGCGGGGCAAACTCTTTCCGCTTTTAGCGTCACGGCGGATACCAGCTTCTTCACCGCTCAGCCTGCAATCAGCAACACCGGTACTTTGACATTCACTCCCAATTCGACAAAGGCAGGCGTGGTGCAGGTAACGGTGACGTTGTCCGACAACGGCGGCAAGGCACGTGGCGGCAGCAATCTGACAACGCGAACGTTTTCAATCAACATCAGCGTGCCAACGACGTTTGCCATCGCCGCTACATCGGCAAGTAAACCCGAAGGCAATAGCGGTACGACGCCGTTTACTTTCACGGTCACCCGAAGCGGTTTGACGACCACTAGTAGCACGGTGAACTACGCGGTCACGGGTAGCGCGACCAGTGCCGCTGCGGCCAGCGATTTCAGCGGCAGCGTGCTTCCTAGTGGCACCCTAACCTTTGCTGCCGGGCAGACCAGTAAAGTCATCACGATCAATGTCGTAGGCGATACCGCATTCGAACCGAATGAGGGCTTCGTTGTCTCACTCAATACGCCTAGCGCCGGCACGATCACCAATGCGTTCGCCAATGGAACGATTCTCAACGACGACAGTGCTCCTCCGGTGATTGGCTCCATCGGCAGTACGGTTACCTACACCGAAAACGCTGGGAGAGTTTTGGTCTTCTCCGCGGTTACCATCACGGATGCCGACACAACCTTGTTTACCAACGGCACGTTGACGATTACCAATACCAACGGACAAGCAACCGACTCCTTGGCCATTGTTCCGACGTCGCTAGTGACGGTTTCTGGGGCAAATGTCCTGTACATGGGTACGGTGATTGGCAGCTTCACGGGTGGAACGGCAAAAACGCCGCTAGTGTTCACGTTCAACAATCAAACCAATGCCGCGCGGATGCAACTGGTGCTGCGAGCGATTGGCTTCTCCGATTCATCC
>JANOBM010000088.1:0-4848 GCA_031411655.1 Planctomycetaceae bacterium
TTTAAAGGAAGTTTGAATCTCAAAACAATTCCCAATATACGTGCTTGACCGACGAATCTCACTGTGTATACACTGTGTATATGAACAAGCACAGTTGGATCACGCTTTCGCAAAGTGACCCGCGGGCCTTGTATTTGCAAGTGATTGAGCAAATCCAGCGACGCGTGGCCGTGGGGGATTTGCCGCCAGGAACCGAACTGCCTTCGATTCGGCAACTGGCAGCGGATCTCTCCGTCAGCGTAATCACGATCAAACGGGCTTACCTGGAACTGGAACGCGAAGGAATCATTACGACGCGGCACGGCAAGGGCTCCGTGGTGTCTGACCAACCAGGCTTGCAGAGTTCTATAGCCCAGCGGGAATTGGATGAGCACTTGAATGAGGCAGCCCAACTGGGCTCGCTGCTGGGACTATCGAAAACTGAAATGCAGCGGCGCATTGCCGAAGCTTACGAAAAATCGCAAAGGAAACAGAAATGAGCACCACTCGCAACCAGCCGCTCCAAACGACTGCGGCCGCCTCACTGCGAGGAATCGCCAAAACATACAAACACTTTCGGCTCAGCAAAATCGATCTGGAAATTGAACCGGGTACCGTCAACGGTCTGATTGGCCCCAACGGTGCGGGCAAGTCCACGATCATGCGAATCATGATGGGACTGGTAACGCCTGACCAGGGAACGGTTTCTGTCCTGGGGCAACCGATTTCTTCGCGTGAAGCGAATGCAAAAAAAGACATTGGCTTTTTTTCCGATGACATGCGACTCTACAAGTCTGAGTCGATTGCCTTTCACATGCAGTTCGTTCGTTCGCTGTTTCCAAGCTGGGACGAAGACTACGCCCAGCAACTCCTCGACCGGTTCGGACTGATTGCGCAGCAAAAAGTCAACGGGCTTTCACACGGTCAACGTGTCAAAGCTCTGCTGTTGCTGATTCTCGCGCGACGTCCCAAGCTGTTGATACTTGATGAGCCCACCAACGGACTCGACCCGGTGGCGAAACAGGAAGTTCTCTCGGAGTTGATGAAAATCGTAAGCGACGAGACGAGAACCATTTTGTACTCGTCGCACAATACCCAGGATGTGGAACAGATCAGCGACACCATCACGTTCATTGATCGCGGACGAGTGATTGCGAGCAACAACCGCGATGAGTTTGTAGATAGCTGGCGTCGGTTCAAATTACAAGTTCCACCAAATTGGCAAGCGCCATCGATTGATGGATTGCGGACTGATTCGACGTTCGGCAATTTACGAGTGATGACAACGGATCGATATCAGACCGAGGTTGAAAACCGACTGCAATCGTCTGGAGCGACCTTGGAAGCCTCGGAGGTAATGACACTGGAAGAAATTTTCGTGGCCGCCGTCGTTCGCGGTCGAGAGGAGAAACAATCATGAACTCACAAGCCATTCAGATCCTGTTTTTGAAGGACTTGTTCCTTAGCCGTTGGCCCATGTTTGGCTACTTGATGGGCGGGCTTTTGAGCGTGGTCGTCGCTTGCTTGCCGGGCGAGACGGCGGGCTTCATCGGTTTCATTTTGATGGTAACGGTGACGATTGCCGCCGGGATTCACTTGATCGGTGTCTTGCTGCTGGCCGAATCGGTCGACATGACGCGGACCTTTGTGATGAGTTTGCCGGTCAGCTTGCTCGATTATTCGATCGCCAAGATTTCGGTCGTGCTGGTCGCGTTTTTGATTCCCTGGTTGGGGATGCTCGCCAGTTTGACAGTGCTTAATTCCGTCATGCCAGAAGCCAAACCGGGTGCTCTTGCGTTTCTCACTCTGATGTTTCTTTTTATGCTGGCCGGATTCTGTTTGCAGTTGGTCACCGCGGTTGTGACGGAATCGGTAGGCTGGACGATTGTCGTCGTCGTATTGGGGAACGTTCTGTTGAATTTGTTTCTCAAAACGCTTTGGGAGCATCCGGTAATTTCGGAACTTCACAAGAGCGAAGTCCTTTCATGGCCGCCAGTTGTCCTGCAGATCATGGCCATCGAAGTTTTCGTGATTCTAGTCGCCTTGGGACTTGCGTTTCTGTTTCAAATTCGCCGAAGGGACCTAGTTTGATGGCGTCTGTTTCCGGCGAGTCGTCACGAATTCATTATCTGGACAACCTGCGCGCACTGGCCATGCTGCTTGGCTTGTACTTGCATGGTGCCTTAGCCTATGCCGAACCTTCGCGGTCGGTCTGGATCGCTACCAACCCTCAGGGAAGTGTGGCAGTTGACGCTTCGATCTGGTGGATTCACCTGTTTCGAATGGGGCTGTTTTTTCTGCTGTCGGGTTATTTTGCCAAGTTGATGATCCAGCGCAAAGGTTTAAAGCTATTCCTGTGGAATCGCGTGATCCGTATCGTGTTGCCATTCGTCTTATTCTGGCCATTGTTGATGGTGGCAATGACCATCGTATTTGTCTTTGCCTTTGCGTATGTCAAGGAACCTCAAGGGTTGTTGCAGTTGATTGTTGCGGCGAGCCAGGATCCTGAAGCTTCGAATTCGTCAACGCCGTACACCACGATGCATTTGTGGTTCTTGTACTATCTGCTGATGTTCTCATTGATCGCCGCCGCATGCAGTCGCTTGACGCGGTTGAAATTCGATTGGTTGTTCCAGCGAAAATGGTTGCTTGCGCTAACACCGCTGGCTTTGGTTCCCGGTGTTTTAAGCGCAGGGCTTCCTATTGCGGCACCCGAGTCCTTTATTCCCACTTGGTGGCCATTCGCCTATTACGGATTGTTCTATTGGGCTGGCTGGCAGTTGTTCGGCCGAGAGGCAGTGTTGGGTCGTTTACAACCCTGGCGTTGGCTATTGATCTTGGCAAGCGTGCTTTTGTTCGTGCCCCATTACTATCGGCTGCCTGTACTCGACGTCGAGCTTTTAAAAAAGGCCGCTGAATCACGGACGATTGCGCCAACTTTGTTTGAGTCTGTATTAGCTTCGTACTTGTCGGTCTTATTGACGCTCTCGGCGCTATTGGTCGGTCAGCGGTTTCTGGCTCGTTCGAACGCTTGGCTCAAGTTCTGCGCCGATTCATCTTATTGGGTGTATCTGATTCACTTGCCGATCATTCTCTTTTTGCAGACGCTTTTGATTCCGATCGCTATACCCGTTTTCGTGAAATTGCTGTTGGTGATACTCGTTAGTTGGCTTTTTTGTTTGGCGACTTATGTCGTGTTTGTGCGATACACACCGATTGGCTGGATGCTGAACGGAAAGCGGTCATTTCCTTAAAACCAGCATCGTGCGGAATCGTTATTCCGCCGAGCTCCTGCTTCAGCGTCCGCACGGGAAGGAAAGAGAGAGCGAGTAAAAGGGGAAGTAGAAACGAGACAGGCGCAAGGTACTTGCTACAGCCCATGTGTTGTGAGTTTTATTCTTAAGAGTTGCCACTTACCCGGATTTCTTGAAGGCGTTGTTTAACTCAAATGACCTGCGCTGATCCGGGTGATGGCCAGGTTTTGCATACCGTGTATCGATGCGGCGGTCGAACGTGTTTGTGCGTTAAAGACAACGTTACAGGTAGGCCCTCAAAACACCGATGGCTCTGGATTCGACAACGACTTGAATTTATTCATCCATCGTTGGCATCGATTGCTTGACCTACACGGTGATGCACCATCACCTCGAATTGGTTCTCTCCAGCCGCGCCGACGCCATGCAAACCGGGAGTGATGAGGAGATCGCTGGAGACGTTGGTTGTGACTTATTCCACGTTGTCGAATAGAGATGCCATCGCCGACTCAACCGTTGATTGAACTTAATCGACCATCAGAAGGCACTGCTTGCGGAACGAAGACGGCGTTCGTCCAATGTGATTTGGTAGATGAAGTGCACTTGCGAAAACGTCGCCCGCAGAGGTAATGCCGAAGTTGAGTGCACAGATCATTCTTGGGAAGGCCGATACAAAGATGCCAAGCTCTGTTTAACGAGGCAAGCTTATTGGCATTTACTGCAAAATTTTATCTGTGTCCGATCCGTGCAGCAATCGCGAAGATGTCCGAGGAAGGGGAGCACACCAGAACAAAAGATAATCTCGATACACCACCTGACCGAATCCGAATCAGGCGGTTTCAATGGTGATTTCCATCTGCCAATATCACCGAAAAAAGGGCAGCCTTTTGGGCTTCCCTTCGATGACGTCAAGAGAGTGGATGCACTATTCCGGACGGCTCGGACGTTCGCCTTGGCTGCCTTCTGGGCGACCGCCACGACCTTCTGGGCCTCCTGGTCCACGACCTTCTGGGCCTCCTGGTCCACGACCTTCTGGGCCTCCTGGTCCACGGCCTTCGGGGCCACCAGGTCCACGACCTTCTGGGCCTTGCCCTCCACCGGCTTGACCTCGGTGATGTTCAATGAAGTCACCGATGAATTTCTGCAGTTCCTCTTTATCAAGCTTTTGATCCTTATCAGCGTCAAATTGCATCGCATGCTCTAGCATTCGCTCTGGATTCGGCGCCTGAGGACGACCTTCAGGACCGCCAGGACCACGTCGTTCAGGGCCGCCAGGACCACGACCTTCAGGGCCGCCAGGACCACGACCTTCAGGGCCGCCAGGACCACGACCTTCAGGGCCGCCGGGGCCACGACCTTCAGGGCCGCCGGGGCCACGACCCTCTGGGCCGCCAGGACCACGTCCTTCGGGACCACGACCACCAGGGCCGCCGACCTGAGGGAAATTCGGGCGGAACTCATCTTGGCTCAAATTCCCGTCTGGACCAAGGCCTCATGTTCCGATCATGGATGCTCTCGACGGGGATCATGACGGGACGATCTCCGCCGAGGAATTGAAAAACGCAACCACTGCGCTCTTAACACTCGACAAGAACGGCGACGGGAATTTGAGCCA
>JANOBM010000089.1:0-6539 GCA_031411655.1 Planctomycetaceae bacterium
CTACGCTTCCGGAAGAGACCAATAGTTTGCTGGTCCATCCGCAATGTCCCGCCAGGCGATGAACGAGTGGTGCAATGTCAAGGTGCTTATTGGAAACGTGCACCGCCAGCATGCCATGTTCGGTAATTCGCTTTTGGTAAAGTTGAAACGCTTCGACAGTCAATAGATGGGCTGGAATGGAATCGCTGCTAAACGCATCAAGCACGATGAGATCAAAACGCTGCGATTGCATACCCTCCAGCACCGAACGACCGTCTCCAAGATGACTTTGGATTTGAGCAGCCGACTCTGACAGGAAACTGAAGTGCTCCGTCGCAACACGGACAACCGCAGGATTGATCTCGATGAAATCAAATCGGTCTCCGTTTCGCCCATAGGTCGCAAGAACGCCACATCCGAGACCAACACCACATACTTTGATTGCTTTGTTATCGCCTTTTGCGGTTAAGAGTTTAGCGACGCCACTATGCATGCCGTAATAGGTTGTCGGTTGGGCCTGATGAGGAGCCTTTCGCTGCAATCCATGAATCGTTGTCCCATGTACCAGTGTTCGATTCCCTGAATGGTTCTCGACACGCAGAACACCGAAGAAGTTGCGTTCCGTTTTGATTCGATTGGGCGTCGATATCTGCGTCGCTGCGCCGATACTGATCAGTGGCAATGCCACCGCTGCGACACGAACAAGTCCGACCGCTCTCCAGTTATAAATCTGCCCTGTCCAATTCCTTGCTGCGAAAAATAAAACACTGGCAAGCGACGCACCGATGGTCATGACGACCGGTTCTTCATAATGGTCATTGAGGATCGAAGGGCAGAAGAGTGCCACGAACAATCCACCAAGTGCTCCGCCAGCTGACAGGTAAACATAAAACTTGGTTAGATGCTTAACCGATGGCTTCAATCTGGCAACTTCGCCGTGGCAAAGTACACAAACCACAAACATAAACGCAATCGAAGCCACTGCATCGATGATTAATCGCGGCGCAGGCGGCACTTTGGCGGACATGTGCATCACTGCCAATGCACCGATTGCAAAAGCTGCATAGAGTTTTGGATGATAAAGTTTTGGGGAGTCAAACGCGATGATGAAGCTGATCAAGTAAAGACTCAGTGGAACGATCCAAAGAAACGGAATGACAGCGATATCTTGGCTGATATGATTGGTCGTGGTAAGGAGTATGGTCGACGCGAGGGCAGACAAACCGATCCAGCTGCCCACTCGATTCCAACAAAGCGAATCGGTTAGCTCAAGCGTGCTCTCAAACGTCGTTTCTGTGGCTGTCCTTTTGCGGCCAGAAGTCTTGATGACCACAATGCACTGAACAACGACGAAACAAATAAACAGACAGGACCACAGGAACGATTGTGAACTGACGGAAAGCATCGGTTCGAAGAGAAAAGGATAACTTAGCAAGGCTGCCAATGAACCGGCATTGGACAACGCATACAGTCGATAGACGTTGTTAGCAGGAGCCTGCGTACTCAGCCAAGATTGAACCAGTGGCCCAGTGCTGCTAAGTACAAAGTAGGGTAGGCCAACATGGACGGCGAGTAGACAAAGTAACTGAAACACCGGCGACGACGCGCTGTCGGGCTTCCAATCGATGGATGGCTCGATCGGCAATGTGAGACAAGCAACAACAAGGAGTGAGGTATGTAGGTAAGCTTGCTGGCTGATTGTCAAAAACGTGCGAATCAAGTGCGCGTAAAGGTAGCCTGCGAATAAAACCAATTGAAAGAAGAGCATGCAAGTTGTCCAGACCGACGGTGTTCCGCCGAACCAGGGCAGAACGCATTTACTGATGATCGGTTGGACCTGAAATACCAAGAATGCGCCTAAAAACGTAGCTATTGCAAACGGTAAAGTCGCAAGACGAGCGTGAGGAATGAATGCGTCAGAACGGGAGGAATGGACCATGGTGGGGCAATGCAGTTGGGCGGCACATTGTGGCGGTAGGGCGCGACCCGCGGCGAAGGCAGGGGCGCATCGAGGGCACTGATCGGCTACGAAACCTAGCACGCGGTTGGAGTTTCATCCGCTTTGCCTGTTGTACCGGCCCTACTATCCGTATCCGTTTGCCCCAAAGATGAGAGTCATGCACAAGATGCCGGTTGTAGCATTCAAGAGGGAGCGGGTTCGCCAATGCGTGGTCCCATTCTTCGAAATGAGGTGCGCGTTTAAGATTAACCAATCTTTGCCCTGCTCTGATCGCTTAAAGACATATTGATGAGTATCAACCCCATTGACCTTTCGATCTATGGATTGACCGTCCGAAATGTCGTTCGAAACGCAACGCCCGCACGGCTTTATGAGTATGCGATTTTTGATCGACACGCTGCCATCGCGGCGAGTGGCGCTTTAGCGACCAGTAGCGGCGACAAGACCGGTCGAAGCCCTAAGGACAAACGGATCGTTGATAATCCAGCGAGTAGCGGTGATATTTGGTGGGGTGACATCAATATACGGATGACTGAGCGGTCATTTCTGATCAATCGCCAACGTGCATTGGACTACCTGAATACGCGAAAGCGAGTTTTTGTTTTCGACGGGTACGCGGGCTGGGATCCAAATCATCAGATCAAGGTTCGTGTGATAGCGGAAAGCGCGTATCACGCGTTGTTCATGCACAATATGCTCATTCGTCCCACCAAGGATCAACTGAAAAACTTTTGCGATCCACATCTTGTGATTTTCAATGCCGGCACTTTCCCAGCGAACCCTTACACTGCGCAGATGACAAGTCGGACAAGTATTGATCTCAGTATCGAGCACGGCGAACTTGTCATCCTGGGTACACAGTACGCGGGCGAGATGAAGAAGGGGGTCTTTACCGTGATGAATTATTTGATGCCTAAAGCTGGCGTGTTGTCGATGCACTGTAGCGCCAATTGTTCGGATAACGATCCTACCGACGTCACACTGTTTTTTGGCCTATCTGGCACAGGCAAGACGACGCTTTCAACCGATCCGCATCGTCAATTGATTGGAGATGATGAGCACTGCTGGACCTCCACGGGTGTCTTTAACATCGAGGGAGGCTGTTACGCAAAAGTGATCCACCTATCGCCCGAAGGCGAACCAGAGATTTTTCAGGCGATCCGTTATGGTGCCGTACTCGAGAATGTCGTTTATGACGACAGCACTCATGAGGTGAATTACGATGATGCTTCGATCACTGAAAATACTCGCGTCGCCTATCCAATTGACTTCATCGCGAAGTCAAAGATTCCCTGCGTCGCTGGACATCCGAAGAATATCGTCTTTCTTGCTTGCGATGCCTTCGGAGTCCTGCCACCGGTGAGTCGACTAAATCCTGAGCAAGCGATGTACCATTACATCAGCGGCTATACGGCGAAGGTCGCGGGCACCGAGATGCATGTCACAGAGCCAACAGTAACCTTCAGTGCTTGCTTTGGTGCTGCCTTCTTAGTTTGGCATCCAACGAAATATGCGGAGCTACTTGCGTCCCAAATACGTCACCATGATGTGAACGTGTGGTTGATCAATACCGGTTGGAGTGGTGGCGTCTACGGAATTGGGAAACGGATGAAGCTGCAAGTCACTCGATCGATCATCGACGCGATCCATAACGGAACGCTTGCCAATGCCGCCACTCGGATTGACCCGACGTTCCATTTCGAAGTGCCGACGCAGTGCGGCGATATTTCCCCGACTATTCTTTGGCCGCGAGATACTTGGCCAGATCCCGATGCGTATGACGTCACGGCAAAACGACTGGCCGACTTGTTTCGCGGAAATTTCGAGAAATATGCGTCTGGCGCGTCCGCAGAGATCATCGCCGCAGGTCCCTGATTTTTTGGTATAAAACTGCGTTGTTCCGTTTTACACTGCCACCCCGCTTCACCACTGATTCTCCCAATATTCCGCTATGAAGTTTAATATCGTCCTCCTTCCAGGAGATGGAATCGGCCCCGAGATCGTTCACGCTGCCGCGAGAGTGCTTGAAAAGGTTGGCAGCGTTTGTGGCCATACGTTTGTTTTCACGGAACATCTGATCGGCGGCATCGCGATCGATAAAACCGGAAATCCTTTGCCTGACGAGACGATTGCCGCCTGTAAAGCAAGTGATGCGATTTTGCTGGGCGCCGTCGGAGGTCCTAAGTGGGATGACCCGTCGGCAAAGGTTCGGCCCGAACAGGGCTTGCTTGGGATTCGTAAGGCGTTATCGCTCTTTGCTAACCTTCGTCCGATACAACCATTTGATGAATTGCTCGACGCATCACCGCTCAAACGGGAAGTGGTTGCGGGAACTGACATTCTTTTCGTTCGAGAGCTCACCGGCGACGTTTATTTTGGTGAATCGGGGCGTTACGGAACGGGCAAAGAAGAGACGGCCTATCAGCAAATGATTTATAGCGTTGGGGAAGTGGAGAGAGTGGTTCGACTGGCAGCGAACGCGGCCCGAGGCAGACGAAATCATCTGACCAGTGTCGACAAAGCGAACGTGCTGGAGCCAAGCCGATTGTGGCGTCAGACCGCAGCCAGGGTGATGAAAGAGGAGTTTCCAGACGTGCGGTACGATGTCGTACTTGTCGATGCGATGGCAATGTTCTTGATCCAAAAGCCAACGGCTTTCGACGTCGTGGTCACGGCCAATTTGTTTGGCGATATTTTAACCGATGAGGCGTCAATGCTCCCTGGTTCGCTGGGTATGTTGCCGAGTGCTTCGATCGGCGCTGGCGGCCCTGGGCTGTATGAGCCGATTCACGGTTCAGCGCCAGACATTGCGGGAAAGGGCATCGCTAACCCGCTCGCAACGATCCTGGCCGCTGCCATGATGCTTCGGCACTCGCTCAAAGCTGACGAAGCCGCTGAGAAAATAGAAGCGGCCGTAAAGTCGGTCCTCGCCGACGGATTGCGAACCGCAGACATTGCTGCTCCCGGTTTACCGGCGTCCAGCAAGTTGAATACCGAGCAAATGCTTCAAGCCGTCCTCCAGCGGATCGTTTAGTTTCGTGAACTCGTCCATCCTTACCGAACTTCGAATGTTTGGCCAAACCGTGCCGAGCTCGGTGTCGACATTGCAACAATCCATTGCGCCGGCATGGTTCACGACCAGTACGTTCGTTTTATTGTCGGTCATTCTCGTTGCTCTTGGCATTGCGACGCTCGTCAGCCTGATCATGGCACGGCGCGAAAGTCCATCGATCGAAGTCGCGATGCTGAAACGGTTCAACCACAAATTGAAAGTGTGGTGGATGATGACCGCCATCCTTGTTTTCGGCTTCCTATTGCACTGGGTGGGTACCGTCTTGCTCTTCGGCTTGGTCTCCTTTTGGGCACTTCGAGAATTCATCACGATGACACCGACCCGTCGCGCCGATCACCGCACGTTGTTTTGGGTCTTCTTTATTTTCTTGCCACTGCAATACGTCTTGGTGATGTTTGGGAGCAGCCCGCCTGCGTGGTTGTTCGGTGCGAAACAATTCGATTTTTATGGTCTCTACAGTATTTTCATCCCTGTGTACGCGAGCCTCTTTATCCCAGCGCGAATCGCGCTTTCGGGCGATGCCAAAAGGTTCCTTGAGCGAAGTGCCATCATTCAAGCTGGTCTGCTGATTTGCGTGTATTCCTTGTCGTACGCTCCCGCACTGCTTGACCTTGACTTGGTGCGGACCGGAGGAACGCCGTGGAGCGGGAGCAACCTCAGCTTGCTCGTGTTCTTGTTGCTGATTGCGCAGCTTGCTTCGGTACTGGAAAGAGGCTGGAGCCGTTTAGCGGGCAAGCACATATTGGCTGAAAAGATTAACGCCAGTCGGACGTGGGAAGGCCTTTTCGGGTCGATGGTGACCACTGGGATCATTGCTGCAACGCTCTATTGGGCAACGCCATTCCATCCATGGGAAGCAGGAATCATGGGCGCCGTCGTTACTATCATGGCAACGGCAGGATCGTTAGCGATGAGTGCGATCAAGCGAGACCGAGGCGTAACCGATACCGGTTCGCTCGTTCAAGGACACGCTGGGGTTTTGGATCAAATCGATAACATTTGTTTCGCTGCACCAGTGTTTTATCACCTCACGCGTTTTTTCTACACCTGATTTTCGCGCTCAAAGTTCTAGCAGCGGCCGCGTCAGGCAATCACCCCATGAATCGGGTTCGCTTCTAAAACGCCTGTCAGCTTTTGATCGAGACCGCCATGAAAGTATTTAAGCTCATGGTGATTCATGCCCATTAAATGCAAGATGGTTGCGTGCAGGTCGCGAATGTGGTGCCGATTGACGGCCGCTTCGTGCCCGAGTTCGTCGGTCTCACCATAGCTGGTCCCTGCTTTGACGCCTCCACCGGCCAACCAATAGGTGAATCCTTTTGGATTATGATCTCGCCCACCGTTGTCACCTTGCGAAACTGGTTGACGGCCAAATTCACCACCCCATACGACGAGCGTTTCTTCCAACAAACCACGTTGCTCTAAATCGTTTAGCAATCCTGCAATCGGCCGGTCTACTTCAGGGCAGTGGATTTGAAGATTTTCCTCGACACCATGATGGGCGTCCCAGTTCTGTTGTTGATGACC
>JANOBM010000090.1:0-106798 GCA_031411655.1 Planctomycetaceae bacterium
GCCGCGATTGACCGAATGACTCGCAGTTCCACCGGTTGGCGATCGCTCGCTCGGGTTGCAAGATAGGCGAGGCCATCGACTCCTATCCCCAAAGGAAGCCAATCGATGTAGTTCTTGCCGATATCCATGGCGTGCAATCGAGTTAGAGTCGTTGAAGTGGGAGCGGACGCGGAGCTGTGCTAGCTACCCTCACTGGCAGTAAACCAACGTGGCCAGTTTGAAGGGAATTCCGTCGTGTTCAAAGCCAAGTTCGCCGAAGATGGCTTGATGCGCCATCGGTTTTTTTCCGCCATTTCCTTCAAACCGTCCTTGCGACTCAACTAAATCTTTCGGTTCCCAACGACAATCACGGAAGTCGAGTGTGTCCGAATTCACCACCCAAAGCCTGCCTTGCTTGGGCGAGCGATCGCATTTCACGGTGAGGCCAAGCGTTCGATCGTCGGATGTCTTGTTCCAAACCAACTTCGGCAACTCGCTTCCAACGACGACGTGGCGAAAGAAGACGCCCAGCGTGGCCAATGCACCCTCTCTCCCTCCCTCTAATCCGTGCCCACCATTGGGCACGCGGTGGATTGCTTTTTGTCCCAAGAGATCGCCCCAATAAAAACTCATGGCATCCGTTGCCCAGTAACGGTCGTTTGCACCGACAATCAGTAGTTTTGGCATTGTCAACTTATCACGATAATTGAATGGATCCATCATCTCCCAGATTTTCGCCTCGCGACCCTCGCGTGGGATGCCATCCTCAGGGATAAGGCCTTTACTTGTATAGTCAACGATTTGTTCACTGAAGGTGCCCCAGATCTCTTTCTGGTGCTTTATTTGCGCCGAAAAATTCAGCATGTCAATCACGATTGGCGCTGTTGCGACCACGCGTCGGTCGCTCGCTGCTGAAAGCCAACTGGTCCAGCCTCGCTTGGATGCCCCTGAAATGACGAAACCCTTAATCGGTTGCCAACCACGTGAGGCCCCCAATTGCTCAAGAGCATCCATCGCTTTAACAGCACTCTTGACCATTGGGAAAAGGAGTGGCCATGTCGCGTCACCTGTGTCGATGTACTTTAACCAAGTCTCAGTGATCAAGTCATCTTCCTTGCGACCGTTGAGCAACGGTTGGTTCGGAACTTGATGAAGAACCGCAACTCGTGCACCGCATAGCCTTGCCATTGATGCACCCATGGCAAGTTCTTGCGCACCAGGATTTTGCCCGTTGTTGCCACCAGTCACAAAGAGCAATAGGTGTTCGGGATGAGTAATAATCTTGGGTTCATAGACTAAGAGGGCATGCTTCCAAACAAGTCCCTGCCAGCGTTGGCTGGTCAGGTTCAGTCGCAGAATACGGGTTTCTTCGACCGACGTAACTTCCGCCAAATCCCAAAGAAAGTCTGGCTCAGGACGCGACAAATAAGCGTCAATCTCGGAATTGGCTGGTAGGCAGATGGTTTTGTCCTGAGCCAGCCCGAACGGAGTTGAGAGCCACCAAAGGACTGTAGCAGCCATAAGTACGCGGTGTTGAATCACGAATTTGCATTTCGCAGGGAGTTGAGAACAAATGGGGACATTAAGGATAAGCGGTTTAGGAACTTTTTGTATTGAATCGACGCTTGAATTCGTTGTCGATCAGTCTTGGTCAACGGTGGATGCCGCCGGCACGACGGCGTTCAGGAGCCAGCTCATCCCCGCCAATCAGGTTTTGTATAACTTCGTCGGTGCTTTGAGGGTCGACGCGACGACAGGTCTCGGTCAATTGCTCAGCCAGATCGTCGAGTGGGTATTCCCATTCCTCGACGGTTGTCTCCAGAGGTGGAATGTTTGCCATTTCATCCAGAAGGAGCACCATTCGTAGTAGATGACGAAATAGGATTCCCTCCTCTTTTTGAAGGCCACGGCTGGTCACGTATTGATTGAAATCGAAGCCAAACTCTCGAAGTTCACCCACGATCCACACAGGCTGTACATGGACGTCATGCACCGAGGGATAGTCAACCTGAAACAAGCGATAGATCTTCTCGCCAAGCGTTAGCGGCCAAACCCTTGGTTCGTCAAACATGACACGACCGAAGCCACGGTCGGTGACTTCTTCTTCGTCTTCATTCAAAGGCGAGCCCAGTTGCGCTGCCGTGGCAAGGCCCAGTTGTAAAAGTCTTGAGTCCAGACGAGATTTTGCAAGAGTTCCTGGTGGCAGTTGGTCGTAACTGGGGACTCGCACCATGCGTGCGACCGTGCCAGGAACCTCTAATACGCTCTCAAAGGCGAGGATTCGTTCTTCGGGATCGGCGATGGCGAGTTGATCCGCCAGATAGATGCCGTAGAGCGGATGAACCGTTTTCAATTGCACCAGCCATTCCAGGCGTTCGGTTGGCTGGGCGAATTCGGGCCGATAATCATCCAACTCGTATCGGGGGGCATTTTCGGAAACGACCGTTTCGAGGATTGGATCACTGGGAGGGCGCGGATTTTCCTCCGCCTGCTTCCTCGCCAGTATGTCACCAAATAAACCTGCGGGTTTCTCTGCGACGATAGCCGGAGAGGCGTGTGGGTTGGACGTTACGAATCGTGGACGCGGTTCGAGCGTGATGTATCCCGACGTCCATAGCGTGATCAGCATCCGGTTGAGTTCACGTTGGGCATCCATGATCGACTTACTATCCAATAGTCTTCGCCCAACAAGATCACGAAGCGGTTGGACCTCTGGAGATTGCCCCAGCATGTAAGCGAGCAATCGCCAAGGGAGTGAGCCGCGGCTACTCAATTTTGCCGATGGTGCTTCTCGCAATGCCTCGAATTGTTGTTGGGTCCAGTATTGCTCATCGGCTCGCCTTTTGGGCTGCTTCTTCTTGAGCTGCTTCTTCATCTTCATCAGGCCTGGATCCTTCGTGTCCTCCGGAATCTGATCGTATTTTTCTCGCCATCGTTTAATCTTTACATCGTCTTCATGAGCCAAGGCGTAGACGTATCCGCGATCATCAAATTGAGGTCGCCCCGCGCGGCCAAAGATCTGGTGGGCGGTTGCTGCTTCGACCACCTTCTTTTTGCCCGCCGGTCCCTTTAACAGACTTGGCAGTACGACGCTTCTTGCCGGCAAGTTGATTCCTGCGGCGAGCGTTTCGGTGCATACACATACGCTTAGCAACTTACGTTGGAATAATTCTTCCACCATCCGGCGATAGCGCGGCAGTACGCCCGCATGGTGAACTCCTACGCCTCGCATCAAAATCTGCTTTAGTTTCGGGCCCGCGCCTTCTTTCATGTCGGCCGCATTCAAGTAGTCTGCAAGCTCAGCCTGTCTTGCCTTATCGATCAGACTCTTCCCCTTGAGTAATTCAGCGACCGTCCAGCAGACAGATCGGTTAAAGCAAAAGAACAAAGCCGGTGTACGACGATCGACTTCATTGCCGTCCGCTATCTTTTCCGCAAAGTCTGCAAGGATTTCATCCTCAACCCATTCGTATTGGAGCGGCACCTTTCGCTCTGTGCCCTGCACAAGCGTGAGTCGCCGGTTGTGTGAACGTGAAAGCCAAGCTGTAAAGTCGACTGAGTTGCCAACAGTCGCGCTGAGTAGAAGCGTTCGAATGTTTGATGGCAACATTCCAAGTGTCAATTCCCACACTACTCCGCGCTCGGCATCATTGAACGAGTGAAATTCGTCCATGACGACGCTTGATACATCGCTGAAGTTAAATCGCTCATGGTTCAGCAATCGGTTTAGCAGGATTTCGGCTACGACGACCAAAACCGGCGCATTGGGGTTGACCGTCCGATTGCCAGTGACCAGTCCGACCTGATCCGGTGAAAAACCCCACCTGACGGCAGAGTCTCGGAGTTCGACGAGCTTTTGATCGGTCAATGCAATCAGTGGCGTCGTGTAATACATTCGCGTGCCGCTACGAAGTGCTTCGTAGACGGCAGCTTCTGCGATGAGCGTTTTCCCCGTTCCCGTCGGTGCACACACGAGCACGCCTTGCTCGCTGGTGAAATAGGCGAGCAGTGCTTCTTCTTGAATGGGATAAGGAGCAAAAGCGAGGCTAGCGAAATATTCCGTCGCGATATCGTCACGTGACAGTTTAGTTTGGGTGTTCAAATCGTTCGATGAAGTCGGTGGTGCAGTAAGAATCGAGGGTTCACATCGCTTGGTTATACCGCACGGCAGCCGATCAGTCCTCTGCGTCGCGAGTATCGCCATTCAAAACGGTCCGCAGGACTTGGCCGGTGACTGACTCCAAGACGTCTGCGACTTGATCCGGTGTGCCAACGGCTACGATGCGCCCTCCGTCATCCGCAGCACCGGGACCAAGGTCGATCAAATAATCGGCTGCACGAATCAATTGGAGGTTGTGTTCAACGACGATCAACGAATGCCCTGCTTCGATCAGCGCGTCGAAACAGTCGTACAATCGGACGATGTCCGCGAAGTGCAACCCTGTGCTGGGCTCGTCGAGTATGAAGAGCGTCTTCCGACGTTTTGCAGAGGCAAGGAATGCTGCCAACTTGAGTCGCTGCGCCTCGCCGCTGGACAGGGTCGTTGCGGGTTGACCAATGGCGACATAATCCAATCCGACATCGAGCAGACGCTGCAATTTGACTTGTACTGCCTCAAAGCCACGAAAAAAGGCATTCGCCTGACGGGCCGTCATCGCGAGCACTTCCGCGATCGATAGGTCGCGATACCGGACTTGAAGGATTTCATCGCGAAAGCGAGTGCCGCTACAGGCGGGACACTGCATGGTCACGTCGGCTAAGAACTGCATGTCGACATTCAGTCTTCCATCGCCTTCGCAAGTCGGGCATCGTCCTTCCTCGTTGTTAAAACTAAAATGGCCTGGGCCGAAGTTTCTAGTTCTGGCTTCGACGGTTTCGGCGAACACTTGCCGAATCGGATCAAAGGCTTTGACAAAGGTGACAGGGCTACTGCGTGGACTGCGACTAATGGGTGACTGATCGATAAGGACACACTCTTTGATCTGGCCGACGCCCTTTACGCCTCGGTGACGAAGTGGTGGCTCGGCCGATTCGCCGAGCTGCTTTCGAATTGCCCCATACAATGTGTCTTGAACGAGGGAGCTCTTGCCACTCCCTGAAATGCCGGTCACTAAACAAAGCACTCCGAGCGGGAATTCGGCGGTCACATCTTTTAGATTATTGCCACTGGCTCCTTCGAGAGTTACGAATCCTTGTGGCTTCCGCGGCGTGCGTCCGATAAGCGTGTGTCCGCGCCTTCCAGCAAGAAAGTCACCCGTGATACTATTTTCGCACCGCAAAAGTTGCTTCACCGTTCCTTGGAAAATAAGCTTTCCACCAGCTTCGCCCGCACCCGGTCCGATTTCAATCACTTCGTCCGCGCGTCGAATCATCGACTCTTCATGCTCAACAATCACGACCGTATTGCCTCGCCGCCTAAGTCCGTCGATGGCATCGCCGAGCCGCGAAACATCGTGCGGATGAAGGCCCGCAGTCGGCTCATCCAGAACATAAAGCATGTTAACCAGAGCGCTGCCCAGTGCCGACGTCAACGCGACGCGCTGTGTCTCACCTCCGGAGAGTGTTCGTAGGGTCCTTTCGATTTGTAGGTACGATAAACCGACTTGCCCCAAGTAATTCAGCCGATCTCGAACTTGGGCTAATGGTTCTTTCGCGACGATCGTATCACGAGGCGACAGTTCGAGCGCTGCGAGAAAGCTTAACGCTTCATCCGCCCGCATCGCAGC
Source organism: Planctomycetaceae bacterium (assembly GCA_031411655.1). Taxonomy (GTDB): domain Bacteria; phylum Planctomycetota; class Planctomycetia; order Pirellulales; family Pirellulaceae; genus UBA6163. The sequence goes on from JANOBM010000090.1 coordinate 5,706, forward strand.
GACCTCTGCCATGTTCTTGTCGCCAATTCGATAGGCTAATGCTTCTGGCTTTAGACGTTTACCATTGCATTCTGGGCAGCGACTATAGCTGCGGTAACGCGATAACAGCACACGGATGTGCATCTTGTACTTTTTGCGTTCAAGCCATGCAAAGAATCCATCGAGCCCTCCGAACTTGCGTTCAGGGACACCTCGCTGGATTAGCTTGAGATGCTTGGCCTTCAGTTCGTGAAAGGGGACGTCAACCGGTATTTCATAGGCCTTTGCCAAAGCCAGCAGTTCGTCCAGTTCGTGCTTGTACGAAGGTGAATTCCAAGGAGCAATTGCACCCTCGCGTATCGATTTGTTCTTGTCAGGAACAATCAAATCCATGTCGACATCAACGACATCCCCAAAGCCTTCACACTGTGGGCAGGCTCCGAGCGGATTGTTGAAATTAAAAAGCCTGGCCGTGGGGGGGTGGTAATCAATCTCACAGGCATTGCAGCGAGCTTCCCGGCTCAATACGGACCGTGTCCATTTTCGTCCGTCGATATCGATAGCTGCGGCAGCGTTCTCATCGGTTTGATCCGTATAAAGTGTTGCTTTGCCATTGCCTTGTTCCATTGCGGTTTCAAACGACTCAGTGAGGCGAGTCAACTCGTCCTCCGAAGTCAGCCGATCAACTACCACCGTTATGTCAATTCCTTTTTTACCAACCCGCTTTGCGAGTTCGCCACGATCCCCGTCTGAGAGGTGAAAGGTTTGATTGCCGGCGACCAAACGAACATAGCCCTCTTGCTGGAGTCCAAGCAAGATTTCGCTAGCTTCGCGACGACTGGGCAGATGAACATCAAAGCCAATCATTAAACGTGTGCCAGCAGGAAGCAGCTGACAACTGGATGCGGCCACGGACGGATCATCGGCACTCACTGGTTTTCCGCACTGATAGCAGAACAACTTACCGATCTTTGAAAACAACAGTCGCAGGTGATCCGCGATCTCCGTCGCCGTTCCTACGGTACTACGGCTGGTTCTAGCTTCACCCGCGCGAGTGACGGCGATTGCAGGTGGAATGCCGTCGATCGAATCGCAGTCTGGCTTATCCAAACGTTGTAGGAACTGCCGTGTGTAAGCGGAAAAACTTTCGATGTAGCGGCGCTGCCCTTCGGCATAAAGGGTGTCGAGTGCGAGGCTAGTCTTGCCACTTCCCGATAGGCCGCAAATGACGACTAATCGCCCTCTTTCGATGTCGATGTCGATGTTTTTCAGGTTGTGAACGCGGCAACCGCGGATGCGGATAAAATTCGAGTCCAAGGAAATCAACAGATGGCAGTGGAAGTGGCGGTAAAGTGGCGCAGATTGCCTGCGAATGTTGTACGCGATGCCTTCGTCGCAGAACACTGACGAGGCGTACAACCAAAGCATCGTACCCTGTCAACGGTCAGATGCGTACCGCAGCTGGCACTTCCGCAACCAATGTTGAACGCAACCAACATTACAGCATCATCGCAATCACCGATGGCAGCGGTGCAATTAGTGAACGCTACGCTCACGGTGCATATCGTACGCCAACGATTCTCGCCCCTAGCCTCTCGCCGCTAGCCTCTTGTGCCGTAGGCAACCGCTACACGTAGACGGGGTGCGAATGGGTGACGCTCTCGCGATGCATTACTATCGTGCGAGGATGGATGACTCGGTGGGTGGAAAAGTGAAGCTTTGCGGAGAAAACGCATTGAAATACTAGTTTTCGCTGCAGGCAAAAAACTTGAAAGTGATTACGGCCAGTCGGTGAGCGGAATACCACCGAACATCGATTCGCTCCGCGGCCGCGCGGCGATAATACGTCGAGATTCCCACGAGTCAGCTTTCCACAACGATCTCGTTATCAAGATTCGGTGTGTTGGGGAATGGAATGATCAACTCGCTTTCCAATCCGTGGGTAAGTACGATCCCGGTGATAGCGATCCGGCGAGCGGCTCTTTTAACGTCGCGGGCAAGCGAACTTCGATTTTTGGTGTTTGGTATCTTGCCGTTCATACGAAACATTAACGTACACCCTGTCGCCGACCCTGCTCAAGCGGCCGTATTGTCATTAGCGTTAATTGATTTCCTGCTCACAAGCATGATTGTGGATGTCCTCGTAAAATCGGAATCGTTTAAGATAGCTACAAAGTGTTTCGTTCCGTTCGTCACCACCGATGTTGTTTATGATTGGTATTAATCCCACGGTCGATTTTGCTTGCAAGACGTTGTTAGGAAGCCCTGAGCATCCGGCGGTGACATTGCATTTCATCAATTCGATTCTGGGTGGCCACCCGGTCATCACGGACGTGACGATCCTCAATCCGATCGTCGAGAAAGAGTTTGACGAGGACAAGTTTTCGATTTTGGACGTACTGGCAAGCGACGCTTACGGTCGACGATTCGATATCGAAGTTCAACGAACGCTCCCAGCGGGTTTGCCAGAACGATTGACCTACTACGCCGCGACCCAACTGGTCGACCAGATCGGCGAAGGCGACAGCTACGTGGATCTCAGGCCATCGATCGGCATCTGCATTCTGGATGCGATCCTCTTTCGGGACAGCCCAGACTTGCACCTCGATTTCCGCCTAGTCAACCAAGCAAACTCGCTGAGGCTAACGGATTGCCTGCAAATTCATCTGTTGGAGTTGCCAAAGTACCGTCCGCCAACGGATAATCGGGTGATTACTGATCCGATCCAACAGTGGGCGTTTTTCTTCCAACGGGCAGGTGAGCTAACGCCCGACGAACTCGCGAGTCGATTGTCGAGTTCCGTTTTTCGCGAAGCAACAGGAATACTAGAGATGATTGCTCGAGACCCGCGTCAGCGTACTCTTTATAACCAACGACTGAAGATGCAGATGGATGAAAAGGCACGTCTCCAAGCCGCCATCGCTGAAGGTGAGGCTAGAGGTGAGGCTAGAGGAGAAGCAAGAGGTGAAGCAAGAGGTGAAGCAAGAGGAGAAGCAAGAGGAGAAGCAAGGGGGCAGATCGTAGGTCGAATCCAATTGCTGCGGCATTTGATTGGCTTGCCTGAGGTGCCGACGGATCAATTACGATCACAAACGCTGGCGGAGTTAGCCGCACTGGAGACCGACCTCCAACGTCAGCTCCGTGATCGCTGCTAAGGCACGATCTGTCGTGCACTTGGGCCGCGAACAAGAACAGGGAGTAAGCGGAGGCTCTCTGAGGCTGGCTCGATCGCTCCCGACGCACGTCTCAAGTCTTCACGCCTCCTGGGTTTTTGGGCGGCCACTGCCAATGCCCGGAAAATACTCCTCGTCGCTGGCACCGTCACAAGAATACGAGGAAAATACTCCGCAGAAGGTGGGGGGGGAAGAGTATCGTGAGAGAGACTATCAGATCTCAATGTTGTGTCTCGGCACGCTCCCAAGGCTCTACCTTACGACGCAGTTCGGCCTCCGGTACGTGACTGGCCGATACGTGACTGCCAGCGAGCCGATGGATTCTCGAGACGAAGTGGATCTTTGGAACGAGTACTTCGCAGTTGCTCCTCAGCGATAAAATAAAAAGTACAAGCCGCCAACGGCCACCGAGCCTAAGAATGGGAGGATGTGAGAATGAATAATTGCTACGACAAAACGGTGACTACTTCGCCGCTTTCCAGCAATCTCAACCCGCCAGTAGCAAGACCGATCTCATTGCCCGCGACGGCATTAGACGCGAAGAACCAATCTAGCCCCGACCCTCCAATCAGAGTGTCGACTGCTGAATCATCGAGGACATTGGTTCCAGGAGTCAGCTTCATCGCCCCGGCGATACCCGTGTCTCGCAACAAAACGACGCGATTGGTATAGGCATCAGCCGACACCCAGGCGGCGACGATCGCATCACGGATCGATGCCTCCGTAAACCGTTGAAGGAGATTGCTGTAACTGCCAATCAGTAAATCCTCACCGGCACCACCGTTGAGTAAATCCACTCCAAGGCCACCAATAAGAATGTCGTTTCCGGTTTCTCCAAATAGCGAATCGTTACCGGACTCACCACTCAAGAAGTCATTTCCGTTTCCGCCTCGCAACGTATCGTCTCCGTAGTCTCCGTAAAGAACGTCATCGCCGTCTTCACCGCTGAGAATATCGTTGGACTGGGTACCGATCAATTGATCGTTCCCCTGCCTACCAAGCAGAGTCGCCGGGCCGATGAAGCGGGAGGCATCGATTCGATTGTTACCTGCACCACCAATCAGAATTGCACTTTCAAATCCCTTTAAATTCGTCTGTTGCGTCATAGTACCACTTACCGAAAGTGTACTTTGTCCGCTTGGGAATGAACGGTTTAGGAGCGTAATGTCCGCGTCCGCTGTCAGTTGAATGGTGTCTTGACCGCCGCCGCCATTAAGTCTGAGTTGTAGGCTGGACGTCGCACCATTGAGACGAAAGGTATCGGCCGCTTGGCCACCGACGAAATATTCCACATTACTGAAATGACGTGGAAAGCGACCCGCCTGTGTCACACTTCCAGTTCCGGCAGCATTCAAATTCCAAACCGCACTTAGATTGGAGGTCTCTTGCGATAGTGTGTCTGTACCAGGGCCACCCACAAACGACAATCCGTTCACTTCTTCGTCCCCAATGATAGTCAGGGTGTCATCACCCACTAAACCGCTTACAACCAGCGGCTTGCCCGTTGCTTGAATGGTCGACAGAGGAATTGAAATCTGTTTCGTCCCATCGCCGATGGCTCCTGCAACACCCACGATTTGGAATTTCGCATGACTGTCTTCCGTTTGGTCGGTAATCAACACTGACTCACCCGTGCGTTGGATTGTCAGCTTGTCGTCACGCGACCAAAGGTCAGAAATTTGTACATTTCCCGCCGAGTTTACTGTGACGAGTGTCGAGGCAGCGGGTTCATTGACTTCGAGCAAACGTGCGACCGCGAAGTCGCTATTCGCGCGAGCTGGATATTTAGATTTCCGTGAGCCAACCACAATCAAACGTCCATCAGGCTGTTGCAAGATATCAGCCAGCGTGGAATCGTCTTCGCCGAGTTGAGTGACTGACTTTCCGTCACCACTAAAGCTTGTATCGAGCGTTTCATCGCTGTTAAGGCGCACGATCTGAAGATAGCCGTCGTACGAACCGGCCAGCAGGATCTTTCCATTGGGTTGCACAAGGATCGAACTTGCCGCAGATCGGGATTTGAACGTTTCGAATGGATCAAAACGAATGGGCCAATCAAAAGTGAACACTCGCGTCGAGAGACGGGCGCCGTCACTATTGAAACGTGAAATCGCCGTATCACTGGAAGCCGAATTGTTCTTATAGAAAGTCGTATCACCGGCAACTAAGAAACTGCCATCGGGAAGAATCGCTACATCGTTACCAGTTCGCTGTTGACCGGTAGAATCGATGACGCGGCCGTTGGTACCGAAGCTGGTATCGATGGTGCCATTGTCATTGAATCTGGCCAGCATCAAAGCCGAGCCATACTTAGATGAATTGTAGGTAAAGAAATTCCCTACCGCCAATAGTTTCCCGTCCGGAAGGATCCGGACCTCCGAAATCGACGAGGCATTGTTAACTCCGGCGATTTTCGCAATGCCATCGCCGCTAAAGGTTCGATCGGGTGAACCGTCGGTATTGTAGCGAGCGAGTGTAAAATACTGCCCAAATCCGGAGCCACCTACCACGATGCGTCCGTCGGTCTGCAGCGCAATTGCATTGGCTGAACCAAAGTCCCCCACGTCCGTTATGGCGATCCCGTCACCGGAGAATGTAGTATCGAGTGATCCGTCCACATTCAATCGCACGACGGCAAACTGGCTCGACCAAGAAGTGCTGCCTTTGAATCTAACGAAGCCTACAACAATGATCTTCCCATCGGGCTGAACGGCAACATCCGCCGCACCGGACTCCGCAGTTGTCGGCCCAAAGTCGATCGTTGTTCGGCCGTCTTGAGAAAATCTAAGATCTGGACTTCCATTGGCGTTGTACCTCGCGATTCCAAATGCCCGCAGGCTCTGACCTACAACGATGAGCTTACCATTTGGTTGAAGCACGGAACCTTTTGCCTCGTCAATGCTTGGGCCGAAGCCAGTTTCGACACTGCCATCTAAAGAAAAGGTCACATCGCGCGACCCATCGGTAGCAAACCGCATCACGAGGAATTGAATGCCTGTCGAACCTGCCGCGATTATCTTGCCGTCTGGTTGGATGAATGATGTCTTTACTAAACCACCGAATTTAAGGACACCATCGCCATCAAAAGTTGTGTCCAGCGAACCATCCGACGTGAATTGGTAAAGGCTCCCATTGGCCATAGTCAGGATACGGCCATCCGATAGTAACGAAACACTTTCACCGGCCGTTGGGCGATTTGAAAATCCAGGGATTGGGATCGCTTTGCGGCCTCCAAAGCTATTGTTAAACGTCTCGTCGAGAGAGCCATCAGGGTTGTAACGAGCGACCGCAAGGTGGTCATTGAAGTTAATGCGGGCATAACCAGTCACGACAATTTTTCCATCGCTTTGAATGGCGACGTCGCGCGCTTCGTCACTCGACACGGGGCCTGGACTGAAGTTGGTGTTAAGGTAGCCATCGGTGTCGAAAGTACGATCCAAGAAACCTCCCGTATTGAGTCGCATGACAAAGAAATCGCGATTCGATGAGTTAAATGTGTAGCTGACCCAACTCGTCCCAGCGACGACGATTTTGCCGTTCGCATCAATGGCGACGGAGTATGCAGTGTCGCTGCGATTGGTATTGAATCGGCGAATAAACTTACCGTCGCCGTCGAATGTTGCATCCAAAGCGCCATCGGTGTTGTAGCGAGCGATTACGATACTATCGTTGCTGCCGCCAACGACCACGATTCTGCCGTTTGCCTGAATTGCCACGCCATAGGCTGTTTCCGTTCCTCCGAAATCGGTCAGCAGTATTCCGTCCGCGTCGAACGAAGTGTCAAGCGTTCCATTGCTGAGATAACGCGCAACGACGAAATCCTCAAAATAAAACTCATCAGTCCCACCGACGGCGACAATCGATCCATCGGTTTGGATCGCGATACTGCGAGCGTAATACGGAAACGCAACGCGACCAGCGACTCCAAAAGAAGCGTCTAGCGTTCCGTCGGGTAGGTGTCTTGCAAGAGCGCCTTCACCGGCAACAACAATCCGGCCATCGGTTTGGAGCGCCGACGCGAGCGCTGTCTTGCCCCAGGTTGAAGTGTTATCAAATTCCGTCGACACTTGGCCACCCATTCCAAACGACAAATCGGGATCGCCAGCCGCAAGCAATGCTCGCTGTTCCAAGTGCTCAGCCCGAAGGCGTCGTTGACGCGCGGTAGAACGCTGCGTCCGAAGATCGATACCGGCCACTTTTGCCAAACGCACGATTACTTCAGAAAAAAAATGCATTTACAAGTCGCTTGGACGAAGGTTTTGGGGCCGAGAGACCAAATTGGTAAAAGCCTGACTGACGTCTACTTTAATGCTTATGGACAAGTGGCTCAATGCTTTTGACGCAGCTGACGTTTGCCTGTTGTCTTGTCGAGCGATGGAACGACCGAATCCCTTGCTTCAAATGCATGGATACGAGGCGAGCAGATGGACTTTTTTCTGTGTATTTAACCGATAACCTTGTTTACTGGTGGAAGTGCAGAGGTTTCCCAGGTAACTAGGATTTAGGGTCAAGCGTGTCGATGCGTTGTATGGGTAGTGCCAAGATGGTCAAGGCTATCGAGTGTGCTCGACGCAGCAAATAAAGATCTGCTTTACTGGTCAGTATCACGGCGTACAGCTACCCGCCTGTGCAGCTCAGAGCGGACGGACTCGTCGCCACTCTCATCGAATGGCTGACCACGGTTGCCTCCGCTACCATGCGTCCAAGAAATCGCAGTATGCATTGAATGCTCAATGGCGCATCACAGAAGTCCACCAAACACCTGTGGCGGTGTCCGGGTGTTTTTACAAAAAAATAGTGTCACGGATTGTAATTTACAGATGCTGAGTACAAGTCAGTGTCCGGATAAAATCGACAGTGATCGGACGCTTCTCCTGCGTTCACGCGTTCTAACACCATTTTATTTGTGTTTGGTTTGAGACGGATCGCCAGCCAGTTGCGGGACTAGGCGGCGACTCTCGCTTCCGGTTGCCTTCGATTGTGAGGAGCCGCGGTGACTGTGCGACGTCTTGACGGAACTTTAGGCACTAGGCATACGCTCTCTTGAGAACCAAACCCAAAACTATCAGCCGCTTTGGCGCTAGCCGTGGTGCACTTTGGTAGTCGGATCGATTCTTAATCACTCGCCCCACCGTGTAACGGTCGTCCGCACTTCGAATGAAGGAATTGACTGCGGATTAGCGGATAGATCGATGCAGAGGATCGGGCTCAGCGTCCGCTTTGGCATTTTATATTGAGCGACGCTGCGTACTTGAAGTCCACCACTTTATTCCACCACGAAGCGGTGGTTTACGGTTGATCCCGCCATGTATCATTAACAAATCTCTCGTATGATCAGCAGTCTCGATCCATGATCCATGGTGGAATACGTCTGAGATTATCTATGTGCCAAATGATTGACCGACTTCGGCCCTTGTGTTGGAGGCTTTGCGTCGCCTCCCTGTTCACGATGTCTCTCAACCAAGCGGTGGTGGTCGCTGAACAGTTGCCAATTGTCGAACCGAGCGTTTGTGGGCTCGACGAGACTCGCTTAATGGCGATGGAGCCCCTTATCACGGAAGCGATCGATAGCGAGCGAATGCCGGGATGTGTGGTTTGCATCGGCCGACGGGGAAAGATTGCTTGGCTGAAGGCGTACGGCGATAAGCAACTGCTTCCGACGAGCGAACCTATGACGATTGATACCGTCTTCGACATGGCTTCACTCACCAAACCGATGGCGACTGCAACGAGTGTGATGTGTTTGTTGGACGATCGCAAAGTTGATTTGACGGATGCGGTCGTAGAGTACTTTCCTACTTTCGGAAGTCATGGAAAAGAAAAGATTACGGTCCTTGACCTCCTACTGCATCGAAGTGGGTTGACTCCGGACAATGCATTGTCTGACTATGATAAAGGGCCCGAGGTCGCTTGGGAGCGAATCTGTGGATTGTCATTGATCCATTCTGTCGGCACTGAATTCAAGTACTCCGACGTTAACTTCATCGTGCTTGGCAAGTTGGTTGAGCGGTTGTCGGGAAAAGACCTGAACGATTATTCTCGAGAGAAAATCTTTGAGCCGTTAATGATGCATTCGACCGGGTTCCTTCCCGACGAATCTCATCGAAAAAAGGCCGCGCCGACTGAAAAGCGAGATGGGGAGTGGATGAAAGGGACGGTCCATGATCCCCGTGCCTATGCATTAGGTGGCATCGCCGGTCACGCGGGGCTGTTTTCAACGGCGGAGGATGTTGCTGTTTACGCTCAAATGCTGCTCGGTCGAGGCGAATATCCGATTCGTAGCGATGAGTCGGTGCGCATACTTACTGCTGCCGTGGTGGACCGCATGACAAGTAGCTACGAGGTTCTGGGTGGTATCCGCGGTCTTGGTTGGGATAAACAATCGGGTTATTCAAGCAACCGCGGAAAGCGGATGAGCTCTGCAGCGTTCGGGCATGGTGGATTCACAGGGACGGTTCTATGGGTGGACCCAGAAAACGAGCTATTCGTGATCTTCTTAAGCAACCGAGTTCATCCCGATGGAAAAGGCAGCATCAATTCTTTGGCGGGATCCATTGTCGACATGGTTGTCGGCTCGCTTTGATTCATTGCATTCTATCAATCGCCATCGCCAGCCCGTAAGGGTGGAATGCCTCTTGTCGTTTCGCCTACTTTAGGATCTCTTTTGCTCCGCATATTAGCTGGACCGTACCAACCCGTTGCCGATGCCAGCCCGAAGTGAAAGCGAGTGGATCACTACGTCCAAATGATTCGCTTGCGCCTCGGGCCAGTGCTTGGTTACAGCTTGATTTTCGGGAAGCAAAAAGCGTTAAGAGTTTAGGCATTCCTCGTAAGGTCCGAAGTAAGATCCGAAAGTCTTTGAGACTTTTGAAACGGGCGGAACGCTATTGCGTGGCTGTCACAAAGAATGAGTATTGAACGACAACAGGCTCGCCAGTTGGCGCTGTCCAGCTAAGAATCTCGCAAGAGTTTTCAAGATTGCATCACTTCGACATTCGGGCACCAAGCGGAACTAATTCATTGAAGCGGTCAATTGGCTCACGAGCCGTCCAAGCAATACCACGTAGCAGCAAGATTCGGAAAAAGGGATCGTCAAAAGTCCAACTGTAATGCCCCGGAATACTCACGAACACCCGACCATTCCCCTTCTCATACGTCCAGACTTGAGGCTGCTCTGCGCCGTCTTCGGTGCTTGTCGCAAGCAGGATCACCTTCTCGGGATTCCCGGTCAGCAGCCAATAGCTCTCGTCATACAATTGAATTGTGCTGAGGTTACGAAGGATTGGGTGATCAGCGTTATGTAAATCCAATTTCAGGGCGCCGTGGCGATAACGAATGGAACCACCGCGTGACGCCAAACCGATTCGATCGGAAAAATCAGCGACTCGGTCATTTCCGTTTACAGCCCAATGAATGTAGACCGCGCCGCCGCCGCGCGATTGAAATCGATCGAGTTGAAGGGCGCGATCATCATCCCAATTTCCTTTCTGAAAGAAGATTAAGACATCGGCCGATGCGAGTTGTTCTTTGCTGGGAAACTCCCATGCGATCGAGACGTTGACATTTCGTGCGGCGGCAAGGAGTTGGGCCCATTGGACCTGCCAGGCGGGGTAGTCGTGTTCTCCTGGCCCGTGATCCTTCGGGCCAGCGACGAGTACGATTTGGAGCGGGCGTAAATCGTTGGGCAAGGTCGGTGCACCTGCCAGTGCGGCAGCGACTTCGGCTTGAGAACGCAGGGGAGGCGCGTCGAGAGGCGCATCCAGCGGCATGTGAGGAGGTTCGGTAAGGAGGAAGGTCATCAAGTCTCGCATCTCGGCTTCAGTCAGTTTTTCACTCAGTCCAATCGGCATCACCGAAACGTCCGACAACTTGGTGCTCTCGACCTGTGAACGGTCGATAGTCGTTAGGGTTCCTTTGTTGTCGGCAAGCACCCACTCCTCCTTTGTGGTCTGCAAAATACCGGCCATGACTCGGCCATCGTTTAAGGCGATAACATGTCCAATGAAATCTGGGTTGATGGCAAAGCTAGGGCTGATGATGTCGCGCATGACGGATGGGTAGTCGCGATGGACTAAATTGCCTAAGTCGGGACCGATCTTAGATCCTCCGCCGCCAACGCTATGGCACTTCGAACAACTCGCTGCCTCGCCATGGAAAACTTGTCTTCCCTTTCCCCAATTGCCGCCTTCGAGTTGCGCAATCCGAATCGGCTCGTTGCTGGAATCATCCGACTGCGCCTCTTGTGCCCATGGCATAGTAAAACGATGCAGTGGCAGCGGGCGTAGTCTGGAGTCTTCGTTAGTAGACAGGGAAATCGTGAGTTCGGGTGAGGCCGAATCAAAGGAGGTCAGCTTCACATCAAGGAGGATACCTTCAATCAAATCGGCAGGGCACTGTAGGCGCACTTCATGGGAGCCGTCTTGTGATGAGGTTTTTATTTCACCGGCCGAGGCAACGACTGCGATTGGTTGTGGCGAGCGCAAGAGGATGGTCACGCTTTCTTGTGGCCATTGATAGTCAAGCTTGGCCCCTGGCTGGACTTTGGGGCGAAGCACTCCATTCACATCGAGTCGAGTTTGTAATTGGAGGACGCCAGGGTGTCCCAATTCGTTCCAGAAAGATTGATGCTGCTCGCTGCCTTTGGTCAACTCACGAGCCACGCTTAAATTCAGGTGCGGTAACCAAGTCGTCGTGCCGGGGGTGATGGGGGCGTCACGAGTCGACGCCGTCCAGGTTGCCTGCACTCCGTTGAGGGTAAAGTCCAAGTCGGTTTTCTCGAAGTCGACATGGTGCTCCTCTGATGGGTCGACCGTCGCCGAACTTTCTCGGGGAATGGTAATCGCATAGTGGACGGACGATCTCATCGCGTTGGTACTGACGATCAGAGTGCGGAGGTCGCTTGTGATGGAGGCACCTAATACCGGCAACTCGAATCGTGGTGCGAGCAACTGTCTTTGTACGACGGCATAAGGGGGTACAAGGTTTTCAAAGCGGTCTCCAGCGCGCACGAAGTCACCGTATTCGACTCGAACCTGTTCCGCGAGATTGCGCATTCTTAGCGGATCGAGCGGGCGGTCGAAGGCGACGCGGATTTCGGTTGGCGATTCCGCCCAAGTCGCGATCGGTTGGGGTTCGTTAGACTGAGTAAACTTGATGCGATAAAGCTTGCCGCGGCCTGTCGGGCCTGTTCCCCAATCTGGCCCGCCGCTGTGGCAGGCGACGACAAGGTCACCGTTTGGAGCCACGCATGCATCGACGGTAAGCATTTGAAGTGCAGCGAAGAGTTGGGTCGCGGCAACGTACCCAACTTCCGTTTTAACGAGTTTCGTGCACCAAAGTTTGCCGCGTGACTCGCCACAAACGATGGCATTGCCAGTCCAGTTTGTTGGGCCGAACACGGGACCACCGTTGACCGATTCGTTGAACACCATTCCACAGGTGGATTGGTGCTGTGGGCCATAGTCGAACGTTGATGGTTCGTCGAGTACGTCCGGGTTATGAGTTGGGTGCCGGGGTGGAAATCCGTAGTGCCTCCCTGATTGGATGTGCAGGAGCTCATCGAGCGGGTTGCCGTTTGGTAGCCACGTAGCGCCTTCCTGTTCAGAGCAAAAAAGATCACCGGCACGATTGAATGCAAAGGCAATCGGAAATCGGATGCCGGTACAAACCGTTTCTCGTCGACTGAAGTCAGGTGCAACGCGTTGTACTGTTCCTCGGTCGCTCTTTAGGTCGTAGGCTGCTTTCCCTTTTTCGTCGATGAGGTAAGCATTCGCATAATTCGCCGTTCCAAGTCCAAAATAGATTGAGCCATCGGGCCCCATTGCAATCCCAACCGCATCAACGTTCTGGGGGATCTCTTCCCAGCCCTTGGCGACAATGATTTCTTCATCAGCTTTGTCGTCGCCGTTGGTATCCACGATTAGCGAAACTTTTCCCTTGCTTGGCACGAATGCCCCGCGACCTTTCGGGTAGTTAGGTGGCGTTAGTACTAAGCCGAGAGGGCCGCGTAGTCTCCCTTCGTTGTTCCAGAAGGATTCGGCGTGATCCTCTAGTCCGTCGCCATCGGTGTCGGATAGCAGGTGTAAGTCGCCGTTGTAGCCGAGCGTCATGAGGCGACCGTCATCACGGAAGCGAACGTTGTTCACATTGGGCAAATCGATGGGCAGTTCGTGAAACGAAAACCCAGGGATGAGCATCTGGATGGCAGGCGGATTTTCGGCTTTGACGAGTCGGGTGCCGCTGGTGTTGAGCTTCAACTGGAGCGGCAAAGCCGCAGCTAATTTTGCGTGCTTTTTTCGCAAATAATCGCGTGTTTTCTCGATCTCATCATGGTTTAAAACGCGATCGTATACCAAGACTTCGGCCATGTCCCCCCGGAACGGTCCTCGCACCATTTGCTCGCCGGGACCATTGGTGTAGTAACGTGCACCGAGGGTGAGTTGACCGATGGATATCGTTGCGGGCTCGAACGGTCGGGTCAGGGCTGGCTTGCCATCGACCGAAAGGCTGACCAGCCGTTGTTCGGGGTCGATCGTGGTTTCGATGATTGAGAGTGTTCCAAAGGGCAACGTTTGGTCGAACAGGTCGGAAGCGCCACCGAATCCCTTCCCCTCGACGTTGATCTGTTCGAACTGTTGAGTGGGATCGGGCCCGAGGTCGATGGTAAAGCCCGACTCGTAATCTCGTTTTCCATCGCTATTGGCAGCAAGTAGTCCGCGGAAATCGCCCCGGTTATCATGAGCCGAGGCGACAATGAACGCAGTGGCCGCGGTCAGTTGGCCAGAAACGCTTTCACAACGCATGAACGTAGCGTCGCCGTCGAATCTCACGATCCAGGCATCATCGATTTGCATGCGTCTCGGTTGGCGTTCGGTGTCAACTTGTACGAAGTCGCGTTTGTTTGGAGATCGATCTCGCCAAGCCGCGATTCGTTCGCCATCGTCAAGGCTCTTGCCTGCCGAGGTGGTAATGGATGAGTCGATATCATCCGCGTTTAACCACAAAACCAATCCGCCGTTTACGGGCAGTGAACCTTCACGCTCCGGATTTTCTGCTTCGGTCGACCCGAATAAACAAAGGAACGCGATAGCTGCGACAGCAATTCTCATTGTCGGGTCTCAAATGGAAAACGGGGCGGGAGTCGTCGAACGATCATCGATCGCGAAAAGCATTTGATCGGGGACGCATTGGATGCCATTTCGCCTATCGAGTTTATCCGCATTGGTCAATGTATGTTATTCATGCCTCGTGTCTGAAATTCGGAGTCGGTATCTAGAGGTGGGTCGAGATGGGTGGCGAGAGGTGGTAGGGAAGCTGCAACTTTGCTACCGTGACAGTCTTTGACCGCTCTGTTTAGGCCATCATGATTCGTACTCGATTTGCTCCCAGCCCGACTGGGTATCTCCATATTGGCGGCGTCCGAACGGCCCTATTTAACTGGCTGCTTGCGCGGCAATCGGGTGGAAAGTTCATCCTTCGGATCGATGACACTGATCAGCAGCGTAACGTTCATGAAGCGATTGCACCGATTCTTGAGGGATTTCGTTGGCTTGGGCTCGATTGGGATGAAGGCCCGGAAGTAGGTGGTCCCCATGAGCCGTACTATCAATCTCAGCGTGCTGATCGACATAAAGCAGCTGCGGCGGAGCTGGTCGCATCAGGACATGCGTACCGCGACTACTCGCGAGCCGAGGAAATGCAGCAGCTTCGCGAACAAGCCGAACGCGACAAAGTACCGTTTGTTTACGATCGTCGGTGGATGGCGGTTGACGAAGAGCAAGTGGCTGCTTTTACAGCCGAGGGGCGAACTCCGGTTGTTCGACTCCTTATGCCGCGCGATGGCGAGTGTGTGATCCAAGATAAAGTGCGGGGGGAAGTTCGGGTTCAATGGTCTGGCGAACCGGACCATGTGATTCAGCGTGCCGATGGGAGCTGCCTCTATCACCTTGCAAGTGTCGTTGACGATCACGATTTTGAAATCACGCATGTGGTGCGGGCCGAAGAACATTTGCCGAATACACCTCGGCAAATCTTTATTTTGGAATCGCTCGGCTATCCCCGTCCCGTTTACGCTCACCTCCCTTACGTTGCAGAGCCAGGCGGGACCGCGAAGCTAAGCAAGCGTAAGCTCAAGCAATATGCCAAAAATAAAGATTTTGCCGCACTTCTTCATCATGGCGAGCGGATCGCCCAACGCTCGCACCTGCCTCACAATGAGGATACGTTCAACCCGGTGATTGTGGACTTTTATCGTGCGATTGGATTTCAGCCCGACGCGATTTTGAACTACTTGCTGTTGGTTGGTTGGTCGCTCGACGGAGAGCGCGAAAAGTTCACGGTTCCGGAAATGATTGAGGCATTCACGCTCGAGCGAGTGAACAAGGCGCCGGCAAGTTTTGATCCGCAGAAATTAACGGCTGTGCAAGCGGACCGGATGGCACAATTGCCCATCGATACGAAGGTTGCCTTGGCGATGCCTTACGCGGAATCCGCGGGTTGGATCAGAGAGCCCGCCGATCGAGATCGCGTGAAGGCCGTGGTTCAGGCGGCAGGCGAGCGAATCAAGTTTGCTGGCGACATCTTGGACTTTGACTACTGTTTCGTTTCGGCGGATAGCATCGTGTATGATGAAAAGGCACTGCAGAAGCGAATCGTCAAGGCCGAGGGGGCCACGGAGCTACTTTCCGCATTCTCGGCACAGCTCGATAATATTGAGCCGTTCAGCGCGGAGATGACCGAAGGCGGTTTGAAACGGTTTTGTGATGCGAAAGGGATTGAGATTGGGCAGATTATTCATGCCCTGCGTGTTGCCGTGACCGGAGTTGCTGCGGGTTTTGGAATGTTCGAATCGCTTGAAATCATCGGTCGGGACGAAGTGAAAAGACGAATCGCGAGAGTTGTAGGAATGGGCTGATCCGATGTTTCTGGTCAACTGGAAGCGACTGGGTCGGTAGCGTTAAGGGCGAAAAATTAGGCGATAAGGCCGAGGATAAATGATGAATGGAAAGTGGTTTTGTATCGCGGCAGTGATCGTAGCTTCGGGTTGTCGAGAAGAGATTCCTGTCCAATTCGAGCCGAATTTGGTGCATACGCACAAGTATGAAATCAAAGAGGGCTATTCAATGAAACAGGCGTCTGACGACACCACGTGGGTCGTTGCGGAGATGTTTGGAACGCCCGATATGCCGAAATTGCCAGAAGTTGTTTCGAAGGACGAAGAACTCGTCAAACTCGTGTCGATGGATAGACTCATGCTCGCCGCGGGACCGGCTACGGAGTCCGGAAGCGGCCTTTACCGCAAGCACTGTGCCGATTGTCATGGTATCACCGGAAATGGGCGAGGTCCTACTGCGGCGATCATCAATCCCTATCCGCGCGATTACCGTACGGGGATTTTTAAGTTCAAAACCACCACTCGCGGTAGTAAGCCGATTCGCGAAGACCTCGCCCGGGCGATTCGACTGGGAATTGCTGGAACGGCAATGAAACCTATTCCCGGATTGACTGAGGACGGCGTTCAGGCTCTCACCGACTATGTCATCTACCTTTCATGGCGCGGTGAAACCGAGCGTGCGATTGTCGACTCCGCAATTTTTGATTTGGATCTTGAGGCGGGGGAGCGGATCATCAATCCCGTGTTGAAAAATAGTGCGAGTGAGGAAGACAAAGAGTCGTTTGCGGAGCAGTGGGAGTTGGTGGAGGACATCGTCGGTGAGATTGGTGGCTCGTGGCTTGATGCGGCTGACGAAGTAGTCGAAGTGCCGTCTCCACCTGCAGAGATTCCGATGGCAAACAATCACGCTGAGTTTGTGGTATTGGCGACCGGTCCGTCCGCTGATGCTGTCAAGCAATCGGTCGAACGCGGACGAGAGTTGTTCAAAGGAAAGGTTGCTTCGTGTAGCAAGTGTCACGGTGAAGGTGGGTTGGGTAACGGTCAAACCACCGATTTCGACGACTGGACAAAGGATTGGACGGTGCGTGTGGGACTGGATCCGCTGAAAAAGGAAACGATTGTGCCGTTGCTTGCCAGGGGGGCCTTGCCGCCATTGACCATCTCCCCTCGCAATTTCGCAGAGGGATACTTCCGCGGTGGAGACAGCGCCGCCGACCTGTGGCTGCGAATTTCGCAAGGAATTGAAGGAACGCCGATGCCGGCAGCGACGTTCGTGCCAGGTGAGTTCGAAGAAGAAGACATCTGGCACCTCATCAACTTCATTCGCTCGCTACAAACCGGCGAGGCGGGGTCTTTGCCAACCCCACCGACCGACGCTCCAAAAGTTGTTCCTCCGGCCGCTGGCGCCCCCACGCCGGCCGCTGCGCCAGCGGAGCTAAAGACGGTGATGAGGTAACGGTTTTGTGTTGGTATCACTCCATTTCCTATGATTTGGGCCATCGACGCGAATTTAGGAAAACGGCTTAATCGTGAGTTGACTGATACGGCTGCAGTTTCTAACATACGCGGCCCTACAGTTTTACGCGGCGAAAACCGCCGTTTCCCCTGCATTTCCGAAAAGAGTGACGTGCCATGGCCGTCCCCAAGCGAAGACACAGCAACAGTCGAACCGGCAAGCGTCGGTCGCACCATCACCTCACCAAGCGGCAAATTGCATATTGTCCAGCTTGCGCAACCGCTGTTCCGACTCACACGCTTTGCCCCAAATGCGGTTATTACCAGGGCCGAATCGTTGTTGAAAACGACGAGCAGTAGTCAGCATGCCGCTGAATGTTGATTCGGTCGGGCTCGTTTTTCCCGGTCAAGGCGCCCAATCGGTCGGAATGGGCCGGTGGTTGGTGGATAGCCATGCCACCGCAAAACGAGTCTACGATGTTGCACGCGAGGTGCTGGGTTATGACCTGCTTGGTCTTTGCTTGAATGGACCTTCGGACCAGCTTGACGCAACGGAATTTAGCCAACCGGCACTCTTTGTCTGCTCCATGGCCGCGGCTGAGGTTTGGAAGGAGCAGCAGCCCGATCTCGTTCCAAGAGTCAAGGCGGCAGCAGGACTTAGCCTTGGTGAATATTCGGCGATTTGCTACGCGGGAGGTCTTGGCTTCGAGGACGGATTGAAGCTCGTCCAGAAACGAGGCCAAGCGATGCAGCTCGCCGCAGACGTGGTTTCAAGCGGGATGGCGAGCGTGATTGGAATCGATTTGGATTCGCTCACCAATCTTTGTAATCACCTTCGCGCTGAAGGTGAGGTTCTGCAGCCCGCGAACATTCTTTGTCCGGGCAATATTGCTGTTTCAGGACACCTCACCGCGATCGAGCGACTGATTCAGGCCGCGCCCGCAGCGGGGGCTTCGAAAGTCATACCGCTAGCGGTGGCCGGGGCCTTTCATACGTCGTTGATGCAACCGGCGGCTCAGTCTTTGGCTTCCGCTTTAGCTGCCGTTCCAATTCGCGACTTAACCATTCCTGTTTACAGCAACGTCGATGCTTCTGTCCACCTTTCCGGCAGTGAATTTACTCATTTGCTCTCCAAGCAACTGGTTAGTCCGGTGCGTTGGGAGGATTCGGTTCGCAAGATGATCGACGATGGCGTCGAGGCATTTGTTGAAATCGGTACCGGTCGTGTGCTGCGTGGCACTATCAAGCGGGTCAATCGTAAGTTGCCGCTCGAGGGCTTTGGTGACGGCGAAGACACGTGATTGGGTAGATCCATTTTCTCTTTTGGTTTGGACGGTATTTCATGGAATTGTCACTGAAGGCCGACTTGTCTAATCAAGTTGCCGTTGTCACCGGAGCGTCGCAAGGTCTTGGCAAAGCGGTCGCTGTCGCGTTGGGAATGAACGGTGCTAAGGTCGTATGTTTGGCGAGAAACGCAGAAAAACTGCAAGATACGGTCGCGAAAATAGAAGAGCTGGGTGGTTCGGCGTTGGCGATTTCCTGTGATGTGACAGATCGTGCTGCCGCTGCCGCCGCGATTGACAACACCGCCAGTCAACACGGGCGATTGGATATCCTTGTAAATAATGCCGGAATTACCCGTGATAAATTGCTTCGAGGCATGTCGGACGAGGAGTGGGACGACGTGATTTCGACGAATTTAACAAGCTGTTTTGTGTGTTGCCGAGCAGCCGCCAACCTGATGCGGAAAGCGAAGTACGGGCGAATCATTAACATGGCCAGCATTTCTGGTTTGATTGGAAATCCCGGGCAAGCGAACTATTCCGCAAGTAAAGCGGGAATGATCGGATTCACCAGGACGCTGAGCAAAGAACTTGCCAATCGAGCCATTACCGTCAACGCTGTCGCACCAGGATTTATTGAAAGTGACATGACCGCCAAGCTTGGGGACGTTGTCATGGAGGAGGTTCGCAAGCGAATTCCGGCCCATCGAGTCGGAACTCCCGAAGACGTTGCGGCGGCCGTCCTGTTCCTTGCCTCCCGTGCGGCAGGGTATATTACGGGTCAAACGATCGTCGTCGACGGTGGGATGGTGGGGTAATCCATTTTTATCGGCATATTGACGCGTTTTGACCGTTTCCCCTATGTTTGCGCAGGTTGACAGGGAGATGAAAGCGGTCAAGTGTGCCGAAAGCGGTTGTTTATCTCGAAGTTGCAATTGGTTGGGTCGCTACGTTCCCCCGTAGTTTTTCTCATTTACACTCACAAATAACAAATTAGATTTTCAGGAGAATCCCATGGCTACGGTAGAAGAACGCGTTGTTGATATCGTCGCGGAGCAATTGGGCGTCGATAAAGACAAGATCACTCGCGAAACCTCATTCGTGAATGATTTGGGAGCAGATTCGCTCGACACCGTTGAATTGGTGATGGAATTGGAAGAGGAATTTGACATCAGCATTCCAGATGATGCCGCTGAAAAAATCCAAAAAGTTGGCGAAGCGATTAGCTATATCGAAAGCACCAAAGGCGACGACGCCTGATCATTCGTTTTGCTAACCAGACTCGCATCATTTGATAAACGATGCAACAATGCCGTCCCGCTTAATGGGGCGGCATTTTTTATTTGGTCTAGAACTTTTTTGCATGGGTTCGGTTCGCGATGAATCATCGACGGGTAGTCGTCACGGGTATGGGCTTGGTCACGCCGCTGGGCCATTGCGTCGACGATGTTTGGCAACGATTGCTCGAAGGCCATTGCGGAATCCATCGGCTTACGACGATCGATACCAGCGCGCATAAAATCCATATCGGTGGTGACATTGCTGATTTTGATGTCGGTGATTTTGCCGATGCTCGTGAGGTCAAGCGGCTCGATCGCTTTACTCAGTTTGCATTGCGCGCCGGTGGCACGGCCGTGAGAGCGTCCGGACTTGATTTCGAAAAGGAGGATCGCGCCAAATGCGGTGTCATCCTTGGTTCTGGTATTGGTGGACTTTCGGAGATCGAATCTCAGATCGAAAGAATGATTGAGAAGGGGCCCGACCGCGTTAGCCCTTTTACCGTCCCGAAGATGATGCTCAATGCAGCCGGTGGTAACCTCTCAATCTATTATGGGCTCAAAGGGCCAAACTTTGCGATTGCAACCGCGTGTGCTAGCGCGACCAACGCAATGGGTGAGGCTTTGCGAAGCATTCGCCGTGGCGAAACCGACATCATGATCACCGGGGGTAGCGAAGCAGCCATCACTCGCATGGGCTTGGCAGCCTTTCAAAACATGAAGGCTCTTTCATCTCGAAATGACGAGCCGCATCGCGCCAGTCGCCCGTTCGACATCGGTCGCGATGGATTCGTGTTGAGCGAAGGAGCCGGTGTCCTCGTATTTGAGGAGCTTGAGCGCGCGATAAAGCGAGGTGCAACGATTCATGGTGAAGTGCTTGGATACGGCACAACGAGTGACGCGGGACACATCACCGCTCCCGACCCCGACGGACGCGGCGCCGCTGCGGCAATGCGGGCGGCGATCACCGATGCTTGCATCGATCCAGCAGATATCGACTATATCAATGCGCACGGCACAAGCACTCCGCTCGGTGATAAGGCGGAAACGGTCGCGATCAAGCAAGTCTTTGGTGAACATGCCCGAAAGGTTGCGATCAGCAGCACGAAGAGCTCGCTAGGTCACTCGCTCGGTGCCAGTGGCGGAATCGAGATGGTGATCGCGACAAAAGCCGTGATGGAAGGGGTGATCCCTCCTACGATTAATCTCGAAAACCAAGACCCTGAATGCGATCTGGATTACACGGCGCTTCGCCCCGTGCATCGCAAAGTGCGAGTTGCCTTGAGCAATAGTTTTGGCTTCGGCGGACACAATGCGTGTATCATCGTCGGTGAACTGCGAAGCTAGTGAAGCCGGCAACGGCAACCAAGTCGCCATCGCTAGCTCTTGGGCTTGGGGACGTGTCGGTACTGTCCGCCGTTCTCCTTGGCAATCTTGATCATCGTTGCTTCCGCTTTGCGACCCGTCTCGCCTTCGATCCCATGATATCGAATGGTGTGGACGATGGAGATTGGCCCCGAATCGCCAAATAGATTCTCGTCCCGATTTTGCTCTTGGAGAATTTCTTCGATGGCGGTTGGGAATTCGCCATCGGACAACAAGAAGATGACATCGGGACGAAGGTTCAATGCAAAAGGTAGTACTTCGTAAGGTGCTTTGCCCTTGTTCATTTGAACCGTCATTGCCCATTGGCGGAGCTTCGCTTTGTTCTCCGGTGTCGCCATCACGCTCGCCGTCTCATCCGTGTTCGGATCGCTGATTCGCATGTATGACGGCTCTTCGTCAAAAAACACAACATAGAATCGTTGGTCGGCGGTCAACTGGTCGATGGAATCGAGGAGCTCATTTCTCGCGGCTTGAAAGCCATCACGCATACTCCCTGAACTGTCAACCAAGTAGACGAAATGGTTGCCGCCACCTTCGACGCCACAAAACTTCATTTTTGAATCGGATTCGCTGGCGAGCGACTTCATCATGGACTTGCTCATCGCGGAGCTAGATTCGTTGAGAAATTCCGTCGATGCCATGGGAACCGGTGCGGGTGGGACATCCATCGATAGTTCCGCTATCGCCATCGTTCCGACAGCGCTAATGTCATAAGCCGTTTCGGAAGGGACGGGTTCGCTTTCTTCAATGGGTTCGTTGGATTCGATCGAAAATGTTTCCATCGACTCCTCGTTCGACTCCGACGAAGACGCGGAAAATGCAACTTGATCTTTAGGTGGTTTGCTCGATAACGTGAAGAGTCCGAGCAAAACGAGAATGGCAGCATGGACCAGTGAGCTGACAAACCACGACGCCGGTCGAAATCGTCGCTGAGACCCTTCTTCGGATTCATCGTCCAAAGGGGTGACCATTGCGATGGGCAGTGGGAGTTTTGCTTTTACGGTTTCTCCCTGGTCGGAGAATAGGGCGAAGATTTTGCTTGAGACAGGCGGGTTTGCCGGTTCGAACGGAATGGTTGCCCCAATGACACTCTGCGTTTCTGTCGCCTGTGGTTCGCGAGCGTGACTATGGAGTTGACGCGGAGGGCCTGGATAACGGAGGGCTTGAAAATCATTGCCCTTAGCGGTTTCTGGCTTTGAGCTTTCAAGCAGCCCAATGTTGGGGGCAGCGACCATAGCCGAACCGGAATCGGTACGGACGAACTGGGTTTCTTCGTTTAAATCGGACCGGTCTAAATCGGACCCGTTTAAATCGGATAGACGGTTTTCTGCCGCCGAAGCTAGTCGGCCGAGTGATATTTCACCAAGGTTGCGTGAAGGCGATGCGACCGGAAAGAGTGGGCCTGAAGGCTGCTCCGGGAGGCGGTTTTGAAGCTTCGCGGTTCGGATTGCCCAACTATCTTGGGTAATCGAAGGCCCATGCGATTGGAATCCGTCCGGTTTGGAAGAAAATGTCGCTGCTGCGGCCCGATTGGGCAGATCGTCGTGTCGAATCGGGTGCTCCCGGCGCATCCGCTGCAGTTGAAGTTCGAGTTCGGCAGCCCTCGCGTCTAACCTTGCAACTTCGGCTTCGGCGCGAACTCGCCTGAGCTCCAACTCGATCTCAGTAGCCTTCGAGTGTGTAAGTAGATCGTCGATCACGATGAACTGCTCCAACGTAAATATCCGTTACCAACGCGTTTTATGCGAACTATTGTGGGGCTCCTGAATTAGCTCCGCAAATGGGTTGAGGGTGGGACCGGTAAAAAATTGGTTAACTTTCCTATGCTTGCAACGCGATGCACCGCTCGGCCGGTCCTGCCGGTTGCCTGTGCTTGTCACAGTCGTCGGGTGCCGGATTGAAGGTACGCGTCATTCCTCAAATCGGAGTCGCGGAATTCGACTTGTTTTGCTTGGCCCCGCATTGGTAGTAACACGTTTCCGTTTGCAGCAAGAGTGTTCGTCGAAGGAGTTAGCCCATGCCACGGTGGCTGGTGGTTTTACTTGTCTCGCTATTTTTCGTCCTACCGGCGTTTGTCGGCTCCGCTTGCCATGCGCAGATGGGTGGTGGGGGCGGAGGGGCCGGAGGCCAGGGAGGTCCCGCTGGACCTCCTGAGAAACCCGCGTTTCGTGATTTCATTAACGAACGTGGGGGCGTGAAGGCACGGCGTGAGACCGGCGACAAGGTGGTTGCGGACGTGGTCGTTTCGGGTAACAGCAGTGTGACCACCGAAAAAATCTTTCAGCAGCTTCAAACACGCAAGGATCGGTTTTACGACTACGAGACGGTCCTTGCGGACATTCGTCGTCTTAACGACATGGGTGCGTTTGAACACGTCACTTATCGTTTGCAAGAGGGGCCTGAGGGGATGCTCGTTCGCTTCGAGGTACGAGAACGTCCGACCATTTCGAAGGTCGTCTTTCACGGAAACCGAGCGCTCAACGATCGTGAGCTTAAGGGTCGCGCTGGAATCAATGCGGGGGATCCGATGAGCGAATTCTCCGTTGAATCTGCTCGCCGCCGACTCGTCGATTACTACATGGAAGAAGGATTCAATCAAGTTGCTGTGAAAACGGTTCCAGGATTGGGCGCCGATAGCAATGCGGTCATTTTCAGGATCAACGAAGGCCATAAAGAGCGAATCGCTGATGTCCGCGTCGAAGGGGGCACGATTGTCAACCAAGCCCGCCTTGAGAAGATTGTAAAGAGTCGTGGCCCGATGGCGGGCATTCTCAGGCACATCAACAACACCGCTGATCTCACCAAGATCGACGAAGACGTCAAAGTCCTCGAATCCTATTATCACAATCTAGGATATCTGACTGCTACGGTCGGCCGACGAATTGAATACGACGACTCCGGGAAGTGGATGACCGTTACATTCGTCGTCAATGAAGGTGAACGCTACAAGGTCAACGAAGTTCGGATTCTTGGAAACCAGTACATTCAAACCGCGTCGCTCGCCAACCTTCTGCAACTCAAGTCAGGCGACATGTTTGACGGCACTTTGATGCGGGCTGACATTGGCGAGCTTACCTACGCGTACGGTTCCTTTGGCTTTATCTATGCCGAGATCGAGCCACAGACCGTAATGCGAGACGAAGCCAATTTGGTCGACCTCGTCTATACGATCAGTGAAGGAGATCGCTGGCGAATTCGGAACATCAACGTGAACATCGACGGCGAGCCGCACTTGATGAAGGACACGACGCTATTGAATCAGATCGACCTGGTGGAGGGTGAATACATTGACCGCCGAACGCTCGAACTTAACCAGCGGCGACTCGAACGTCAAAGCTTACTGGAAGTAAACCCTGCGGTTGCGGATCCACCCGATATCAAGGTTGTTCCGGTGGATGACATGGATGAAGACTATTGACCTTACTGCCTTGCGTTCAGTATTCCAATTCAGCACCGATCTTTCGGCCCGCATCAGACAATTTCGGCACGGATAACGCTGTCATGACCCTAAACAACTGCCAATCGCCAAACGACCGCCTGATATGGCTGGCTTTGCTGTTGTTGGTCGCTAGTGGATGCCATCAACTTGCGCCGGGGATTTCACCGATCTCCATCGATCCGCCGGAAACTGCCTGGTACAGCAAAACCCAGCCGACAGCGGACGAAGCGTTAGACACGAATACGAGCCTTGACGATACCGAAGCTGAGCTTGCGAGCTTACAGAATGGAGAGCTGCTTCGAGCCAAGGATGACGCTCCGAACACCTACATTTCCCGTCAATACCCTCGCACTTATCCCGCTCCACCACCACCGAGCACCTATTCGGTCCAAGGCAATCCGCCCAGTCTTGCAAGCCCCGTTGGGCCCCAGCCTCCCTCCAGCAATCAGCTTCCACCGGGATACCAAAATCCGATAACGACCGCTCCGGTCTACCAACCTCCTAGAGTCACGCCGCTACCGAACGGTGGCGTACCTGTCGCTCCTCCCCAAGCATTTCCTCCGCCGATCAATGCAGCGCCCAATCAAGGTGTCGGCAGCAACCTTCCCCTGACGTCTCAGTTGGGTGATTCTGGACTCAGCGCACCCACCGACTCGACCCTTTTCAGCGATTCGGTTGATCCTTACGCAGGCGTCCCCTCCGTGCCGCCAGGGTACATTCCCAACACTCGCACCGCCGACTTAGAAATCACGGGTTATCCCGCGCGGACAGGACGGATCATGTTTGGTGGTGCGGTGAATAGCGATGCGGGCGTTACCGGACAAGTAACGATCGATGAACGCAATTTTGACATCACGCGGTTTCCTCGCAGCTTCCAAGACTTAGTCAGCGGTACCGCATTTCGTGGTGCAGGACAAACCCTGCGGCTTGAAGCGGTGCCTGGCTCGCAGTTCAAACGGTACACCGCGAGTTTTGCAGATCCCAATCTGTTTGGATATTTGCCCGTTAGCTTCGGCGTGTCGGGCTTTCTCTACGATCGCCGCTATCAGGATTACGACGAAGAGCGATTGGGCGGTCGAGTTAGCCTTGGATACCGCGTTACGCCAGAGCTCTCACTGAGTACTGGGCTCAATGGTCAAAACGTTGAGATTAGTCGTCCCCGAATCAATACTGTGCAGGCTCTGAATGATGTTTTGGGGAACAACCAGTTGTACTCAGGCGAAGTCCGGCTGACGCACGATACTCGAGACAGTCCTTTTCAACCAAGCGAAGGCCATTTCCTTGAATTTGGTTACGAGAAAACTTTTGGCGACTTCAATTATTCTCGTTTCGATGTGGAGACTCGGAACTATTTGCTCTTGGCTCGACGCGCGGATGGTTCCGGTAAGCAGACGCTGTCCCTGAGTAACCGCCTTGGGTTCAGCGGTGACGAAACCCCCTTGTTCGAAAATTACTTCGCCGGTGGGTATTCCACGATGAGAGGTTTTGATTTTCGTGGTGCCGGGCCCGTCGAAAGTGGTGTTCAGGTGGGCGGCCGATTTCAATGGCTCAATACGCTCGAATACATGTTCCCCATCACGGCGGACGATGCGTTTCGAGGCGTTGCGTTTGTCGACTTTGGAACGGTTGAGCGGGACATTGAAATCAACAAAGAGAACTTTCGTGTCGCGCCTGGATTGGGGCTTCGAATCTCGATCCCAATGCTCGGCCCCGCACCGCTTGCGTTTGACTTTGCGTATCCGGTCAGCAAGGCCGATACCGACAATACTCGAATCTTTAGTTTCTACATGAGTGCGTTGCGTTAAGCACCCTCCGCCTTATAGTCCAGTTACTAGCGACGGTGCAGTTACTAGCGACGGTGCAATTACTAGCGACGGTGCGGTTACGATAGCCATCGATTAACGCATTCCGATACCTCTTCGCCCTCGATCGTTTCGTAGGCTTCTAATTGATCCGCGACTTCGGCGATTGCTTGCCAAAAGTCGTGTCGCTTCACTAATAAGTGGACTTGGTCCGTCACCGCTTCAAGCATTCGACGGCGTTGACTGGGAAGCTCGACGATCATGGCAGAAATTTCGCATGCGATTCGAAAATCTTCCGCCCATTGAGGTAACGAAGAAATGGGAAGGTTTGTTTCCTGATGAGTCATCTCGGCGATCGGTCCCGCCAGGACGGTCATCAATTCCCGCTCACGCAACTGTCTTGCGGTCAGCCCTCGGTGATGCCAACGCACCATCGCTTCACCGTCCCGTCGCGGCCCATCGTCATGGTCAGGTTCAATCGTGACTCGAAGGACTTCGCCGCCTAGCCAAACCGCCATGACAGCATGTCCGGCTTCGTGATATGCGATCGCTGAATCCATTCGAATCACTCGTTTGAGATGCTTTTCGAGAACAAACCATCATAGTGGCTCAAGTTGAGCGAACGCCAAGCGAAACGTGATGGTTTCGCCTTCATGGAACGCGACGGTCACGGTGCATTTAGGTCCGCGTCCTGTCAATGTCACAATGGTTCCTTCGCCATGCTTGGGATGAAGCACTTCCTGGCCTTGGCGAAATGCCTTTAGGTTGACGGGGGGTGTCGCAGCAAACTGGGACGCTGTTCGGATCCCAGCGGGAAGTTTCTTCTCCTTGGTAGCTAACTTTGCTTTCGCACCACGCTCGTCATCGTCAAGTTGGCATAGTTCGTCGTTCACGGTCTCGTCGCCCGCGGTCTCCGGGATATCCCAGGAATCCGGATAATCGCCGCTTGCAAATGGGTCGGCGTCGAAAAAGTCGTTCGCCAAGTCGGATTCGATATGTCGCAGATCTTCACGTGGTAATTCCATTAAAAACGGACTCGCGATGACCGTTCTATTATCGCCGCGTACCGACCGTCGCTTGCAATAGCTCAGTTGCAGTTGCTCTTTGGCGCGCGTGATTCCGACAAACAGGAGTCGCCGCTCCTCTTCAACGTCGGCCTCGTTTTCTTTGCTACGAAAGTGGGGAAGTAAATCGTCCTCAACCGCAATCACGAACACGCATGGAAATTCGAGCCCTTTCGATGCGTGCAGTGTCATGATCGTGACACGATCCGTGTTGTCTTCCCAGTCGTCGGTGCTAGAGACGAGCGCGATCTGCTCAAGGAACGCTTCGACCGAACCATCGTCGGGGTGTTGTCGATCAAATTCAACCGCCGCAGTGACGAACTCATCAACGTTCGCGAGAGGACTGTTATCCTGTTGATCGTCCACCGATCTTTCAAGGTACTCGCGATACTGCGTCAGTTCTAACAAGTAAAGAACAATGTCTTCCATAGTAGAGGTCGCTTTCACGCAGAGTCGATCGTAAAGTGCGACGAACGCGGCAACCTTGGTTGCAGATCGTTTCGGAAGCGAATCGATGAGGCCTGCTTTTCTAGCTGCTTCTAAAAGAGAAATATTCTTTTCGTCCGCCACTTCGCGCAACCGCTCAATGGTTTTGTCGCCGATACCTCGGGCCGGGGTATTGATGATTCGCTCAAGGGCAACGTCGTGCGAGGGGTTGTTGATGAGATGCAGGTAGCCGAGCAGGTCTTTGATCTCTTTGCGTTGGTAAAACTCGGTTCCGTTCACGATCTGGTAAGGTACACTTCGTCGTCGCAGGGCATGCTCTAGCGAGCGTGTGAGTGCGTTCATGCGACAGAAAATGGCAAAGTCCTTCGGTTGCCTATTTTGCTCCAAGATTGCTTTAGCGATTTGGTCTGCGATGTCGTCGCCTTCTTGGAAGCCATCTTCATAGAGCTGTAGAACAACTGGTTGCCCCTCAGGACGCGAAGTAAAAAGCTCTTTATGCTTTCTTCGTCGGTTATGGCGGATGAGCTGGTCAGCAACACGAAGAATATTGGGTGTGCTGCGGTAATTTTCTTCCAGCCTGACGGTTTTGACTGATGGATAATCCTTCTCAAAGTCCAAGATGTTGTTGATATCGGCCCCTCGCCAACCATAAATTGACTGATCAGGATCGCCGGTTACCGATAAGTTGGGATAGTCGATCGACAGTGCTCGTACGATGGCGTACTGGGCAAGGTTGGTATCTTGATATTCGTCGACAAGTATGTATTTGAAACGTGCGTCCAGATCCGCTCTCAATTCGCTGTTATCTCGCAACAGTGTCGCGACATGGAGCAGCAGGTCGTCGAAATCGACGGCGTTGGCGGTCAGCAGTTGGCGTTGGTAGATAGGGTAAACGCGTGAAACGATTTGGTCTCGGGAGCGGAGGACTTGTCCAAGCATCGCATCGGGAGTGACAAGCTGGTTTTTGGCATGGCTAATGGCCGAGGCAATCTGTTCCGGCGACGTATGGGATGTGGAAACATTTGCCGCTTCGATGGCCCGCTTGATCGCTTGCCGGCTGTCAGCCGCATCATAGATCGAATAGTTTTCACTCAGCCCTACCATCGTGGCATATCGACGCAAGAGTCTGGCGCAAAAACGATGGAACGTTCCCATCCAAACCGGTTGGTTTGGCGCGAGCGATTGAACTCGCATTCGCATTTCGTCAGCTGCTTTATTCGTAAACGTCAGAGCAACGATTTGCGATGCAGGAATGCCATGGCGAAGCATATTGGCGATTCGATGAGTGACAACACGAGTCTTTCCGCTGCCCGGTCCGGCAAGGATCAGAAGCGGTCCGTCGATATGCGCAACCGCTTGACGCTGCGGCTCCGTCAAGTGACGAAATATCACATCCATGTTTGCTCACGAGTCATTGAGTGTTTCAACGTTAGGCGCTTGCTTACCAAAACGCTAGGAAGGGTGCGAACTGCCCGGGGAACGTGCAGGAGATACTTGTACGGGGAACTTGCACGCGATACTTGCACGCGATACTTGAACGGGGAACTTGTAAAGGGAACTTCGTGATCAGCGACTAAAAACGGCCGAACAGCCCCGCCCCGGCCGCGAGAACCCGCGACGACCACAAGAACGCAGTGTGGTACTGTGCCAGGCGGATCAGCGCCGAACGGATTAGCGTTTTGCCAGTCGACGTCACTTACCCACGGCTCCATCGTATCTTGTCGGCGTCGATGTACAAATGGCCAGAATGTTTTTCGGGGTGGTCGGTTTTTAGGATGGCGAGGCAAAAGCCTGTCTCGCCTTAGCGCCCCAACGACTTGTGATATGCTGTTCGCATGAGGAACGACCTATGAGCTCTGCAAAAAACGTACTCGGACAGGCGCTTGAGACCTGCGGGACCGATCCGTTGACCGGCTTTTATCGCGATGGCTGCTGCAATACCGGCGCTTCGGACGTTGGGTTGCATGTCGTTTGCGCGGTCATGACGACCGACTTTCTGCGTTTTAGTCGGTCCCGTGGCAATGACCTCTCAACGCCAAATGAACTGTATCAGTTCCCCGGATTGAAGGACGGCGATCGGTGGTGCCTTTGTGCGGCCAGATGGAAAGAAGCCTATGACGCGGGCATGGCGCCGCTGGTGGTTTTGGAAGCTACTCATATTTCAGCGTTAGAATTTGCCTCGATCGAGGAACTGCGGGAACACGCGGCGCCGGCTTAAACGTTCTCGAAGTGGTGTGCGGATTGAGCACGTTCTGGGCTATTTCGCACGCGTTGGCTTTCTGCTGCCAAAATCGGTTGGACCGAACTGGCAAGCCGGAGGTTGCGAGCACCTTGTTTGCAAGTGATCGGCCGATAAGCCACGGCGTATCGATCATGTGGCACAACGATTGCGTTGCACAAGCGGTCGGCGGGGCGAGTTGGGTTCGTTCGGCCAATGCCAGTGAGTCGTCGGCCGAGTCGACTTGTCGTATACTATGCTTCTCTCCAGAGCCACCTCTTGTCATAGGGATTGTCCGTGATGAAACGTCACCGCTACAGCATGCTTGTCATCGGAACCTTTTTGAGCATCGCGACCGTATGGGCTCAATCGCAAGAACCCGGCTCCGAACCGCTCAAGCCGTTTATGCACATGAAGCTCGAACCCGCCAAAAAGATCCTAGAAGGGATTGCGTTGGAGGACTACGAGGTAATCAACAGTAGTGCACAGCGAATCAATGCGCTGACCTTCGACGCTAACTGGATGACGATCCAGACGGAAGAGTACCGCCAGCACAGCCAAGATTTCCAACGATCACTCACGGCTCTGTCGCAAGCGGCTAAAAAGAAGAACTTGGAGATGGTCACGCTCGGGTACATGCAGATGACGTTGCAATGCGTTCAGTGCCATCGTGCGCTACGTGACTGATTATCAAGCCTCCCTGCCATTAGCGAAGAGTCAGAGATGCCTTTGATAGCAAATGCGATCTTAAGGGGTCTGGATAAGGGGCGGTTGTTTGATGTTCTGCTCTGGACCTTTCCAGCCCACGGTTGGTACGGTTCGGTTGGTCGATAGCGATCATGGGGATCGTGGTTGCATGGCTCTATCAAAGGAATGAAATCAAGTGGCCGTTAACGTAAACTTTTTTGAGTGGTTGCGAGACGGTGTTCGTCAATCAGTGTTGCTCGGCGTGAGTGATGCGATTGAGCAAATCGGAACACCTGCTGATTCAGAAGATGTGCACCCTGGGGTTGCTGCTTTTTTGCAGAGCGACAAGACGGAAAAACAGCGTGTTGCAGGACCGAATGCACCGGTCGGAAATACTGGCAACAGCCGGAAACGCTTAGGGCGCTCGTTGAAGGACCTTGATCAAACGGCGTCGACGTCGTCGTAACGATCGAGCAAGTACTTGATAACAGTCGGTCCGCCAACATTGGATTCGACGGTGAGTTTGCCACCGGCGAGCTTTGCGCGTGTCCTCATCAGACGCATGCCGTAACCGGATGTTTTATGATCGGGATTGAAGCCGCATCCGTTGTCGCAGATGGTGACTTGGGCCAGTCGGTCGCTGCATGGCTCAGTCACCACCTTGATAACGCTTGATTTGCCGTGCCGAATGGCATTGCGAATTGCTTCTTGGGCGATGCGTCTTGCCGCGAAACGACTTCGTTCGCTGGTCACCCATTGATCGAGGTCGCCTTCGATGGTGATCCGCACGGGGCTGTCATCGCTGTACGCTTCGCCAGCGGAGGCGAGGTGCTGTGACCAGGAAATGCCGCTGAGGTTATCGCTCGAGATTTCGCCGAGCAGTTGGCGGCCGACATCCATGGCATGTTGGATGGAGCGGACGGAGAGCAGCAATTCATCTCGCAGGGAAACATGGGATCCACCACCCGACGGCAAGCCTGACGTCTGCTCTTGATCAAGACGCGCCAGCATGGCTTCAAGCCGCATCTTGGCCACGAATAGGTGGGGCAAAAGGGAATCGTGGATCTCGCCCGCGACCAAAGCCTGCTGGGCATCGATCAAATCGGCCGATGCATTGGTTGGGCGACTCACTTACTCAGCCGAACCAACTCTTTTTCTCGAAGCTTTCGATCGCCTTGTCTTCGGTCTTTTGAATATCAAAAAGCTTGTTGAGTTTGGTGATCTTGAATACTTCCATGACGTTGGCAGAGACTTCGCAAAACTTTAGCGTTACGCCCTGCGCCTTACATGCTTTATTGAGCATGACCAGTTTGGTGATCATGGCAGAGGACATGAAGGAGACGCCTTGGAAATTGAGAAGCATCTTCTTATGGATGGCCAAAGGTACCGAATCCTGCAACTCGCGTCCGACCTGTTCGATCCGCTGGCTGTCAAGAATCTTTCCATCAGTAAAATAGACGGCGATGATTTCGCCCTTGGTTTCGACGTTGACGGCAGCCATGCTAGCGGGTCTCGGTGAGACGGAAAATGGGAAATGGGTAGACCGATAGGTTAACAACGCGGGGGCCGGATCGCAATTCATTGGCACCCCCTAAGGGTGTGATTTTACGAATGCGGTAGGCATCGGAGGTCGCTTTTGGGGAATTGGCAGGGCTTTGATACGCCCAAAACCGTCGTCAGTGGGCGGTTTGGATTGTTACCGCAAAAGCCAAGAGGGCGTCTTTTGCTACTTTTGGGGAGCGAAAACCTTCAGACAGCATGGGCATCGATAGCGGATCTCGCAGGAAGCTGATTCGACATCTTTCGTCGTCACCACTTTCTGCAAAGTTCGCTTTTCCCGGATCACACCGCCAGTCAGACGACTCCACCACTCGCCCACCGTTGGACAGCAGCGTTCGATCGCCGAATAGAGTCCGCTGCGGCATGGCGGGCCGGGTAAGCAAACATCCTGACACCAGGGGTTATCGCGGTCGAAAATCCAACGCGGTTAGGATTCGTGTCATTGCCGGGGCACACGCGATTGGGCAGCATGAAGACCATTTCGGTCGGCTTGCACTGAATCGTTAGTAGTTGATTCGCTTATTATCAGCCTAGCGAAGAGAAGTCGATTCTAGGCGTTGATGTTACTGCGGACTGCGATTGATAGGCTGAGCTCGCGATACGACCGCTGTCCATTTGTCTCAACCGTTGGTCAAGATGATCGCGTGTTTCGGTGATTGCTACTTCACAAGATCGTTCGATCTCGATGAGAGTTTCGAAGCCTTGTGCCGCATCATCTCGCAGTCCTTGGCATTGGCGGCGAAGCTCCTCGGTTGGCCAAAAAGCGTCGTTCTCAACCGCTGGGCGCATGTCCTGAAGCGATTGGCGAACGGCTTCGAGGCGTTCGAGTTCGGGTTGCTTACGTGCGAGTATGGCGATGAGTTCATTCATTCGCCCTGCCTCAATAGCGACCATTTGCTCATGCCCTCGCTCGATAAGCGAGCGAAGAAGATCAAACTGTTCCTGCAATAGTTCTACGAAATGAGCGGTGTCGGGCTGGAGATTCATGTTTCGATTCTTGCTGCAAAGTTCGAAGTTAGGCGTCGCTGTCTTCAGGCATGGGGTTACGGTCGAGCCAATTCAATAGTTCTTTCCATCGCTTACGATCGTAACGAGTGGTTTTGAGGAATGAATCCTCCGACTCTGGCGGTATACGCTTGAGGATGACATTGGCTTGGCGAATGACCAATCGAGCCTCTTGCGGCCGATTGAGCTCGCGCAAGCAGCGTGCTTGCCCTAGCATCGCCTCCAATGCAGGGGGCGCATTCATGTATCGAAGCGATACCCCACGAAAGGCCTCGGCCGATTGTTCGAATCGCCCCAGTTCAAAGAGTGTATCCGCTTCGGCAACATAGCAATTGCGAAGCATCGCTTCCTGAGACTCACCCAGTGGTAATTCTTCCTCTTGGCTGGCCAAGTTTTGCCGAAGGGCAGTGAATCCTGCGAGGGCAGCCGTCAAGTGTTGGTCTGCCTGAATACGGATTTGGCGTTTGGCTGCGTCCAGAACGTCAGTCGATTCGGTTTGCAGCTTCAGCCAGGCTGAAGCTAATTGATGCGCACGAGCATTCAAGTAGGTGGCGTGCTTTGCGCGCGGATCAGGCCAATAACGCGTGGATGCTTCCTGGAGTCGAAGGATTGCTTTCTCAAGGAACGGCTGCGCTTCGCGCAATGAATCCATTGAAGGCGCTTGCGGAGACGATGGTGATTTGCGTGCGATGTCCCATTTTAAGTGGGCATCGTTTCCTTGTTGGAAGAGTAGTTCGCCGAGTGCGTAGAGTGAATCTCGCCAGACGGGACTATCAGGTGTGAGGTCGCTATCGGTGAGATTGGATTCAAGCATTGCCTCGGCTTCGGCGTATCGTTGCGACTCGGCGAGTGCGAGCGCTGAATGGAGTCGTGCGTCGTATCGCACTGGGTCGCGGGGAAACTCGACGATGCAGTCTTCGAGCGACACCAACGCGCCGGCTGGATCTCCGGTCGCGAGTGCCGCTTTTCCAAGAGCCAAGAGTGCTCGTGGTTGTTTACGTCGATCTTCGTACTGCAAGTAAATACCGAGCAATTCCACACAGGTTGCGAACTGCCCGCTGTCTTCGTAGGCTTCAATCGCTTGCCAGAGAGTATCGCAATACTGCTCGGTATCAAAACGCAGTTTTGCCGACGCCGCAAACGCATCACCTGCGGCGCGGAAACGTTTCTTGATCGACGCAATTGTCTCGGGATCGCCTTCACGACTGGAATTGCGAATCGACTCGACCATTTGTTCGGCGGCCTGACGGTGTGAAATCGCTTCCTCATAGTATGCGTCTGCTTGAGGAAATAACGTGGGAAGAGTTTTGGCGATCGCGACGCACTCGTCGAAGCGATTTTGTTCACGGAGGACCTGCATTGCTGCGACCAACCGAGATCGAAAAGATACCAGGTCGATCGCCGACCCATCGTAGTTTTGTTCGTTTCCGATCGCCCGGAGAATGTACCGCACGGTTTGCAAAGCTTCGTCCCCTTTGCCAGCCTCGGCTAACCATTCAATTTCTTCAATTCCAGCCGCGATGCTTGCCCCAATAAATGGTTGTTGTTGGCGAACCGCTGTCAGCAACGCAATCGATTCCAAGGGTTGCGCTGAACACGCAAGCGCGCGCGCCGCCCAAAGGCTTGCTTGATTGCTAATGTCGGGAGTCGCGTCGCGTTGCAATGAGTTAAGTCGCGTCATCGCGTTTGCAAGAAACGTGACAGCGTCCGCGCGCACTTTCGTGTCAGTCGCTTTCCCTTTGCCAAACCGCTCAATCGCCTCCGATACGTCGGCAATTGCCTGATATAGACTGACTTTGGACATCCGATAGAACGTCGGTGCGTCGGCGCCTTGCACACGAGTCGATATGCGTTGCTCGATATCAGCCAGTAGTTTTCTCGCGTCTTCATATCGGTTGAGGCGAATGAGGCACTGCGCGCGGAGCGTGTCCCAGTCGTCTCTAGCGGCATCCGATCGCAACGTACTCGAATCGACAAGGTCGAGGGCTTCGAGCCCGAGCGAGGCGGCTTGTTTCTCCCCGTAAAGAAGGCATTCCACGACGATTGGAACCAGTTCTTCTCGAAAAGCCGCATTTCGATCAATGCACCGATCAAGCGCTTCGATGGCGCCTACATAGTCGCCTATCTGGTACAGAGAGAGACCCAACAGTCGGTCTCCTTCATCTTCACGGCCCAGTGGCCACCCTTTGACGGCGGTTTGCAGATGGGGAAGCGCGACGTAAAGCGAGGCACGACGTTGCTTGACGTCTTCAATCAGCAGGGCTTCACTGGCCTGCCCGGCTCCAATCAAAAATTCGCGAAGTAAATTGAGTTCTTGCGGCGGCTCGTCACCAAGCGTGGACTGTTCGGCTAGATCGGAAGCGGTCCGAAAGTTACCCAGTGAATATTGTCGCGAGGCGATTTGTAGCGTCGCTTCACCGGGACCAATTCCCGCCTGCATCCATGTTGCGAAGAGAGCGGCAAATCCCACGACGGTCGTGACCGCTGCGACAATGAGCAGCTTCGCGGTCAGGTCCGATGAACGCGGATTACCGGCAGGTGGCTCTTTTTCGCTAGATTTTCCCGTTGCAGCCATGACGCGTTGCAGCGCGATCCCGATGTTTGAGGCTCTTTATCAAAAACGATGAATAATCGCAGGCCTGCGTTCGGGGCAAGAGAAATACCGGCGCATTCGTCACTACTGTCCCTTCGGATGGTGACAAAGTCATCGTAAATCCAAACAAATTGCGTAAACGGAATCCTCTTCGTAACCGGTGTGCTAGGTTTCAGTGGCACAGATTGCTGCCAAAACCCACCCACTAAGCTCCGTCGTTCGGCTTTCAGTCGGACTACCCCGCCAAGAGGATTTCCAGCGTGAACGCTTCTATCACTGAAACCGCAGCTCAACAAATCGTTACCGTTGACCGACGTCGGAATGATCGCCGGATGACGGAACCCGATGCGGGTCCTCGACCGCTAGCAAATAAGCCAAGCAAGCGAGCTGTTCGACGTCGGCATATTGATCCGACGACCTGTGAACGGGATTATCGACAAGACGAAATCGATTTCATGCGAGCCATGGACGATTACAAGCGCTCGGCCGGAAGAATGTTCCCCACTTGCAGCGAAGTCCTGGAAGTGGTTCGATCGATGGGGTATGTGCGTCTGAGTGACGAGCAGATCGAAATGCTTGGAGATACCCTGGTTGAACCCGCTGAAGAATTCGACGCGGAATGCGAATCGGATGATCGCGATTTCGAGTAATGTGAGGGGCGACTGAGGTTCTCTGTTTTTCAAAATAGCCATGTTCGCGAGAACATGGCACTTTGTCGGAACTTGTGAATCGCCTTGGCGAGCCTTGTAACCCTGGATATCAATCGCACCCAGGCGGTAGTCGCTTGTACGCCGCCGAGAGGCAAATCTGTGGCACAGTGTTTGATCGTTGCCGGTTATCTTTGGGCCAGCCCGAACACCTGCCTGGGAATCGCGATCGGTTGGTTGCTTGGCGGCCGATTCTCCGTGGTGGATGGTGTCATCGAAATCCACGGAACGCGGGTGGCTGCGGCGCTTGGTTCGCTTTGGATGCCCGCAATGGCCATTACACTTGGGCATTGTGTCCTTGGTCAGTCGGCAGCTGCGTTAGCGATCACTCGGACACACGAGCGCGTTCACGTGCGGCAGTACCAGCGATGGGGGCCGGTTTTCATTCCTGCTTATCTCGCCGCTTGGGCTTACCTGCGGTCCAAAGGGCGGGATGGTTATCGCGAAAATCCGTTTGAGATCGAAGCGTATCGCGACGGCGTCTGATCCTTTCGATCCCACTTCTGCCATCGATAGTGCCGTAGGACTCGATTCAATTAGCCAGCGGCATCAATCGTTTTGCATTTGCTTGGCTGCATCGCGTGCGAAATAGGTCAGAATCGCATCCGCTCCGCCGCGTCGTAGCGAAAGTAAACTTTCCATCATGGCTCGGTCACGATCCAGCCAGCCGCGTTCGGCCGCAGCGCAGATCATGGCGTACTCCCCGCTGACTTGATAAGCCAGTAC
The DNA here is from genome assembly GCA_031411655.1 of Planctomycetaceae bacterium. Lineage (GTDB taxonomy): Bacteria > Planctomycetota > Planctomycetia > Pirellulales > Pirellulaceae > UBA6163. The sequence continues at coordinate 43,399 of JANOBM010000090.1, forward strand.
AGGGACCGCGAATGCGTCCTTCACTCGCCGGATGATGTCTAGATATGGCATTCCGGGTTTGACCATGACCATATCGGCTCCCTCACGCAGATCAAGCGCCACTTCATGTAACGCCTCATCACTGTTTGAAGGATCTTGTTGATAAGTCTTTTTGTCACCGCCCGCCAAATTTTTTGCTGACCCGACGGCATCACGGAAGGGGCCATAGAAAGCGCTCGCATACTTCGCTGCATAAGCCAAAATCTGGACGTCTTCAAAGCCTGAATGATCCAGCGCCTTACGGATTGCGCCGACACGACCATCCATCATATCACTGGGGGCGATGATGCTGCATCCCGCTTCCGCTTGGACGATGGCCTGTTTGCAAAGGATGGCGATGGTCTCATCATTGACCACATAGGCATCGCGAATCAGGCCATCGTGTCCGTGGCTGCTGTAGGGATCAAGTGCAACATCACAGATGATCCCAAGGGAATCGCCGACTTCTTGATAAACGGCGCGTACCGCGCGACATACCAAGTTTTCAGGATTGGTGGCTTCGCGAGCGTCATCCGTTTTTAGAATGGGATCCGTTGCAGGAAACACTGCAATGGCCGGAATGCCCAGTTCTGCCGCCTGCGCAGCGGCTCGTCTCAAAGGGTCAATCCCTAGGCGACTCACGCCGGGAAGGCTGGCGATGGGCTGCTCACCCGTAGGTTGGTCCACGACGAAAATCGGCCAAATCAGGTCGTCTACCGAGAGTCGCGTCTCCGCAACCAGTCTCCGCGACCAATCATGCCGACGTAGCCTCCGTAAGCGAACTGCTGGGAAGTCGCCGCGGGACGAAGAAAACATGAAAAACACATCCATTAAGGGGCATTATTGAGCGATGACACGAAGGGCTCGCCGCAGAAATACGACTACTCTGTTATACTCGCTTGAACTGCCAACGTACCCACCCCCACATCAGGAACCGATTGGATGAAATCGATAACGCTGGCCTTGGCCATGCTGTGCGGCTGTTGCCTCCACGTGCCATTCACTTTCGCCGAAGATGCCGTCGAACCGACGAAAATAAAAGCCTTGCTTATCGACGGACAGAACAATCACAACTGGCAGCAGACGACGCCTCTCATCAAGCAGACTTTGGAAGGTTGCGGCTTGTTCACTGTCGACGTCGTGACCACGCCAAGTGCTGGATCCGATATGTCTACGTTTGCTCCGACGTTTTCTGACTATGGTGTTGTCGTTTCGAACTACAACGGCGATGAGTGGAGTGAGGGAACCAAGGCCGCATTTGACAAATATGTCTCAGGCGGCGGTGGATTCGTGAGCGTTCACGCCGCTGACAATTCGTTTTCGGGCTGGCACGCCTACAATCGGATGATCGGTCTCGGAGGCTGGGGCGGCCGCAGCGAGAAGGACGGGCCCTACGTCCGTTGGAAGGAGGAGATCGGCGGTTTCACACGAGACCTCAGCGAGGGAAGCGGGGGCACCCACGGCCAACGCACTCCATTTCTCGTTGTCGTGCGAGACACTGACCATCCGATCACCAGTGGGCTGCCGAAATCGTGGATGCAGGCAAAAGACGAACTCTACGGAAAACTCCGCGGCCCAGCCGAAAACATGCATGTATTAGCGACTGCGTATTCGGAACCAGCGACGGGGGGAACCGGTGAACATGAGCCCATCCTGATGTCCATTCAGTACGGAGATGGTCGCGTATTTCATACAACGCTTGGTCATGATGTCGAAGCAATGCAGGGCGTGGCATTTCAAGTCACTCTCCAGCGAGGCGCGGAATGGGCCGCGACAGGTAAGGTTTCGTTGCCACCCGTCGATGCCGCAGTGCTTACCAGCGACAAGGCCGCGACTCGCGATCCGGCGGCATTGCCCGACGCCGGCGATGTCAGTTTCGATAGCGATAAAGCGCCTCGTCTCGATGCACCGGGTTGGGTTGATCTGTTCAATGCCAAAGATCTGACCGGCTGGAGCCAAAAAAATGGCACCGCCAAGTATCGTGTTCAAGATGGGACCATTGTGGGTGCGACTTCCCAAGGAAGTCCGAATTCGTTCCTTTGCACGGAGATGAACTATGGTGATTTTGAACTTTCATTCGAGGTGATGGCAGACGTCGGTCTCAACTCCGGTGTTCAAATTCGTTCGGCGAGTAAGTCTGATTTCCAAAATGGCCGCGTTCATGGTCCTCAAGTCGAAATCGAAGCCTCCCCCGGCGAGGCAGGATACATTTACAGTGAGGGGACTGGGCGTGGTTGGATTAGTGGCTCGCAACCGATAAAGGATTCCTACAAAAACGGTCAGTGGAATCAATACCTCGTGCGTGCCTCGGGAGATCGATTGCAAACTTGGATCAACGACCAAAAAATTGAAGACATTCGCGATGCAGAATCGGCGAAAGAAGGCTTCATCGGTCTTCAGGTCCATGGTATCGGAAAAGACGAAGGACCTTATGAGGTTCGATGGCGAAACATCAAGATCCGACCGTTGAATTAGTTTGCCCTTCGATCAGATCGTTATTGCAAATGACTTGCGGGGTCTTGGCTTGTCGAATGCAAAAACGGGGGTAGCGGACCACCGTTTTCTACTTGTTTCTACGCTGACCCAAGTCGTTTGATGATTTCTGCCGCAGCGGCAATGCCACTGCTCATCGCCCCGTGTATCGAAGGTGTTTCCAAATGATCACCGCAAAGGATCACGTCGGCGTGTCGCCGAATGGAATCGATTTTGTCCAGTGGCGTTGTGGGCAAACCGTAGGGCACGCGATACGTTCGTAAGTGCCTCCATGAATTGGTCTCATCACCAAACCATCGACTCAGCTGCTCGCGAACCGCTTCCAGTTCGTCATCGCTGGAAGACACAGATGGTTCGCCGCACCCGGGAACGCTGACCGAAACCAGACATCGGCCTTGCGGCGCGTACGACGGAGCAACGTCGCTGAGCACCGATACCGATCCGATTCGATGCCTGGCGTCGCGTTGATATTCATCTCCTGCAAGGATTAAACATCGACGTCGATCGGGAGATTGATCGCAGGCAAAGTAATGAGTAGTTGTCGATTGCCATTTCGACTCTAAGGATCGATCACCTAGCAGTCGCGCCGCAGCGGTGTTTTCGGTTGCAACGACGATTTGTGCTGGTGCGAGTTTTTCACCACTACTGAGGCGAATTTCGCCATTCTCTATGGATTCAACCGATGTTGAAAGGGAGAGAGACCCGCGAGGCAGTTCATCTGCGAGCTGCCTGGGAATCGCTGCCATCCCGTCGGCCGGTAGGGCAATGTCGCCTGAAGCGAACATACGAAACACAAACTCAAGCATCCGGCTGGACGTCTGAAGGCTAGGGTCCAGAAATACGCCTCCTAGGAACGGTCGAAAGAAATATTCGATCATGGACGTGGAAAAACCTTCGTCTGCAAGTCGCTTCTCCGTGCTTGAATGTGGTCGGTTGAACAAGTCGACCAGTGATCCTTTGCAGGATCGATGTCGTAAACGAGCAATGCGAATTTTGTCGGCGAGGGTCCCAACTGGCGACATGAGCGTTTGAAAGGCTTGCATCGGACGGCGCCATGGGTCACCGATCATCGAAAACCGACCATTCATTCGAATGACGGCGCCAGGCTCGAAAGGATGGAGCCGGAGCTTCTTATAGTCGAGCAATTCTCGGCACGCCGGGTACGCAGTAAGCAATACTTGGAAGCCATGGTCGAGTGTAAATCCATCCACGACGTCGGTTCGTACCCGTCCGCCGACACGGTCGGTAGCCTCAAGAACACGCACTCCAACGCCGGCGTTGACCAGTCGTTTCGCACAGGATAAGCCGGCCAGGCCGGCACCAACAACGATCACATTTCCTTGGATTGTCTTGCTCAACGCCACGTTTCTTAAACCCAGTCAAAAACCTGCGACACCAAATTGCTTGCCGCGATGAAATACAAAGTTGGTCTCAAGACCTGCAGGTGGGAAGTTATACTCTAGAGCGTCAGGACTGCATGGTCCCATACGCTTCACCGAATGATGTCCTTTTCCGGAAAGTTCCTCCGTTGTCTTTATCCGCCTTCAATCGTTTCGGTTTTCTGTTAATCACCGTCTCTTGGGTGTTACCGGCACCACATTGCCTGGCAAAGGACTATTTTTTGACTCTTGGTGGCGGGTACGAACCGAGCGGTAACCAAGTCTCCTTAGAGAAAAACGTCCAGTTCTTTCAGCGTACCCTCCATCGCCTAGGCCATGGTCCCGCAAATCACATGATCCTATTTTCCGATGGTCGGTCGATCGAACGTGACCTTCAATACAATGAACTGTCCGCAGAAATTTCACCTGCGACTGAGTGGATGACCCGCATCATGGGAGACGAAAGCCAGTTGCATCGAAGGTACCGTGACCATCAGGTCTCTCCTGTGTTTGGCAGTCTGCGATTGGCGTGGATCGACGAAGCATTTCAAACGTTAAACAGTCAGTTGCAGGATGGCGATCGCTTGATCGTTTATGCGACTGCACATGGTGGACCTGCGGAATCTGAGTCAGGAGATTACTCTGAATCCGCATCGACTGGCGGTACCCGTAAAACTCGAAATACTACTTTGTCACTTTGGAACGATGAATCGATTACCGTTCAGCAGTGGACAAAGCACTTGGACCGCTTGCCGCCAAACGTCGACGTAATCATGGTGATGGTCCAGTGCTATTCGGGTGGCTTTGCCCAGTCCATTTTTAATCACGGCGATTTTGAACAAGGGCTTAGCCCAAGGCGGCGATGTGGCTTTTTCTCACAAGTCCATGATCGGCCGGCGGCAGGCTGTACGGCGGAGGTCAACGAAGTGGATTACCAAGAGTACAGTTCCTTTTTCTGGGCCGCTCTTGGTGGCGTCACTCGCACTGGTGAATCAATCCCGAGTTGTGACTACGACAGCAGCGGAATGGTTACTTTGAACGAAGCGCACGCATATGCAGTCATTCATAGCGATAATATTGACATCCCCGTTCAAACATCCGGCGAACTCCTTCGCCGTGTAAGCAAACTGGGAAAGCCTCAAACTGTGGCGACTAGCACCGACAAGCCGGCTGAAAGGACGACACTCTCAGGCCTCATCGGTCTCTTGGGTGGAGACGATGAGATCTCTATCGAGCCTCGGGAGCCTCAGCTTCTTTCCCTTTCAGAAACGATTCAAAGCGTTCATTCGCTTGCTAGTCCTGATCAGCAAGCAATCATCGATGCATTGGTGGCGAAGCTCCAAATCGATACCAACCAACCGTGTCTGTCCGTACAACGGCTATGTTCTAAGCAAAAGAAGCAGGTTGATACATCGGAATCGCGGTACGTCGCCCTCAGCGACAAGGCAGCGACGACTCGTGAAGCACTAGTCGAAGCACTTCAGACACGTTGGCCCGAGTTGGATCAGACTGGCTACAGTCCCATCATTACGACTCTTACCACGACGCTTGCTGAGGAGTTTATGACGACCATTGAATCGCTTCCGGAGTCGTCTGCGTGGGAAGCCGTTGAAGCACGCGTTGCCGAAGTTGGCGAGCGACTTGAGCACGATGAGAGGCAAGAGGCTCTCGCAAGGCGACTTTTGCGTACCATTCAAGATGTCTTGCTAGAAGCCAATCTGCCCCAAGTGGCACCGCAAGAGGTTTGTGATCGATTTAAAGACTTGGAGAAGCTTCAGTCCACGGGTCTGGCCATCGCTGGTGGTTGAACGACACCACGGATGATTCGTTCGACCTGTGCCCGCTCCGATGCGGTAAAGGCTTGAAACGGCTGCGCCATGACGTCATTGCAAATGCCAAGGATCGACAACGCACATTTGATCGCTTTGACTACCGACGAAGCCGGGTTTGAACCGATCGCGTACATTCTTCCCAGTCGTAATACTTGCTCTTGCATCGAGTCCGTCGATTGCCCATGGATTGCTGTTTCGTACAAAGAGACAAACAATCGAGGATAGACGTTCGCTCCTCCATGAACGCCTCCCTTGCCGCCTGCTGCAAGGGCTTCGACCAGCAAACTTTCGGGACCAATCAGTACGTTATAATCTTCCCTCGCCGCCGCGATCTTTACCACTCGGCGAAAATAGTCCAAGTCGCCAGAGCTGTCTTTTAACCCAACACAGTTCGACCAACTCAACGATTCCCGAATGATCTCTGGCTCATAAACCAATTTAGTCATGGAGGGCATGTTGTAGAGCATGACAGGCAATGGTAAGTCTGGAACGATCTGCGAGAGATAGTCGAGCAGTTCATCTTGACCGGCTGGAAAATAGTATGGAGGCGCTAGTACAAGCCCGGACGCACCCGCGTCAAAGGCATGGTGGGCAAGGCTCATGGATTCAAAATACGACGGATGCGTGATGCCCACGAGGACTGGTACTCGCCCTTGCGCCTGGCGCGTTGCGACCGAAATCGTTCGATTTTGAAGTTCAAGTGAAAGGGAGGGGCCTTCACCGGTCGTTCCCAGGACGAAAATACCATGTACACCACCTTCGATCACATGATCGATAAGTCGACAGAACGCAGGCTCGTCTAATTGATTCGCGCTCAAGAGCGGCGTTACCAGTGGTGGAATGATCCCTCGAAACATAGTTGCCTCGCACTGAAACGGGTCCAAGTGTTTTGTGGTCCTTGAGTGCAGTGGCTGACGAGCCACAGCAGTCAGTCGAATGGGTTTTAAATGACCGTGTATCCGAGGGCTGTAAGTTTCTCGGAAAGCGTCTTCTTCGCTTGGTACTCGCCATGAACCAGGCGTATCTGTTTGGGGCGTTCTGCGAAGCCATCGACGAAACGTAATAAGTCCGCTTGGTCACCGTGCGCGGAATAGCCTGTGATCGTATGGGTCTTGGCATTGATTTCGAATCGTTTCCCATCCAGTCGAACCCATTCACCTGCGGATTGAATGTAATGTCCGGGCGTGCCCGATGCTTGGTAGCCGACGAACACAATGTCGGTTTCAGGCCGGCCAAGGAACTTCTTTAGGTAATTGACCACGCGGCCACCGGCGCACATGCCACCCCCCGCGATCACGATCGCCGGCGCGTGGCTTTTTAGTAAGCCGTTGACCGTCTCCAAATGCTGCTCGTGATCGCCAATCGTCTCTAAATTTCGAAACACAAGTGGCTGGTCGTCAATCGACAATACACGCTTTGCTTCATTGCCCCAAAAACTTTGAAGCGAGTTGTAAATCTCTGTATACCGCGTTGCGAGCGGTGAATCGACAATCACGCGTACGTCATCAAGATGCGAGCAAAGTGCGTAGTGCTGCAATCGTTCAAAGATATTATTCATCTCCAGCAGCAAGTCTTGAGTTCTTCCAAGGCTGAATGCGGGAATGATGGTAAGCCCACCATCGCTAAGCGTATGGCAAAGAATGGATTCTAACTGGTGCTGACGATTGACCAGCGGTTCATGAAGTCGATCGCCATAGGTGCTTTCAAGCACCAAAAGATCCGCACGCGGAGGGCTGACTGGCGGATTAAGGAGCGGCGACTCTTGCGGTCCCAAATCTCCGGAGAATACCGCAACCGTCCCGTCACTGTTTTCAATTTCAAAGATCGTTGATCCCAGCACGTGCCCCGCAGGCGAGAGGCGTATCTGAGCCCCGCCCTCTATCGGATGCCACTGACCATAAGGGATCGGGCGGAGCATCTTGGAGATGTTCTTCAAGAAAAAATCAATAGCACGCTTGTTCTTGGTGAAACCGATCCGAAGCGTGTCTTCCATGACCAGCGGGACAAGCTTTGCCGTTGGCGGGCTACAGTAGACAGGGCCTTGAAAACCAGCGCCAAGCAAATAGGGAACTCGTCCAATGTGATCGACATGCACATGGGTCAGCAGTAAAGCCGTGATACCCTGCAAAGAAAAGTCGATCTCAGGGTTTGGATGCTTGGCTGCATCATGGCCTTGAAATGTCCCACAATCGACCAGCACGCTTTGGGCTGGTCCTGTCCAATATTGGTGGCATGAACCGGTGACTCCGTCAAATGCACCATGGTGGACTAACTTCATCGACGTTTGCTTTCGAACATGGGAAAGGAGAAGTTTACGAACGTTATCTGCGGATCGGTTAGCGGCGTTGCAGCTGCGAATCACAAAAGTCTAAGAATTTTTCCCAGTCATAAGCGGTCAGGCCATGTTCGCCACTACGGATGTGATAGCCCATGCTTCCTTCCCTACGTGGCTGACCGATCGCGGGCATCTCCACCTGCTCAATCACAGATTTCCCGAACAGTTTATAAACGGGCGCTGCCCCGACCAATGACAGATATTCACCGCGTGGGTCAGCCCAAAGGTCTGCCGAGGCGCTTGTGACATAAATCGGTCTCGGTGCGATGAGTCCGAGTATTTGATGCTGGTCAACGGGAAGCTCGGACTCTTTCCCCGCATAGTTCGCGAAACGGTTGCAGAACCAATGGGGAAAGCTTGTCGTGATTCGAGCAACTGTTTCACCATAAGCGCGGCGCGACAAAGCGGCGCCGCCACATCCGGAATTGTTACTGCATGCGATCCAAAAACGAGGGTCCTCTGCGGCTGCCCAAACGGCTGCTTTACCGCCGCGAGAATGCCCGATGACCGCGACTTTCGAATGATCGACCTCGTCCATTGTCATCAAGTAGTCCAACGCGCGGCTCGCGCCCCAGCCCCAGGCGGACAGCGATTTCCAGGCATCTTCTGGTTGTGATTTCTGATCCGGTTGTCCAGCTGCGCGTGCAAACGCGCCTCGTACACCTTCCGCGAAGCCGTCGGCACGATCCGGGTCGATCGCCATCGTTGATACAGCGGCAGTGACGTAGCCACGTTTCAGCAGTGTCGCAATCGGCCAGAACGGAGTTTCAACAGCGATCGCTTTTTCGAAATCGGGAAACTCTTGATTGTTGATATGCACGACAGCCGGCATAGCGTTTGCTCCATTTGTCTCCTTTGCGTTCTTAGAAGGTAAGAAGACTAGCAATGGAAATTGATAATGTTCCGATTCGATCGCGATATCGACGATGACCGAACGACCTACCGCACCCAAGCCAAACAAATCTTTTCTCTCTTCGATGACCTCGAAAGTCACTTGGTAGTCTGCCGTTGGACGTCGACCATAGACGTACGAGCGAAACAGCTCCATCGTTTCTTCTCGCCGTGCAGGCCATTGCGAGGCTTCTGTTACGATGGATCCACTGGCCAGTCGAAGAGGGTCCGGGAGCGTGTACTTAGGAACGAGCGATTCGACGTAGTTGAATTCACTCCGCGATTGCGAAAGCTTGGCGACAAGGGCTTCGTCGGCTTGCCATGGCGAGTCGGCGCGACTCGCATGAGACATGCATGCAAGACACACTGCCAGCAATACGGAAAGATTGCGACTCATCGAAAACTCGTTGAATGGAGTAAACGTAAATTCATTTGCCGGAACGTAGGCGATCGAAGTACTCTTTTGCATGTTGACGTTCGGCTCGCGGCAAGGACTGATTCTCAAGTGGATCACTCTCATCACTGATTGCGCCCAGCACCGCTTGCTTGACGTCTTCACGGGTGGCCCCTTTGCGGTTGGGACCATCGGCAAAGCCTGCGTTCATTCCCCTGCCTTGTTTCGGTTCGCCTCTCACCTGGGACTCGTAACTCTGCGCGCTGCCATCTTTTTCTTCGGGCCCGCTCAGTCCCGATCCTTTGCCCAACCCATACTTGGAACCGCCTTTGCCAGGGTTTTTACCTAGCTTCCCCTCACCTTGCCCATCGCCCTCTCCTTCGCCTTGTCCGCCTCCTTGGCATTCTTTGCAGCCTTGCCCCGAACAATTACGGCAACGCATTTGGTCTTTACTTTGCGAAAGCGTATCGAGTGTTTCTTCGATATCTTGGAGTTGCTCCATCGCGTCCTGCATGTCGCCGAGCTGTTCTGACATTCCTTCGAGGGCCTCTGCAGCCTGTTCCGCATCGCCTTTCGCCATCGCATCGGCGGCCGCTTGCATCGACTCTGCCATCTTTTGCATGCTCTGCATTTGTCCGTCTTTCGCCTCAAGCTGATTGAGTTCTTGCTGCATCTTGGCTGCGTCGTCGGACCGACCTTCTTTCCGTGCGTCCTCGATCTTTTGTTGGAGGTCCTGTTTTTCGCGTTCGTGCTCGTCGGCCGCTTGCTTGAGTTGCTTGCCCAAAGCTTCCACTTGTTTCTGCAAGGCTTGCTTTTCCGCTTCGGTCAATTTTTCGCTACGGAGTTTTTCTGCAAGCGTCTTAGCCTGTTCTTTTGCGTCAGCAAAATCACCTTCCTTCATTGCCTTGACAATCTTCTCAGCGGGCCCTTTCTCATGCTCGCTCATCTTGGAAAGACTTTGTTTCATTGCATCAGGAGAACCGAGTTGTTTGCGCCGTTCATCGAGCTGCTTCTTAAGGTCATTGATGGCGATCAATGCCTCTTTCGGCTTTACCGTTTCGCGCTGCGACATCTTCTCGATATCGGCCTCGATCTTTGAAAACATTTCGGCTGCGTCCTTCAGCCCCGCTGCCTCGGCCTTCTTTTTTTGCTCTTGGACCTTCTTTTTCAGCGCCTCCGTGGATTTCTTAATTTGATTCGCTTGGGCGATCATTTCGGCTGTCGGCGTTGAGGATGCGTTGCCAGGGGAAGCCGGCCCGACCAGCAAGGCGACTGCAATCCCAATCGCCGGCAGGATCGGTAGCCAGCCCAAACGGCTCGGCGCGAGAGGAAATCGCTCGCTCACTTGCAATCGCTCCGCACGGCGCGATGCATCGTCGATAAGCGCTTTTCCCATCGCTGTCCCACGGTCTTCCGACTTCATCGCAAGCACGCTGCTTAAACGCTGCTTCAGCTGAAATCGAGCATCCACCTCGGTCGCAACCGTTACCATCGAAGGCGATCTGAAATAGACGAGCCCAAGGGAGACGAGCAGGGCTGCGACGGTCGATCCTACCACCCAGCCAACATTCCAGTTCTGCGGGTTCCAAGGAAGGACCCACACCGAACTTGCCCCGATCGCAAGTCCGGCGATCAGCCATGCCGCAAAAAGTGTCCAGCAGAGATATTTTGCAAATCCGCTGAACAAAAGCCTGCGGCGGGCTCCACGAACTTTCTTTTCGATCGGGTTCATGACTCTATTGCCTCAAATCGATAGTCGCAACATCCGGATCGGAGTGTATACCGTCTTTACGTTGCAAACGAAAACTTGCTTTATGGTCGGCTGACTCGAATACCACACTTCGCAATTGTATACGATTGCATTATCGCCGCCTTCGCCAGAAACGCGGATCCAGCGATGAAAGTCCGCAGTCGCTCCCCATTTCGTCCGAAGATGAGTTTATGGCACAATCCGCAACCGACAAATCCAGGTCAGCCCCCAGGTCAGCCCAGGGGCGAATGCTTCCCGACCCGGATGCTGCAGCCAACACAGACGTCGTGATTTACGACGGGGAATGTAATTTCTGCAAGGCTCAAGTCGACCGGTTGCAAATGCTTGATGTTACCGGCCGTCGACTCAGCTTTCTTTCACTGCACGATCCGCGGGTTGCGGAGCGATACCCCGAGTTAACCTACGACCAGTTGATGGAGCAAATGTACGTGGTGACGCCTGCCGGTCCTCAGTACGGAGGCTCGGACGCCGTTCGCTACCTCTCCCGCCGCTTGCCAATGCTGTGGCCAGTCATGCCAATTTTGCATCTTCCCGGAACCGCCCGCCTTTGGCGTTGGGCGTATCAGCAAGTCGCGAAGCGGCGGTACAAAATTAGCGGGCGCAGCCAGGACTGCGACAAAGGAGCTTGTTCCATCCACCTCAATCGCTAGTCCGCTATTCCAACTCACTCGAAATACTGGACAGCGTTGCGAAAAACGGCAAATCCATCACCATATTCAGGTTGATGGTCTCGCCGTGTCCAGAACGGATGGTGCGTCGGATCGATGTGCCTTTCGGGGTGGGGCATCAATCCGAACACACGTCCGGAGCGATCGCAAACGCCCGCGACGTTTCCCTGGGCCCCATTGGGATTGATTGGAAACGGCAACGGATCGTCAGTGATAACGGCAGTTCCCTCCGCGTGATCGCAGTATCGAAGGGCCAAGCGTCCCTCCGATTTAAGTCGGTTAAAAACATCCGTACCTGCGGCGACGAAGTTCCCTTCGGCGTGCGCCATCGGCAGGTACATTCGTTCGATATCTTTCAAGAAAACGCATGGCGTGGGGTCGACGGCAAGGTTCACCCAACGAGTCTCGAAACGACCATGCTGGTTCCATGTCAACGTTGCCGCTCGGTGCTCTGGACGGTCGCTTTCAGCGACATCTTCCGTCAGAACGCCAAGTCGCATCAGCACCTGCATTCCATTGCAGATCCCCAGCACCAAACAGTCCCGCTTTCCGTGAACAAATTCATCGATCATGCCGCTGAGATGGCGTCGAAGGCGAATGGCCAGAATTCGTCCAGCCGCAATGTCGTCTCCAAAACTGAACCCTCCTGGAACACACAGAATCTGATACCGCGCCGCCAACGCCGGATTCTCAATCAAACGATTGATGTGCACCTTTTCCGTTTCTGCGCCCGCTAAGCGAAAGGCATGGGCAGTCTCCTCATCGCAATTGGTACCTGGCGCACGGAGAATTAAAGCACGGGGAGCTACCATGGGGTCAACTGACGTGACGGTGGGAAACGGGCAAAAAAACACTCAGCCGATGTGGCAAGCAGAGTTTAAGGGGCCTTACCGCGGGTTGGCAACGCGTGTAGCAGCGGTGATTTCAGGAATATGGTCCGCCGCGTCCATCAATCGCAACGAAATTATTACCCCGTTGGCAGTAAAGAAGGCCATATCCCCTCTTTCCGGCGGCTCAAACGACGGGACGAACCGTGATGCGGACCCCCCGTTTCCCAACGATTCGGACCGGGATTCCACTGTCGACAAAATCGCCTTCCGTCGCGACGTCAACAATCCATTCGCCAAAGCGCACCCGGCCGCTTGGGCGCAGGGGCCCTACCGATATACCGTTGTCTCCGACCGATAACGACTCCAGGTCGCCGTTGAGCGTTTCGGCTGGTGTAGCTAGAGAAGGAACTGGCTGCAGCATGTCGTCGCTCGGCGGGGTTAAGGCGAGGCGGCTGAGCATCGGCAATTCGCCCAGGTACCGCGACAGGACCATTAATACGACCGCGAATCCCACCAACGAACCAAGCACCGTCGCGACATCGACCATCAAGCTTTCCATGTCGCGGCTGCTTTCGGGCATCATCACACGCCTCGATGCCATTACCAGTGACGCGATCATCAAACCTGCCCCGCCGATTCCGGCGACCCCGATGCCTGGAATGACAAGTATCTCAAGCATGACAAAGGTCAGTCCAATGACAAACAGGATGACTTCGAACCAGCCTGAGGTGCCTCCGAGAAACCGACTCCAGAAAAATAACCCAAAACAAAAGATCGACATCAAGCCTCCCAATCCAATTCCTGGAAGGTGGAGTTCAATCACGAGTGTGACCAAACCCAGCACGAGCAAAATGCCGGTGATCACAGGACGATTAAGCAAAAAAATGAGCGTATCCACCCAGGTTCCTTTGAGGACCGGAATCGGATCGATCGCGCCGATGGCCGCGCTAAGCTCGGAGCGATCCTCGATGCAAAGGTTTGCGATTCCAAGCTCCACCGCTCGTGATCCCTTCGCTGTAAAGAACGTATTTTTGCCCGCTTCTTGAACGGGTTTGCCCTGGTCCCATTGCTCGGGTTGTTCCAAAGCACTCCATTCCTTTTGACTGAAGTATTGGACTGTACCATCGGCCTTGTTTGTTGCCTTGAAGATAACCAAATCTTTGTCAATCATCGCCTCGGCCAACGATGCTGGACGCCCTGACTTTTCCGCGATCGTACGAATGCGCTGAGCCAGATAGCTTCTCTCCTTTTCGGGGACATATCGAAACGCAGCATCCTCGCCCATCATGATCATCCCTGCATCGCCAATCAATGCATGAGGAGCCATGACGATGGTATCGGTGGCCAAGGCGATTAACGCCGCGCCACTGATCGCTTCGTTTTCGATATACGCAACCGTCTGAATGCCGTCCGATGCTTCGAGCAGATCCACGATCTCCAAGGTTGTGCTGACATAACCACCCGGGCTATCAATGTCCAAAACGATGATCTTCACGCCCTCCGCTTTCGCTTGCTCAATTCGCCTTTTAAGGAGCTCGCCGCTTAATGGAGTGATCGGCTCGTGAAACTCGATCATTACGGCAGGCTGTGCGATTGGCTCCGCTTGTTTGGGTTCTTCGGTGGCATCATCGGCGAATACGCCTGGCGCGCAAATCAAGGTGCTTAGTACAACCAAGCCGAGTACAACCAACATCATTCGAAAAGTGGAGCTCATCATTCAAACACTCGTTCAGGCGATCACTACAAGGCTTTTGAACACCGTTTAGTTTTAAGGGCTTACTCCCTTGTCGTTCAAGGCGCGAAAACCCTTGCCAATGGCATTCCTTTTGCTTTCGAAAGCTATCGGATGCTTTTTGCCGGATCGAAGGCCGCCGTCATGGGCGGACTTTCTGCGGTAGAAGACGCTGCCGCCGACGGGCACAGGTTCGTTCGTGATCCGCCATTCCCCGGTGTTTCGCGAGTCTTTCCTCTGTCCGAGCACGAGCGCGATGTGGGTGACGGGCTTTGAGGCGTTCGTCATTCACGTCGCTCGTGCTTAGCGGTGCCGCTCGGCCCAAGTATCTCGATGTAGCGAATTGCTTCAGCGATTCGAGTCTCCGTGTAAAATGCGTCATTGTTTTACTGATCGCGAGGAGACTATCACTTCCATTCCACCTCGCGGGCCGGTCTACGACGCGTTTATGCCAAGTTTTGTTTCAAGCAGAGTCGATCAAATCATGTGCGGACGTTTCTTACTACATTCAGCTCCTGAAGATTGGCCCATTGAACTCAAAGATTCGCTGTTACTCGGCGAGAACCATGACGAACGCGGCTCTAACGCAGTGTCACCTGTGCGAGCCGAGTTTCGGGCAAGGTTCAATATCTGCCCCACTCAACCGATCATCGCGATCATTCAGTCGGCGGGAGAATTGACAAGCCATCTGCAACAACTCGACTGGGGATTAGTACCGTCTTGGGCCAAGGATCGATCGGTGGGCGGAGCAAAGATGATCAATGCACGTGCTGAGACCGTTGATGAAAAACCATCCTTCCGGACGCCCTTTCTTCGGCAACGCTGCCTTGTTCCCGCGAATGGATACTACGAGTGGGTAACAACTTCTACAGGCAAGCAGCCGATGAAGATCGCACGTCCCGGGGACCAGTTATTCTTTTTTGCTGGACTTTGGGATCGAAACGATCGACTTCGTAACCCCTTATCGACTAACGACGCCACAGCAAAGCCGCTGGTGACGTGCACGCTGATCACGACCGTTGCTAATTCGGCCATGGCTGCTATTCATGAGCGGATGCCAGTTGTCATCAAAGACAATCACTTTCAACGCTGGCTCGATCCAGGCGAACGCGACGGTAGGTTGTTGAAGGAACTGCTGCGTCCCAGCGACAATGATTATTTCGTGGCCGAGCCAGTCGATCGCTTGACCGGTGAATGACGGTTGTCGTGCTTAGTCCTCCACGATATCACCGCTGGCGTGAGTCAGTCGAGGGCGTAACCTGTCGAGTGTGACTGTGGTCGGGAGTCGATTCACTGACCCGTCAGCGAGTAATACATAGTGAGTGGTCGCGTCCGTATTGATGACTGAATCGGTAAGTAGGTAATCGTCGGGTTGGGTCCATGTTGACGCATGCACCTTGTCGCAATAGCTTGCGATGATGGTGTTTGATAGCCCGTCGGTGATATCGCTTAGCTTTCGTGGCGGGCCTTGGCCGAACCATAGCGAATTTTCGATCATCGGAAACTGGATTCGCGTGGAGCCCGGCGGCAAGCCGTCCGTACCAACTCCATAAAACGCTGGCATCCTTGCAATGAGCTTCTTGTTATGTTCGCTATCCCATGGTTCGCCCAGGTGGAATTCTTTGTACAGGGCCTCTTCCCCGAGAAACGGTAACAGGTGTACTCGCCAACTCAGCAGGCGAGCGCCTTCGGGCGTCACACTGTACTTGGGAGGCAGGTATTGATGCTGGTCATGGTAGCTATGAATCGCCAACCCGATTTGTTTCAATTGGTTTGAAACTTCCATGCTTTGTGCACGGAGTTGCAACTGAATCAACACATTGGAAATAAAAGGTACTAGTTCGGGACTTCCCATTGAAACGGTTAGAACATTGCCAACTGTGCTCACTGTCGCTTTGGGAACTTTGATGGTTTCAATTTCGTCGGGTAACTGTTGGAGGATCGTGGTGATCGTGTCGTGGGTTCTGTCTGTGGCAGGTGCGTCAGCGCAAGTGAGATGCAGGTCGACTGCGATTTGCGGTGGCAAGCGGAAGTCGAGCACGGTTCTAATCACATCCACGCTGAGTTGCCGTAACGGAATGTTTCCAACCGGAGTCGCTTTGTTCAAGGGCAGCAATAGGCTGAAATCGTTCCGGAGTCGATCGGGAATCTGAATCGCAATTCGATGCGATTGATCACTTGGCGTTTCAATCTGGCTTCGGAGCGATTGCAATAATTTTTCAAAGGCAGTTTCATCCTTTTCGGTGCTTTTGTATTTGTCGATGACTTCTCTCGCCGCAAACCAAACCCAGCCTTTCTCCTGGTGCACAACGTATTGAACCTCGGGAGGAAACTGCGTCGTGGCCATCTGGAAAAGATTGGCAACAGTCAACGCATCGCTACAGGGAATAAGGATAAACGATTTTCTCCACAAATCGCTCGCAGAAAGCACGACAAAGGCTTCCCCGACACCTGCCGTTCGAAGCTGTGAAGTGATGCCTTGAGCGACCATGCTTGCCAGGTTCAATTCCGCTTTTGCTGGCTCCGGCACAAATGGCTCAAGAAACGAAAGCAGAGCGGCGGCATCCATTGCCTGGACGTCGATCCGAAGCAGCGCCAATGAATCACTCGTCATACCGGAAGGGCCTACCTCGGTACGAGGCTCATCCGCGTGCGCATGGAAAGCTGCGCCGATGCTCCCGACCGCGATAGCCAAAACGAACGTTCGTATTCCAAAGGACCTGAATGAAGAAAACATTGGATTGCTCATTGAATGGATTGTCATGGAACATGTTGGGAAGAGAACGTATCGACTAGGGATTGGTGGTGGGCTGCATTTCTAGGATCCACTCCATTTCCGAAGCGGGAGCAGGCGACGGTTTTTTGATGGTTGCTGTTAACGTTGTGAGTCGTTTGTACGGAAAGTTTTGAGATGTCGTCGGATCGGTCCAGGCGGGTACGGCTTTCAGTGCGTCGAGCGTTTCCGGAAGTTCGCCGAATTGCGCCGCATGCATCCGAATGGCCTCGATAGTCGCGAGGATCGCAAGGTTACCTTGTAGGCGTGTTGACGCACGATCAACTTGGATTACGGCAGGATAAAGAAGATTGGCTAGTGTCTTTGCCGGGTCAAATAAATCCATCGTCGACGGAGCGCGAGCTAGTTCCGCCCGTTGCAACCATTGGCCACGCATCGATGCAGGAAGGAGTGTCCACTTGTAGTGTTGATCCCGATACCGCATAAAACTGAGGTCAAAGGCACGCAGGATGGCTTCGGATGGCGACATGCCCTCCGTCGTCGTTCCGGCGTTTTCCAAAACCTGGCGGGACGGCCCATCCGCAACAAGTACGAGGCAAGCTGCGGCTATATCGATGTC
This sequence comes from Planctomycetaceae bacterium, assembly GCA_031411655.1. Taxonomy (GTDB): domain Bacteria; phylum Planctomycetota; class Planctomycetia; order Pirellulales; family Pirellulaceae; genus UBA6163. Next base: position 61,095 of record JANOBM010000090.1, read on the forward strand.
GGATGTCGAATTGCCCGTGTCGGTGGAAGGGGTCATGAATCCAACCGTTGATATGTCACCCAAGACGGTCACCAACTGATTTCGCCAAGACGTTTGATCTCGGTGGGCGTCGACCGGTTGCTCACGGTGCAGAAACCGCTTCATGAAGCTCATTTCGGACTCGAAGGCCGGGGCCATGTCAAAGCTCGCGATCGGGAACGTTGCCAAGGCCCAGTAGAGGTTGGGTGCGTCGGGACGCTGCATCAAATCTCTCACGCGTTCGAGCATCATGGAGGCGATCGCGACACCGACTAACTTTCCGATGATGGTCGGTGTTCTCAATGAAGCAGCTTCCGCGAGCCGAACTCCAGTCCTGATGCTACTCAACGCGTCGGTAAGCCTGCCTTCTTCAAGGGCAAGCATGACTTCGAGGTCGATCAGTCTCGCCATTACTCGAAAGTCCGACAGCTCTTCGAGAGTCAACGTATAGACTTGAACGCCGTATAAGTCCTTAAACCTTGAATCAGCATTAACCGACTTGAAATTCGCGGCCTGATGGAGTTCGCTAAGCACCGCGGCGTGGAGGTTGAGATACTCTCTCACTTCTTTTTTGGTGTCCTCCGAATAGGGCCTAGTAGTCCATCGCTCTTGGTTGTCCACATTCGATTTCTGAATGGCCTCCCGGTTCGGCATTCGCTTCTCAGCCAATATTGCTCGCAATAATCCTTCGATGACGTCCCCTTCCTTGAGGAATAGCTGCTCTGACTTGAGCCGATACCGAAGCGCCGGATCGGGCTCCCCTGCGGCGGTAAGACGCATCGTGTTGGAAACGCTTGGTGCTACTTCCCGAGGCGAAGGTTCTGGCTTTAAGGTCGACGCTTGCTTTTCGTCCGTCGGCTGCACGATCAGAACCTGAGCGTTCAAATTCATTGTTGTGGCACATAGAGTTGCAACGCCGACGAGAGACGATAGCCAGTTGTTCATGATAGTTTTCTATTGGTGATGGAATCGTTGCAGACGCTTGTTTCAAGGATGAATGGAGGCGATCGGCCTAGACGGTCGCTACTGAAGTAAGTCTTCGATAATCTGTGCCCGATCGACCAACGGGTGGTTTTCCTTAGTCACCTTCAAAGAGGCGGGCAGAAGGGATCGGTCGACCGTGGTTTTCGCGATCGAAGGCGTACTAGTAAACTGCATATCGGCGCTGAGCGTATCAAACGATCGCATTGTCATTGCACCGATGGAGAGAGAACTCGACGATGGTATCGAGTCAAGTTGATTCGCCATCGGTCGATGCAAGAGATTGGTACGGATCCAATGGTGCAGGCGTTGCGTGCCCGCGGTTGAATGGGATGTGACTGGGATCGTTTCTTCAGCAGTCTGCCTCTTCGGCATCGAAGCGGAGTCGAAGTCCTTCCTTGAGGAGGGCTCCACGATCGCGATCGTTGGCTCTGGTCGAATACTTGTTGAGGGTGGACGCGATGGAGACGGTGATAGCTCATGCTGGGAGCCAAGCTGAAATCCAACCATTCCGGTCAGGAACGATGCAGCGATTGCAATGGTCACCGCTCGCCGCCATGAGTCCGGCCGCCAAACGCGCGAAGCCGCTGGATGTGCGCTCGACAGCGTCGGCTCGTGAGTTTGACAGCCGGCAGCGAAGCCCGCGCGATAAAAAGTTATCGCCACTGAAGACGAATGAGGTGCCGGTTTAATGGATCCCAACATCGACGAAAACGCGTCGTCGATTGGGTTCTGCGATGGAGCGTTTTCAGATGATTGATTCATGTCGGTAAATTCGTTGTGAAGTGACTTCGAAGGGCATCGAGTCCGAGTTGGTATTGCCGGTGGGTTGTCGATCGACTTTTTCCCATCAGTTGCCCGATTTGCTCAAACGTTAATCCACCCCAATGATGCATGACGACGATCTCCCGCTGGTCACCCGGGAGGGACTGCAGACGCTGTGTCAACTCGTTGATATCGATGTTTGTGGTATGCTCGTCGAACCAAGGAGTGACAATCGATACAGCGGTTTCTCGTTGTCGCTGACGGTTGCGAGAACGATTCCAAGACCTCAGCTGGTTTCGAATGACCTGTACCATCCAAGCGACTACATCTGTCGGCTGCTGCGGCTGTGCTGCTAACCGGATGAACGCTTCCTGTACTGCGTCTTCGGCCGGTTCACCGATCGAACGAGCGATCAAGAGCAGCCGACCAGCATGTTGCTGCCAAATCGTTTCGAGGTGTTCTGGGGCAATCACATGCAGCTTCAGTGCAGCGTTTGGTAGGTGTCGTGATTGGATGTCAACTCAAGGACGTCATCGAAGGGAAACCATCCCAGAAAAAACCGAATAATTTGGCTCATTTTCTTCTAAATTGAAAAACCGTCTCACGCTCAACGCTCGGGTGGATATCCGCCCTGCAAATCGCTGTAATTTCGCTTTCAGGTGGCTATTTGCTTTGCACTAGCATGTCCGGTCGCAGGTTCAGGCCAATCGCGATTCAGTGTTTTTGAGTGGAAGCGGTGCCTCTTTGGTTCTCGTCATTATCCACTCCTCCCTTCGGTGGCCTAGAGGATCGAGCGGATCGATTCATGGACGGGTCCGCCCGATAGACATTCCACGGTTACGACGTCAAAGTTGCGACTTGCGTCCCTCACAACCCATCACCAAAGGCGAGACGGTTTTGTACGATCGTTTTCTTCATGTCGATACGAACCGGCTTATCGACCGTTTTCAATTCATCAATTCGCTTTCCGATTGCAATGGATCGCCGCAGACGGTCTCTCTGTCAGGCGATTCGGATGCCGGCATGCGAGTGCGGCAATACCTCATCCAACTCTGCGAAGAGACGGGGTTGTCCGTCCAAACCGATTTGGTGGGCAACACGATTGCAACTTGGCATGGTACCGAGCAAACGTTACCGGTTGTGGGAACAGGCAGTCATATCCGGACGACGCGACACTTGACCATGAGTGAAAGTAACCTCGCGGTACTTGGCGGAATCGAAGCCATCATGCTACTGAATGACGCTGGGTTTCAGCCGCGTCGTTCGATTGCGATGGTCGTGTTTACGGCAGGTGGTAGTAAAGGGCTCGGCTGCGAAGGTGTCGGTCGTCTGACGACGTCGGCCGAGGTCATTCCGACTTTCCTCAATGCACTTCTCGACGATGTCGGGGAGCAACGCGACCTCGTGCCAACACATTCCAACGAGGCTAAACGTTTTGATGAGACTTGCGTAGGTATTGACCATTTTTATGCTTGGCTCGAACTGAGTGTTGCGGCTGATATCCAATGGGATTCCTTCCCGGTGGAGGTAGGCGTGGTGACCGCGATTGCACCGACTACGACTTACACTTTTGAGGTGACTGGAGCAGATGGCCAATCAGGTGCGGCAGCCATGGCGGGGCGTCGCGACGCATTGTGCGCAGCCGCCAAAATGGTCCTCGCTGTCGAGTGGGTTGCCAATCAATCGGCCAGTGGTAGCTTGGTCGCGACGGTTGGGCAGTTTCATGTTGATGACGGCGTCAGTGATTCGATTCCGAGTCGCGTGCGATTCACAATGGATATTCGTGAAGTTGACGTTGATCACCGCAATAAGGTAGTTGCTCAGATCACCGATTGGTTCGAGCGGATTGCAATCAAACGCGGCGTTCAGGTTCAGGCAATCAATGTCCATTCCGAGCTGTCGGTCATCGCCAGTGTCGACATCGTGGCGATTCTTGAGGACGCTTGCAGGGTTTCCGGCGCTTCTGCTCGGCGCATGGTCAGCCGCGAATACCACGAGTCTTTTTATATGGCTCGATATGCACCGTTTGGTATGGTAATCATCCCTCGCTTTTGTGGCGTTCCCATGCGTCCTGACGGATTACGAGTCCCAGAGTACGTCGTAAAGGGAATCGTCGTACTTGCACGAGGGCTCGCCACGTTGGCAAATTAAAACATGGATGCTCGCATGAATGCCCGCTATTCGATCACTTGGTGGGATACCGATATCGGCGTCGTCTTGAATTGACTTCCGAACGGTCACTAGATCCGTCTGTTTTCAGAGTTGATTCGTCAAAGATGTGAAATCGGGAAGGTGGCATGAGAAGTGCCCTGAGAGAAGTGCCCTCTGAGAAGTGCCTTCGAAGATGGGTGGTGGACGATCTGAAAATGCATCCTTTAAATATTCGGCGATTGGCATCTTTTTTTTGAGTTTCTATACATACCGCCGAGAATTCCGCTGAGAATTTCCGAACTCCCGTGCCGACTGCATCGTTCCTGACTCACCTGCAAAACTTAACCCTAACATGCCAATGGGTTCTTGAATGAAATAGTAAGTTCATGCTTCAACTATTAAGGAATGAAAAGTTCAATCGATTTGGTTGGGAGTTTTTTCCACCGATCGCGGCGATTGTTCTATTGGGGGTACTTTCCTTCGTAAGTCTGCGCAACATTCGTGATAGTGAAGTTGCAACCATCAATGCGAATCGGTCGCTTACAAACCTACAGTTGTTATTCCGAGATTTATTGAATGCGGAGCCTGGCCAACGTGGCTATTTACTAACAGGCGATTTGAAACATTTAGAGCCTTATTTCGCCGCGAAAAGTTCCTACCAGCGACGGATTGAAGAAATAAGAGGTTTGAAAGACGATGCCGTCGCTCTTTCCATGATACGGCAAATCGACGCGCTGTCGTCGATTCGCTTCAAACAGCTCGATGAGGCCGTAAGCTTGCGTTCCGAAGCTACAAGCGAAGAGGCAAAAGCGTTATTTAAGTCCGACGTTGATGAAGCGACAATGGAGGATATCCGAGAATATATCGTTGCCGCAGAATCGCTGATTCATTCAAAAGTGAGAGACAGTGATGAACTCGCAACGAACGCCTATGTCAACGCTGTAGTCGCCTTTGCGACGGCACTGATCATGACACTGGCGGCAAGCGTTTGGTCGTTATTTCGAGTCGATCGCGAACTTCAAAGACGCCGGATCAGCGAGCAAATCGTACGTCATCGGGCTGGACAACTCCAAGCGTTTGCGGACATCGTCGCCAGGATTTTCTCGGCTCGAGACGTCGAGTCGATCATTGGCGTAGCACTGAATGAATTTCGGCAACTGATCGGTTCACGCGAGGCACTGTTGCAAATAAAAGAGCCAGGTCATGTTCGTTACGAGCGGGGGATCGTAGCCACGGGCGTACAAAACCCTTCGCATGAGTACTTGGATTCCGTTTTCTCTTTGGTGGAGCGACTGTCGAAAGGAGAAGCGACGTTTTTTCGAATTCGTGCTCAGATACTGGCGAATGAAAGTGTCATGAGTGACCCTGCATGGACGATTTGTGGTGATGCGATGGACGGTGTACTGTCGGCTCCGTTGAAGAATGCGACTCGATTAGAGATCGGGCGCATCGTGTGGATGAGTAAATTTGGTGAAGAATTTACCGCGAACGATTGCTTACTCGCTGCGCAGTTGGCCTATGCGGTTTCTGTTGCGATCGAAAATGCAAAGCTGACCTCTCTCATGGAAGAAGAAGCTAGGCGTAAAGACGAATTCCTGGCGATGCTTGGACACGAACTTCGAAATCCATTGGCAGGTGTGCTCACCGGAAGTGAGGCGCTGATACTGCTGGACGCCGATGACAAAGACGCAAACTCATTAAAGGAATCGATTTTGCGCCAATCGAAAATGATGAATCGCATCGTTGATGACCTGCTCGATGTTTCTCGCATTGGCCGTGGACGCGTTTCTTTGGCGTTGGCCCCCCTAGATATCTTTAGAATTGTAACGGAGATGGTCGACGATTTTCGCCGAGCTCATCCTGCACGATCGTTCGTGATCGATGCTTCGCCCGATGTGCAACCGAGCATGATTCTTGGAGATCGAGCAAGGATCTCACAAAGTTTTTCGAACCTAGTCCATAACGCCTGTAAGTTCTCGCCTCCGGATTCAGAAGTTACCCTCCGTATGCGTCGCGGTGGGTTGAATCAATCGATCGTTCAGGTCGATGTGATCGATCGAGGAGACGGTTTGTCTGCCGAGGAACAACGACTCGTTTTTAACTTGTTCCATCAGACGCGAGCGACGATTGATAGGTCCCAGGGCGGCCTGGGCATTGGATTAACACTGGCAAGAAGTTTGATAGAAATGCACGGCGGTGCGTTGACATTATCAAGTCCTGGACATGGGCTGGGATGCACCTTTACCATCTGCTTGCCCTTAAATCCCCTCGTCCCAGTCGCCACCGAAGTAATCGTCCCGTCGAGTCAGCGAGACACGATTACGGATTCCAGGAAGACTAGAAAGAGTCGCGTTTTAGTGATCGACGACCGTGCGGATGCGATTTTACCCATCCGTGTCCTTCTGACACGAGAAGGCCACGAAGTGTTCGAAGCTCACGACGGAGCGACCGGTATCGAGATCGCGATCGAGTTGATTCCCGACGTCATTTTCTGTGACATCGGCCTGCCAGGAAAGTACAACGGCTATGATGTGGTTCGAGCATTGCGTCAAAACTCGACATTGCGTGATACGTACATCATCGCACTTAGTGGATATAGCCAGCCAGCCGATCGGCAAAGAGCCGCCGAAGCAGGGTTCGATCTTCACCTCGCCAAACCGATTGATGGCAGTCGCTTGCGTGAATTACTAAACAGGCAACCGCGATTCGGGCCGCCTCACGCCGAAAGAATAATCGAGTCAATCTCTTCAGTTAGATGATCGCATGGATTGGGAAAGTAATTCGCGTCCGATTGGCGTAAAGAAACGCATCCCTGTCGTATGATATTCGGTTGATCGAATGACAATCAGCGCGGATTGAGAAGTTTCAGGATGCGGTCTCGCACTTTGCCTCGCGTGATGCCAAGAACGCCAGCGGCTTTTGATTGGTTCCCTCCGGAAACCTCTAATACCCGACGAAACAGATAGCGTTCAAGCTCCTCGATCGCTTCGGCATACAGGTTGGTCGATTGACTGCGAATTCGCTCCTCAATGAAGTCTGCCAATCCATCGAGTGATGGGGGGCGAATCGTATTGACACTCGGCACAGTTGTTTGGGCCGGTACCTCATGTTCCAATTGATCCTGGCCATCGGGTAAAGGGAATCGGTTTGGCGACGCCATTTCGGCGTGATAGTCCGGCTCAGTGGAGAGAAGCGGAACGGAGGTTGGAAGTCCAGTTTCGAAAACGAACGTTTCTTGCATCAACTTAGGTAGGGAGTCGACACCGATCACCGTTCCGGTTGTGCATAGCATGGATTGGCGTACGACGGATTGGAGCTGGCGAATGTTTCCCGGCCAAGGGTATTCGACGAGCGCCTGGAGCGCTGCTGGACTCAAGCCTTCGACGTCAGGCTTTTTCATCTCTCGTCGTGCGCGGCTCAGGAAGTGATCCAGAAGGAGTGGGATATCGTCGCGTCGCTCGCGCAAGGATGGCAGTTGGATGGTGTAGCCATTCAGGCGATAGAATAAGTCTTCTCGAAATAACCCTTGGGACACCATCTGTTCGAGGTTGCGATGTGTAGCCGCGATGATACGGACATCCGTCGAGATATCGTTGTTACCCCCGAGTCGTTGAAACTTCTGTTCCTGCAACACACGAAGTACTTTGCCTTGAACCATCAACGACATGTCACCGACTTCATCAAGGAATACCGTGCCTCCATTGGCATATTCGAACTTCCCTTCGCGTCGCTTGTCAGCGCCGGTGAATGCGCCTTTTTCAACGCCAAAAAGCTCACTTTCAAGTAGCTGATCGGGAATTGCCGCACAGTTGACTGAGACGAAGGGGGCGTCGCGGCGCGGGCTGTGCTGAACAATCGCCTTCGCCGCCAACTCTTTCCCGCACCCCGTTTCGCCGCGAACGAGTACTGCCACGTTCTGCCCTGCCACACGACCGATCGCCTTGAAAACTTCCATCATCGGTGCACTACGACCAATGAACGGATCCCCACGTTCGACTTGGTCAGTGAGCGACATCGCAACCGGTTCATCCATTAGCCGTCGTGACTCGGCCGCGCTCGTTGTCAGGACTCGCAGTTGGGTTAAATTCAATGGCTTTGGAAGGTAGTCAAACGCTCCAAGTCGCATGGCTTCGATCGTTGTCTCACTGCTGCAATCCGCAGTGATGAAAATGATCGGCACTTTACGATCCAAGGCTCGTAGTTTTTGGTACAACTCGAGGCCATTGATTTCTGGAAGATAAACGTCAATGAGTGCTACGTGAGGCATGAAAGACTCTAAAAGCCGCAGTCCTTCCTCTGCCGTGGAGGCACAGCAGACGTTAAAGCCGGCCTCCGTTAGCCCTCGCTCGACGATCAATCGAATCGTGCGGTCGTCGTCAATCACCAGTACACGCGCTGTCAAAGTATTACTCGGCCATTGCAATGAAATGCAGCGTTATGGTCTAAGTGCTGCTTGCTTTCTGCGAACGGGACACGGTTCCTTAAACCAAAGCTCGAATTATGAATTTGACACAAGCGGTTTCAGCTCGGTTTCGATTCGCCCTTCTAGCATAGCAGATTAGGGACCTACTGGACTTCCCGATTTCGTTCCTTGGCTATCGCGCGGCTCTGTGACGGGAAAGCCCTAAATCGCCAACACCAGAACAGCAGATGGCCTCAGTTTTGCATTCAGAGTTGGTCCGTTTTAAACATTCGTGACATTTTACAAAAAAGCACATCGAGATTATGGTCAAAGAACCACTTCCACGACCGCCGCTTTTCGAGTCGCCACTCGCCAAAACGCCAAGTGGAAGCATGCAGCCCCTCATTCGATTTGATCTTGCTGCAACAAGAATCAATTTTGACGGTGACGAAGAGCTTCTTAAAGATGTCGCAGCAATTTTCATCCATGACGTCCCAGGTTTGTTTAACGCGCTTGTTCAGTTGCAGCAGTCTGACGATTCGGCGGATAAGCTTTCCAATACCATGCAAATCGCTCATACACTAAAGAATTTGGCAAAGACATTCGGTGCTGAACCGCTGGCAACATGGGCAGAATCCATTGAGCGGACACCAACCCAATGGTTACTCCATCTCCCGGCCGGCTCCCGGGATGAATTGCACCTTATTGTCGACCAGACTTGTGCTTCGCTGATTAGCGAACTTTCACGCGGAACGACCTGAGGGTTTTTCGATCAAGTGATAGCTCGCGCTGCAAATTGGCCATCAAGTTGAACGGTTAGCGATCTCGCTTCGAACACCTTTGGATCGAATCACATTCGATAGTGAGATATTACCACCAGTTATGGCGGTGGAATGATGAGTACGCTCCAACTTGTGTGGTGGCATGTCGTTTGCTGCCTTGTACTACGGCTCAACGAGAATTTGGCAACTTGAAAAAGATCTGTTCAAGCACGGGTGTGATTCGAGTCCACGCCATCCGTTGAGTGCCGTTGTGTCATCCTATTCCTCGTCAAATTGGAAACCGCCATGCTCGGAACTGTTTTGTTGGTCATTCTGATTCTGTTTCTTCTAGGTGCCCTGCCGGCATGGCCTCACAGTCGAAGCTGGGGATATGGGCCAAGTGGCGGGTTAGGCCTAGTCGTAGTGATATTGTTGATCTTGCTGTTGTCAAACCGTCTTTAGTTCAGGACGGATTGTTTGTTATCGGATGGTGCCGCGCATGGGCAGCGTCCATGTCGTCTTCAATAGCCAATATCTTGTTTGTAGTGATGGGATCAGGCCGCTGATAGGGCGACGCGGCAACGTTGTTTGTCCGGATTTGTTTAGCTGGTGTGGCTTTGTCGAGCCGTACGGACGATGAGGTCCATTGTCAGGTTCTTAACGGAAGCCTTTCCACGTTCGTGGCCATGTCAAATACCGTTCAGTAAGATCCGCCTGAGGTGGTTTCGAAAAGGTCGATGGGTTGGGAAGCGATGATTATTGTAATATATACCGCAATGGCGTTTTCGCTCGTGAGCGTCATTTCCCTCGCAGCCTCGGCGCCTGGGTATCGAATGGGGCTGTGGAGTTATAAAGTTGGGTTGGCTTTGGTGAAGTCTGCTGGCTTTCTGAGCCTATGCGCCGTCATCGCTTACATTACAGGCTCGCTCATTTGGCGGGGAGAGTTTTTTTCCTATTGGATCGCCCCAAAGCTATTTGGATTTCTAGTGAGTGTCACCGTACTGGGATTAACTCTGTTTTGGCGATACAAATTGGCGAGTCACCCGTACATACACGATATTACGACTGATACCGACGACCCACCGCTTTTTAACGCCATCCTGCCTCTACGCGTTGGTGCCGAGAATCAAAGCGAGTATGGTGGTGATAAGGTGGCCACGCAACAACATGCTGGCTATCCGGACCTCCATGCTTTAGTGTTGGCTAGTCAGCCCGAAATCGTTTTTCCGCTTGCACTGCGGGTCGCCAAAGAGATGGGATGGGAGATTGTGTCCGCCGCGCCTGAATCGCTGATGATGGAAGCTACCGACAGCACATCCTGGTTTGGATTTAAGGATGATATCGTGATACGACTCCGATCGTTATCCAGCGGAACCCGGGTCGACGTACGTTCGGTATCGCGAGTGGGCAAAAGTGACCTTGGGACCAACGCGGCACGAATCAGTAAGTTCCTGGATAAGTTGCAGCAAACCTAACGAGTTTAGTTGATACCTGATCACGTTTACCAAACCGATTAGAACCGCCGGCACTATGGCTGACGGGCGGTCTGCGTCTCGACTGTAACTTGAAATCGAGTGCTTGAGTTGAACGCATCCGCTGTGCTCATGTCGGGCAGTTCGATGTCTTTTCGTTAATGCGGGCGAGCGTCGTTCGCAGCACGCTGGGAGTTCTCCGCACGGTTCATTCGAGACGGATGCTCAATGTGTCCAACGTGGGTTCTCGGTTGCTTTGCGAATGCAACCGACAGGTGGCAAGCATCTTGGGCGAATTGCCTACAGATGGAAACGGGTCGGCGCGCGTGTCATGCGCTAAGAATTGAACCGAATATTGAGAGGAATTTCAGTTGCGAATCACTGCTCTGTCTAAGAAGAAACCGCTGGTCTACCTCCACTGGCTAAGTTCTCTCAAGCAAAAGGAATCGCGGAATCAGTCGACTGAAGAACTACCCCTAAGGGCGGAACTTTTTAGTATTGATCAATTAGAACGTCACGCGAAATCCATTGCCTCTTCACATCAATTGGCAAGTAGTCATGGATCGGACTTATTATTGCGACGGCTGGGTGAGAATGAGCGAGTATTGCTTGAAACATACGAACTCGTTGCCACCGCGGCCGCGCTAAATCGGCGTATCGAACCAGCAGCCGAATGGCTACTCGATAACTTTTATTTGGTCGAAGATCAAATTCGTGCCATCAGGCGACTATTGCCTGCGTCCTACAGCCGTGAGCTTCCTCGGTTGGTTAACAATTCAAAAGCCAGCCTGCCTCGTGTTTATGAAATCGCACTGGAATTGATCTCGCATGTTGATGGGCGGGTGGACTCGGCGAGCCTGAATGGTTTTGTCGCCGCTTACCAATCGGTTGTGCCGCTAACGTTGGGCGAATTGTGGGCGTTGCCGCTGATGTTGCGATTGGCTTTAGTTGAAAACCTACGTCGCGTAGCGGCTCGAATTGCTTCGGCTCGTCGAGATCGCGACGTTGCGGACGAGTGGGCAAATCGCATGGTGAATGTTGTTGAACAAAAACCGACAGACCTGATTCTTGTATTAGCCGATATGGCTCGCGCCAATTTGCCACTGACTGGTGCATTCTTGTCCGAACTGACAAGACACCTCCAGGGACAGAATCCAAACTTTTCTTTCGCTCACAGTTGGATTGAAAATCGTCTTGCAGACGATGGCTTAACGACCGAAAAATTGGTGGCTGACGAAGGTCAAGGACAAGCCGCGGATCAGGTCTCAATCGGAAACAGCTTCAACAGTTTACGTTTTTTGAATTCAAATGATTGGCGTCTTTTTGTCGGTATCCACAGCTTGGTCGAAAAAACATTGGCGGGCGATCCGGCGAGGGTCTACTGTCAAATGGACTTTGCCACTCGGGATCGGTATCGACACGCCGTTGAGGGCATCGCGAGACGAAGCCATTTCAGCGAATACGATGTCGCAAGAAAAGCGGTCCAGTTAGCCGAAAACGAGCACCTCAAAGACCCACTGTCGAGGTCGTCACATGTCGGCTATTTCCTGGTCGATCACGGGCGCCCGGAGTTAGAGCATTTGGCGGAAATGAGATTCGTCCCGATGGTCGTCCTCGATAAACTACGAAGGAAGATCCCGTTAACGTTTTATTTATCTATCATCGTAACGGTGACGTTTGCTGCCTTGGCAACCTTTATCCGATGGTCGTCTCCATCAGAAGAGAACTGGGCGATCCTGGCATTAATGTCGATTCCGGCAACGGTTTGCGCAACGAGTCTGGGAATTGGAATCGCAAACTGGCTGACGACGCAATTGCTTAGTCCGCAGTCTTTGCCGCGTTTGGATTTTTCTGATGGAATCCCGCCAGAGTTCCGTACTTTAGTAGCCGTGCCAACGATGCTGACAAACGAAGCCGACATCGTTCGTTTGCTCGAGGGATTAGAACTTCGCTATCTAGCCAATCGTGATCCAAGTCTTCACTTTACGTTATTGACTGACTTCGTCGATTCGCAGACGCAAACTCAGCCAAAAGATGTGGAGTTGGTGGAGCAGGTCGCCGCCGGGATCGATCGGCTCAACGAAAAATATTCACACCTTCGTAACGACATTTTCTTTCTGTTGCATCGCAACCGTACGTGGAACGCTCAAGAGGGTGTTTGGATGGGGGCGGAGCGTAAGCGAGGAAAATTAGCCGATCTGAACGCGACTCTCCGCGGCGCCAAGGATCGGTTTTCAAAGGTGGTTGGAAACGTCTTACCACTCCTTCAGGTGCGCTATGTAATCACACTCGATACTGACACGCAACTGCCGAGCGATTCAGCACGGCAAATGGTTGGCACTCTTTCACACCCACTCAACCGCCCGGTGCGGGATTTGAAGGGCAATCGAGTGGTCGATGGTTTTACTATTCTCCAGCCACGGGTCGCGATTTCTTTAACTAGCGCACTTCAATCGCGGTTTGCCCAACTCTATTCGGGTGAACCCGGTGTTGATCCATACACTCGCGTGGTATCCGACGTTTATCAGGACCTGTTTTCAGAAGGTTCGTTCATAGGCAAAGGGATATATGACGTCGACTGCTTTGAGAACTGTTGTGGAAATTTCCCCGACAATTCAATTCTTAGTCATGATCTCATCGAAGGTGCGTATTGCCGTTCGGCACTGTTGAGTGATGTGACGCTTTATGAAGAGCATCCTTCACGCTATCTAGCGGATGTGGCGCGTCGACATCGATGGGTGCGAGGTGATTGGCAAATTGCGGGCTGGCTTTTACCAACGGTACGCAGTCGCGAAGGCGGACGGATTCGTAATCCCGTCTCGCGATTATCACAGTGGAAAATATTCGACAACCTTCGCCGCAGTTTACTTCCCATCGCGATGTTGTTACTGGTGGTAGCGTCGTGGAGCCTTGCCTCGGAATTCGCAATTGTCGCGTCTGTCTTCTTAGTGAGCGTACTCTTTGTTCCACCGCTTTTGTCGGGAATTTCAAGTCTCCTACGAAAGCCAACGGATTTTCCACTCCTGCTGCATGAACAAGAGGTATTGCAATCGCTCGCAAGGCCTATTTGTCAGAATCTTTTAACACTCTGTTTCCTTCCCTTTGAGGCCTACCGTAGTCTTGACGCGATTGTTCGAACATCGGTCCGAATGATTTGGACCAGGCAGCGTTTGTTAGAGTGGAAGACTGCAAGTGACGCGGAGCGAGGCAACCCTGGTGACTTAAAGAACGCGTTTCGCGCGATGGCGTTCGCTCCCATTTTGGCAGTGGCGATATTCTGCCTCATCGTCGCTTTCAATCGCGAGGTACTAGTCATCGCAAGTCTTTGGCTTGTCGCTTGGAGTTTGTCTCCCCTTCTTGCATGGTGGTTGAGTCAACCGATTCCCAAAACTGCGGTACGACTGTCCGACCATCAAAGCCGATTTCTTCGGAAACTGTCGCGAAAGACCTGGCGATACTTCGAGGTGTTTGTCACCGAGGAAGAGAACTGGCTACCGCCTGATAACATTCAGCAAAATCCCGACTTGATCGTTGCGCACCGTACCAGCCCTACCAATATTGGCATGGCGATCATCTCGGATTTAGCCGCTCACGATTTTGGCTATTGCTCGGTTGCTCAGCTTCTCTTTCGTACTGAAAAAACTCTCGATACTCTCGCAGGGCTTGAACGACATCGCGGACATTTTTTCAACTGGTACGACACGCAAACTCGATTGCCATTGCATCCTCGTTACGTGTCAACCGTCGATAGCGGTAACCTCGCTGCGAATTTGATTGTCGTTGCAAGCGGGTATGAAGAACTACTTGACGCCCCTGTCTTGTCAGCACGGTTGTTCAGCGGATTGGAAGATACCGCGATGGTGCTTCAGGAGGTGGGGTGCCGCAAGTCGAACCCATCGGTAACCGCGGATGCAATTCGACGAATCGACCGTTTGATCGAGGACCTTGAGAATCCGCCGACAACGTTAACTGCTGCGAAGGGATTGCTAGATCGCTTAATCGTCTCCGCCTCCGGACTAGCCTTGGAGGTTGCCAGTAAAGATTTTTTGTGGTGGGCAAACACCTTCGAACAGTCGTGTGCTGAGCATCGACGCGACCTATTGTCCATTGCGGCATGGCTTGCCATTCCGACTCCACCGCCGGAAGTTTGGCAGCATGGTTCGATCGAGCATGCGCGGCGTATGGACGAATTAAGGACCGCATTGGATCAACTCGAACGCACTGTAACGCTTCGAGGCGTTGCTCAAACGGTGGTGACCGTTTTGCCCCTGGTTGAAGCCGCTTTGAGTACGGCGTCGGGTGAATCACGCGATTGGCTTGACCAATTGCGATTGGCGGTGATTGAATCATCGGACAACGCAATCACAAGGATGGATGCACTTGAGGGGATGGCAAGGCGCTGCCGTGAATTCGCCGACATGGATTTCGCTTTCTTGTATGACAAAACTCGCGAATTGTTTGCGATTGGCTACAACTTTAGCGAGCGGCGTCTCGATGCGAGTTTCTATGATTTACTTGGATCCGAAGCTCGTCTCGCCAGCTTTCTTGTCATCGCGCAGGGGCATTTCGGGCAAGAGCATTGGTTCTCGCTAGGTCGAATGCTGACAAATGCAGGTCGTGTTCCGTCTCTGTTGAGTTGGAGTGGATCCATGTTTGAGTACCTGATGCCGCTTCTGGTGATGCCCAATTACGACAACACGCTTTTAGATCGAACCTATCATGCCGTTGTTCGTCGACAAATCGCTTATGGCAACCAGCGTGGCGTTCCCTGGGGGATTTCTGAGTCTGGGTACAACACCATCGACCAGCACCAAACCTACCAATACCGTGCGTTTGGCGTGCCTGGCCTAGGTCTGAAACGTGGCCTTGCCGAAGACTTGGTCATTGCGCCTTACGCGACCGCGTTGGCATTGATGGTGATGCCTGAATCAGCGTGTCGCAATCTTGAACGCTTGTCAAATGACGGTCAGCAAGGTGAGTATGGATTCTACGAAGCGGTTGACTACACACCTTCTCGCCTGCCACCGGGAGCCACCAGCGTCACCGTTAGGCAGTTTATGGCTCATCACGAAGGGATGAGCTTGCTCGCCATCGCCTATGTGTTGTTAGACAAACCCATGCAGCGGCGATTTCTTGCAGATCCCATGTTGCGATCCTCTGATCTATTGCTTCAGGAGCGGGTTCCGAAGGCCACACCACCAGTCTATCCCCATGCAAGCGAAGCGAACGCAACCCAACTTGCTTCGGCTGAGGAAACCGGAACGATGCGAGTCTTCACGGATCCAAACGGTCCTGCTATTGAAGCGCATCTGCTCTCGAACGGTCGATACCATGTCGCCATTACCAGCGCCGGCGGTGGGTACAGTCGATGGCGGGACTTGGCCGTTACGCGGTGGCGTGAAGATGCAACTTGCGACAATTCCGGTAGTTTCTGTTACATCCGCGACGTGGAATCGGGCGCCATTTGGTCGAACACATGCCAACCAACAACACGTGTGACAAAAGGGTATGAAGCCATTTTTACACAAGCACGAGCTGAATTCCGTCGTATTGACGAGCAGATTGAAACCTACACACAGATCAGTGTTTCGCCCGAAGATGACATTGAGCTCCGACGGGTGACCTTGACTAATCGATCCGAACAAACACGTGTACTAGAGGTTACTAGTTACGCAGAAGTGGTGTTGGCAACGCAGGCACAAGATGAGTCGCACACGGCATTTAGTAACTTATTTGTGCAAACGGAGTTGGTCCATCACCGACACGCGATCTACTGCACCCGCCGACCACGTTCCAGTGAAGAGCACCCACCGTGGCTGACACATATGCTTACTGTTCGCGGTTCGACGGTGGGCGAAGCCTCCTATGAAACCGACCGTATGCGATTCGTTGGTAGGCATCGGACCCTCGCTTCGCCTGCGGCATTGGATAAAGTCGGATTGCTCTCCAATACCGAAGGCTCTGTACTTGATCCCGTGGTGAGTGTCCGTCAAACGGTCTCATTGAAGCCTAATGAGTCGGTGCGAATTGACATCGTGACAGGTGTAGCCGATGCACGTGCCGGCGTTGATGCTATTACGGAAAAATATAAGGATGTTAGCCTATCGGATCGAGTATTCGATCTCGCATGGACGCACGGTCATGTGTTGCTACAGCAACTTAGCGTAACTGAAGCGGATGCGCAGGTTTATGGCAGGCTTGCGAGTTCAATCATCTACGTGTCGGCACTCCGTCGTGCGAAGGCAAGTACGCTCATTCGTAATCTGCGTGGACAATCCGGTTTGTGGGGATATGGTATTTCAGGAGATGTACCAATCGTTCTCCTGCGGATACGCGATCATGAGAGACTAGGGATTGTGCATCAGGCTATTCAGGCGCACGCATATTGGCGTCTTAAAGGACTCGCCGTCGATCTGGTTATCTGGAATGAAGACGATTCGGTATATCGACAAACTCTACAAGAGGCCATTGTCAATCTTGTCGCTGCAAGTCCTGAGGCGTCTCTCGTCGATCGACCGGGAGGCGTTTTTATTCGGCGTGGCGAACAGATGACCGAGGAAGATCGTGCTTTGCTTCAAACCGTTGCACGTATCGTGTTATTGGATGACGGAGATTCGTTGGAAGAACAAGCCGAACGCCGGGCGCGAACCGACGTCTGGATTCCGAATTTGAAGACCAAGCCACGATTGCCGCAGGTGGACCAAATCGATGAGGCCCCGGAACGGGACTTGGCTTACTTCAATGGACTTGGTGGCTTCAGCCAAGACGGCCGTGAATATGTGACGGTGCTCGGTCCAGGAACGGCTACACCTGCACCTTGGGTGAACGTGCTCGCAAACGCTCAATTTGGAACTGTAGTATCCGAAGCAGGCAGCGCTTACACATGGGCGGAAAACTGCCATGAGTTTCGTCTGACACCTTGGCGCAATGACCCCGTATCCGATGTAAATGGGGAATCCCTCTACTTACGTGATGAGGAGACAGGGCGATTCTGGTCACCGACGCCGCTTCCTGCGCGCGGCCAAAACCAATACGTCGTCCGACACGGCTTTGGATACAGTATTTTCGACTATACCGAAGACGGCCTGACGACTGAACTATCGGTTTACGTTGCGACCGATTCGCCCGTAAAATTTAGCGTACTTAAAATTCGAAACCACTCGGACCGGCCGCGACAAATATCGGTCACGAGCTTTTGGGAATTGGTACTTGGGGACATCCGCAGTAAATCACTGCCGCACATTGTTACCGAGATGGATCCCACTAGCGGCGCGATACTCGCTCGGAACGCCTATAGTCCCGAGTTCGGTGATTCAGTTGCATTTTTTAATTGCAGTGAGTCGATTCGATCCTTCACCGGTGATCGCACCGAATTCCTTGGTCGAAACGGACGGCCCGCTACACCGGCTGCGATGCGCCGCGTGCGGCTCTCTGGGCGTGTTGGTGCGGGATACGATCCCTGCGCCGCGTTTCAAGTTCCTATTTTATTAGCCCCAGGACAAGAACGAACCATTACCTTTACGATTGGCGCGGCGCGCGGCGCTCCGGCCGCTAGAGCTCTTGCTCAGCGTTTTAGAAGTGTTGAAAGTGCGCATCGAGCGGTCAAGGAAGTATGGCATTATTGGAGTCGAACGCTTGGCGTAATCCATTTAGAAACACCCGATGCGTCGCTCAATTTTCTTGCGAATGGTTGGCTTATTTACCAAACGTTGTCATGCCGTATGTGGGCTCGCAGTGGATTCTATCAATCGGGTGGCGCCTTCGGTTTCCGCGACCAGCTGCAGGATGCGATGGCGTTGGTGCATGCTGAGCCAGGGTTGCTTCGCGAGCAACTCCTCCGCGCCGCGGCGCATCAATTTTGTGAGGGCGATGTACAGCATTGGTGGCATCCTCCGGTCGGTCGCGGGGTTCGCACCCACTTTTCCGATGATTATTTATGGCTGCCATTGGCACTCTGCCGCTACGTGGAGATGACGGGCGACACGGGAGTCCTTGATGAATCCATTCCCTTTTTGACTTCGCGACCGCTCCGTGACGACGAAGAGTCGCACTATGACCTACCCCATGTATCAGAAGAAGTCGGCTCACTCTACGAGCATGCGGTTCGTGCCATCGAGCGCGGGCTGCGATTTGGAGAGCATGGTCTACCACTGATGGGCTGTGGCGACTGGAACGATGGGATGAACCTCGTTGGCCAGCATGGTAAAGGAGAGAGTGTATGGCTGGCGTTCTTTCTGTTTCATATCCTTACGACCTTTGGCGAGCTGGCCAGGAAACGCGGCGACGCCAACCTTGCAGATCGTTATATGATTGAAGCTGGACGATTACGAGGAAATATTGAAGAGCATGGTTGGGATGGCGAATGGTATCGGCGAGCTTACTTCGATGATGGAACGCCACTTGGGTCGAAAGCAAATGAAGAATGTCAAATCGACTCCATTTCGCAGAGTTGGTCGATCTTGTCCGGCGCTGGCACGCGAGATCGGACCAATACGGCGATGGAAAGCGTGTATCGTCGCTTGGTACGAGAGCAAGACCAACTGATCCTGCTGCTTGATCCTCCATTCGACAAGTCGTCGCTTAACCCCGGATACATCAAAGGTTATGTTCCCGGCGTTCGAGAGAACGGTGGCCAGTACACTCATGCCGCCATTTGGATGGCGATGGCTGCAGCGTCCACGGGTGACAACGAGCGAGCATGGAATCTGTTTTCCTTAATGAATCCCGTTTCTCATGGCGCTACATCAACAGCCATTTCTACTTATCGCGTCGAGCCGTACGTGGTTGCTGCAGATGTCTACGGGGTTGCTCCTCATACGGGTCGGGGTGGCTGGACATGGTATACTGGTTCGGCGGGTTGGATGTATCGTCTCATCATCGAATCCTTGCTCGGCTTGCAACTGAACGTTGATCGTTTGCGAATCTCGCCGTGTGTTCCAAATCATTGGCCCGAGTTTCGAATTCACTACCGGTTTCGAGAGACGTTTTATCACTTCACGATTCATAATCCCGGTGGAAACGCCACACTGGATTACTTGGTGATTGATGGGGTCCATTCAGATGGTGATTTCGTCACACTTGCCGATGACAAACTAGAACACGTTATCGAAGTCCACTTAAAGCCAAGTGCGAAGGCTTGATGCGTTTGATCCGTCATGCCTTTCTCGCAAGATAGGCAGAGCAACGAAAAAAACCGATTTTTTACGACGGTAGTGAAATCGGGAAGCGCATCTGCGGGGGACCTGGCGTCATGCCGATCACTCAACGCGGTGGCTGATCGAAAAACGAACACCGTGGTTAGTGAGCAATCAGAGCTTGGTCAACGGCCAACGGGCGGATTGGCCTGGGAACTTGGTTGGCCGATCTGCCCGCGTGATGCTGCAGGGAAGAGAAAGGGTTTGAACGGTTAGCAACCGTCATTGCAAGGCTGGGAATTTACCAGATGCTCAGCCAGGAACCACACTTGGAACTCATTGGGGCGAATGACGCTGCCCACGATCATGTCATTCGTACCATCGTCTCCCGACTCGTCTGCTTGTCGGGCCATCGATCTGGCTGCCTGAAGCGTGATTTCGTGCGCTTGGAGCAGTCTTGCGAGCTGTACATTCGCAACTTCGCGATCTTTTGGTGGACGCGGAATCGTGGTGGTTTCCGCGACATCGTGTGCCATTGCCAAGCTGACTCCGCCAAGGGTCATGATGCGTTCGGCGATCGTGTCGACAATTGCTACCTGTTCTTCAAAATGTTTATCAAAGAGAAGGTGCAATGAATAGAACATGGGGCCGGACACCTGCCAGTGATGTTTTTTGTACATGTCACGCAGGGTCATCGAGTCGGCGAGTAGTTGATTTAAATTGTCGACACTTTGTTTGCGTACCTTTTCGTTGAGCGCCAGGGGCATCGAGATGACGTGACCGTAGGCCTGAATGGGTTGAGCTGATTGCGATAGAACGGGAGTCGCGGGGCTCACGTAATCATCCGAAACATTTGAGGGCATTTTTCGATTCCAAGTGATGGTACAGGTAGATTAAGGTCCCGGAACCCTGTCCGTTGGTGGGCTCCGGTCGGTTAACGACGGAACTCGTTGACGCGAGAGTCCGCAACCTCCGAGGTTAAGAAGGAAAGCACCAGCAAAATTCGCGCCGCATTAGTCGGTGAATGGAGTCGCCCACTCATTGCCATCCCGTTAGCATGGCGGGCGATACTTCCTCCGTTAGCAGAGCTACTTAACTTCCTGCGTCGTCGTCTGGTCAAGATTGCGGTCGGTTGACTTTGCGCCGAAAACCATATAGCCGGTGACCGCTACGGCGATGAGGACGATCAGCACAATGGGGTAGATACCCATCACTAAGGCCAACGGCGACGTTGGGTGCTCAATCTCGGTGAAAACGTCCACTTCAGGTGTGTCTTCGGTGACGACTTCGGGCTTGAGAAGTTTGTCAGAATCTAATTGTGATTGCATGGTATGCCGTTCCGCTAAAAAGCTCAGAGTTCTGGACGGAAAGTCCGCTAGAACTTCTTGGAGCAGATACCATGCCGAAATTCTATGACTGACGTTGAAGTTGTCGTGCGAGGCGATGTTCCGACGGTTTAGTCCCTGTCATCCGCAATCAATTCGAAGCATTGGACGCGATGGCTGCCACGCACGTACAACAGTCCATGGCTGAGGATGGGGGCTGCCCAGTAGGGTTGACCAAGTTCGGCATGATCTTCACGATCGGACTCCAGGTCGATTGAAGTGACGATCGAGAGGTTGTTTGAGTCCACACGAATTAGTTGCATCAGACCGGATTCGTCGAGTACGACGAAATGGTTATCCACATACAGAACACTGGTTCGCGAACGCCGCTGGTCAGACCATTGAAGCACCCGATCGGTCGCATGGATACAACGGAGATCGCTATCCGGTTCGTTGCGGCCGCTGCACCCATAAATAAATTCCCCAACAGCGATCGGAGTTGCCCAGTGCGCTCGAAACAATTGTTCGCGGCGATTGTCAGAGTCCTTCGCAATTAACTTGTATCCATCCGCCGAGACTTCTAGCCATGCAGAACCGAGTTCGTAGCAATCACTGATGAACACGCGATTGCCCATCACCAACGGTACCATTCCATTAACGCTTTCCAGTATCTCGGCGCGATGGGGGTAATACCAAAGCTGTTTACCAGTATCGGGATCCACGGCAAGTAGCCCTCCTCGTGCCAGTAGAAGCACGATGGATTTGTCGCCAATTTTCATCAGTCGAGGGCTGCTGTAGCTGGCAAGATCATCACCGACTTTCCATCGTTCCTTACCGGTCTTGCGATCGAAGGCGACTAGCGCCGAGCCATTGGGCGACACGCGGTCGAGTCGGCCGGGGGCGATGGCCTGATCTTCGTCAGGGCTTCCTCCAACCATCACCATTACCGTGTCGCCCCAAATCAATGGAGAGGTTCCGACCCCGAAGAAGTTCTGGATCACTCCATAGGCTGTGTTGGTGTCGATGGTCCATTTCGTTGAACCAGTGGCTGCACTGTGGCAGCTCAAGCGTCCGGCGACGCCGAAAGTGAAAACATCGTCGTCATCGACGGCAGCGGTACCCCGTGGCCCGTTGTTGTAGCCATACATGTCGGTGTAATCGACGGGGTGGTCTTCTCGCCAAAGCTTCTGTCCCGTTTCTGCATTCACGGCTGTGAGTGTTTCGACGTTTGCGATTCGGTCGTGCTGAAAGTAACGCCCCTCAGCCACAGCGCCGATTCCGTAGCTGGTCCCAAGGTCCATCGACCATAGCACTGGCAACTTTCCATCGGACCAATCGGTACGGATGCCTGCTTCGGTGGACTTGCCGTCGAACGTAGGACCGAGGAACCGTGGCCAATCGGTTCCTCGACGGCGAGTCCACAGGGAGGCAGACGGTGGATTTGCCGGTACGAGTGCCTGAGATGGTTGCTTTGACGTTTGAGTCTCTGCCGGAAGGGTGAGGGGCTCCTGTGCTTTGACTTGCGATGGCACATCCGCGGTTGACCGATTTGGTGACGGCTTCTTCGAATTCTCTCCATCCTCTCCACAGCCGGTCGCTCCTGTTACCACCGTTCCGGTTGCGATGGCGATTGTCACGACGCTCGCTCTCATGGCAAATCGAGCCACGGCTGTTATCATCCTTGCCGACAAAACGAATGGTCGCATGATTTTTACCGATCGGTGCTAGTGAAGGATGGGTACGAAAGACTGGATTAAAAACGGCTAATTGAAAATGGAAGATCTGTACGTCAACAATCGCTTGACGATTCCCAGATTGCAGTTGCAAGCGAGCTATTCGCGGAGCAGCGGTCCTGGGGGGCAAAACGTCAATAAAGTAAGTAGTAGGGTAACGCTTCGCTGGCAGGTCGACGACCAACCACTGCTGATGCCCGGGTGGAGAAATCGAGTTTTGGCGCAGTATCGCAACCGTATCACTCGCGACGGGGAACTCATTGTTCATAGCGATCGGTACCGCGACCAGCCGCGCAACCTGAACGATTGTCGTGCGCGGTTGGTCGAATGGCTGTTGGCGTGTGCGGCTCCCCCAATCATTCGTAAAAAAACGTCCCCAACAATGGCTAGCCAGCGTCGTCGTGTCGACGATAAACGGAAGAAGGCAGAAAAGAAGAGCGGGCGACGTGATCCGAAGAATGAGTAGTCGACAGCCGGTAGAAGCTTCACTGGACTCGAACTGCGGTTATACTGTCTTTACTGGAACTTCGATTGATGCCTATCGAAGGCTTGTCCCGATCACTCATTTGCAATCATTTAACGGCCTTATGAAGCGTCCCCAGCATCTTGACCATTTGCTGTCTCAGTGGGTTTTTGACCCCAATACACTCAACTCTCGATTAGTCAAAGGGCGTGACGGTCGTGACGTGATCCAGATGCGCGTGGACATGGGGATTTTACAGCTGGAGACGACCGGGCGTCCCGATGGAGCGCAACCGAATGGTTGCGAGACCTATCTTGACTACTTGCAGGGTGTTTTGGCTGTCGAGCCAGACCGCAAACTGGATGAGGGTGAGTGTGGGGAGGTCGATCGTGAGTTCATGCAGTTTTACCATCGACGGATTTGTTGGCTGCGACTGCAGTATTACCAACGTGCGGTCATGGACGCCGACCATACGCTTCGGCTGATGGATGTCAGTGACTTGATGAGTCCCGATGAAGAATGGACCGGTACCCACGAACAGTATCGCCCGTTCGTTTTGTTCCATCGTACTCAAGCGGAAGCACTTTCGCAGCTTGATGAAAACTCTGCAGAAGACGCGGTCGAAGCAATCAATCGTGGGCTCGATACGATCCATGGCTTTTTTGTAAAGCACGGGGCGGAAGACCACTTTGACGAGGATGAGCTGGTCGTGCGATTGGTCGAGCTTCGCGAAAGTCTTCGAAATGAGTATGCAGTGGGGCGAACTCTCAAGGAGCGATTGCAGGAAGCGGTCGAGCAAGAACGGTACGAGTTGGCTGCCGAGCTACGTGACGAATTGGCCAATCGCCAGCGGCCGTGAATGGGTGTTAGTGACAACCACTGCATCACCACTGCCTTGCCCTTGTGCGCTATTTTGCGTGTGCCCTTTTTTGCGCGGTTAGGTGCCCAGAATTTCATTGGGCGGAATGGCTGAATGAAACCTTACTCGCTACCGTTTATCGCGCCGGCTCACTTAGGAACCAGCGCTTGGTTGTTGAGGTTGCGTTGGTTCGCGGTTTTCGGCCAACTCGGAACGATCGTTGTGGCGGTCTACTTCGCGAACGTCGTGATCCCGCTCGCTCCGTTGCTCGGTCTGGTTACGGTAACCGCCGTCACGAATGCGGCATTTGCGGTTTGGTTGCGACGTGCAGAGGCACATGAACCAGCGGTTCAACCCGGGCAACTAGGAATCGCGCAAGCGGATAAAATTTCTACTGCCCTGATGATGGTCGACCTCATCACGTTGACCGCGATGCTCTACCTCAGCGGTGGAATCGATAACCCCTTTAGCCTTTTCTACTTTGTCAATCTTGCGGTTGGCGGAGTGATTTTGCGTCCACGTTGGGCGTGGTGCATGACGGCGATGGCAATTGCCGGTAGCGGTTTGCTGATCCTTCAATCAGTACCGATTGAGGGCTTTGGACGAGGAGAGTCGCGGCCGGCGACTGCATTGTATTCGTTTGGCTTATTTGTTGCCTATGCAACTTGCGGTAGTGTCGTGACGCATTTCGTGACTCGTACGGCCGCTGAGTTGACACGGAGCGAACGTGAATTAAGGGAAACACAGACTCGCCATTCGCAAGCCTTGAGATTGGAAGGACTCACCACTCTCGCCGCGGGCGCCGCGCACGAGCTGGCGACGCCGCTTTCCACCATCGATGTGATCTCGCGTGAGCTCGACCGCCATCTAATGGGATTCGAGGTGCCTCCGTCCGTGCGCGAGGACTTGCGACTTATCGATCACCAACTCGAAATGTGTAAGCAAATCCTTCGCCGAATGAGAGGTGCGGCAGGCGATTCGACGATTGACCACTGGAATCACACGACCGTGGGCGAGTTGATTGACTGCGCCTTAGAAGGGGTGCGGGATCCAGACCGAGTCGATGTGACCGATGCGCCTGAACATGTCGAAATGCAACCCTTGTGGTTGCCCCAGGAAGCGGTGGCTCAAGCAATCCGCAACTTGATTCATAATGGGCTGGATGCGAGCGGTGTGGACGGACGGGTACGAGTGGATACATCGATTTCCGATTTCGCCTTGGAGGTACGAATACGCGACGAAGGACGCGGGATGTCCGACGATGAACTGAGACGTGCTGGTGAACCTTTCTACACCACGAAGGAGCCCGGTCGCGGGATGGGATTGGGTTTATTCCTCTCCCGGAGCGTTGTTTCCCGGCTGGAGGGGAAACTGGAGTTTCGAAGCATTCCTGGGCAGGGAACGCAGGCGGTTGTGACGCTGCCTTGTCAGATTACGCGTGATCACGTCTGACGCGGAGCCGTCTAAGGTGGCTAGAATCTATCCTTCACTGGGTACAGCATTCCAGAGGTACAGCATTCCAGGATCGACGCGAAGAAGGCGTTCAACGAGCAAATGAGATGAGTAACGGAAGCCAGGTTGGTTCAGTGGTTTACGATTGTCGCGCCGTGGGGGCGGACAGCATTCTCGTTGTCGACGACACCTCGATTCTGCGAGATCGTTTGTCGATGGCATTTCAGCAGCGAGGTTTTCGAGTGGAGACCGCTGCGAATTTTGACGAAGCGGTGGACGTCTTTACTCGTAGGCCAACCGCATTAGCTGTGCTCGATCTTCGCATGCCTGGCAAAAGTGGTTTGGAACTGCTCGGGCGACTTCTTCAGATTCGGCCAGAAACTCGCATCATTATGTTGAGTGGCTTTGGAAGCATCCCAGCGTCGATCGACGCCGTAAGGATGGGGGCGGTCAATTTTCTTAGCAAGCCTGCCGATGCGGACGACATTCTTGGACAGTTCATTCGCGGTGACGCCCCCAATACTCTTCACTCCGTCATCGAGTTCCCTGCGCCGTCACTAGCAAGAACGGAGTGGGAGCATATCCACCGAGTGCTGGCAGACTGCGGCGGCAACATTAGCGAAGCGGCTCGTCGATTGGGAATTCATCGCCGAAGTCTGCAAAGAAAACTCCGCAAGCGAGCACCGGAAGATCCGGCGCCCCCAACACTTGACGAACTTGACGACGACTGACGGCGTTACCATCACTCGGGAAGGTTTACCGCTCCCATCTCGCGGCCGTCGCTATTGAATCTCAATGAGTTCGACTTTGAAGTGGAGTGTCGCGTTGGGTGGGATGGTGCCTGGCTTCCCGCTGGGGCCGTATCCGAGAAACGATGGAATCTCCAGTTCAATCATGCCACCCTGGCCGATGAGTTGAAGTCCTTCCGTCCAGCCCGGTACGACTTGCGAAAGAAAAAATGAAGTGGGTTTACCGCGACGGTAAGAGCTATCAAATTCAGTTTCATCGTCGAGCCAGCCAGCGTAATGAACCGTGACTTGATTCCCCGCATCGGGTTTGGGGCCATCGGACTTACGCAGGATTCGGTATTTGAGTCCAGACTTCGTGGTGGTGAATTCCGTTGGGGCATCGGCATCAACCGGGCCTGACGTGAACGTTGGTTCGGCGATACAACCCGTCGCGATGACTAGCAACAGTCCAATCACGCAAGATTCTAGGAATCGTGAAATCATGACTCAAATTCTCTCGAAAAGCCCTACCCGACACACCATTCGTCGGTGAACCACTTTACTCGGTCGGCTCGTCTTGGGCTGTAGTTCGACGAAGCATCAAACTTTTTTTTCTTCAGAAATTGAAGGAACCCATCGGCCGGTACGTATGCGTGCTGCGTGATCACATCCACGTTCTCACTATCGATCGCCCAATTATAAAGCAGCGAATTATCTCGTTCGAAGCGTTCGTCGAGGTATCTCGCATCCGCTGAACTCGCAACCACGAACGTGCATTGATGCTTGCACAAGAAACCAAGGAATCGGCTTGCTAACGCACGTGTTCGATGAAGTTCACCGTCCATCGTTGCAGATGCCACATTCCACAGGCTGGCGAATCCATCGCTATCAACTGTATCGGCGTCCAAACGGATGGCGATGCTCTTATCGATCTCGATCAATTTCTTGTTCGAGTCATTGACTTCACTGGTTGCTACATCACCGATCGTTTCATTACTCAACTGAATGCTCCATGCTTGTAAAACATTTGATGCGAAGCGTCATGTCGAGTGCTTAGACTCGATTTGACGGGTTGCGGAGCATACGCAACGCGAAGCGAAACGCAAGCGGGGCCACCCGCGAACCTAGCTTCTTTATCGGCAAGCGAGTGATCGACGCTGAACTATACCGGCGCGATCCGTGCACGCGATTTTAATCGATGGACTCGATACGAATGTTGTCGAAGTCTGCAGTGCCTGTTGCACCGAACAGGCCAATGCGGATGATCGCTTCTCTCGTTTGAGGGGGGATTCGGATGAGCCGACTGTGAGTTTTCCAGTCCCGCGTCCCTCGGAATGGGCCGATCACAAATAACCCAACTTCGCGGCGTTCGTCGTCATAAAGACTTAATGCGATCGATGGCAGAGAGTCCGCTTGTTTGCCGAGTGTTACCGAATCGGTACGAACGGCGCCGCTGAGTCGAATCGTCGGAACCTCGCGACCATCGATCGGTAGCCCCTGAAGTAGGTGTGAGCTTAACTCAGGCGTTTGGTTTTGAAAGCGAACGAAGCCGTCGCCTTCGAAAGCCTTTCCGTGCATGGATTGGACCTGGCGGCCGTAATACCAACCCACAACGGTGTCCAAAGGCGGAGACGCAAGTTTCGAAGCAGGATCGCTTGGGTCCGCTTTGAATACTGCCTCGAAATTGCCATTGATCACGGTCGGCTTCTTTGGGTCCGGCATTCGCTTTCGAGTCGCCTCCGCTTTGCCTGTCATGGGCACGAAAAGAGTTGGCTGCAATGCGGTGCGATTGAGTTCACCGTTGACCTTGGTCAATAGATAAAGGGTCTGCTGGTACCGTTCGCCGACAGGAATGATCATCTTGCCCCCTTCGCGAAGCTGAGCAATCAGCGGTTCGGGAATCGATTCGGGACTACACGTCACGATGATCTTGTCGAAAGGTGCCTCGTCGGGCCAACCTGCAAATCCATCTCCAATGCGGACATGAACGTTCTTGTACTCCAAGTCTTCGAGCACTTTGGTAGCCTGCTCACCGAGAGGTCGAACGATTTCAATCGTATAGACTTCGGCAACCAACGGGCTCAGTACCGCTGCCTGGTAGCCGCTACCGGTACCAATTTCAAGCACCCGGTCGGTCGGTTGTGGATCAATCGACTCGGTCATCCAGGCAACGATGAAAGGGCTACTGATGGTTTGTGAGTCACCAATCGGCAGAGCCATGTCGAGATAGGCTTGGGCGCGCAGCGCGCGAGGGACAAATTCATGGCGAGGTGTTTCACGCATCGAGCGAAGAACTCGCTGATTCTTCACGCCGGCTGATTCGATTCGATCTTTGACCAAGCTTTCCCTCGACGCGGCATAAGCGTCGTCCGCCGCATCGAGGCGAACCGGGGGGCCAGCCAGCAAAACCGTGCTCAATAGCAGCGCTGAGAATGCCCAGCGACTGCGGGCGTTGAAATCGATCATCGACAAAATCATGATTTCGCTAAGTGCGAGTGGCGAAGCGTGGAGGGACGCCTGATTCTACACGCTGAAGATGAGTTTCACGCGCGTTTACCGCTATCTCATACCCCACAAACGGTCTGCATTTACGACGAAATTCGACTTTGCGGGTTAGGCGGGCTTGCACCCCCACTCGGCCCTATTTTACAGAATCGACCTTTAAGGATTCGAGTGACGTTCCAGCGACTTTGAAAGTCTAAAAATCGGTTCCATCGATCGATTCGGACTTAAACCAAGGTGTCGTGTTTTTTACCAGTAGCGTCTATCGAATCCTAAGTAGTCATGGAAGGGTCCCAAACGGAAGTGAAGCATGGTGAAACGAAATCATTATCAAGTTTTGTTAGTATGTTTTGTCTCATTAACAGTTGTCGGTTGCGCGTCGTCCCGAACGTCCAATACGGCAAGGACCGGAACGGAGCAGATCCTGCTGTCCAATGCGATTGACCGCACGCTGAGCAATGTGTCGTTTGATCAAATGTCCGGTCGTAAAGTTTTCATCGACGACAAGTATCTCGACTCGATCGATAAAGGTTACGTGATGGGCTCGCTGCGTCACAAGACGCTGGCCGCAGGTGGCAGTTTAGCGAAGTCAGTTGACGAAGCGGATTTGGTTCTTGAGCCACGAAGTGGTGGCGTAGGTACGGACAGCGAAGATTCGTTCATCGGGATCCCCTCGCTGAGTGTTCCGGGTTTGCCTATCTCACTACCTGACATCAAGCTAATTTCTCGCAGTACGCAGTTAGGAACCGCGAAGATCGGGCTGGTGGCTTATGATCCTAAGACCGGTACGAGCTTCGGCCTTGGTGGACAAACGACTGCGGTCACGAAACATGACGACACGTACGTGTTCGGCATGGGACCGTTCCGAAGCGGTGCGGTCCGCCAAGAGCGCGAAAGCGCGGTTGGATATGAGTCACCCGCAGGAACGCTGGCGACATTGACAGGCCAAAAACCTTCCCGGCTCGCGCATCGTAGCCCTGTCAATTTGGTCGAAGGTTCGACGACACGAGTCGCAGAACTTCCAGCCCCTTCGATGCTTGAAGCGATCACGCGGTAAAGGTGAAGAGCGGGGTGTTTATCGGCGCGACCGAAGCATAACGGGTATGCCGAAAACTTCCTCGAAGAGCGGTCCGTTTTGCCGCAGCGCCAATTGTTCCATCGAGTTGTCTTCCAGTCCCGGCAACTCGATGATCATGCGTTTGCCCTCGCGAACGCATCGGAATTGACGTACGCGACCGTTTCTCGCTTCGTCCAGGGCAATCGCAACTCGAAGGATCGCCGCAAGTTTTGCAACGACAACCCGGTCCTCGCGCGGTAACGTGCCGTAACCTTCATGGGACGGTTGGGGCGACGACCGACGGTGGTACCGAGCAACCAATCCGACGAGCAGCAAATCATGTCGCGATAGTCCGAAGAGTTCGCTATTGCGAATCAAATACATCGCGTGTTTGTGACTACTACGCAAATTAACAAACAATCCAATTTGATAAAGGATTGCAGCCACATGAAGTATCACCTCCAGTCTTTCAGGCAGCCGATGTTCTCGCTGAAGCTGTGTGAAGAGTTCAGTGGCAAGGGTGGCAGTATGCAAAGCATGCTCTTCGTCGAATTCACATTTGCGCCCAAGCGCAATCGCAGATCGGACAATGAGATTACGAAACGCGCTGGTCCAGCTGCCACGAAGCGCCATGTCATGCAGCAGCCCGTCTCGCATGTTGGTATCCGACACCAGGATCGAACTCAACTCGAAATGCTGAGCAAGCATCTGATAAGTCAACAACGCAGGGCCAACGGTTTCAGCTTCGATGTAGCTGATGCCGTATTTTTTGACGATCGCATCTTCATCCAAACGCAACAATTCATCCGTCAAACGCGCCAACTGTGCGGTCGGTATCTCCGCGAGTTTTTCAGTATCCCAGTGACCGATAATGTGACGCACGGCAAAACGAACGTCACCTCCGATCGCGATCATCTTTGTGTCGGATTCTTTGTTGAGGAGTTCGGATAAGCGGTCAATGATCCGTCCCACTTGATGTTCCATTAACGCACGTCGACGTGATGGTGTTGACGTTGTCGATTGGAGCATCTCAACAAGTCTCAATGAACCCAGGCGGAAAGTGTCGCTGATCAGCATATTTCCGTCTCGCATCACAAGCACTTCCGTCGTACCGCCACCTACCTCCACGACCACGCTTCGAGACCGCTGTAACGACTCGTCTTGTTCAAGGTGTGGGATGACCCCCATGTAGGTGATGCGATTGACTTCGGCCTCATCGATAATTTCGACGACTAAACCGGTTGCGATAAAGACGCGGTCAATGAAGGCGAGGCGATTGACGGCTTCGCGGACGGCTGAGGTCGCAACCACACGGATATTGGATGCGTACCGAATGCCATATTCGCGCAGGACTCTTTGATATCGTCGTAAGATCGATGCCGAACGCTCGATTGTCGCCCGCGTGATGCGACGACTAGTAAAAGCCTCACGCCCAAGGTCGACCGCTTGAACAAGATTGTCAAGCGTTCGTACCGTGCCACCTCGATGGATCTCAGCGATTGTCATGCGGATGCTGGTGGCACCGATATCGATGACCGCAACCGTTCGAATGGCCGCATTCTCCGCAGCGGTGGAATCGACAGTCGTCGTCTCGGTTGACGTCACCGGATCGGACTGACGGTCCTCGGGCCAAGTAGCGCCTAATTCGTTGCTCCCTTCACGTGGCAGATTACTCATCGCAGACAACAGTTCACGAAATGGTCAGGGGGGACAGGCATTCAATTAGGTGATCACTCGCAATCAGGTGATCACTCGATGATATCGTAACACTTTACGAGCCGTTTCCGCATCCGTGAACTGATAGGCCTGCCAACGACATGCCACAGCGGCTTCGATATTGTCGATGCGATCATCAAAAAACAGGATACGGTCTGGTGGAACGCCCGCTTGAATTTGTGCGAGGTGATAAATTTGAGGATTGGGCTTCATCACGCCCTCTTCGTAGCTCAGCACAATTCGATCGAATGGTTTTTGAAGTGCCGGGTAGTCGTTTTGAAGCAACCATCGCCAATGCGCTATGCAGGTATTGGAAAGAATCCCAACTTTCGTCCCGTGCTCGCGGACTTCATCGACCACCGATTCCATTTCGCGAATCGGTTCAAACATATCGCTAAGCAAATTCAGCAAATCAAGCGTGGGTGAGTGATCGCTATGCAGTTGCAGCGCATCGCGGGCAACTTGAGCGAACGCCTCTTCATCGATATGGCCATGTTCAAAAAGGTCCTGTGTGCCACTATGCCATAGTGATGCACGAACTTTTGCAGGATCCAGGTTCCATCGCGACGCCACGTTCTCGCACGCGCGTTGGACGTCAAACTTTGCCAGAACGTTGCCAAGATCGAAATAGACGAACTCTATCGGCGTCATCGACGAGGGGCCCTGGAGGTTACTCGCATCGAAGTTCATCACAGTGGTTTGATTCGTAGGTTGCGATACCAAGCTTCGCTCGGAGGACCACCATGGATTTGTACCGCAATCACGCCCTCGGTTTCGATGCCAGGCTCGGTTTCCGTATAGTCCACGGTTTGTTCGCCATTGACGAACAGGTCGATTTCATTCCCGACACAGCGGATCCGATAGTCATTCCATTCATCCGGCTTCACGATGCGAGCGATTAATTCCGCGTCGGGAACCGCCAACATGCGTCGACGGCGAGATTCGTCGTAGAGGGCCCCCCAAACCATTTGGTTTCCGACGCCACCGACGTCCGCCTGATATCCCGAGACTTCGTCGCTGTTTACGATTCGCTTGGTGCGGAATTGAATCCCTGCATTGACGCCATCTCCAATCGCCTTGACTTGCAACCGCAATTCGAAATCACTGTACTTTCGCGTGGTGCAAAGGAAGAAGTTATTGGGAATCGCTTCGTCGAGTCTTCCCGCAACGATGGCGGATTCATCAACACGAAACCAGTAGCCTTTGCCTTCCCAGCCGTTCAGTAACTTGCCGTCAAACAGCGGTACAAATCCGTCTTCGCTATCCGCCCCCTGTTCCACGCTCGGTTTGACGGACGGAGCATCGCCATTTCCCGCGACATCTTGTGAAGCGGCAAAACCGGTGAACAGAAAACAAAACAGCAGTGCTAACGATCGTCGATTCATAATTACCTCGCGGACGGATAGACAGTCTTTAATCTTACATGAGGTGACTTCCACTTGCTGCCAGCCAACCGCTGCCAGCCAACTGATGTGCGGCCGCTTCCTTTTTCGTGAATCACGCGGCGACGAAAAGTTTAGTATACTTTCGATCACCAGGCATCCGACCGCCATTCGTCCTTTTAGATGGGTCTGCACACAGTTGTTTTTGATGTTGGCTGTCTCCCTCAGGCTGCTTCCTTTCCTTGATTCTTTCCTTGTTTCGGCACAACCATGACTTCGGACCTTGTTTCCATGCGTTTACGCCTGCGTAAGTTCGCGTTAATTGCCGGCGCAACCTTCGTTTTCGGTTACGGCTGTTCCAAAACATCCACCACTTCAACGCCCCCTCCCTCGACAACACCGCCGGTAGCCAACCCGCCTGCAGCGTCGATCCCTGCCTCCAAGGTGACCAGCGACATCGAAGTCGTTCATGAGAACATGGCTATTACCGCGGAGGATCTCGAACGCTGGACAAGCAACCCGAGTTTGAAAAAGCTTCGAATTGCTGGCACCGACATGAGTGACGCGGCGTTAGCGGCCCTGGCGAAAGCCAACCAACTTGAACAACTGGATGTGACGGACTGCAAAGCGATCACTGCGGATGGAATAAAGTCGATCAGTTCGATGCCGACGCTTCGCAATCTGCGACTCAGTGGCGGGCATGTTAATGATGACACCGTGGCACTTCTCGCCAAATTGGAAAACCTAGCTGCGCTGTCGCTCCAGCAGACGTCGGTTTCCGATCAAGGTATCGCTTCCATCGGCGGATTGGTGAAGTTAAAGGAGCTGAATCTGTTTGGGACTCCGGTATCGGATGCATCGCTCGCCACGCTCGCTGAGCTGCCCGTGTTGCAGAAGCTACGTCTTCGAGGGACGAAAGTGACCGGCAAAGACGCGGTGGCGTTTGAGTCGATGAAGACAGTGGTCGACCTCGACCTCAGTGAAACTGAGTTTGAAAGCCCTGGCCTGGCTTCCATCGCGAAAATGCCAAATTTGCGGCTGCTTAACCTATGGCTGACAAAGGTCGATGATTCCGGAATAGAGCACCTTCGCTCGTCGCTTGGCCTTAAACAGCTCAACCTTGACAACGTGCGCGGTGTGACGGACTCATCGCTTGATGTCATTGGGCAAATGTCCAATCTCGAGTTATTGCATCTCGGCGGGACCTCGGTCACTGCTGCGGGCCTACCGAAGCTGTTTCCGCTCAAAAAAATGCAAACTCTCTTCATCACACGGCTCGGGCTTCAGCCGGACGACGTCAAAATGGTTCGAGATGCGATGCCATGGATCACGAAACTCGAAAGCTGATCGATCGATACAAAGGATTGCCCCATGAATGAAGCTCCGAACGAAGCTCCGATCGATCCGGAATCGCTGCTACCGAGATTTGGTTTGCAATTTTTCCGCCCGGGCCAACGCGAAGTGATCGCTTCACTTGCTGCAGGGGAAGATGTCCTGTGTGTAATGCCCACGGGTGGTGGTAAAAGCCTGTGCTACCAATTACCGGCTCTCGCACGCAAAGGGACGACGATTGTTGTCTCGCCCCTGATCGCATTGATGAAAGATCAGGTCGATACACTGCAGCGCCGTGGAATCTCTGCGACGCTGATCAACAGCAGCTTGTCGCCGACCGAACAAGAGGAGGCGATGCAGAAGATGGCTGCGGGGGCCCTCGACTTAGTTTATGTCGCGCCGGAGCGTCTACGGAACACTCGTTTCCTTGATGCGGTGGCGCAGGCTGGCGTGACCCTTTTGGCGATCGATGAGGCCCACTGCGCCAGTGAATGGGGCCATGACTTTAGGCCCGATTACGCGAGGCTTGGCCACTTCCGTAATCGCTACCTGGGCGGCGTCCAGACCATCGCACTCACGGCGACTGCGACACCTCACGTTCGTCAAGACATCAAGGCGATCTTGGAGATGAAGTCTCCTCGGGAGTTCGTAACAGGATTCGCGAGAGACAATTTGCGATTTTCTGTTGAGCATTTTAAAAGCGATCGCGAAAAGAACGAGGCGTTGATCAAGTTCCTTGCAAGCCAGTCGGGTACGGGGATCATTTATGCATCAACACGAAAGCGTTGTGAAGAACTTGCGGAATGGCTACCGGAAAAGACTCGCAAGCGAATTGGGGTTTATCACGCGGGGCTTGAGGCGGGCCAACGTCGAGCCGTTCAAGATGAATTCATGTCCGGGAATTTATCCGCCATCGTCGCGACAAACGCATTTGGTATGGGCATCGACAAGTCTGATATCCGCTATGTCGTGCACTACAACATCCCTGGTAGCTTGGAAGCGTATTACCAGGAAGCCGGACGTGCCGGTCGCGATGGCAAGATGAGCGAATGTAGGCTGCTGTTTGCCTATGCAGATCGTTATGTCCAAGAATTTTTCATCGAGAATCGCTATCCATCGCCGGAGGTGGTGCGCAAAGTGTACGAGTTCCTGCTTTCTCGCGATGAAGACCCGATTGAATTGACCCTCGAGCAGGTTCGCGCGGAGATCAAAATCAAGGAAACGGCTGAGTCTGTAGGGACGGCCGAGGCTCTACTCGCCAAAGCGGGTGTGCTCAAGCGGTTGGACAATAGCGTTAACACGGCGGTAATTCGTATCGACAGCGACTTGCCGACGCTTGTCGATTTGCTGCCGCGAGAAGCAAAAATTCGTCGTAAGGTTCTTCGCGCCGCCGAGAAGCTTGTCGGCAATCATCGGGGAGAAGATGTCTATGTACGACCGCAACGTCTCGCCGATGTGGCTGGCGTGGATCGTGAACAATTGGTGCGAACGCTGCGCGAATTGGTGCGCCTCAAGCAGTTCGACTACGTTCCACCGTTCCGTGGTCGTGCTGTTCATATCACTCAACGAGGTATACCGTTCGATGACCTCAAGATCGATTTCGAAGAGTTAGCGCGTCGAAAAGACGCTGAATTCGACAAACTAGAGGCGGTCATCGAGTTTGCTCGGACGTCAAAGTGTCGCCAACGTGCGGTGCTGGATTATTTCGGCGATCCGAATGTAAGCGATTGCATGCGATGCGATCGTTGCGATCCCGCTGGTGAGTCCATGGGAATCGGAAGTGATTCCATTTCGGACGGCACCACAGGATCGGCCATGGGGGCGCTCGTTCGCCCTGCATCCAAGATCACCGCGGCACCAGTGGTCGACTATGACGTCGAGGCGTTCTCTCGTGGCATACGGATTGTTCTCAGCGGAATCGCCCGCATGCACGGGCGATTTGGCAAGGCGATGATCGCTCAAATGCTAGGTGGCTCGAACAACAAGAAAATCCAACAGTGGAAACTCAATCGCCTTAGCACCTACGGAATGCTCAGTGGGCTCAAGCAGCCACAACTGAGCGATCTGATTGATGCGATGATTGAGTCTGGCTTGGCGTCGCAAACCGAGGTCGATGATCGTCGCCCCACGGTCAAGCTAACTCCCGAAGGTGATGCCGTGATGCGGGCAACGCAGCCGATTCCCGTCACGCTGCGGATCGATTACCCGCTCGCTAAACGATTGGCGTTTCTTAGTGCGTCGATCGAGCGTGGCGATGTGTCCGCAGAGGCGCCAGTGAGCGACAGTGCGCGGATGCCTGCGGTAATCGCTACGCCGACGAACGATGTCGCACGGTCGTTGACCGCACAGGATCCGGCTGAGTCGAAAGCCCAAAGCGGCGATCTTCAATCCTCAAAGGAGGCGGTCAGTAAGCCAGGATCGACAGATTCGGAACTTGTTGATCGGCTCAAACGCTGGCGCGGTAAGACGAGTGCAGCGCTTGCTATTCCTGCCTACCGTGTTTTGTCCAATGCGACGATCGATCGCATTGCGGCGGAACGTCCGCAATCGATCGAACAGTTGCAAGCCATTCAAGGCGTGGGACCGGCGACGATCGAGCAATTCGGATATGACGTAATGAATATGATTTTGCGTAGCTCGCAGGAGGAAATTCCGTCCGCCGATCTGACGCCTTCGGTGGGCCTTGTTGCTCGTTCGTCGTCCGCTCGCGATCGCGCGGACGTGGAAGCGACACCGCGAAAACAAGCGAAGCTGTCGCCTCCGGCGCCATCGCAAGCCGCTCCATCGCTGGTGGGTGATTCTTTGTCACAGGTGTCCAAGTCGCCCCCACCATCGCCGTCCCAGCCTGTGGCTGTGAAAGCCCCGTCAGATTCGTCGCTCGCCGGTTCGTCACTTGCCAACTCGGCGGTCCATGCGGTGGCGTCCGCGATCTCGACGGGTGATCCGACGGATGCCTATTGGACGTGGCGATTGTTTCGAGACGGCTATACCTGGGA
Organism: Planctomycetaceae bacterium; assembly: GCA_031411655.1. Classification (GTDB taxonomy): domain Bacteria; phylum Planctomycetota; class Planctomycetia; order Pirellulales; family Pirellulaceae; genus UBA6163. Next base: position 98,324 of record JANOBM010000090.1, read on the forward strand.
CCAGGTCTGCCAAGTTCGCTGTCGGGATTCAAAGTCAGTCGCCCAAGACCTGATTTTGGCTGCCAAAACAGGTCACACGGTACAGGCTGGATGGTTGAACGAGCATTCCGAGGGCATAGCCGTGTTGCTTTCGATGAGTGATTCCGCGGGATAATGAAACCCTATTCGCCACGGGCGACGGTAGATGCGGCTGGTCGCATGTTTCCGGTTCGGCATGCGTTTTGGGGGCTGGATGATGAAACCGTCCTTGTTTTCCGTTGCTAGACTGATCGGTTAGGCAGCAGGATGCCAAGTCGCTACAATAGTGCCAAGAGAATCCACGGTGAGAGCCCGTTATCGGCGTTGGTTTGGCTCGGCGTTTGCGGTCCATTCGTCGGCTGTTGCTGGTTTTGGGATTCAAGGTTCGATCAAGTTCAAATTTAACTCGCCCGTTCGAGCAGGAAATAGTCGAGATGGAGAAACGGACCGAAGACGGTTCGCCACAGCGTCGTGGTGGCAACACGTGGATGATTTTCCTCGTGCTATTGGTTGCGGTAGGTCTGATGTTTTTTGGCCGCGAGGAACCGCGGTCAGAGATCAAGGCGAGCTTCTTTAGAGAACAATTGCTCAGCCGAAACGTCCAATCCATCACGATTGGTGACTCCCGCGTCGTCGGGACGTTCAAAACGACGGTGACTGTTCCAAGCGAATCGAGCACGGATGCCGCGAAAAATGCTGCGCCAAAGCCGCTGCTGAAAACGTTCTATTTCGTGCGGCCGCTTGGCGATGCTTACTCAACCAATTTGGTCGAAGAGTTGGAGAGGATCAAACGGGACGATCCGCTGCAAACGTATACGTACGATTTTGCCCCGAAAGACAACACGGCTGAACTCCTCAATTGGCTGTTGATGATCGGTTTGCTGGTGGGATTACCGCTCTTTTTGTTCTTTACCCTTCGCCGAACCCGCAACGATATTATGGGTGGCGGCTTCCTGTCGGGGTTCAGCAAGAGTCCTGCCAAGCGTTATGAAGCGTCGGACCGAGCGATCACGTTCAACGACGTGGCGGGTTTGGATGGCGTCAAGGCGGACCTTCAGGAGATCGTTGATTACTTGAAGACCCCTGAAAAGTTCCAGAAGCTTGGCGGGCGCGTGCCCAAGGGCGTGCTGCTCAATGGTCCTCCTGGTACAGGTAAAACGCTCCTGGCGCGAGCGGTTGCTGGCGAGGCGGGAGTGCCCTTCTTCTCAGTCAACGGTTCTGAATTCATTCAAATGTTCGTGGGTGTCGGTGCAAGTCGAGTTCGTGACTTGTTCCGTACTGCGAAGGAGAATAGCCCTTCGATCATCTTCATTGACGAGATCGACGCGGTCGGTAGGCAGCGTGGAGCTGGACTGGGCGGCGGCCACGACGAGCGCGAGCAAACGCTTAATCAGATTCTCGGTGAGATGGATGGCTTCAGTCCCAATCAAGCGGTAATTGTCGTTGCTGCGACCAACAGGCCGGATGTTCTTGACCCCGCCTTGCTTCGTCCAGGACGATTTGACCGTCACATTACCGTCGGACGCCCCACGATGAAGGGACGCGAGGAAATCTTTCGCGTTCATGTTCGTGAGGTGCCGTTGGGTGATGATGTGGACCTGAAGCGCTTAGCGGCCGGAACCGTTGGATTGACCGGAGCTGACATTCGTAACATGGTCAATGAGGCAGCGCTTTGGGCGGCTCGCAATGACAAGAAAGTCGTCGAAATGGACGACTTTGATTATGCCCGCGATAAGATCCTCATGGGTGCGAAACGCGAGGAAGTGTTGCAGGAATCCGAGAAGGAAAAGACGGCTTATCACGAAGCCGGACATACCTTGACCGCGTGGCATCTCGATGGTGCGAATGTGGTTCACAAGGTAACCATCATTCCTCGCGGTCGTGCTTTGGGTGCGACACAGTATGTACCCAGCGAGGACCGCCTCAGCATTGCTCGGCGAGAGCTTGAGCATCAATTGGTTGTTTTGCTCGGAGGGCGGGCGGCGGAGAAGATTGTTTACAACGAAACCACGGTGGGTGCCGAAAATGATTTAGAGCGAGCTACCAGTATCGCTCGACGCATGGTGACGCATTGGGGTATGAGTCCGAAAGTGGGGCCGGTCAGCTACAAAACCGGCGATGAGGATCCATTCCTAGGGCGAGAGTTGCATCAGCCTCGGCCTTTCAGTGAGCACACTCAAGAATTGATCGACGAGGAGGTGGCTCGCATTTTGTTGGAAGCCGATCAAAAGGCCGAGCAGTTATTGCGAGAACGCCGCACGGAGTTGGAAAAAATCACGCGTGGTTTGCTTGAAAAAGAAGAGCTAAATGAAGCGGAAATCGCTGAATTGATCGGCCCATCCACGCACACTCGGAACTCGCAGCAAAAGAGCAACCGCGCGAAAGCAGAAGTGGTGATCGCGCCTGACACTTCTCCTGTGTCTCCGGAGCCGAGTACCGGCCCGGCCGTTCGACGGGACACCCACCAAACTTAATGGCTAAAAAGCGATCGAAATTTCGCACCGAGTTTCGCAAGAACCATCAAGGGCGAGTTCGTCGTGGCGATTTTACTCGCGACTTCCATGGTGGGGATCAAGGCGAAAAACTCGCCGATATGGCTCATGACGAGCGTGTCAGTGGAAAGGGAGATTTGACCCGTAAACGGACCGTTATCGGGTCCGATGCGAGGCCAGAAGATGCGGCGGGACTCGGGGTTAAACTTTCGGACCACGAAAGCGTGCTTCGGTTTGGGCGGGTGCTGAGTGTGCATGGTCTACGCAGTCGTGTCCTGGGGGATGACGGCCAACTCTACTTATGCATCGTGCGTCAGCTTCTCAAGTCACTCAGCACCGATCAACGCAATGTCGTTGCGACGGGTGATCGGGTCGGATTCAGTGCAAACTCGAACGACTCCGGAATGATCGAACGCATCGAGCCACGGCACGGTGTGCTGAGCCGCACCAGCCGAGGGCGTCAGCATGTCATTGTCACCAACGTTGACTATCTGCTGATCGTGACAAGCTGCGCGTTACCAGGAATCAAGCCCGCGTTAATCGATCGGTACTTGTTGACCGCCGAGCAATATGGGATCAAGCCGATCATTTGCCTCAATAAGATCGACCTCGTCGATCCCGCGCCCCTGCAACCAATGATCGGCGTCTACGCCCAACTCGGGTATCGCGTCTTGATGACCAGCGCCGAAACGGGCGTGAACCTGGAGTACCTTCGCGCGGTTTTGACGGGCCGACAAACAGCGATCGCTGGCCAAAGTGGAGTCGGCAAAAGCAGTCTTCTCAATGCGATCGAGCCAAAACTTGGGTTGCGAATTGGCGATATCAGTCGCGAGAACGAGAAGGGAAAACACACCACCACTGCGGCTACGCTTATTCCCCTTTCGACGGGTGGTGCGGTGGTGGATACTCCCGGGATCCGCCAATTTCAACTTTGGGACATTTCTGCCGGAGAAGTCGCAGCGCTCATGCCCGATCTAAGGCCCTATGTGAGCAAGTGCAGGTACCCAAACTGTTTGCATGTCACCGAAGCCGATTGTGCCGTCAAAGAAGCTGTCGCCGACGCGAGAATCGATGCCCGGCGGTATGATTCTTACTGCCATTTGATCGAGGAAGAGCTGCAGGGGTAAGCCATTTCGTTGACCTGCTCGCCCCTCACGACTATCGTTTAAAGCTGAAATGCTCGCCGACTCTCTACCTTTTCCTTCGATCTTCTTTTCGAAATCGGCCTTTGGGTTTCGAACCTATCGGTTCACAACGCATGGATAATTCATCTCCGATTTACCGCTCTGAGGATGAATTTCTCGATGGATCGACGGTACAGCGGCCGGCCTCTCAGGAGTCGATCCAGCTAGGTTCAACTGCGTCAGCGACGCCATTTCAGATGGCGGGGATGCTTGGCGATTCGGCAGCACTTTTAGAATCCGAGCCGAGCGGCGAAGCCAAGACGGTGATTCGAAAAAGCGATCTGGGCTCGGCGAGTAAGACCGGTCCCAGCAAAACAGGTCCTGGAGCCCCAGCGGGCTCACCCGCGTCGGTCGCCAAGGTTCTACTCGGAACGCACCTGAACCATTTTTTGCTGGAAGAAATGATTGGTGGCGGTGGCATGGGAGCCGTTTTTCGTGCGCGCGACGAACGACTGGACCGAATCGTCGCGATCAAGGTGATTCCGTTTGTCAGCGATGATCAGGACTTGCAACGCCGATTTCGGAACGAAGCTCAAAACGCGGCGAGACTAGACCATCCGTACATTGCCCGCGTATTTGATGTCGGACGCTATGAAGAATGGCACTACATTGTTTTTGAACATGTCGAAGGGATCAATCTTCGGGATTTGGTTGCTCGTGAGGGAGTGCTCTCGATCGATGATGCGGTCTTCTACACTCGCCAAATCGCTGAAGCCCTCGAGCACGCGAACGGACGAGGCGTCGTTCACCGAGACATCAAGCCCTCCAATGTGCTGGTCGATGTCGAGGGCAACGTCAAGGTCGTCGATATGGGGTTGGCCCGCAGCCAGCAGGTCGAAGTATCTGAAGATATGACTGCGAGCGGTGTAACACTTGGGACCTTCGACTATATTTCGCCCGAGCAGGCTCGTGACCCCCGAGATGCCGATGTGCGAAGTGACATCTATTCCCTGGGTTGCACTCTTTATTACATGCTGACCGCAAGTCCTCCCTACCCGGGAGGAACAATGCTTCAGAAATTGCTCAGTCACGGTAACGCACCGCCTCCCGATCCCCGAGGATTGCGACCGGAAGTCAGTGATAACCTGACCGCGATCATTCACAAAATGCTCGCGAAGGATCCCAATGCGCGGTACTTGAGCGCCATTGATGTGGTTGCTGATTTAAGAGAGCTCGCGATTCGCGAAGGGTTGATTCGCGCTCAGTCCCGCGGGACGCTGGCTATCGCGCCAACCAATCCAATCTCTCCGCTGTTGTCGCGACATTTACCATGGATGGTGGCGGTGACCTTGTTGATTGTTAGTTGTGTGTGGCTCCAAATTCTTTCCTCGGCGGGGCGAGAAGAGTTTAATTTGGTTCCGCCCCCTTCGGCTGTCGCCCTGCGATTGGGTTCCTTTGACGACGCGCCTCTCAAGGACGGTGCAACGGTTCGTTCTGACGGTGGAGATGCTGTTCCCGCATTGAATGAAAATGGAGCGGTGCCGGTGATTGCGCCGCCGAATGCAGCCACCTCAAGTGACCAAGCTTCCATTCCGCCAGCCTTTTCCGGATTGGCGATGCAGAATGAGCCTGCCGGATCGTTGCCCAATAGTCTGCCGCCGGCGGATGTGTCTCCAGTAGCCGTCGAAAGGATTGTGGTGGTCAATGAGGGGGTGGTCGAGTTGGAGCCGTCCAGTCGTCCCGCCACTTCACTGCGAGATGCGATCAAGTTGGCGGGTGAATTGAATGTCAATCAAATTGATATCGCTGTTCCCACTCTTACGAGTTTGCCGATTAAGATCACCCGGGATAACCTCAAGATTCGATCCACTGTCGGCCAATCGGAAATTAAATTCGTTGCTGGCGAATTACTATCGATGCAACGTGTCGCCATGATGGACGTCGGTTCGCATCCCATCGAGTTTCAAAACCTTCATTTTTCTTGGAACGTGCGGGGGGCTGTTACGGATGGCGGATCTTTCTTGACGGTGTCCGCCAATCGGCTGGTTCGGTTGGTCAATTGCACCGTGACGATCGAAAACTTGACGCAGCGGGACGAGGTCTACGCCTTCGAAGTTGGAGCGCAAACGGCTGGCGGAGAAAATTCAATCGCGGCAACGGAGTCGCCCGCCTCGCAGCCCACTTCCGCCACGTCGAGCCCCAGTCCGAGCCCCAGTCCGATTCCCGAGGGTACGCAGGACTCAACATTGGGAAGCCGCCCGGCGCAGCCCAATGGCACGCCCCCGTTGGTCGCCATCGAGCTGCAAAATGTGGCGATCCGTGGCGAGATCGCAATGCTTAACATCGTCGACGCCGTACAGCTTCAATTTCGATGGGACAATGGGCTGCTTGCCGTATCGCGGCGAATGGTGGATGCGTCGGGTGCGGTGACTCAGCCTTCGGTTGCCGCAAACCGGATGCAACTTTCATTCAATCGTGTGACCGTCTGGGCTCAGGAAGGACTCTTTCGTATGCGTCTTGGACCATCGGGCGCCTATCCGATGTTGATCGATCGAGATAGTACGAAGTCAGTGTTTCATTGTGCTCCCAGTGCCGATTTTGTTGAGTTCACTGGTCTGGAGGCGGCGGTGGCGGATCCTGGGGCCCTGGTTCAACTTCGGGGTGAGGACAATGCCTACGATTTCGACTTGGCGTCCGACCCAACGGTGCTCAAATTGGGCCAATGGGACGGAAAGGAGCAAAGATTTCTCGCTTCAGCGCTCATCGCAAGCGACAAACCGTCATGGGTGACCGACCGATCGCCTCGATGGACCGTTCGGTGGTCTGCTCCCGTGCCTGCGGAAGTTCCGTTCAGTCGCCTTACGGCTGCCCATTTTTCTCAAGACGGGACATTGTTGCCTGGATTTGACGCGAATCAGTTGCCCGTTTTTCCGCCAAAAGTAATCGACAGCAAGGTGCAAACGGAGCCCGAGATTTGACTTTTGATGGTCACTGATGGTTTAATAGATAGCGGCTGGATCGGCGTTGCGGAAAATTTGCCTGCCATCGGAACTTGCGATCTGCTGTGTGGGTTTAGCGAGTGGGGGCGTTGTCGGCATCGACCGCCCTTGCCTTGAGTAACTTGAGACCTGACACGGAAGAGTGCGTTCCCTTCTCACCCTTACCTGACTTTCCCCTTGGAGCGATTTGAATGAAACGGTTTGTATTGTTGTTTGCGATGTTCGGTTTGATCATCTCCCCAGCGTTTGGCACACAAGAATTTGCGAAAGGTTGGAAGGATCATTACATCACCGACGACGCAAGTGAAGACTTGAAGAGTTCGTCGCGCAAGGCCGGGTGCAACGTTTGCCATGTGAAGGGCGAGGGGAAGACCAAGAAAGACCGGAATGAATACGGTACCGCCGTTAAGGAATTCCTCAAGAAGGAAGATTACACCAAGGATAAGCTGAAGGCCGATCCAGAGTTGGCAAAGAAGATCATCGAAGGCATTAAGAAGGCCGGCGAGAAAAAGAGCTCGGACGGCAAGACGTTCGCCGAGAAAATTGCCGCAGGCGTACTTCCTGCGACCGACTCGGGCCTCTAGCCACATCGATCGTTGTTCAACGCAACTGTGCCGGGTGCCTGTAAAGCGCCCGGCACTTTTTTTAATTCAGCACCCCGCTCACAAGACGCCAATTCATGAAAATGCTTGCTCGTACACTCACTCTTCTCCTCTGTTTGGGACTTTGTCCATCATTCGCCGAGGAGGCTTCCAAACCATCGGCGGTTGAAGATGGCTTCGTCTCACTGTTCGATGGCAAAACTCTCGACGGATGGAAAAAATCCGAAGAGAACCCAGACAGCCTCAAAGTCGAAAATGGCACGATCGTCATCGAAGGTGAACGTGCCCACCTCTACTACGATGGAAAACTCGCTCCGTTCAAGAACTTTCACTTCAAAGCGGAAGTGATGACCACTCCCGGAAGTAACTCGGGGCTTTATTTCCACACGAAGTATCAGCCCAACGGTTGGCCTAAATATGGATACGAGTGCCAGGTGAACGTTACCCACGGTGATCCCAAGCGAACCAGCAGCCTTTACGGTGTCGAGAACATCGAACACCCACCGGTGAAAGACAACGAGTGGTACACCCAAGAAATCGTCGTTCAAGGACGCAACATCAAGTTGATCCTCAACGGTGAGACCATGGTGGATTACACCGAGCCCGAAGGAAAGAAGCCCGAGTCGGCGGACTTTGAACGTCGCCTTGGCGAAGGAACGTTCGCCATTCAGGCTCACGATCCAAAGAGTAAAGCTTACTTTCGAAACCTTCGTGTGAAGCCGCTGCCTTAATACCGTCGCGCCGTCTTAGGTTGATTGTGTGCTGAGCATTGATGCATACGATGCCTGCAATGCGTCACGCTCCGCTGACGTGACGCATTGCAAGCGACTTCTACGCGAGTTCCTACCCGTCGCGGGATATTTCTCCACGGCCAAGCTCCTTTCACCCTCGTGCGTGGATGCGACGATTTCGCGGCGTTTGGCGTGACTGTGGGTCCCACCGTGCCGCCCGTGAAACCAAGCCAAGCTATTCCAGCTCACCCACGTACGCAGGCTCGGGTGCTTCAACGATATTGTCGGCACCGGGTTCGACCTGCGGTTGGACCACGGCCTTCTCTCGGTTGCACCCCATGGGGGCGAACGCAAACGGCAAGATCAACGACATCAAGGCCGCGCGGCGCTGGCGTTGGTTCGAAGATGCTTGAGAAGCTGATGCTTGGGAAGCCTTCGTACGGTCGACACAGATACTAAAAGTCATCGGCTTGAAGAACTTCTTTGCCACGACGAGACCCAATGGCGAG
>JANOBM010000091.1:0-2760 GCA_031411655.1 Planctomycetaceae bacterium
TCTTGTCGACGCGTCATCGCCTGCGGTGTTCGCTCCCTCTGCGGCACGCATCGCTGGCGTCGAACGACTCGCTTGCCAGCGTTACGCGGTGATGATCCAGTAGCTTCTTTTGCCTCAATCGTCTCATGAGCCGTACAATGAGCCGTTGGCGTTTCGTTGGCCGGCACCTGCTTAGTGACCGGCATCTTGTCCAGCGGACTGACGACTCTCGCATCCGTTCGGCTAAGCACATGCGTGTAGATCATCGTGGTCTTCACATCACTATGGCCAAGAAGCTCTTGAATATGACGGATGTCCGTCCCCGACTTCAACAAATGAGTCGCAAAACTGTGGCGAAACGTGTGTGAGCTCATATGTCGGTCGATACCTGCTTTCTGTACCGCCGAACGCAATTGCGAAGGAAACGTGTCCTTGTGTAAATGATGCCGACGCAAAACCTGTGTCCTTGGATCGCGCGACAACCGATGCGACGCAAACAGGAATTGCCATTTCAACTCCTTCGCCGCATGGGGATACTTTCGCTCCAAAGCCTTGGGCAAACACACCGACGCTTGCCCATTCTCCAAATCGTGATCATGTAAGATTCGCCGCGACTCCATCCATCGACGAAGTTCCGGAACAACGCCTTCCGGCATCGGCACAAACCGACTCTTGCCACCCTTGGAATCATGAACTTCGATCAAGCGTTGATCAAAATCGAAGTCCTTCATCCGTAACCGCAATGCCTCGCTGATCCGCATCCCGCATCCATACAGAAGACTCGCGATCAACAAATGAACGTCCTGTAGGTGCGAGAAGATCCGATCAATTTCTGCGACACTGAGCACCGTCGGAATCTGCTTTCCCTTCCCCGCACGGATCGCTTCGTCCTCTCCCAGCTCGCGTTTCAAGTCATGCTGGAACAGATTAAGCAAGGCATAAAACGCTCGGCTCTGTGTCGCTGCGGAGACATTGCCATCGACCGCAAGGTCCGTCAAATGAGCCTCCACGTCCGTCGAGGTGATCGCATCAAAGTCCGCTTGGCATTGGAGTCCTCGGTCCCGCATGAATGCCCGAACGTTGGACACATAGGCACGCTCGGTTTCTAATGAGTCCTGGCGGCGCCGAATCATTCGCCGCAAGTTCTGGATCACGTCCGGTTCATTTGGATCGATATATCCCACCTCGTCGGTGATTACCTCCATCGCACCACCCTGAAGTTCCGCAACCTTTTCGGCGCGGCTGATCTCCTCAAGCTTGGACTGAATCGGTTTCAAATCGTCGTAAGAAGCATTTTGCACATACCGGCGATAGCACATCAGCGACTCGACGATCTTCAGTCGCTTCCAGGCCGGAGTCTTGCGTTTGACATGGCTCCGCAAAAAAGCGATCAGTTCGTCCGCTGTGAACTCGCAAGTCGGCTTCGGCTTGCGACCGTGGAAACGACACAACTGCTGAAACCAAACCTGAGCCCAGTGGTCTCGACCCTCGCGCCAAGACTGTCCCGTTTGTCTGACCGATGCCATGGAATTTCCCTTCCAGTTGCACAACCAGGCGCGATTAAAAACGCCGAGTGTTATCGCAAAAAACGACTATACACCTACTTCCTGCCTTCTCCGGATCGTCTTATGCCGCCGCCGCTGGCGGTCGAACACTGCTGGGGGTCGAACACAACGGGCCATGCTGCCCGTTCCGCCGCACTATGAGCGATCGCAGTTCATCGAGAACGAAATGTCGCTGCTGACCCTAGAAGTGTCAATATGTACACTGTGCAAAATTATACATATCCGAAAAAAGATTGACTTCAAATCTCGGCACCCCCATACTCAGCCGAGCTGGACGAACCAGCGATAAGTCCGCTATGAACCGGCGATAAGTCTGGCGAAGTCACCCAGCGCACCGGAGGTTCAACCGGCGATAAGTACCCTCAGGCGACTTACCGCCGGGGCAACCGGCGATAATTACATAGTTCGTCACTAAGGACACGCATCAGAAGATGGATGACGTCGAACTTGATTCCATGATCGCGAATGTTCGTAATGGCTCGAAGCTCTTTGAGGGAGATCATCTGCTACGCGACTCGCCGATGACGGAAGCAAGAATTGCCGAGCTCGAACTGGAACGAGGGATTCTCCTCGACCCGCAATTTCGGCGATTTCTGAAGACGTACGGTGCTGGCGACTTTCTTTATTCGTGGGTCTACTCCTTCGATCCGGAAAGTGAATGGAGTCTATGGCGTCAATCGCAATTCGTTGATGGCGTTGGACAAACGATTTTGCCTTTCTCAGACAATGGCTGCGGCGATTACTACGCTTTTGTTTTGGTGGACGGCAAATGTTCCGCGCGGGTATATTGGCTTGACCACGAACTCGGTTACCCAATCGCGGAAACAGAATACGAGGACTTCAATTCATTCATCGTTGAAACCGCATTGAAATCGTGACGAACAAAATCGTGCACCCAAGTCGCGGGTCGGGTGCGTTTACTTTAGAGACGTTACTTGCCGCGACTGGGTGACGATAGTCGTTCGTCCGGTCCATCGCCTGACACCAATGCCCGATTACTTTTCAGGCCGATCAGAGCCGACATGCGGACCTATGACGCCAACTGCACTCTGGCCTCTGGCGTGAGCATCAACGCCTGGCATCGCTCAGCCTGAATCAATTCTCGGACTTACGGACTCATTGCTCGGACTTATATCTTGCTCGGACTCATCGCTTGCTCGGACGAATCCGGCCGATTTGTGCGGGCCTCCAGAATCGAATATGATCCTCGTGTCGG
>JANOBM010000092.1:0-27969 GCA_031411655.1 Planctomycetaceae bacterium
AGCGCTATGCACGCGGGTGAAACTGCTTGTGGACTTTCTTAAGGCGTGAATGCTCAACGTGAGTGTAGATCTGAGTCGTTTGAATGCTCGCATGCCCAAGCATTTCTTGAACTTGGCGCAAATCCGCTCCACCGGCGAGCAGGTGTGTCGCAAAACTGTGTCGCAAAGCATGCGGACTGATCTTGGGATCGATGCCAGCCCGTTTCGCATAGAGCTTGATCAAACGCCACAGCATGATGCGGTCCATCGCTTTGCCGCTGCGAGACAGAAAGAGCTCTTCAGGCGGGTGAGGACTTCTCGCGGCGAGCGTTCCGCGAAGTTCAGCGGTATAGGCTTGAATCGCTGCGATCGCACGATTACCGATCGGCACCAATCGCTGCTTCCCCCCTTTGCCCTCGCAACGCAGATGTTTTTCCCCGAGCGAAAGGTCTCGCACTCGCAGATGACAAACCTCCGAGACGCGGCAACCGGTTGCGTAGAGCACTTCGAGCATCGCGCGATCCCGTAGCGAGTATTTCTCGATTCGGCGCGGTGCCGCAAGAAGACGGTCGACTTGAGCAAGGGTCAAAACATTCGGAACCCGCTGCCACATTTTCTGCGTCGCCAGCAATTCCGCAGGATTATCGCTCGTCACCCCTTCCAATTGCAAGTATTTATAGAAAGTCCGGATCGCGACGACACCGCGAGCAATCGATGCGGGTGCGAGCTTTTCGTCATGGAGCGCGGCGATGAAATCGGACAACGCGTTGACATCAATGCTCGTTAATGGCGTCGAATCCGCCCAAGCCAAGTAGCGTCTCAAGTCGCGACCGTAAGCCGCGATGCTGTTTTCTGCCAAATGACACTCGCCACGCAGATAGGCGATGAAATCGTCGCAAAGCGTTTGACTTGTCCGAGTGGGCTTTACCGCAGGACCTTCGGTACGAAGTTGCTGAAGTTTGGTTAAGCGACTAGCCAAAGCAATCATTCTTTTGAGGAGTGAGTTATCATCTCTATACCGATTCTCGACTGAACGCGAGGGCTAGAACCCGTTTAGCATCCGAACTTCACGATTGATTCGGCAATAGCGATTTTACAAGCGAGTTTGCGGTCACACTTTTGGTTGAAAGACTTATGAACGTGTTGGTGGTTGGTGGGGCCGGGTACATCGGTTCTCATGCAGTCAAGGCGCTCGCAGCGGCGGGGCATTGTGTTTGGGTTTACGACAATCTTTCCCGGGGGCATCGAAGTTCCGTTCCCACCGGTCGACTGATTGAAGGCGACGTCGCCGATCAGAGTCGCATGGTGGCTACCTTGCGTGACAAACAAATCGATGCAGTCATGCATTTTGCGGCGTATGCGTTGGTGAACGAATCGGTCAACGACCCCGCGTTGTACTATCGAAACAACGTCATTGCTGCGTTGGAGTTGCTCGATGCGATGCGAGAAGCCGATGTCAAGCGGATCGTTTTCAGCAGCACGACGGCAACTTACGGCGAGCCAGAAATCATTCCGATTGCCGAAACGACACCGCAGCACCCGATCAATCCATATGGATTTACAAAACTGGTGATCGAAAAAGCCTTGGCCGACTATGCCTCGGCCTATGGGTTTGCCTACGCGGCGTTGCGATACTTCAACGCGGCTGGCGCGCATCCGAGCGGCGAAATCGGCGAAGATCACGATCCCGAGTCGCATTTGATCCCGCTTGTGCTTCAGGTGGCCTTGGGGCAACGCGAAAAGATCACGATCTACGGTGACGATTACCCGACGCCCGATGGTACCTGTGTCCGCGACTACATTCACGTCTGCGACTTGGCCGACGCTCACCTGCGTGCGCTCGACCGACTCGTTCCGGGGAAGGGACTTTGCCTGAATCTGGGGACTGGCCGAGGGACCAGCGTGCGAGAAATCGTCGAGGCCTGTCGCACGGTTACGGGGCATCCGATTCCAGAGGTGATGGGAACCCGCCGCGCCGGAGATCCACCCGAACTGGTTGCTGATGCCAATCGTGCCAAAGTGGAATTGGGCTGGATCCCTCAGTACCAAGAAATCCAGGCCATCGTCGAAACGGCATGGAATTGGCACCGGAAGCACCCTCACGGATACAGTGATTGACCCGCCCAGGGCAAACTTCACCCCTGACAGGTTCATTTCGGCGTCTCAAGCGTTAGACAGAGAATGACTTACGCAAGATGGGAGGCAGGTGTGAAAGTATTGCCAAGCCATTTCTCCTTCCAAGCGAATTCGTTTGGCGGCTACAATAACCGACTCTTTGATCATCGCGATTTCGTTGAGGCCTGACCGTGCGCTATTTGGTTCCCCTGCTGCTCTGCACGTTTTGCTTGCCGTTTGTTGGCATGGCTGCTGAAATGAACGCTCAGGAGCGTGTGATCGTAAAAAAGATTGGCGACCTGATCCGTCAGGCAGGCGTTCAATATCAAGCAAGCGACTTCGAATCGGCCGGACAAACCGTTGAGCTGACGATCGACTCGATCGAAAAGGCCATGGGTGAAGCATCCCCAGAGTTTTTCGATGCGATCGCGCCCTCGTTCTCTCGCATCACCAAAGCCCAGGCGATGCTTGAATTGGAGGGAATCTCGACGCGACCGTTCACAGCCCCCGAACGCCCTGCAGCGAAACCCAAGGCGCCAGCCGCGGTTCGGCCACCTCGCGCGACCACGAAGAAACCAACCCCTGACGATCCGAAGATGGACCCAGCGCCGTCAAATCCATTGGCCTCGGCGATTGAGCCGATAAGCTTTGTGAAAACCGTCGCGCCCATCTTGGTCCAACGTTGCGGCCAGTGCCACGTCACCGGCAATCGAGGCGACTTCAGCATGGCAACCTTCGCGATGCTAGAAAAGGGTCCGCCGGAAGGCCGCGTGATCTTCGCGGGGGACGTGATTGCCAGCCGCTTGATCGAGACGATCGAAACGGGGGACATGCCACGCGGTGGTGGAAAAGTGCCTGCGGCGGAACTCCGAACCCTAAAGGATTGGATCGCCGGCGGTGCAAAGTATGACGGACCAACTCCCGATGCTCCTTTGAGTTCGTTTGTCTCCTCGCAAGCTCCCGCAGAAACTCCTGCGATGCCAGCACCGGTTGTCAAGCGAGCAAGTGGTAATGAAACGGTGAGCTTCTCCAAGGATGTTGCTCCCATCCTGCTGAAGAACTGCAACGGGTGTCACATCGATGCCATGCAAGTGCGAGGAGGGCTTCGCATGGACACGTTTGCTTCACTACTTCGAGGCGGCGATAGTGGGGCCATCGTCGATGGTGGCAAATCGGCAACGAGCCTATTGGTTCGCAAGCTCAAAGGTGAAGAGGGCGATCGAATGCCCGCCGGAGGACGTCCACCACTTAGCGAAGAACAGATCACGTTGATCAGCCGCTGGATTGATGAAGGTGCACCGCTCGACGGTGCCAGCGAGGATCAGCCGCTGGGTGTGATGGCATCACTTGCGTGGGTAAAGACTGCCACCGATGAAGAGCTGAGCGAGCGTCGCCAAAGGCAGGCACAGGACAATCTTACTTTGGTCACCGGCGCACCGCCTAAGTCGGCTGGGGAAACATCCGAACACTTTTTGGTTGTCGGCGACATCGGGTCGGGCACATCCAAGGCGGTTGTCGATGCTGCCGAGCTTGCCTGGAAAGAGATTGCCCCTTTCGTTGTGCAGGATACGGTTCGTGGCAGGATCACACTCTTTGTCATGCCTCGAAGATACGACTACAGCGAGTTTGCAAAAATGGTCGAACAGCGATCGGTTCCAAGCGATTGGCAAAGCCATTGGAGCCATGATGGAATCGATGCCTATGTCGCCATGGTTGTTAGCAGTGAAGATGAAGAAGACGTGATCAAAGCGAGGTTGATCGGGCCACTGGCTAGCCTCGTTGTCGCGATGCGAGGCGGAGGCGTTCCGCGTTGGTTCGCAGAGGGCATCGGACGAGCCACTGCCGCGAAACTCGCTGGCCGTGAATTGCCGGCGGTCGATGCCTGGAACCGCGACCTTCCGTCCGCTGTCTCGATCATGAAAGATGGCCAGCAGTTCGTCAAAAATGAGCTGACACCTGAGCAGTCCGATGTGATCGCCTACGGACTTGCGACGGCAATGTTATCTCGAAACCAAAGACGCCAATACGATGCGCTGATTCGTTCCCTTCCCGCCGCGGCTTCGTTCGATGCGGCGTTCGAGCAAGCCTTTGGTGTGCCGCCTGCCGATTTCATTACGCAATTCAAACAATACGCCGCGACTGGCGTTCAGGGCCGATCGCGCTGAGTTGATTTGCGGCTAGACTGGCGGTTTTGTTCCACGTGGCCGGTGACGATGTACCTGCTCGAAAACCCAGTGCTCCAGCGCGAATTACTCGTCAACCTACGGACTTGGCGGTCGTTTGTTGTCTTGGGGCTTTACCAAGTTTTGTTGGCTGCGGTCGTGATGGTAGCGTGGCCCGCCGATGAACGCTTGGACTTGTCTTCCAGTCCTCCTTCGGCAAAACGCCTCGTCGATCTCTTCTTTCTTGGCCAATACGTCATCGCGTCGCTGATCGCACCGACGTTTGCCGCGGGTGCGATCACTGGTGAGAAGGAGCGCAAGACCTACGAACTGCTACTGGCGACTCCACTCCGGCCATCAGCCATCGTGTTCGGCAAGATGATCGCTTCGTTGACTCACCTGGCGATCATTATCGTCGGGTCACTTCCGATCATTATCCTTTGCTTGCCGTTAGGCGGACTGAGCATCTACGAAGTCTTAGCTGCCTATTTTGGTTTAATTGTTTCGGTCATTCTTTTTGGCGCGATCGGTATCGCATGCAGCAGTTACTTTCGCCGCACCAGCGCCTCGCTCTTGGTGAGCTATCTCGTCATCTTGCCATTGGTGATGGCGGCGGTTGCTTTCTGGCGAACGATGGAAGGCAGCGGCACGCTGCGATTGCAAATCACGCTTCTGGTGATTCCCGCATTTGCTTTAACGGCCGTGATGCTGCTGTGCGGAAATGCAGCAGGGCGAATGCTTTATCCACCGGATGTTGGAAACGAGGGAACCGACGTCGTCGACTTAGAAAAGGAGAGCAAGGAAGCGATCGGTTTGGTGATCAACCGCGACCAATTCCCCGATCGATTGTTCGCACCACCAAAAAAACAAGCGTTGATGGCAGACGGGACCAACCCTGTTTATGACAAAGAAATACACTCCGAAATCTTCAGCCAAGGCACGCTGATGCTTCGACTGGTGATTCAGATCAGCATGCTGCTGGCGTTGCCGTTGATGGCATGGCTGCTGTTCCTGGACAGCCAAAAATCACCTTGGTTTGTCGTGTTCGTGATCGTTTTTAACATGCTGGTTGGCCCAGTGTTTTTGGCGGGAGCCATCAGCGGCGAACGTGAACGACAAACGCTTGACCTGTTGCTCACAAGCACGGTCACTCCATGGCAGATTTTATGGGGCAAGCTCCTTGTGGGGCTGAGAATCTCTTGCGTGTTGACGGGCTTCTTATTGTGGCCATTGCTTTTGGCGGTGGTCTTCGTCGACAGTTTCTATTCGAATCTGCTTTCGGTTGCCTTGATGTTTGGAATCGTCATTTTCGTCTGTGTTAGCAATGGTGTGATCGCTCTCTTCTGTTCATCGATGGTAAGCAAAACATCGGTTTCTATGCTCGGAACCTACGCGATCATTCTGACGCTATACGCATTGCCGGTATCCACTATCAATCTTCTGGAGTTGTTACAACCAGCCTGGAGAGTTCAAGATTCTTGGTTAGGCTGGACGGCGATCACCAGTCCGCTTGCAGCACTGTTCGCGTTACCACTGGACGCCAATATGAATCGATCCGGTGATGACGTAGTCAACATTGGCAACTTAAAGCTGGTGTTTGCTTACTTTGCCTTCACCAGCATCATGATTGCCACCTTACTTGGCTTGACGATCAAGCGACTCAACAACCGAGGGGCGATCGTTGGCGAATAAGACACTTGACGATGCCGCAGCGTGCTTAGTGCTACTCCGAAAAGAATTGCTTGGCCAGCGTGTGAAAGGGGATCGATGGGAAGGAGAGTTATCCGCATCGGCATTGAGCACGGCGACCGCGGTAAGCGCCCTTGCCACGGTGCTTCACGAAGCACGTGATGCGACCAGGCATAGCGAACAGGAGCTCGTTCAGCTCATTTGTCGCGGTTGCAGCTACCTCGATACGCAGCAGAACCCCGATGGTGGGTATGGCGACACCGACCGTAGCCATAGCAACATCGCGACTTCGTACTTGGTGCTCGCGGCCAAAACGCTCGCATCCACCGTCATCGGTGGATCGTCGTCCGAATTGAACTCATCAGGGATAGCAAGGCTTGAACGATACATCGAAGCGGCAGGAAGTATTGAGGGTCTGAAACGTCGCTATGGCAAAGATAAAACGTTTGTGGTTCCGATTCTTACAAACCTGGCAATCGCCGGGCGAGTCGACTGGTCCGTCGTGCCGCGACTTCCCTTTGAGGCGGCCGTGTTTCCCGGTCGTATGTATCGATTCTTACGAATGCCGGTGGTCAGCTACGCGATCCCCGCGTTAGTGGCGATTGGCCAAGTCCATCACTTTCGCGGTCCAGTAGCGGCTTGGCCCATCCGCTCAATCCGCAAGGCTTCGATTGCACGAACACTAAACGTACTAAGGCAAATGCAACCCGAAAGCGGTGGATATCTCGAAGCGACTCCGCTGACATCGTTTGTGCTCATGAGCCTAGCCGCCAGCGGGAGAGCCGATCACGAGGTTTCCGCGTCTTGCGTGAGATTTTTAAAGGCGTCGATCCGCGAAGATGGATCGTGGCCGATCGATACCAATCTGGCCACATGGGTCAGCTCATTAGCGATTCATGCGCTCGCCCAAGCCTCCGAGGACGAAGGGCCAAACGGGATGACGCCGGAGCTTATCGATTGGCACCTTTCCTGCCAGCACGTCCAACAGCACCCCTTTACTGGCGCTTCTCCTGGCGGTTGGGGGTGGACCGATCTCAGTGGTGCGGTCCCCGATGGCGATGACACTCCGGCGGCGGTCATTGCCGCACTCCATTACCGGAGAAATGCCTCCAGCGAGGCCCAACGCCAGCGTATCGATCAGGCGGTGGTCTCCGGGCTGTCTTGGTTATCCGATTTGCAGAATTCGGACGGTGGTTTACCAACGTTTTGCCGTGGATGGGGCAAACTTCCGTTTGACCGGAGCAGTACCGATTTGACGGCGCATTACGTTCGCGCGATCGATATGGCGTTACATCATCCGGCGATTGTGATCCCCAACGATATGCTCAAGCGGTTGCAGGCGGGCCGCCAAAGAGCGTTGCGATTCCTGAAAAGGCAGCAGCGTGGGGACGGATCCTGGTTACCGTTGTGGTTCGGGAACCAGGACCGAAAGGACGATGAAAACCCCATTTATGGCACCGCCAGGGTACTCTTGGCGACCGCGTCGGACCCTCTGATGGGACTAGAAACCAAGCGAGGAATCGATTTTTTGCTGGCAGAGCAAAATGCCGATGGTGGCTGGGGCGGCGGAAGTTCCTACACGGAGCGTTTTTCCGTCGTTAAACGGCCTGAGGGCCATGAAAGCGACGTGGTTTCGAGTGTCGTCAGTAGTATCGAAGAAACATCCGTTGCCCTGGAAGCGATTGCGGAATTTCTGAGAACTTCGCCAAGTTGCACACTGAAAGCCGACGCGGGTAGAGTCGATGCCTGTGAGCAGGCTATAATCGACGCGGTCCAGTGCGTCTGCCTCGCGGTTTCCGCGGGACGACATCACTGCCCTTGGCCGATTGGATTTTACTTTGCAAAACTGTGGTACCACGAAAAGCTGTATCCGCTCGTTTTTGCGACTGCGGCGCTTGGCGCGGCCACCGTGGCTTTAAAAAAACCTACCGAAGAAGTTGATTCAGCAGAACATCTTGTGTGTGAAACGGGTTCCATATCGCGTCAGGCGTAGGCTTGGGATTGCGATTGGGGACGCTGGAGCACCGCCGTGAAGCTGAGCGATTTCCGATCTGTTGCGTTATTCTCACCGAATACCTACCCATCCGATATCCCATAACCGAGAAACTGTCTTGTCGATCGCGACTTCAGCACCGACCGGCCCCGGCGCCGGTGACGATATCGAAATCGCGTCCCCGCGACGCCGTCGACGTGCGACTGGGCACTTAAAGCTCGTTCCTGAAACCCTCGAATTGCGTGAACGACTACGAAGCGAATGCGCTAAATTCGCTGCGACCATTGATCGCTCGCGACCGATGGGTAAGGATCAACTGGAGCAATATTCAAGGTCTCTGCTTGCTTCACTTGAGCTTTCAGAAGGCTATTTAGGATGGACAATGGTGGTCCTGAGCAGCGAGTTCTGGCGGGACATGGTCGCGTCGGTTCCGCCTCAGCGCCGCCTATTCCTTTTGCCACATTGCCTGAAGCACGCTGAAGGCTGCCCGGCCGATTACGACCAATTCGGGATGAACTGCAAAAAGTGTGGCGCCTGTAGCATCGCTGACTTTCGCGGAACCGCTGAGGAGATGGGCTATCGAGTGCTCGTGGCCGAGGGTTCACCGGTGGTGATGAAAATCATTATCGGTGGATACGTCGATGCGGTGATTGGTGTCGCATGTTTGAATGTACTTGAGAAGGCGATCGATAAGATTCTGCTTGCAGGGATTCCCTGCATGGCAGTCCCATTGCTGAGCGATGATTGCCGAAACACTCAGGTCGATGAAGCATGGGTGGACGCAATGGTGCGAACTCCCCATGTACACGTTCAAAGCACGACTCGCACGTATGTTCACCTCATGCGAGCAGCGGCCGACCTATTCACGACCGAATCACTCAACGAGTTCGCGCCGCGACTTCGCGACAAAAGTCCTTTGGGTTCCGCTACCGTCGATCGCGAGTCGATCACGTCGCTTGACCCCATCGCCGCCACGGAGCACATAGCCTACGACTTCCTTGCTCGCGGGGGCAAACACTCTCGCCCCTTCATTACGCTTGCCGCCTACGACGCATTGACAGGTGACTTGGGCACCATGGCGGACGGCCCCGCCCACTGCCAAAAAATTCCCCCGACGGTTCGTCGCGCTGCGGCCAGCATCGAAACCTTCCATAAAGCGAGTTTGGTTCACGACGATATCGAAGATGGAGATGCGTTTCGCTACGGACAACCGGCCGTGCATCAGCGTTTCGGAATGGCGACGGCAATCAATGTCGGTGACTTTTTGATCGGCTTGGGCTATCGTTTACTAAGCAGTCGAGATGAAGATCGCCGCTTTGACCCAGCCGCGAGAGTCGATGTGCTGGATTGCTTGGCAAACGCCCACACGCGACTCGCAGAAGGCCAAGGCGCTGAGTTACTTTGGCGAGACGCGATTGCCAAAAAGCTAACGCCCCTGGATGCGCTGAAGATCTACTCGCTGAAAACCTCACCTGCTTTCGAGGCAGCTCTGTATAGTGGCATTCGTCTAGCCGGTGATGCCTCCAACTACGTTGAACCGATTCGCACCTTCAGCCGCAATCTCGGGGTTGCTTTCCAAATCCTGAATGACTTGGCTGACTGGAACGTCGACCATACCAACAAGATCGATGCCGCAGGCGATGTGCTTGGCGGGCGTCCCACCCTTCTGCTCGCACTCGCCCTGGAAACCCTTTCGCCAGCGGACGGTGAAAAGCTTTTGAGTGTCCTGGCAAACGACTGCCAGATACCGTCGCTTGAAAGAATATCGACGACGCACCGGCTCTATCAATCAGCCGGAGTTTTCGACATGGCGCTTCGGTTGGTCGACAAGCATCAACAACGAGCCGAACAAGCGGCAGAGCAGATCGAGCCTGAGTCGTTGCGAAGACTGTTCTTTTTCCTGATTGATACGGTGCTCCAGCGGCCCATCGAGTCGTCGCCAAAGATTGTATCTCTGGGATTGCCTGTAACCTCGGCTGTGAACGCGTGAATCGATGAATCGATCGATTGAACCACGCGAGCCTGCGGTTGACCTATGGCAATTGATCAGGCTGTTTTATCCGGACGGTTCACCGCCTCCACTGGGCGATTTCTGTCAAGCGACAACGTTGCCACTGCCGCAACCGTTTGACCGCTTGCTGAACCATCACGCCCATATGACGGTAGCGGTCGAATCCCATTTTGATTCGCCTGTGGACGTAAAGGTCCTGCGAACGACAAAAGATGACAAGTGGTACGCTCGTGAGATCTTGCTTGAATCGAAATTGAACCAGCAAATCGTTCAATACGGGATAGTTAGGATTCAGTTTTCACTTCTGGCTAGCAATGTTTGGCAAGAAATTGAGTGTGGCCAAAAACCACTTGGGAGAGTCCTGATCGAGCACGAAGTGATGCGACAGGTTGAACTTGTCGACCTCTGGAAAGTTACGATCGGAGAACGGCTTTCGAGTGTCTTCTCATCGCCAACCCATCGAATTCAAGTAGGCGCAACGACTTACGGTCGGACAGCCAGGATTTTCTGCGACTCCGAACCCGCCATTGAGCTTTTGGAAATCGTAACACCCGCGAGCTAACTCTTTTTACCCTCTCTGATTTCCTGGCACTTGAAATCGCTGTGGTCGTCAGAACGGGTTCCGCTGTCGGGACTTGCACCGCTCTTTGGAGAGATTCTCCACGCTCGTTCCAATCCGAGCGAAGCATCCCCCTCGCTGTCGAGAGGATGCCAAATGGGGTGCCCGTTCGCAAAAATGTACGATTTCGATGCATGCGATCACTGCTGCTATACCGTGACTGAGTCGATGTTGCGGAAAAGGTGTCTGACCCGAATGGCCGGAACGGCCTATGGGTGCTTCGTACCATCGGGGTCAGACACCTTTTCCAAAAACGCAAGAGTTGCCCAGTCACGGTACATCCTTCGCTGCGCGGCCTTTTCAGGCGGAACTTGCCTTCCACCGCTGGCTTTGAATTCTCTATACGTAGCCGTTGAGTGGACTTGAAACGTTACGAGAGCGATATTCCGGGGAGCGATGATGAGCATTGAACGGCGTATCAGCGCAGAATCTCGACGGCGGCGAGTCCTTTACCAAACCACCCGTGAATTCACTCCGGAATCGGCTGCCGAACGACGCGCCTCCGAGAAACTTCGCGAAGCGCGGCGACCGACGGCCAGCTATGGGTCACATGTCAACCGTCGGCTTCGAGGGCGCTGGTTTTCACTTGTGCCGATCCGCCGCACGACGATGTCCTTTTGTGCTCTGGCGATTTTTGGATGCGCCGTGCTGTTCACCCTGTTGCACTGGTCGGCAGTTGCGTGGCCAACTCTAGCGAACAACCCCGACTTAGCCAGACCGCTTCGGCTCGATCGCCCGGACAGCTTCGGAAGCTGGGCGAAAGCTTTTTTTCTTGCCGCAAGCTCCGCGACCGCGCTGCTTGTCTACCAGCTTCGACGGTACAAGGTCGACGACTACAAAGGGCACTACCGAATCTGGCGACCGATGATCGTCCTGTTTGCTGTGATGAGCGTCGACTCAGTGTGCGACTTGGTCCCGTGGTGGGGTGCGATGATCGACGCTTTGCTTGGAAGACGAATGGCACTTAGCGGGGCCGATTGGATTCGAATCGTCATGACCGTCGGCGGTGCGGCGTTAGCGTTAAGACTTAGCGCCGAAGTCCGAAAGTCCAGACTAGCGTTGGCAATGATGGTCCTGGCAGTGTCTGGCTTTGCAATACCATTGTTAAGTCGCTGGAGCCTATTGGATGCGACGACCGAAGCAGGATGGCTCACAGTAACCTCCGCACCGCTCATCGCTGCGGCTGCACTTTGGACTTCGGTCGGTGGTTACTTGCGTTTCCTTTTGCGGGAAGTCCGTGGACTCGATCAAGCTCCGCAAGTACAAGAGGCTGCGCTGGATCCAATCATAAAAATAAGAAGTCGCAACGCATCAGCGTCAAAAACATCGGTAAAAGAGCAGGAACAAGAAGATGCCAAGTCGGGATGGGCTGCTCGTTTCTGGCCTACTCGCCATGCCAAACTCGATGGCGAGAAAACGCCATCGCGGCCAAGTACGATCGACAAAGACCGCGTCAAACGACCCGTCACTGTGGCAAATGCCTCGGTTGGAGACGTCTCTCATGCCGAACTCTCTGCACCGGACTCAGACCTCTCCTCCAAAACATCCTCGCGGCGCTGGTTCGGGTTGCTGCGTGCAAAGTCTGACGCCACCAAGCTCCGCGAACCAAAGCCGAAAGAATCGAAGCCGAAAGAGCAAAAACCGGTAGAGGAAAAGTCGGAAGCGAAGGTACAGCCGAAGGTAATCGAAAAGCCTCTGGCCAGTGAACCCAAGTCGATTCCGAAGACAGATAAGACCGTAGATAATCCTCCAAAAAAATCTTGGTTTTCCTTCGGCCGATCCAAGCCGAGCAAAACATCTCACGACATTGGCGCCCCTTCGACGCCTGCATCGACTCCGAAACCGGTCCCTGTGCGCGGCAAGACATCCGTCGCCGAAAACAAGCCGATTGAATCCAACCAGGGCGGGTCGAAGACGGTTGAATCTAAACCAGCAAAGTCAGGACTGGGGAGTTGGCTACGCCGAGACTCAGCTGCCAACTCAAGCTCTGCTCAAGCAAAGTCAAACGTGCCGACCCCGGCTCCCTCAAAGCAGCCTGCGGCCACGGCAGCAAGTCATCAGCCGAACGACGATGACGATGAAGAAGGCGACGATGGCTCCGTTGACTGGTCCACGATGAACAAGTCTGAGCGAAGGCGGATGAGGAAAGAGCTGAAACGCGGCGGTACCGCAGCTTGAACTCTTGCACATGAGCCGTTTCCGCACGCCAACGTTTTGGTTGAGACAAACACTGAAGACTGCAACCCGATACACCGATCTATAACGATATAGCGGAATTTTCAGATGGAGCCGCATGAATGATCACGAGAAACATAATGAATCGGTTTCGTAGTCTATGCCTGATTGCAGGCGGTATTGTCCTTGTGCTCGGCGGACGAATGCTGGTTCTGGGACAAAACCCACAGTCTGTCCCGGTGAAACCACCGATGCCGACACTAATGCTAGCCAAGCTCGCAAGCACCCAAGCCGTCGCTGCAGGCCTGGTTTCGCAAGATTTTGACCGGATCCGGCAAGGTGCGAACGAATTGGTTCGCATATGCGATGCGTCTCTGTGGGAACAAAACGTTGACCAAGTTTACATGCATCACCGAGTGGAACTCCGTCGTCAAGCGATGAAGCTCGCCCGAATGGCCGATGACCAGAACTTGGATGGTGCAGCGTTCGCTTACATGAATTCGATGGCGACTTGCATCAGTTGCCACCAGCATTGCCGCGACGTCCTTCGCATCGCAGACCGGTCTCCTTCGACAGGCGGTGTCATTCGCATTCCCGCGACCGACCCCAACGTCGAGTGGAACGATGGCCAACCGGTACGACGCTAAACGGTCGTGAACCTTAGTGCGTAACAACCCTCGTATGCGGTGATTGATGTTGCGTTCGGTCCAGAAGGGCCTGTAGGTAACAGAAATCCCTCCATCTCCCTCCACCGCCGTTCAGGAAAAGTTGCTCGAAAGATGTCCAGTGCCGATTCATCATTGACGATCCTAAAGTCCGAACTTACTCACACCGATCCTGTGCATCGCCAGGCGGCACTACGGACGATTGCGCAGGGTGGAAAGCGACAATACGGACTCACGGCGTTGGTAATCGCCTTGGCGAATGACCCGGACGAAGAGACTCGCGAATGGGCTTGCGAGGCGTTGGAGTCGGCGATCTTACCCTCACCCAACGAAGTGAACGACATCTTAAAACTGCTCCGAGATACGCGCGACGGAGAAATTGAGTATTGGTCAGCCACGATGCTTGGTCGATTGGGGGTTGCGGCCTCATGTGCGACCGCGGCGTTAGCCAGTTGCCTGCTAGATTCACCCTGTTTGGCTGCGAGAGAGCGAGCCGCTTGGGCACTCTCGGAAATTGGCCCGGCTGCCCGCTCGGCCATCAATGCGCTTCGACAAATCAGTCACGATGATCCGCCGCGACTCCAACGACTTGCGGCGTCGGCCATTCAATCGGTGGTAGGTCGAGCCGCATGAGACACTGAATCGTTTTCATTGAAATGCGTCTCACTTACGACCATCGGAATCGGCATGGAGGCCGACCGCGATGCCACTGTTGCGCCTGGGAACCCGCTTCATCGCGAGGCAGGTTTCGCCTACGCGATTCTTCGGACCGTCAGTGTCCATCGTCACGCTGATCGCCGTTTTTATCATGGTAGCGACCGGCCGATTGAATCTCGCCAGCCTTGACCTTGATACGCTAGCCAACCAGCTCGGAAGCCCACAGGACCCCACCACGCTTGTCGCTCCGGTAAGGCTTGATCGCGCTGCGCCTCGAGCAAGCGATCGCATTCGTGTTGCAACGTATAATATCAAAGCATTTGGTGAGAAGAAAACGAACGACGCCAACGTCATGCAAGCCGTCGCATCCATTGTTGCGAACTTCGATCTGATTGCCATTCAGGAGGTTCGGTCTGCTCAGTCCATGCCTGTCGCGAGACTGATCGAACTGATCAATCGAAGTGGCCTCCGGTACGATGCGGCGTTAAGTGAGCCAATCGGCCGTTCCAGTCAGAAGGAACAATACGCCTTCATTTGGGATACCACGCGAATCACGATGCTACCTGACTCAAGTTATGTCGTGCGAGATGATGCAGATCGAATGCACCGTGAACCCATGGTTGCAAGTTTCGAGTGTCGTGTGGTTGCTGCACAGGGCCGAGCACCCTTCCGGTTCACGATCATCAATGCACACACCGACCCGGACGAAGTGACAAGTGCCGGTACGCTGAATGAGATGAACGTTCTCGACGATGTTTTTATCCGCGTTCGCGAGTACGAGTACAGTGCGAAGGGCGAAGACGACGTGCTGATGGTCGGTGATCTAAACGTCAGCGTCCCAAACCTGGGCGAACTCGGTAAAATACCTGGCATGTACTCCATAGCCGGCAGCTTACCCACCAACACGTTAGGAACGAAGACTTACGATCATATCCTTCTGGACCGTAACACGACTGCTGAATACACCGGTGCCTTTGGAGTGATCGACTACGATAAAGACTTCGGACTCACTCCTGAGCAGGCAAGCTTGATCAGCGACCATCGCCCAGTTTGGGGAGAGTTTAGCGTTTTTGAAATACCTGCGTTCGCGAACGTTGCCCAACAGAATCAGCCCATTCGGTAGCCAGTGTTAAAACGCGTCCCTGGGTTTCAAGCGAGGTCCTGAGCCCCGCCCATCGAAGCCAATAAGAGTTCATGTTCGGTCCATTCTTTCGCGTCACGAACGTCCACGACGCGTCCACGGGCCATAACCGCAATGCGGTCACACAATTCAAGTAGCTCACGAAAATAACTACTCACAAAAATCACAGCGCGACCCTCCGCGGCCGCTTCACCGATCAAACGGTAAATCTCTGCCTTGGTTCCCACGTCGACACCACGCGTCGGCTCATCCAGTAACCAACAAGCGGCATCTTGGTTTAATGCTCGTGCAATAGCAACTTTCTGTTGATTACCTCCTGAGAGCGCCGCAACGGGTTGATTCGGTCCCAGCGATTTGATTTGCAGGCGTTTCATCAGGTGTTGCGCCGCTGTCGACTGCAACCGCTTCCGCAGCCACCCATGCCGGCTGTACTTACCCAGTTGGCTGAGCGTCGCGTTGTCCTGAATCGACATTGATTGAGCCAGCCCTTCCTGCTTGCGATCCTCACTGACCATCGCCAGCCCTGCACGAAGGCGTCCTTGAATCGATGGTGGCAAAGGTCTCCCGTCGAGGGACACCTGTCCTTGGATGGAGGGGTCAAGGCCGACGATCGCCCTGAGAGTTTCCGTTCGGCCCGCTCCCACCAAGCCAGCAATGCCTAGAATTTCTCCTCGGTGCGCCACAAGTGTAACACCACGAGGCATCGACTCTCCGCTCAAGTCATGGATCGTCAAACAAGCTTCGCCACGAGTATGCGGGACTACCGGAAAGAGGTCGTGCACCGGTCGACCTACCATCAGTTCGACAATCTGATTCTCGCTTGTACCAGCCAGCTTGCCCTGACCGGCAACTCTTCCGTCACGAAGGACCAAATAGGAGTCGCAAAGTTGACGCACTTCTTCCAAGAAATGGCTGATGTAAATAATCGACAAGCCTGCATCAGCAAGTCGCCTTGCCGTTTGAAACAGTCGCGTTACATCACCTCCCGCAAGGGAACTTGTCGGTTCGTCTAGCACAAGCACGCTCGCTTCGCTCATCAGCGCCCGAGCAATCTCGACAAGTTGCCGCTGACCAACCGATAACGTCCTCATCGATCGTGTGGGCTTTAAATCGTTGTGTCCTAAGCGTTCGAGCACTTCGCAAACTTTTCTGCGCCCTTCGCGACGGTTCAAACATCCGGCCCGAGAGGATTCCTGGCCAAGTAACACGTTGTCTTCAATCGACATATCCAGGCAAACGCTCAGCTCCTGATAAACGATTCGAAACCCGGCCTGCTTCGCATGGTCAGGGCGTCCCGTGGGGATTGCACGCCCTTGAATGTGAACCGTGCCGGTGTCAGACCGTTCGGCGCCGCTGAGTATCTTTACAAACGTGCTCTTTCCCGCACCGTTCTCGCCTAACAGCGCCAAGACTTGCCCCGGCGCAAGGCATAGATTCGCATCCCGAAGTACCCAGTTGTGGTTGTACCGCTTACCTAGACCCTTCGCTTCCAGGGAATAACCGGAGTACGGACTGCTCAAGTTGATCGCCTCCCATTGGGCACATTAGATTTTCTCGGGATTAAGCAGCTTGCGTATCTCTTCGGTATCGATGTTGTCTCGGGTCGCGATAGTAACGCCGGTATCAACAAAACCTTCGACCGGCTCGCCGCGTATTTTCTTAACCATCGACTGGATAGATAGATAACCCATCCGTACTGGGTCCTGCAGAACGATCGCGTTCATCCTCCCATCGCGAAGCGCTTCGGCCATCGCAGTGCTTGCATCGAAACCAATGAAGACGACCTTGCCAGCAAGCTTTCGATCTTCCAAAGCTCGAAGAACTCCTTCCGCATTGGGTTCGCAAACGGCGAAAATGCCGTTCACTTCTTCCGCGTAGCGGTTGAGCATCTGCTGGGCCTTGTCCATCGCCGATTCCGTGGTTGTCCCAGCATACTGATCCGAGCTAAGCACCTTGATCTCAGGAAACGCAGCAATGGCTTCTAAAAAACCTTCTTCACGTTGGTGCGTGCTATCGCTGCCTTGGTTGTAACGCAGCAAAATTACGTTTCCCTTCCCGCCGAGTTCCTTCGCCATCGTTTCACCGGCCATCTGACCGCCGCGATGGTTGTCCGTAGCGACGTAACA
Organism: Planctomycetaceae bacterium; assembly: GCA_031411655.1. Classification (GTDB taxonomy): domain Bacteria; phylum Planctomycetota; class Planctomycetia; order Pirellulales; family Pirellulaceae; genus UBA6163. Next base: position 17,333 of record JANOBM010000092.1, read on the forward strand.
CGCGTAGTCCTCTTTGGGTGCGTTGAGTCCGCTATCGAATATCACCACGGGAATCCCGCCGCGACCGGCTTCTTTCACAGGACGAACCAGGGCGTCCGCATCCAGTGGGGCTAAGCAGATCCCATCGACCTGCTTATTGACAAATCCTTGCACCACGCTGACCTGTTGATCTCGATCACTCTCTTTTTGAGGTCCGCGCCACTGGATTTCTACACCCAGTTCTTCGGCTGCTTGCTCCGCACCGTAATGGACAGACTTCCAGAAAATATGCGTTGTCCCTTTCGGGATCATCGCGATCTGAAGGGGAGCACCGGCCTTTGGCTTTTCACTCACGGCGGCCGCGGGATTGTCGGCCGGCGGTTGACATCCGGCGAGTAGAAGAATTGCTAAAGGAATGCCATATCGCAAGGTCGAGTCTCCGACAGAAAAAGATGGCGGGGAAAAGTGGGCGAGTCCGATCTCGCCGAGGATATCCTAACATGGCCGCCCGCCATTGCACACGTTCATTCGAACATCCAGCAACCGAAGTCGAAACTACGCCCCGTGGACCAACTTTTTGAACGCGGCACTCAATCGCAAGGTCACCGGTCCTGGCTGCCCATTCCCGATCGTTCGGCCATCTAATTTGGTGACCGGAATGACTTCCGCAGCGCTTCCCGTCAGAAAGCACTCATCGGCGATAAAAATGTCGTGTCGCAGGAGCGTTCTCTCCTCTGCGGCGATCGAATTGGAACCGGCCAGTTCCAGCACCGCATTGCGAGTAATCCCTTCCAGAATTCCGGCATCGATCGGTGGTGTCATCAACACACCGTTTCGAACGATGAAAATGTTATCGCCCGTACACTCGGCCACTTCGCCTTTGTGATTAAGCATCAGCGCCTCGACACATCCGGCGCGAAGCCCTTCCATCTTGGCCATGATGTTATTCAGGTAATTGAGCGACTTGATTCGGGGACTGAGCGCAGCAGGGTGGTTCCGCATCGTCGCTGCTGTGACAATTTCCATGCCTTCCAAATAGTATTTCTCGGGATAGAGCGCAATATGGTCGGCAATGATGATTATCTGCGGGTTCGAACAACGATTCGGATCCAAACCGAGAGTTCCGGATCCCCGCGTGACGACCAACCGAATGTATCCGTCTTTCATGTCGTTCGCGGCGAGGGTCCGGTCGACTTCAGCCGCAAGGGACTCTTCGGTCACGGGAATGGTCAGGCCGATCGCGAGGGCCGATTGAAACAGGCGTTTAAGATGCTCGGCCATCCGGAATACCCGACCGCTGTAACATCTCATTCCTTCGAAAACACCATCACCGTACAGCAGTCCATGGTCGAAAACACTGATGGTCGCGTTGGCCTTGTCGAACAATTGGCCGTTGATAGAAATTTTCAATGACATGGCGTGTGAATTGAATTGGGCGAGAAAATTCAGGGCTTTGGTTTCGCAAGGGAGCGACTTCACCATTGGCCGGAGATTGTAGGAGAACGATGCACCATCCGCGAGGCAGGTTCACCCATGCGCAGCCGCCACGCTTCAGCGATTATTCATAAGGAACGAAACACAAGTACCGTCGCGCACAGGACCTAATTGCGAAGCAAACTCCGCTGTTTCCAGCAGGAAATCGACCATCCCAAACCGCACTGTCCACTTCGCGACGGCAGGTGGTTTTCTCGGAAAACCAAGCAGATTTTAGCTAAATTACCGAGACTTAAGGAAACCACGTCGCCATTCACGTGCTATCCTTCCGTTATACGTTGCATAAACAACGATGAGTGCTACTTTTAAGGAGCACGGTCGAGACACGGGGGAGAGGATGCTCCTCCGTAGAAACCTTCGGCGAATCGCAGCCAGCAAAGCCTACGGAGCGGGATTCCGGCTGCAGAATCGCATTTTTGTTAACGAAAGCCCACCATGAGCCGCCTAAGCTTACTTGCCATTGCCACAATTATCGGATTTGCTCCCTCCACCAGCCTTGCTGAAGCTGCCGGAGCCTTCTTTCCGATCACTACTCACGACTTCGGTACCGTAGCCGTCGCTTCGAAGACAGAACACCGATTTGAAGTCGTGAACCAGTCGAATCAACGACTGCACATCCAAACCGTTCGCGCCAGTTGCGGCTGTACAACTCCCATTGTTGAGACGCCCTACATCGAACCGGGTCAAAATGGATTTGTTCTCGCCCGCTTCAATACCGATACCTTCCGTGGCAAACGTGGTGCGACACTGACGGTTGTTTTTGACAAACCGTTCTACCACGAAGTGCGTTTGCGAGTCGACGGATACATCCGTCAAGACATGGTGTTTCATCCTGGCTCCATCGATTTTGGAAAGCAACCTCACGGCCAAAGCCACACTCGAAGTGCTAAGATCCTTTATGCAGGTCGGGACGACTGGTCCGTCGTAGAAGTACTTAGCAACAAACCTTGGCTTTTGGTGGATGTGAAACAGGAGAGTCGCGGTACCCAAAAGGCGACGTACGAAGTTTCGGTAACGGTCGATCCATCGGCACCGGCTGGTTACTTTCAAGACGAAGTCATTATCGTTACAAACGACCGATCCATGCCACGCGTCCCTCTTCGCGTCAGTGGTGATCTCGAGGCAGAACTCTCCATCTCCCCCCAAACCATCGCGATCGGTGAAGTCAAACCAGGTGAATCGGTCGTCAAGCAGATCGTCGTGCGAGGTCGTGAACCGTTCTTGATCGACTCGATCGAGGCAGCCGGATTCGATGTGACTTTTACTCCACCGGCACAAGCGAAAACCACTCACATTTTCTCCGCGACTTTCACGGCGACCGGAGACGCAGTCGGCCCTCAGTCGGGAACCGTCATTGTGAAAACAAAGGGCGATTCGGCTCTTTTTGCCAATGCGATGATGACCGCAAATGTGAGAGCGAAGTAGCTCTGAAGCGTCCGCCCGCTGTACGGGTCTAACGAATAACGACGAACTCGGCATGATCCATGTCGAGTTCTTTCTTTTTGGGTTGCACGGCTTAGGTATCGACGTAGGGAATGAACGGGTTTTCAGGATCAGACCCGGAGTTCGCGATTTCCGATGCCACTGCCGACAGTTTTCGATGATCGGCCATTTTGATTGCTTGCCACGGGGTTTGGCGCGTCGATGACTGAGCGTGGTGGATGGCTATCGAAGATATTGTCGCCGACGCGAAGGAATCGCTCCTCAGCGATGTTGGTCTTCCACAACGAACGGAATCAAATCCCGCTCTGGCTCAGTGGAGCTAGGCGTCAATCAATAGCTAACGGATCCGCTTGCTTAGATCGCAACTGCCTTTCCACTTTTCATCCATCCGATGGAAAGTTGGGAGTAGCCTCTATCTAAGCGGTAAAGGAGTACAGTCGTGAAGGTCAATCTCGTCCGCGCTGCCGCCCTCGCATTGGGACTCAGCCTCACTCAAATCTCATATGCCGAATTCGGCCAAAACGACGCTGGACAATACGTGCCACCGTCCAAATGGAATCGATTCAATGCGATTCCTACTGCTCCGCTAGTAACTCAGCAGGCGGTATCCACGGACGACGCTTCGGAAGATCCATCGGAACCGATTCTCGTCCCCACCAAACCGCTTGCTCCCCGGGCCAATTACTCCGTCGCGACTCAGGCTGGCGTGACTCCGTTAATAAAGCCTCCGCGAACGATTCGACCCGTCGGCGGTTCCGTCAATGGGACGCAAGAACAAACGACCGAAGTTGACGGCTCTCAGTACCCGTCTACGTTGAACGTACCAAACGAAATGTCGGTCGATCCAAACTGTACCGTCGATGGATACTCGCCTGCGATGACCGACACGGGCGAAGCCCACGTGTCGCCCTATGCAGAAGCCATGAACGCCCCATGGAGCGACTGCGAAGACACCGGCCCATGCACGAGCGGCTACACCAATGCTCCCGCACGGCGGCCTCTGAGCCCATGGTTTGCCAGTAGCGAGATATTGTTTTGGAACATGGCCAATCCCAGCTACCGGCGGTTCATTATTCAAGACGGTGCGCCCGCAAACACGCATCTCAGCAGCAACCATGTCGCTCCCGATAATACCACCGGTTACAACGTTTCAGCAGGGCGTTACTTCGACTGTGGCCGATACGGGGTCGCATTTAGCTACTTCAATTTCGATCCTGACTCGGAGCAGGCGATCGCAAGAACTCCGGTAGCAGGTGATTACTACAGTGCAATGCCGCACTGGAACCAAGTGTCGATTGACCGCGATGGCGCTGGTCCGGGAGCACCCGATACGGTTTACAACATCTACGATAATGCGGCTGCATTTCGTGCGACTCGTGACGTTGACATCCAGGGCCTGGAGCTCAATTTGTTCTGCTTTGGTATCGGCGGGGCGAGACGAATCACGCCTGCCTGCGGTAGTGGCCTCGGCTGTGGTCCCTTGGGACGACTACGCAATGCCCTTTGCCTCAATTCTTGCAATGGCTACACGACCTCTCCAGGATCACTTGAACGTCCCTGCGACGGCTGTCTACAAATTGTCAACTCGCATGGATTTCGTTGGTTCCAATTCAAGGACCAGCTAGAGTTGGCATCGACTGATGCGTACGACGGCTACGTCGGACCAACCGACATGTTCTACTGCTCCCAGGCAACGAACAATCTTTACGGGTACCAGTTTGGCAGCCGCTTGCTTTACTGCTTGGGGCCGCGTCTCAGCGGCATCGCTGGTGGGAAAGCAGGACTCTATGGAAATGACGTTTCCGTCGAGCAGAAACTCGGAACGATGTCGACGGATGCCTACGTGACAACCGACAATACGCAGCGAATCAACACCCACGACCGTGACGTCGTGCTGGCTGGCTTGGGTGAAGTCGAACTGGGGCTAGGGTACCGCATCAACAACGCCTGGACTTTTAGCGGTGGCTATCGAATGCTGTATGCCACGGGTGTCGCTACCTCGATCGGATCAATCGCCAACGAATATTACTCGCTCGGAAGCTCATCTCGGGCCTATGCGGACGAATATGTCTTGTTGCACGGTGCCTACTTCGGCACAGCATTCAATTGGTAATCATTGACCGCGACGCTTGCAGTCTGGTCAAGACAGAACGCCTCGAGGGCAGCGTTTAGTTGCTCCGAGGTGTTTTTGTTTTTACCGATCTTCTCGCATCACATCACTCACGACACGGTTCATCTGCTCAATCACATCCGGCGGTAGTCTGCTCGCATGCGCAGTCTCTCTAATCTGCCCGGCGAGTTTTGCCCCAACTAATGCCGCCGATACTCCGCTCTGCGACAGTGCCCATCCGATCGAAAGCAACGCAACCGTTGTTTCATGCTCCCGCGCTATCACAGCAAGTTGGTCTAACACCCGATGCGCCCGAGCCCGTGCGTCGCCTTGAAAGATCTCATACTTGTGCCGGCTGTCCCCGACCTCAAACGTATGCTCTCGCGTGATCCCGCCGGCAAGCAATCCCTTCATCAGGGTCCAATAGACATGCACATCGATGGAGCTATCGGCGGCAACCTGAATGAGCGGATCGAGCGAAGATGGTTGCAGCAGGTTTAGTGGACATTGCAATGCGCTACAGGGACAAACGTCGGCAAATCGACGCAGCTCGAATGCATCCAAAGTGCAAACTCCGACCCGATCGGCCAGACCTCGTCGCCGAATACTGTCAATCGCTTCAGCTGATTGCTCAATCGCGACATGAGGATCAACCGCATGCAGCATCAATAGATCAAACCGATCAATTCCGATACGTTCTAGGCTGGCTTCGGCATCAGCGGTGAGCTGCTTCGCTGTTCCATCAATCACACGAGTTCGCGCGGGAGTCCAACGTTGCCCGACTTTGCCGATTACGGATAACGATAAAGATTGATTGCCAGGACGACGAAGTACTTCTCCCAGCAAGCGATCACTTTCTCCGTCGAACCCGTAACTATAAGCGGTGTCAAACGTATTCACTCCTTCGTCGATCGCGACTTGCACCGTCTCATACCCACTAGCTTTCGTCACTCCTGGCGAAGTGATTCCAGCGATGGGCCACAACCCAAGGATCACGGATGACATCAGAACTCCAATCCGGCGGCTCAAGCGAAATAACGCAATGGCTAAGGAAAACGAGGCGACAATGGATGAGTGAGAGCACGTGATTGGCGACGATCATCGGCGACTGCTTTCATCACACTCTCCATCGTAGCAGGACAAACGGACGCCACGCACCGGTTGCGTCCGTCCGTTCTCGTCGCCGAACCGAAAGCCGAATTCGCCAACTATTTCAGAACAAATCAGTGCGCTGCCTAATGGCTAGGGCATGGCAAGCTCGTTTCGTAGCGATTCTACCAAACGCTCGTACTGAGCGATATCGTTGTAAGCCTGGCATGAGACTCGAAACCAGGGTCGGGCGCCGTCGGGACCAAAAAACATAGGCACTTCGACCCGATGACGGCTGTAAAGCCGTTGTTGCAACTTGTCCAAATCTCCTGCGGTCATCGATTCGAAAGCGGGAAGTGGCATGGTGACCAGACTACCGATCATTTCCTGCGGAGCAGGTGGTTCGATTCCCAGACCTCGAATCAGAACGTCTCGCGCCTCCAATGCCAGTTGACGATTACCATTCATAAGGCCTTGCAAGCCGCCAGGTCGAAGCCCGGTCAAGAACTGAACGGACGCCGGTAAGGCGAGCAACGGAGATGGGTCGTAAGTACCGCCCCAGTCGAACTCGGCGATAAATCGTGAACGCCCTGGACGCGCACGATTGGCGGCGTGACTGATCACTGTGGGGCGAACTTCGGATTGGAACGCCTTGCGAACATACAAAAAACCAGATGCCTTGGGCCCGCAAAGCCATTTGTGATGATTCGCGGTGTAATAGTCGGCATTCAATTGCTTTAAATCAACCGGGACCATGCCTAGAGCGTGTGCTCCATCAACTAGGACTCGTATATGGTAACGATGGGCAAGCTTAATGATTCGTTCTAGAGGCAACACCAAGCCAGAAAAACTTGTCACATGATCGATTAAAAGCAACTTCGTGCGATCGGTAAACGTTTCTTCGATAGCCTTTAGAACTGCGTCATTATCAACGCTTGGAAACGGAATGAATGCAGTCTGCAAAGTTGCGTTCGCACCAGTCACGGCGTAATGAGCCGCGTTGATACAAGCGTTGTAACCGTGGTTAGTCACAACAACCTCGTCACCGGGTTGGAATGGAAACGACCTCAATACCGCATTGACTCCATCCGTCGCGTTGCGAACAAACGCGATATCCTGGGTGTCAACGTGGACGAGATCGGCTACGCCCTTCCGGACCACGTCAAGTTTTGCTTCCAATTCCCTTTCCGGAGCAAGGAACCGAATCGGCTCCCGCTCAAGATCGTCTTGTATTTTTCGCTGGGCTTGCAAAACAACTCGTGGACAAGCTCCAAAGGACCCATGATTGAGAAAGTCAATGTCGGGTGCGAGTAGCCAGTGCGAACGCAAGTCATTCGATTCATTCATCGCAAAGGGGCCCATCGTCAAACGAAATTTTAGGAATCAGCATCAGGTTACAACCTGAACCGGCAAGACGTTATCATAAGAAGGCGGTGCCACGCAGTTCCAAATCGGGAAGCAGGACAACATCGTATCAATCGACCTAGAAAGCTCATCTTTGAAGGTGATTTCCATGAGTAGCCATACCGCTCGCCGGTTTTTTGTACGGACACTTTCGATCGTTACTCGAATTTTTTGCATGTTTGCTTGCCCGCTTTGGGTCGCCATGCTTTTTTTACCTGTGGTTAAGGCCGAGACTGCATGGAAGTCTGTCATCACCGCTATTGATCCTGCGGACGCGGTCGCTGGCGAGTGGACCAAAACATCGACAACGGTCCATGTCAATTCGGCGGCAGGAGCTCGCTTACCACTGCGTGTTCAACCAACTGAAGAATATGACTTTCGCGTGACATTCACGCGTCATAGTGGAGTTCATTCCATCGCGGTCATCGTTGTGCATGGAGGGAAGCAGTGCGCCTTCGAAGCAGATGCATGGGGCCAACATCTCGGTGGATTCCAGAACATTAACGGTCGAGACATTCGAGACAACCCTACGAGACGCGAGCGGGTTTCATTGGTGAACGGTCGTCAATACACCATGACCGTCGAAGTCCGAAGGGAAAGGATACGCGGGTTTTTGGATGACCAGGAAATTGCGAATTACCAAACCACGGGTTCGGATCTTTCCCTGTCGGATCTATGGCGGATGCCGCCGGGTAGCCAACTTGCAATCGCAGCATGGAAGGCAGACACAACATTCCACTCGGTCGACATTCGTCCGGTGGGATCCAGCTCGGTAAAAATGTCCGCCTCAGTCAAGCCGACGAGCCCGATACAGCCGGTGGTGCCAACTGCGACGACCCATGGCAAGCGAGTATTGATCGTTATTGCCAACCAGGATTTCTTTTATCGGGAGTACAGTGAGCCACGGCAGGAACTCGAGCGGGCGGGCATTAAAGTGAGTGTAGCCGCCGGTCGAAAATCGGTATGCCGCCCTCATCAAGGCACAGGTGAAGGTGCGGATGGCGGGGCGGTCACGCCCGATTTGGCGATTGCTGATGTTCGCGCGACTGAATTTGATGCCATCCTTTTTTCCGGTGGCTGGGGATCGTCGATGTACCAGTTTGCATTTAATGGCAGGTATAACAATCCGATCTACAACGGGGATCGAGAAACAAAGGCCCAGGTGAATCGAGTGATCAACGAATTCATCGCTGCAGATAAATACGTGTGCGCTCTTTGTAATGCCGTTTCCGTCCTTGCATGGGCGCGAGTAGATGGTCGCAGCCCACTTCAAGGCAAGCGAGTCTGTGCACCGACGCGGGAAGCCGCGCCCGGTATCTACAACGGTCGAGCTGCTCAGCCATCTTGCCGCTGGCACCCCGAAATGAACGGAGCGATTCTGTCACCTCCTGGCGCGATTGGCGTCGCAGGCTCGCCTCACGATGATGTCCTCGTCGATGGCAAAATCATCACCGGCGAAGACGACCCTTCGGCTCGCGAGATGGGACGAAGGATCGTGTCGGTGCTTTCAACCGATTGAAGGTTTTAAACCATCAATGAATCGATGGCATTCCAGCTTGCTTTTCGCAGACGCCTTTAGCGATTGGTCTCGTAAGGGACGACGGACACGATCGTAGCGCATGGTTCTGTCACACGACCTTCTTCATCCGTTGCAAATTCCTGACTGTAGGTTGTCGATAACAACCAGCATTCGGTTTGTTTCCTCCTCCATCAGACTGGAATTCTCCATGCCTTTCCTTGCCGGTAGTCTCGCGTTTGAAAGGTTTAGCGTTGTCGGATTCGAATCACAACTCTTCGGCGAAGAGCAGATTGAGTTGTTGCAACAGCATGCTGCGGGCAACCAGCAAACGGCATCGGAGGAGAACATTCATATCGGCTTTCTCGGCGGTGACCATCTTTTCGATCAAGATTTTGACCTCAGCAAAAACTGGATCAATGACGCGCTACATTGTTCGCTAAGAGTCGATACCAATCAAATCCCGTCGGCAATCCGTAAAGCATGGCTTCAGATGGAACTTGCTGGACTTGCCAAAGATAGCCCAAGCGGTGTGGCAAGCCGCGCTCAGAAAAAAGAGGCGAAGGAAGCGTTAGAACAAAGATGTGCCGTCGAAGCCGCGACAGGCAAGTATCGCAAGATGCAATCCTTTCCATTTCTTTGGGACCATCGCCAAGCGATGCTTTATTTTGGTGGTTCCGTCGGAACTGCGAGTGGTCATTGCGCGGACCTACTTGAACGAACCTTCGACATCGAACTTCGTCGCATGAGTGCTGGTTCGATTGCCCAAGCGTGGGCCATTGAGGCAGATCGGGTTGCAGAAGTCGATGACCTAATGCCCGCTAACTTCATTCCCAGTCGTAGTTTCGGACAAGTTGCCTGGGCCAATGAACATTCGCAATCGCCCGATTTCCTTGGTAACGAGTTTCTCTTATGGCTTTGGTGGACACTCGAACACGAGTCCGACACGATTGCACTGCCGGATCAGTCGGAAGTGACCATCATGCTAAACAAAACACTTTCTCTTGAATGCCCAAGCGGCGAATCGGGAAAAGAAACCATTTCAGCGGAGTGTCCCACCAAACTTCCGGAAGCGATTCGCGCCGTTCAGAGTGGCAAACTGCCACGGAAAACTGGGATGAGCCTAGCTCGCCAGGGGCAACGTTTCGATCTCGTATTACAAGCAGAGTCATTTGGCATCAACGGCGCCAAGATTCATCTCGATGACGACGAAAAGTTAGAAGCCAGTGACCGCATCGATGCGATCCGGACTCTCAGCAACACCGTCGATCAACTTTTCCACACGTTTTGTGATAGGCGAACGAGCGAAATCTGGGATCAGGATCTCAGTTGTATCAGCCAGTGGTTGGACTCCGCGCCTTCGCATAACCAAAAAGCTGCCGCCTAAGTCGTCAACGTGCAGCAGATGCCCATGCGATGACGATGTGGCGGCAGTGCGCCGATCCTGAACTTCTTGCCTACTGACGCGGTGTGGCCTTCGCTCCGGCGACCTGCACCGTCGGCACCACACCCATGTACGCAAGAAGTTCAGGATCGGCGCACTGCCGCCACATCGTCATCGCATGGGCATCTGCTGCACGTTGACGACTTAGGCGGCAGCTT
>JANOBM010000093.1:0-4618 GCA_031411655.1 Planctomycetaceae bacterium
CGATCGTGAACGAGTCGGCGAACGGCTTAAAGAATGTGAAGTACTCCGTTGCGATGGCCAGAACGTCGGAGCCGCACAGTGCTACCAGTCAGTTTTTCATCAACACCGGAGACAACGCGTTTCTTGACAAAGCAAATGCGCAAGACGGCGTCGGTTACGCAGTGTTTGGAAGGGTGACCACCGGACAAGAAGTCGTTGACAAGATTTCTGCAGTCAAGACAACCACTAAACGAGACCCTGCTAGCGGCGCACCGATGGCCGACGTGCCCGTCGAGCCGATCACGATTATCTCGGTAAAGGTTGTTGAATAACCAGGCTCGCCGATTGGAACGCAGCGCCGTTGGATGGATCGTTAGATTTTGGTGAAGGCTGGCGAGGGCTCGTTAGATTTGGCTACGGATGGTGCTGCTTGGTGATGGCAAGCATCGGCTCATGAAGGTGACCGTTGCTGGCCAACACGCTGGAAGGGCCTAATGGCAAGGAGCGTCCGAGCGCGTCGGTCACCTTGCCGCCAGCTTCTTCGACGAACAATCGGCCTGCGGCGAAGTCCCAGGCAGACAAACGGTATTCAAAGAAGCTGCCAAATTGCCCACACCCGACCATGCAAAGGTCCAACGACGCGGTGCCAAACCGTCGTATCCCGTGGATGTCGAGATAGAACAATTGCTCGATCGTTGCTAATGTCTTGCGCATCATTTCACCGCGATCGTAGTAGAAGCCACACCCGATAATCACCTTCGCAAGGGTCGTGTCTTGGGCCACGGAGACTCGCTTGCCATCAGCAAATGCACCGCCGCCGCGGGTGGCAGTGAACCATTGTCCCGTCGCCGGATTATGAATCACACCGACCATAGCCTGACCGCGATAATAGTATGCAATCGAAACGGAGAAGTGAGGTAGGCGGTGAGCAAAGTTGTTTGTCCCATCCAACGGATCAATGATCCAAAGGTGTTCGGCCCGTTCGACGTCAACGTTCTTGCCAAGCACTTCTTCGCCAAGCAGTTCGTGGTCGGGAAAGGTGTAACGAATGCGATCACCCACGATCTTCTCCGAGGCCAAGTCTGCATCGGAAACCAAGTCGTAAGAAGCTCCTCCACTGGCAGTCTTGTCTCGGATTTCGAGTGATTGATCGTCAAAATATCGCATCAACTCGATACCGGCTGAGCGCGCCGCATCGATAGCCGTTTCGAGCGCGGTGTCGTTGTTGACGTTGGACATGGGAAACGGACTCACTTGAATACCGAGTAAAAAATCAAGGCCTGCTTGACGCTCAACGCGTGGACGCCGATGTTGATAGGCCTATTTCCTGCTGCATTGCGCCTTCCTGCTCGACGGAATCCCATGGCAAAGTCTGACCTCGCGATTGAGATATCTGCCGACCTTTTACAGCGTTTGCACCGGATCCATCGTCAGCGTACGGACGTGCAGGGACAAATTGATCGAGGTCCGCGACAAGTGCAAGCGGGGCAGGGAATGGTTCAAGCCGCCAAGACAGCACTGGATGAAGCGATTGCCGCCATCAAGCGGGCCAAAATGGCTGCCGACCAAAAACAACTTCAGCTCAAAGAACGCGAAGACCGTGTCAAGACTTTGAAAGGCAAACTGAACGCCGCCGCAAGCAATCGCGAATTCGACACGTTCAAGGAGCAAATCGCGGCCGATGAACAGGCCAACAGCGTGCTTAGCGATGAAATCCTCGAAGCCTTGGAAATGCTAGATGTGCTCGAAGCGTCGCGAATCACCAAGCAAAGCGAACTTGCAAACCGAGAATCGGAGTTGGTCAAGCTGACTGCTTCTGTGCAAGAACGCATGGCTGTCCTTCGCGAGGATATGACCCGGATCGAAGCGGAGCGCGCCGAGGCGGAAATGCTGATTCCCGAAGTTGTAAAACCGGAATACACGCGATTGGTCGCCGCTCGCGGTGAGGAAGCGCTCGCCCCGATCGATGGCGAAACCTGTGGCGGATGTTTCACGATGCTTACGACGCAGGTCATGAGTCAGATCATTTTATCGAAATTAGTCCGTTGTCCGAGCTGTGGGGCGTTCTTGTATCGTCGCAAGGATACAAAAGTCAGTTGATCCGCGTAAAAAAATAAAGTTTTTTTTGAAGCAATGGATTACGGCTCGCCGCAATGGGAAGCGGCCTTTTCAACCTTTTCACAAGCCGTCAGTCGCATGATCATCATCGGTATCGCCGGCGCGCCGGCGGGCGGGAAGTCTACCGTTGCCGCCAAGCTAGCGGACCTTGGTGCGACCTGGATCAATGCCGACCAGGTTGCCCATGAGGTGCTCGCGATGCCCGATATTTCGGAGCAGGTAGTGCATCGATTCGGCTCAGAGGTCTGCGACGACAAGGGGCAAATTGACCGCCGAAAGCTCGCGTCGAGAGTTTTCGGGGATGACGATTCACACCAGAAAGCACTATCATACCTGGAGTCCGTTATTCATCCTCCGACACGGAGGTTGATCGCCGAAAAGATCGAGTCTGCAGCGAAGGCGAAGGCTCCGATGGTGGTGCTGGACGTCCCGTTACTATTCGAAAGTGGCTGGGACCGTGAATGCGACGAGGTCTGGTTCATTGACACCTCCCTCGCGATTCAACACCAACAGGCAAAACTCCGTGGATGGACCGATGAGGACCTAAGGCAACGACAATCTCGACAACTTGAACTCGACGAAAAACGCATCCAGAGTACACGGATCATCCCCAACCATAGCACAATCGCCGACCTTCACTCCCGCGTGGAGTCGCTATGGAATGAATTGATTAACGCGGAACCAAACCCACCCAACGCTGGTTAAATGAGCATGAAACGCCTGATACCAGACCGATGAAACCCAAAGTTTAATGCGAACCTTATTTGATATGATTGATACATACTTTTTTTTAGTACGATGATCTCTTCTCCTCTACTATTCGCGAACAATCTTCCCCTCCACCCAGTCCAACGAACTCTTTTTGCTCGCTTGTCTTTGAGTCAGGCTCGCAAGAAGGTCGCTGTTTCCCACTTTTTTTATCTGCCACCCTCTCTTCTGTAGTGAACGATTCAAGGGATTGTCATGCAACCCAATCGGCCCAACCGGCCCCGCGATGATTCGCGAAATCGGCGTCCATTTTCGTCAACTGGCGGATCAAACGGTGACGGTCATTCGTCTCCCCCACGGCCACGCCATCCAAATGCTGAGGTCGATCAGCGCATTCGTGAACTCGACGCCGAGCGAGATCCGCTTTCTTTACCGGAAGAAATCGTCAGCGAGGCCAATCGAGCAGGCGAGCGCGTCGGTATTCCACAGGGCACTGATCACGGTCCCACGCTCAACATTTCACAACTGCAAGAGTTGTCGCGAGACGAGCTGAACCTTCTTGGTAGCGGCGAGGGTTTTGCTGAACCTGAGCTACTAGGACGTCAAGAATTGATTTTTGGCATCCTAAAAGCGAGGATGAAGGCAAATGGGCTGATGTATGGAGAAGGAACCCTTGAGATCCTGCCAGATGGCTTTGGCTTTCTGCGAAGCGCTGAGTATCACTACCTTTCGTGCCCCGACGACATTTATGTCTCACCAAGCCAGATCCGACGATTCGGTTTGCAAACGGGAAGTCACGTTGCCGGCCAAATTCGTCCGCCCAAAGAAAATGAACGGTATTTTGCATTGCTTCGAGTCGAAGCGATCAATCGAACCGATCCAACCGGGCGAGGCAGAAATCGACCCTTCGATGAATTGACGCCACTTCATCCTAACACTCGGATGATGCTGGAGCACGACAGCGCTGACATGAGCACGCGTGTCGTCGACCTGCTTACCCCCATCGGTTTTGGCCAACGGGGGTTGATCGTTAGTCCACCTCGGGCGGGTAAAACGGTGCTAATGCAGCAACTGGCCCGCGCTGTATTGCACAATTACCCGGAAGCCTATGTTTTCGTACTTCTGATCGACGAACGTCCGGAAGAAGTCACGGATATGGAGCGAGAAGTCCGTGGTCCGCAGTGCGAAGTGATAAGTAGTACCTTTGATGAACCGGCGCAGCGGCACATTCAAGTCGCACAGATGGTCATTGAGAAGGCCAAACGCATGGTCGAGTCCGGTGTGGATGCGGTCATCTTCCTTGACTCAATCACGCGACTAGCTCGTGCACACAACAGCGACGGCGAATCGACGGGGAAACTGCTAACCGGTGGCCTCGATGCCGGCGCGCTCCAAAAGCCGAAAGCCTTGTTTGGTTCCGCACGAAAAGTTGAAGAAGGGGGTTCCCTGACGATCATCGCGACCGCTTTGGTCGATACGGGAAGTCGCATGGACGATGTCATTTTCGAAGAGTTCAAAGGAACCGGAAATCTTGAGATCGTTCTCGATCGCGCGTTGGTAGATCGTCGAATTTGGCCTGCCATTGACCTCAGTCGAAGTGGCACACGGCGGGAAGAAATGCTGATGGATCCTGAGGAGTACCGGCGGACCTCATTACTTCGCCGAGTCCTTGCCGAGATGTCACCGGTCGAAGCGATGCAGTCGTTAACAACGCAGCTTCGAAAAACGCAGAATAATGCCGAGTTCCTGATGAGTTTACGGCCTAATTCTTAGCCGCCACCTATTTGCTTGCCGTACTTCATGGCATCCTCCA
>JANOBM010000094.1:0-2035 GCA_031411655.1 Planctomycetaceae bacterium
AATCAGTATTGTCATTGCCTCCTTTGGATTTGCTGACGCCGCCGCCTTGGCCCCTAAGTCAGCTGCATCACAGTAATTCTCCATTGCCTGCTGCATCGCGGCGGCGATCATCAGCGTTTGTGAATCATCCGGCGAAGCAATTAATTCTTCTTGGATGATCTTCAACGCTTCCGATTCTTTTCCTTGCTTGTGCAACACTACGGCCGATTGGAGTCGAGATTGTTTCCTTGAATCCAGCGCGGATGCTTGCGGTTCACCGGTTGGTTCGGAAATAGACGTTGGCGCGACGGGCGGTTGCTTTGGTTGCGGCGAAGGGGTTTCCGGCGTGCAACCAATGCATACTGCTATCCACCACGCGAAAAGGATGCAGCGGACAGCGACAACCTTGCTAACGAACCCATTCAAACACATCGTCTGTTCCTTCAACAATGAGGTAGTCCTGGTTCGTCTTTATTTGTCTAAATACCTGGGCTTCGCCGTTTGGCCAGTCAACCACCAACCGTTCCACCTGTGTGGCATCACCGATTCCGATGGAGAGGCAACGTTCGGTGGAACACTGGTACCCATTGCCTGCGTTCAAAAAATGGGTAAACGATTTCTTCCCGGTCTCAAGCGTTACGCGAGCACCGATCGCGTCGCGGTGTGACGTAGTTCCTCGCAAGAACAGTCGGACCGAGTTTCCCGCATTATTCGTTTCATTGACCAGAACCGATGTGGGTTCAAACAGGTGGGTGATCAGCACATCGGTGCGGGCATCGCGATTAACATCGAGAGTGACAACGGCTCTCCCCAAATGTTTGCTTGAGAAATAGTCACCCAGATCGTTCGACGCAAGCTCTTTCCACTCACCTTCTTCGGATCGTTGAAAGAGTTGGGGAGGTTGGCGAAACGCACGGCCTTTATGGGAGAAGTCATCGATGTCTCCATTGGCAACCAAGAGCTCCGGTGCGCCATCATTGTCGCAGTCGATAAACTGCGTCCCATAACCAAGCATTTCTAGCGACGGTTCGGCGAGGCCAACCCTTCGAGACCGATCGGCCCATAAGCCGGGGCTGGTTTGTTCGTAGAAAGTGTTGTAGTCATTGGAGAAATGAGTCAGTAAAAAATCCAAGTCTCCATCCCGGTCCGCGTCAGCCGCCGCGATGCCCATCGAGGCTTGCGATAGTGAACGTTCATTGACCGCCAGGCCACGAAGGGAAGCTTGTTCCGATAACCGGAAGAGATCGCCAGAACTTGTTTCCGAATCATCCGCCATCGGTAGAGTCCAATAGTGATTGGGGGTCATGTCATTGGCGATATAGACATCTAGGCCCGGCGACGAGTCCAATTGGCCGACGACAACACCAAGCCCTCGTCCTGCCTCATGTGCACTAAGCCACTGGTGGGTCGCATCGCTGAATCGACCGTCGCCGAGACCTTTCCAAACGCGGTCCGGTTGTGCCTCAAACGCTAATGGCGAACATGACCGAGGGTGGCCAACTTCATCGTCAATACAGCGTTGCTCAAAAACCAAGTCACCGGCGCAGTATCCTACTTCGAAGATATCTGCATGACCGTCGCCGTTGATGTCTGCAATCGCGACCGACGACGTCCATTTGTTACCAGATAAACCGGAAAGTTCAGTGGCGTCGGCAAAGGTCCCATCGCCGTTGTTTCGATAGAGCCTCGTCAATCCGATATTTGCAACCAATAGATCCGGCCAGCCATCGGAATTGTAGTCACCTGAGCAGACACCTTGCGAGAATCCAAGATCGCCTGCTGCGGACAATGTCGTGATGTCGACGAACTTTCCGTCGCAATTTCTATACAAATGATTGGGCGCTGAGTCGTCTTTTAGTGGTTGGCCGGTCATCGAGGTTAAGTAGACATCGGGCCAGCCATCGGAGTCGAAATCAATCACGGCAGCACCACCAGCACCCGATTGATAGATCGTGAGGCCAGCCTCTTTGGTACTTGTTTTTCCGATGTCGCAGAGATGGTTCAATCCTCGTTGCCGCGCCTGCTCACTGAACCGGATGGGTAACTTCGAGGAGGC
>JANOBM010000095.1:0-7957 GCA_031411655.1 Planctomycetaceae bacterium
CACGAGATACCAACGACACCTTCGTCGTTGCTGCCAATCGCACCGATAGTTCCAGCCACATGGGTACCGTGAGAAGCGTTGTCAGTCGGCTCATTGATCGCGAGCGTGTCATTGCTGCCAGCGCGAAAATTCACGCCGAAGAAGTCATCGGGAAATCCGTTCGAATCGGTGTCGCGTCCGTCTGACCATCTCGCATCCATCAACAAATCAACTGCGTCGATTCGGCCGTTGCCGTTCAGATCTCGCACGAAAGAAGCATTGGGTCCCGAGTTGAAGCCGGCAACGGTGAGAGAATACGGGCTCGCTGCGGAACGAGTGGCATTATTAAGATCATAAAATGTGATTACTTTATCGTTATCAATATCAACCAGCTTCTTTCCTTGGGCGTCGTCCACAAGAAACTGTGGTGGAATTTCTCCTTGGTTGACCCAAATATTGAGGTATAAGTCACGGTGCGTGGCGTCAATTCCTGAATCAACGACACCAACGACGGTATTTAGATCGCCCCGACTTTTATCCCAAGCGTCGGGAGCCTCAACGTATCGGAGCGCATTAGGAACCGATTTCCCAATGTATTCATCGGGCAATGCCTGACCCTCAACGAGTTGATTTAAGCTGAATGAATCAACGTTTGGATTTTGGGCTAAACTCGATTCGATCGTCGCCTTTGAGCTTCCTACACCGCGAACCAACGTCAATCCTTTCGCCCCCAATCCACTAATCACGCTAAAGACCTCTGTCCCCCTAGAAAGCAATGCGGCGACTTGATGGAGACCCTGCAACGATCGTACTGCCGAATCGGTGAGTCGTACGATCCACTCTCCCTCCGCTTGCGCGTCCGGCGCAACGACACCGGTTTCGAGCGCCGCATCAACGTTTGCCAGGGAGCCTAAGGCTAATCGCGGCACGCTTGGGAACGATTCAAACCAGTTGATCGCTGGTCTGCTGCTATACGAACTAGGCGGTAACTCAAGCTCAAGCTCTTGGAAGTCGCTTGCCAAGCAGTACCTTTGCTCGAGCAATTCAAACTGCAAACGCAAACGAGCACCGTGCGTTCGAGCAGTCAAAGTTCGGGCACTCCGCCCCTCTCTAAGATCCCTCGAAGCCATTTTTGACGGGTGTCGGTACTGCTGACCCATGATTTTACCTTCGTTTTTTCTCGCTAAGGGCGATTAAGACTCACTAATCCAACTGGCCGGTGAAGCTGGAACCCCCCGTTAGAAACTTCAATTTATCTGGTTAAGTGGGCATTCACAAGCTACGAATCAGATTCGGATTGGCGTTTGGCATCGACATGTATTGCAGGGTTTGATCGCTTTGTGGCGTGCCCTGACAACTGACACATGGCGGTTGCCCCTACTGGCCATGACGTCCCAAAGCCTCAAAAGTCGTTTTTTCAAGAACTTAGGCAGTCTATGACACTGTTAGCGATTGTACTCACACGAGGTCGGGGGGGCTGACGAAAGTAAAGCAACAGGGGAGCTTCTCATTTCGCTTGCCGGGGTGCACTTGTGGGACATGGAAGGCAGTTTTCGAACCGGACCGGTGCACGAGCCGCATTGCAGGTCTTCTTTGCCATTGCAGCCGTTTTCTCGACTGACTGCATCGGGTTGGGTGATGACGCGTTTCAGAGTCTGTTGAAGCAATATGAAGCGCAGCCGCTTGATTTTGAGCTTCTTGAGTCTCCATCCTTAGGGGACCAAGCTCAATCGTCGCCTTACGAAGAAGAGCCTATTGATTCGTCAAATGAGGTGCTGCAAACGTCCATGCTGCAGCCGACTCCCTTCCTGGCACCGCGAGTTTCTTTATCGCCAAACGTGGAAGCGACGCAAGCATCTGCAATCCTTGCGGCTTCAATATTCACTTCTAGCGACGTACAACGCAGCCTCCTTCGACAAGCACGCCTCGGCAGCGGCGGCTTAGGGGGCGACTTTGTTCAGGGGTCGGAAGGCAATTCCAACGTCTCGACGGACGTAGGCAGTTTGCTCGGCAAGTCCTCGCGGGCGATGGCCGTCAGTGTGCAGAAACGGAATCCGGTGATCAATGATCCACGAGTGCGAAGCTCAAGAATTGGTTCTCTGGCAGCATCGGGTTCACACTGGGTGCCCGCTCGAGTTGACTTGGATACGGTACTTAGCAAATTCGATTCGCGACAGCTGAGTGACATTATCATCATTCCCGGGCCTTACAGTTCACGCTACGGGCCTGGTTTTCAGTTCGTCGACTTTGAGCTTGCTCGTTCGCCGCGATATCAAGGTGGTTTTGCGACCCATGGTCGATCGAGTGTCGACTTTAAGAGCAATGGCGGACAAGTGTTTGGTCAACAAACGGTGCTGACAGGAAGCGACGATTGGGGGTTCCGAGGGACGTACGCTCAACGCGGCGGAAGCGATTACAACTCGGGCGACGGTGATCAAATCCCGGCAAGTTACAACTCACGAGAGTTTAGCGGCGCCTACGGCGCCGACTTGGGAGACGAACGATCCATTGAGTTTAGCTTATTGAGGCTGGATCAAAACGATATCGAATTGCCTGGATATGTATTTGACATCGAGTCATTAGAGACAGAGGGGTACGGGGTCGAATATATCGACAACCAAAGCGGCATCGGAGACCGTTTTGAGACCGATCTCTGGTACAACCGTACCTCGCTGAATGGCAACGCATTTAGCCCTTCGAAAGTTCAGCAGTTTCCAGGACTCACCGCGAGTATCGTCCCCATGACTACCGACGTTGATTCCCTTTCAACTGGATATCGGCAATCGCTGACTTGGGGTAAGGCCTCAGACAGATCGCGTTTCGTTGCAGGACACGACCTAAGATTCGTCAAGCAAGAGCTCAATGAGATAGCAGAAGATGGCTTTAGCCTAACGTCTCTTAACTCTCCAATACCCAATTCATTCTCAGCAAATCCTGGCTTTTTTACCGAGTACCGAGAGCCAATCAGCGAAAGTGTCACATTCACATCTGGTGGGCGAATTGACTATGCCCAAACGGATATCGTCGATGACCCACTCAAACTATCTCAAGTGGGCAATCCGCCAAACTCATACGCTGATATTGTTGGGTCCGAACAATTTCAACGTGACTTCTTGTTAGGCAGCCTTTATGGGACCTTCGAGAACCAATGGAATGACCAGCTTATTGGCACACTCAATCTCGGGTATGCCGAACGATTGCCGACACTGACCGACTTGTACGCGGCGCAACCATTTGTTTTGCTATTGCAGAATGGACTCAACGACATCACGGGAGACCCAACTCTCAGTAAAGAAAAGCTGATCCAGTGTGATCTGGGTATAGCGTACCAGGGTGATCAGGTCCGAGCAGGCGGACGAGCGTTTCATGCATGGGCGTTCGACTACATCACCTTTGAAAATACGGGAACCAGTTTCGGTCAAGTCGACTTACGTACGGTAAATACCGATTTGGCAACTTTGGCTGGTGCGGAGTCCTACCTAGAGTTCTTTCCAAACGATCCGTTAACAGCGTTCACGACGATTCGCTATGTCGATGGGCGAGATCGAACCCGCGACGGCGATTACGCTACCTTTAGCTCACCTGGCGTCGGCATCGGCTCGTTCAAAGACTTTAGTCTCGATCGAGGAGCGAATGGGATTGGTGGAGCCGATGCGGAGCCGTTGCCTGGCATTGCGCCTTGGGAAGCCAGGGTTGGCGCGAGATTGCGGAATTCAGTCCAAGACCCACGCTGGAATTTAGAAATTGCCGCACGCATCAACGGACAGCAAAATCGTGTCGCGACGAGTCTTTTGGAATCTGCGACGCCTGGGTTCACTGTATACGACCTGCGAGGAACGTACCTACCGTTCCAGAAACGAAATGTAACGCTAGTGGGCGGAGTAGAGAACTTTACCGACAAGCAGTATCGAGAACACCTTGACTTCCGCTCCCGTAACGGAGTCACGTCGGTGTTTCAGCCAGGTGTGAATTTCTATGTCGGCGCGGACGTAAGCTATTAGTGGCTGGGGTCACTTTCCTCGCAGGGCCTTTCCTCGCGGCATGGACACCCAGGAAAATGGGAAGCGTGTTTTCCATGCACTTCTAATCGGAGTTACTTCGCAAGCTTTCCTTGCGCTTTCGTGTTGATCGCAGTTCATTGGAGTCTCCCCGATCACTCAGCCTCAACCAGATCAGACAACAGCCCCTAACAAAGTCGCATCACGGCAAAAATCAAGCCTTCGTGCCGGCATGCCGTTTTAAGTCAACGCAAACGCTCGCCCATCATCTCGATGCAACGCCTTTGCGCCGCTCCACGAAGAACAGGAATCCCTCGGGTCAAGGACGTCGCCCTGCAGTCCAAGCTTCAGTAGTACCAAGCGGTGTTTTTCACCAGACGAAAAATACAGGCGATCGTTAATGCCGATCGTCGTTGCAGAGTAGCAGTTGTGGTCGGTCTCAAAATCGTATTCCAATAGGCTCTTCTCTGATCAACGTCGTTTGTCGTGCCGCTGTTAAGCAGACGGAGAGGTGGCGTCGCACCACATTCACTCGCCGCACGCACGATCGAATAAAATACCGATTCGTTCCAGGCTTTTACTGGCTCTGCGGCGGTTTCTGAACACACGTGCGAGAATGCCGGTTCAGCAATCGATCATGATCCGTTTGCTCTCGCATCGATTCGGGAATCGAACTCTGATAGTAGTGCCGTGTCTCGATGCGGCCATATCCCTTCTCGTCCGTCTGATAGTGACGAACATCAATGCCTTTGAAGTCCGCTTCATGGGCGGCAATGAAATGTTCCGCAATCGCTGCACACAACTTGGGATGATTGTCTTTCGCTCCCAACACCTACTCGCCACCGCCGTCGGTGATCTTCTCAGCGATCTCCTTTTGGCAACCCATCGCGTCGATCGTGACAATCGCACCTTTGATCTCAAGTTGATCCAGTAGCTTTGGAATCGCAGTGATTTCATTTGATTTCTCATCGACAGCTTGCTCGCCCAGGACAAGATGATTCTCGACGCTCCAGGCACAGACGCTATGCAGCATTTTCTTCAGCGACGCATGGTCGTGCGATCTTCGCAGCGACTTACCATCAATGGCAATCTGCTTGAACCCAAGCTCCTGATGAAGCGAATGCACCCACATCATAAATGCTTCTTGAAAGACTCCCGGCTTAAGCGCCCGGAAGACACGGCTGATGGTGTCGTGCGATGGGATGCCATTCTTGAACTTAGGGAATCTTCGCAACCAAGACAGCTTGTACTTGCCATCGTCTTCGATGTATTCCCAGCCTTCAGCACCTGCGATGACCGCCAAAACGGATAACACCAGAACTTCTTCGAGCGAATGCGATCGAGTACGCTCAATTCGCGGGTCTTCGATCTCGGCAAAGCATTCGACCAAGCTGAGCACCGCTGGACGCGAACTTTCAACACAAGGCATGACTCACTCCGTGAAACTGGATTCCTGAAACTCCACGGAAATCATTCGATGCTAGCCTTTACTTAGGCAACCCTTAGGCGAAACATGAACATCCATCAACAAGGTGCGTTTGCCCTGACTCCGGAAGGCACACCGGAGGCATTTTGATTCAGACGGCTGACCGTCTGCCGCTGACTCACAAGACCCATTTCGACGCTTCAAAAATCCTTCCGTCTCATGGGAAACTTTGTATGACGTCGATTGCTCGCCATTTGCGGCGAGATGCCGCAGCCAGATTGCAACGAGGCGAAAGATTGATCGCTGCCGTTTCACATCACATTCAAGAACTGATTCGCTTATGCATCTTAAACTCATTTCGGACAACGATCTTGCAACGGTCGATGGTTGACTTTCAATGCCAGCGGTGGGAAAGTGACAGTTGGATGTGGAAGGTCTACCCCCCCGCCATTGTTATCCAGGCGTATTTTTTACACCATGGTTTGTGAATTCTAGCGAGTGCACGCTTTATGTCGATCAAATTTTGGCTTCTGGATTTAGCTCGGTCTTGGAGCAAGTGTGATCAAAGGCGATTCGCTTCGCATGCGAGCTTCAGACCTCGATTTCGTTCACGGCATACCTTTCAGAGCCTGGAGGAGAGGCTCGTGCTATCGGGCGCTGATGCCGACACCCAGTCAGCTTTGGTCGGATTCATCGCGACGTCTGCTAATACACAGTCCGATGCACCAGCGAAAACACAGGTTAACGCGAGTGCCCCCGCCGCGTTCGGAATTCACCCCTATTTTTCAACGCGACTGCTGATGGGGCTGCATGACTATGAACTTGACCCTCAGCTTGCGTCGTACCAAGGTGCTGGTGAATCCGTTGTCATTATCAGCTCTGGCATCGACTTAGATCATCCGTTTTTTGGACCCGATAATAATCTTGACGGTGTCTCAGATCGTATCGTTTACAGCTACGACTTTTCGGGAACCAATGACCCCGATGCATCCGACGATTACGGAGCGGGTACCTACGCTGCCAGCATCATTGCTTCATCCGATGACACCTATTCCGGCGTGGCACCGGATGCAAACATCATCGCTTTGAAAGTCACGGGAAGTGACAACTTGGCGTCCCATGCCGACATCGTGGAGGCCCTCAACTGGGTTGTTTCGCACGTTAGTCAGTATAATATTGTCAGCGTTGATCTGGACCTCTCCAGTACTACGCCCCAGTACCACAACGCACCGATCACGGGGTATGCTTCGACTCCACTTGCAGCGCTTGCAGCGGCAAATGTCATGGTCGTTTGCCGATCAGGTGATGACTACTACTGGAACGGAAGTACTCAAGGTCAGGGCGTTTCCTATCCGGCAGCTGACGCCAACGCGATTTCCGTAGGAGCTGTCTATGACAGCGTTGGGGGAGCCATTTCGTATCCGAGCGGTGCGATGGCCAGTTCCCGTGGCCGCGACGTCATCATGCCCATTTCGCAGCGCAGCACGTCGACCACGACAATCTTTGCTCCTGGAGCTCCTGCGGCGGTTGTTACTGTCCTTCCCGGTGGCATATCGATTGTGGAAGCGGGGCCATCCGGAACAGGTGTGGCAGCCGCAAACGTGACGGGCTTGGCAACGTTAGCTCAACACGTTGCAACCGCCCGACTTGGCCGCAGATTGACTCTCAGCGAGTTCAAGAACCTAATGCGAACCACGGGTGACGTGATCAATGACGGTGATGACGAAGTTGACAATGTGACCAACACGGGTGCCAATTTTCAGCGAGTTGACATCCACTCGCTCGGCCAAGCCATTCGAGCGATGGCTACCAGCGCCGACCTGCCACAAGTTGGACAGCAATTGCCCGGGATGATCAGTTCGCTTCAAACCCAGTTGAACCAGGAGATTTTTAATAAAAGCCTACCGCTCATCGGATTGGCGATGCGAAATACGAGCAACGCAGGCACTCAGTTTCTTTCGTCGATCAGCTCAACGATCGGTACACTCCCGACATCAAGCGAATCCTCGATGCTTGATGCCCTGAACAGTAGGCTTGGGACAACATTTACCCGTGTTCTGGGTAATCCTGATACCGCAAGTCAGACCAACCCGGTCGTCTATCAAGGCGTTGTCAGTGGCACCCTAGGAACCGTGACTGCCTTGGCACCTGATCTCGGCTTGCCAGGACTTGGATTCGCAGTGGGTGCGAACTCGTCGGTTCAACTATCGACGAACTATTCTTTCACGTTGCGATTTGGACTAACCAACAACGAGTTCTTCCTTGATTCATCGTTGGCCAATGAACTTGCATTTACGGTGACAGCGAGCATGGCAAACGGCTCCAGTGTCACAGGCTCGTTTGGCCTCTTGGAAGCAACCGCGACGAGCGCTGCCCCAGGTACTCAGGCAACCTTTGTTTATACCGTGGACATCAACGATTCCGCAGGAAATGGCGATGGCAGAATCACTGGCGATACTGAAATCAGCCAGACCGCCACGTTGCAAGCAACCGTCGCAGCCAACTTGAATCTAGACGCTAAGTTTTCCCAAGCTTCGTCACCTCTGGTGAATCC
>JANOBM010000096.1:0-86467 GCA_031411655.1 Planctomycetaceae bacterium
GGTTGCTCCCGTCGTGAAGTTGGTCGTAATCGTGTATCCGGTCGACACCGTCGCTGGCTGGAGCACCAAATTCCCATTCCCTGTGTTCTTGATCGTGAACGTCTTTGAAATGCCAACCGCATTCTGCACCACCGAGCCAAAGTCAAAGGGGATAGACGTGCCATCCACGATGTCTGTCGTTCCCTGCAATACTTGAATCTCTGGCGCGGTCACCATACCGCTCACCGTGGCGGCGCCCACCGGTAGCAACGCGGTACCCATGCTGTTGATGGTCGACGTCTTGGTTACGCCCTCGCCGCTGAGTAGGCAGCGGTCTTCTAGAAGCTCCATCACCAAATGTCTGCGACGGCTGTGGAGAAAACGCCCATCAAGCGAACCGTTGGCGTACCGCATTGTGATCTCGCTGGTAAACGTTGCGTTCCAACTTTAACCTCAACCCTTCAATGCTAATGCCGCAGCGGGGCAACGTCAAATATTGGCACGGGGTACAAATCGCTTCACGTGGGGTTCGACTTGGGATCCCCCTCGTATCGACCCTGATAAAGTTCCTTCTTTAAGTAGCCGATCAACGAATTGCGGTAAAAGAAACGATTTTTAGAGCTCGTGACCGGTTCGATTTCCTATTCTGATTGTGCCGCTTTTACGAGATTCTGCTTAACAGTCTATCCATGGCGGCTAGCGAAACCTTTGCTTTCCTGCCTAAGTCCGACGTAATCGAAGGAGCGAGTAAAAGGTGGGCGACGCCGTTTCTTGAATGTACACGGAGTTACACCGGAGCAGGGCGACGGGTTCTGGACGGAGTGAGGCTCGTTCTCCTCGCGGGCGAGTCGATGTCACATTCGTTTGATCTGATCTAAGAACAAAACCGGCTTGACGGTTAACCTTGGGGACCTGAGCTGTAGGGGCATACTCGGTAGCGGTTCTGTGCGAGCGTAGCGAGTGGCGAATGAGCGTATCGAAATGAGAGTGTTTTTTCGACTTCCGCAGGCAGGGCGGCACGATGTCGCCCTACGAAGACAGCAGGAGCTAGGCTCTTTCTGGGACACGGAAAATGGGACGGACTCGGGAAATCTCACGGGGGTAGTATTGCGTATTTAATCCCCGCCGCATTTTCCATTTTCTTCCCTGGGGTCTTCGCCGGCTGACGATCAGACCCCAGTATTGGTTGTTCATTGGATCGGCAGCAGCGGGCAAAGTGGCGGCGATGATGTACAGGTTGATCGCCTCGGCCTCGCGTCACGATGTCGACCTGGGGGCTTGCGTAGACGATGTGTTGCGTCAGCTTGCCAGCGGCCGGAGCGACCTCGAGCCGTTACTACCGGACAGCTGGCTGTGGCTCATCCCAATTCGATTCGCACCTGCCAGCAACTCGAAGACGCAGCCCGCGCGCCAACAATCAAACAGCGCCGCGCCCGCCGCCGCAAGCTTCGCTCCCGCTACTAGGCGCGCCGAACGCTTACCGAATTCCTGGAAGGTGCATGCATACGTGAGTTCGCGTATCTGCCATGTCAAGGTGAATGGGATCCATTGGGAATGCCAATTATCCGAAACGACCACCGGGCCTTTGGTTGCAGCGAATCGAGATTCGGTAAACATTGGGTGACAAACGAGAAGGTTTATTTTTGTCGAACGTAGCCACAGCGCACGCGACCGACGGTATCGCGAGATTTGTTCATCTGTGACGGCGAAGGGACCACACCCGAAGGTTATACGGGTCAATGGTGCTTGCGTCTTTCTAGCAGGTGACTTGGCAAGGCCATCAGGTCCACAGCAATGTCTGCCAAGATGGCGCGTCCCTTGGTAAGCCACGCCGCTGCAAACGCCCAAACCGCGATCCATTCCCCCCAGAACAGAAGATTAAATTGGTTTGATGCGTTCACCCACTCCGCTGGAATCAGAAAGAGATAAATTCCCATGGTGACCACGCTGAGTAAAATCACGACGCCACTGGCTCGATAGATGAAATTGCGTTGTGCTTCGTGCGGGGCGACCTCGTATTTTTCCTGCTTGACACTTGGGAAATGATAAAGCGAGTAGAAAGCCAACGTTAAGAAAAAAGCTCCACCGCTCAACGTGTGTAAATATCCCGTAATCGAGCTCTGGTTCAGCGGCTCGCTGTTTGCGTCCAGTGGACAGAGCGCGACACCCAGCGCCGACACGCAGCCGATGTTCGCGGTCCAACTTTCGATCCAGTCGTAACCTCGATAGCAGAATAGGAAAATGCCAATCGCGCACATGGCTCCGACGAAGACATCGCGAAGGTGCGTGTGATAGTAGCTACTCATATTGTCTTGTATTTCAATACCAAAAACGAACCATCCCACCGGTCCAAGAA
Organism: Planctomycetaceae bacterium; assembly: GCA_031411655.1. GTDB lineage: Bacteria > Planctomycetota > Planctomycetia > Pirellulales > Pirellulaceae > UBA6163. Next base: position 2,336 of record JANOBM010000096.1, read on the forward strand.
GGATCGGCAAGAACAAGCCGATGAGTCCGATTGCGCGCCGTATTCCCAGATAGGAAACGACGAGAGTGCGTGTGCTTTCGGATACTCGTTCGTTCATAACCACCGTTTGATGCCAATCCAAGGTGACGCAAATGACGCAGGTCGCGATCGGGAAACTGCATATGACTGTCTACACTCTCTTCGTTACCTGTGCAACCAACACGCGTCTCCGATCATCGACGATCTTTACGCCAACGACATTATCTGCTGGCCTTGCGGGATCGCCTTCGGCTCCTTTTTATCTCCTGAAGTTCGCCTCACCCGTGCTCATCAATAGGCGACGATGTTGTGGTTAAAGCGGTACGAAAGATCGTCGTTTTTTGACCATTACCCGCCAGCGATGAAAGCCAATGACCAGCGTGAATGCGGCTGCACAGCCGTAGAAATTATTTCCACGGTGGAGATTCAAAAGTAGTTCCGTCTCGCCGGTTGCAACGTAGCCGAACAGCCTCGCCACTTCATAAAGACTCCCTTCAATGATGACGTCAAGGACGACAAGCGTATGGAAGCCGAGATCCGCTAGGTCGACGAAATATTGACGTTTGCAGGCCCAGAGCAAGCCGGCGACCATTATTGACGCCGATACTAATCCGCCGATCAGAAAACAGGCTCGCGATGGGAGTTGCTGCCAAAGCAGAAACGTCGCTAGATAGGTTGGGATCAAGAAGAGGCTAAAACTCCAATCTTTCATCGAATCAACTTTCTATTGATTGGTCTGGAGCATTCCGATGATTCATGGCTACTGACCGTTTCCAATTTCTGCGTGCTGACGCCGTGCGATGTGAGATTGATCGTATCTTCTGGAGAAGTTCAGCGACAGCCAGTCTGTGAACCTCACGCCGGATAGTGAGCGTGTTCAAATCCGTTTGGTCGATGCGGCTTCCGGCAGCGCGGTTCTGCAAGCGTTTACGTGATTGGAGTTTTGTGTTTCGTAAACGGGTTTTAGAAGAACATCGATCGAAGTAGCTCAGTGGGTTGAGTATCAAGTAAATCACCTGACTTTGGCGGAACGCGAACGCCAAGCGCAAGGCCACTGACGTCGTGCAATCATTCCGATCAAACTTCTGCTGGTTATTTGAGGGACGATACGTCGATGGGCTCCATTCCAGTTTGCTCGCGTTCTGCAGCGATGCTGGCGATGCTGGCGATGCTGGCGATGCTTGAGAGGCCGAGTGGGGCATGCGTGAATCGTAAATCGACCTCTTGCCTAACGGAGCTTGTTGTATTTCATCGAGACACCTTTGCATTTCTCGATTGGATAGCGAAGCGCGTTAATCGAAAGCTTCTTCTCGGCTGCATCCATCAGATCGATGTTCGCAATGCTGGCGAATTGAGTGAGAAGGAGTAGCACGTCGGCCACCTCTTCACGAATCGCAGCAGCTGTCTCCGCATGGTTCATCACTGCATTGGCATCGGTGATTGCCACCCAGCGAAAATGCTCCATCAACTCTGCTGCCTCAATCGTCAACGCCATCGAAAGGTTTTTGAGATCATGAAACTGATTCCAGTCTCGCTCTTCGGTGAATTGTCGAATGCGATTCTTCAAATCTTGGAGCGTTGAGTTCGCTTCGTTCATCTTGGTATTCGAATCATGGGGTAGGTGAAGCGAAAGTCGCCTTATGTGATCGATTTTACTTTCGTCACTTCAGACCGGCGCGGTGTTGTTTCAATCGAACAGCTTAATGCAAAGGTCCCGTTAGTTGGTTGAGCATCGAACGCTTTCCGATTCAAAGCATCTAACGATCGCCTGTCGACTCGGGGGTCCAGGCGATCTCCCTTTTTTGCGAAGGCATGGCGAAAGGTTGGGATACGTTTTCTTAATCTTGCCAATCATACCGACCGAACGTACGGCAGGCGGCCAGGGTCTGCCGTGATGCCTAAATCATTGACAAGTTCGACAGGAAGAAAACAGGCGAAATCGGTGATTGCCGACGACCGAGCGATGCATTGACTTTGCTACAATTTGTCGGCTGTCGCCCTGTGGCCGGAGTGTTTCGATCTTTCGGTTTGCAGAATACATGTTGCCGGTGTTCAGAGTGGTGGGGAGTATAGATGCCTAAGCTTTCCTGTAATTGTCCGAAATGCAAAGCCTCGCTGCAATTTGAAGCCGGTGGCAAAAAGCAACTGAAAATCGTTTGTCCCAAGTGCCAGAATCCGTTCCAAATCAAGGTTCCCAGTGTACCAGTATCGGCAGGAAACGTCGGTCAACAACCAACTGAGCAAACGCCGCAAACGCCGCAAACGTCTAACCGTCTTCCCGCAGACCTCCCTCCGAGTGAGGCTTTTTCAGATTGGCCGGCATCACCCCCACCACAAAGTTACAATCGCCCGGTAGCGAATCGACATCAGTTTCAACGTAACCAAAAAACGTCGTTCAATCTTAGGGTTCTTGTCCTTCCGGCGGTGATCACCGCTGTCTCCATCGGCGGACTCGGACTGCTTGGCGTCGCGATCATGTGGGGCAAACAATTCCTTCCTGCAGGGTCGTCCTCCACTAGTGACTTGTCGAGAGGTGGCTTGGCTTCGGCTTTGTCGGATAGCTTGTTCGCGTCGGATTCACGATCGAGTGTCGAGGCAGACCTTCAAAGCCTCCGGTCGCAGGTTGAGGACATCGGACGTTCGATTCCCAGTGGAGATCAATCGGAGACTTCTGCGAAACGACTGTTGGCCGAGTTGCCGAAGTTTGATGAGTTGTTTCGCCGTGCTTGCAAACTGCCGGCGCAAGCTAGATCGTTACAGGAATTTGCAGCGGTAAGGGCACAGGTTCGCGATGCGATCGACCGTGCTCGTAGCCAGCCCCAATCGCCCAATACAACTGCGACGAATCTCTCATCCGTTCCAATGTTTTGGAGTGTTAAAACCAACGCGCAGCCAGACGAACTGGTGACGCAGGCAATCAATCAAATCACGTTATCGAGCCATGCCGTCAGTACGCTCATGTCCGAAGCGCTTATCGATTATCCCGATCCATTGACATACACCAGAACTGAGTTTGAGTGGTCAGACGAAGACAAGCGGGTTCTGGCGATCATTCGGCTTCGAGGTGGTTTGGAACGTGATGCTATGAATGTCCTGGCAGCAGTCGATGTGAAAGCCCCATCAACAAGTGATTTAAACAAGCTACATGCACTCGTCGATCGGGCAGTCGGGACGGCTAAGGAACTTGCCACACTTCCCGGCAAGTCCGTGGGAGGGATGCTCGTGTTTGTCCCCAAAGGAAACCCCTACGAACCCCAGCAGGTGTCAGCGTCGACAGGACTAAATCGTTTGCACCGACTGAAAGAGGCTGAGGCTGGCCTCCCCGCTGAGGTCAATTTTCTATTGGAAGAAGTTAAAGCGTTTGGTGAGATGACTGAAGCCATCCTGGTCGGTTCGCAAACGGGATCATCGTCGCAGTACCTCGGGACGGCAGCCACGTCATCCGAGAGATTTGAGGTATTTGTCGCGGCAGAGAGCAAGAAAAAAGAGGACGCTCGTCTGGCGGAAATCGCCCAGAAAGAAGAAGAGAAGAAGATGCTCGCCGAATCGCAACTTCACAAACAAAAGGCCGAAGAGAAACAACGTCAGCAAGAAGAGGAACGCAAGCGAGCGTTGGAAGAACGAATGGCAAATGCTCGGTCAGGTAACATGGGTGGGAGGCTTGGAACACGCGGTCCCGATGGCCTCAAACCGAATATCGGTCCCCGTTCGAACTCGATGGACGGCCCAACAGGTCCCGAGTCAACGACATCACGCAATATGGGCAATAACGGACCAAACGCGGGCCCTTCGAGAGTTCCTGGAATCGGTACCGGGCCATCGGGAACGCCTCAAAATCGATTTCAACCGCCTCCTGGTGGTCAGGGTGATCCCGCCAAGATGGTAACCATTACGGCCTCAAACGTGAAAAACTCAGGCTCAGGAGATTATGTTCACAACGCACCGAAATGGTTGTTACAGCACTCATTGTCAGTGGAAATCTCCAACGGGAATTTGAAGATCACGTTGCAAAACTATGACAAGCCATTGGCTGACTTAGAGTCCTGCTTTCCCATGCTTGTTTTTGAAAAGATCGATGCTTCCAATCGGACCATCACGGCGAAGGAAAAGTAGATCGTTGAAGGGTCGTGATTGACGACGCCGCAGAAGTCTGTAGTCGGGCGGGCCTTCAAAGAAGTCCTATGGTCAGCTTCCATCATGCAGCGCACAAAGTAAATCATCCTGCGACCGACAGCACGAAAAACGACCACGGAATCGAGCCGGCGATCGTGAGTCGGACACAAAGCAGCGAAAAGGCAAGGTCGTATACAAAAAACGATCCTGCGTCGACGATTGCTCATCGCACCGGAGATGTGCGGTAACTCGCGGTAGAGCATTTCAAAGGTTGCCCTCAAAACCGTAGAAACACACGGGGAAGTTTGCGGCAAGAGGCGTTCAATGTCGAAGAATTCGGCCATCGATAGTCGTTCAATTGCTCCACGTCAGTCGCCGATAGCTTTCGAGCACGACGCAAACAAGACTCGAGTGTTTTTCGACGTCGCTGAAGTCGAAGCAATCGTGCTGAGAGAAAATTGGATCCGGGAATGCAATCGCATCGCGACTTGATATTGGGTTGACGGTGTATTGATCGCCACGCCCACAACCATACGAAGCTGAGCATTATTATGTCCCGCCGCTGGGTCGCCACCGCACGATGGGAGGTCAGTTAACGACGTTGAGTGCAGGTGAATTGTTCGCCACGACACTCGCGCCGTGTCATTCAATGATTGGTTGTAAGCAATGTGATGCAGCCATGTGCTAAACTTGGATTCCGAATCCAGTCGGAACGAAGCAGTCCAAATGCCGTGAAATTAAATTGCATTTATCGCCTCTTTCAATACTCCCAATGCAGACAATGAGAAGATCGCGTTGTGCCGATTTGTGTTCGAAAATCTGTGACGGTGTACAATGCGTCCAAGGTGTCAAATGAATCAACAATGGTCTTATGTCGTTTTTTTCCTTACATCGGTTGTCGGTTTCCAGGGGAAGCCTGCAATGTCTGAGACGCTCAAGCTAAAGCTGCGATCCATCGAACCGGATCACAACGCGGCTCAAGGGCTACAGCGGACGGAGAAAGAAGTGGAGTGGGACCTTTCGCAAACGGCTATTATCGTTTGCGATGTCTGGGATCTGCATCACTGCTTGAATGCAGTGAAAAGACTCGAGGAATTTGCACCGCGGTTAGATCAAGTTCTGAATGTGGCTCGACGACGAGGCGCCGTCGTGATTCATGCCCCAAGTGATTGCATGCCAGCTTACGCGGATCATCCCGCGCGAAAACGTGCCATCAACATACAGAAAGCTGATCCGATGCCATCCGATATTGAGCATTGGTGTTCGCGGCTGGAAGGAGAGAATTCCTACCCGATTGATCAGTCCGATGGTGGCGAAGACGATGAGCCTACTGCGCACGCGGCTTGGGTCGAGACGCTTACCAGGATGGGGCGCGTTGCGGGTACACCTTGGATGAAGCAATCGAGTCTCATCACGATTGATTCTGAGCGGGATTTCATTACCGATCGTGGCGATGAAGCTTGGAGCATTCTGGAGCAACAAGGCGTCAAGAACGTTATTTTGACTGGCGTGCATTGCAATATGTGCGTTCTTGGTCGCCCGTTTGGATTGCGGCAAATGGTACGAAACAAAAAGCATGTCGTGCTGATGCGAGATATGACCGACAGCATGTATTCACCTAAACGGTGGCCGTACGTTGATCATTTCGTGGGCAATGACTTAGTGATCGAACATGTCGAACAATTCGTTTGCCCCACCATCACGAGCGATCAATTCCTAGGGGGAGCACCTTTTCGCTGGGCGGCGGACAAGCGAGAGTCGTCGGGCGATCTGTTGCTTCGTCCCCAGGTTCAGTTGGATCTCACCAAGCAATGGACCACTGTTGACGTTCACCACCCCGCTGTTATCGACGCTCGCAATAAAGGTACTACTTCGGTATGGTACCGTGGCGCCCTTCGAATTCCGGAAAAGTGGCAACAAGACGGGCCGTTAGGTCTGGGACTGCCCGCCAACGACAGGTATCAAGTCTGGTTGAACGGAAAAGAACTCCACGCAAGTCCACCGGCGCCGGATGCGCCTGGTCAGGACGTCTTTCTGCTATCGACGGCAAACGCCATCGTCGATGACTACAACTTGATCGTGATCCGCTCAGCCCAGCCCTTGGAATCGTCAAAAGATGAGTTCCGGGCTCAAATGCATTTGGGATCTCGTCGTTTCACGATCAATCACGGTTGGCAAATACGTCTTGGCGAGGACATTAATTTTTCGAACATCCCTCTTCCGGCAAAGTTCGGGATCGGCCCCGACGCGGTGTTGCGTCTTGGCCTTCCCAATGAGTTCTAGATTGCTTCCAGGTTGAAGCCGTCGAGTTGGTTCAACCGCCCCAACAGTGCCCAAGGACGTCGAAGGAAGTCCAAGGACGTTCTTGGGGTATACATTGCAACCCGCCTGCAACCACTCGTTGGCCGCAGAATCACTCCGAACCATTAATGGTGGTGATGATCATCACCATATGACTCATGCGTTTTGTCGCCCCGCGAATAAACGTATGCAATCAAATCGAGAATTTCTTCCCGTGTTAGACGATCAAGCAACCCTTTGGGCATAATGGAAACAGGCGACTTGACTTGCTCCTCGATGTCGGACTTTGCAAGCACAAATGGTTCACCTTTGGCAAGCGGATCAGCAAGGATCTTCACCTCCTGGTCCGACTCCTGGACAATCATACCAGTCACCACTTTGCCAGAATCCGTCAAGAACGTGTAAGACTGAAACTTCTCATTGATTTCTTGCGAAGGCTCGAGAATCGAACGCAGTAAGTATTCAAGGGTTTGCTTTTTCGGCTCCAATTTAGTCAGGTCTGGACCCAACTCCTTGCCCTCGTCATTGAGCTTATGACAGCCGACGCAGTTGGCAACTTTGAAAAGGTTCTTGCCGACATCGTATGATCGTCCTGCGGGCATTGACTTCACTTCAGCGATCAAGTCGTCGTAATTCCATTGGGTATTGCGTCCGACTGACTTGAGCAGATCGTCTTGGATCTCCATCGGATGAGCCGCCAGATACGTCTCCATATTCGCGAGATACTCTTCAAGATTCTCCACGACATAAAGAGCGCCATACATGCGACGCCAGTGGCCAGGATAGGTACAAACGTACGGATAAACCCCTGGCGTTTGGGGCACATCAAAACTGATCGATTGAGCCTCACCCGGTGCAAGAAGATGGCTGGAAAGCAAGACCTTATCGGAACGAGGGACGAAGTGACGGTCTTTGGCATCAGCATCTTGGGCCGTTGCCTCCGCTAGAAGACCGATCTCTTCGAGCGCTCCCATTTGCAGAATCGCAAAATTATGCGGCATATTGTCTGTATTGGCAAAACGGAACTCAACGGGCTTGCCCGCCTGAACAACGATCGTTTCCTTGTCGTAGATCATGCGTTCCACCACGGTACCGATTGCGATCACACGGACATCAAGATTTGCCAGCCGATCCGCAATCGCTTTTGCTTGGTCATCGGGTAGTTTTGCTGACAGCGTCCTGGCGAGTGAGGCGGCTTCCATAGCCGGACCCGCAGTACGGAACTTCGCCGGAATATCACTCAAGTACCCGACTAAATTATCGATCAGTCCCGGTAACTCCTTTGCTGCCCAGAACGGTTCGGGAATGGTGTTCAGCACACTGATGGCCGCTGAACGATGTCGATCCGCCTTTACGAGTGACGTCAGATCCATGAACTTCTCGGCTTCATGTCCGGGAATACTTGCGAGCGAACGGATGGCGATATCATGAATCGTTTCACCGCCTCCGCTAACCGTGAGTTTGTCGGCCGCGATCTTCTGCTTGTTGAAATCGGGGCCAGACCAGGAGACCTCGAGTCCATCTCCTCCACCATTATCGAAATAGGTTGCGACAATGGGATGGGCACCGGCGGTCAGGTTCAACGCTGCGTTCTTCTCCGACATGCCGTGCAATCCATCATTGTCGATCAACTGTTTTCCATCGATATACAGCCGCGACCCGTCGTCCGAACTGATAAAGAACGTGTACTGTCCTGTCTTGGGCACCTGAAGCATGCCGCGAAAACGAAGTGCAAAACCATCTTGCTCTTTTCGCTGTGGCACATCCATCACAATTTCCGGAACAACGCCACTGAGTTGTGGCTTCAACTTATCGAGCGTTTCGAGAGAGACGTCGGATGGGTTCGGATAGAAATAATCGACTTCGATGCCACTTTGCAGTAAGGATGCATCGGTCGATTCCGCTTGAAGTCCCGGAGGGAGCTCAAACATGAGTGTACGCACGGACTCGAACAGGGTGCTCCGCAAAGCATCGTCGGATACTGCGGGAATCGCATGCAAAAGATCCCGAAGACTTTCTTTGCTTTGGGAAGCGGTCAGGAAAGCGGCGTCACCTGAATGATCAGCGATGATCCAAACGGCATAACCGAGCTGACGAGCTTGTGCCGTCTTACCCTTTGTCGCGATTAGCTCAATTCGTCTCTGGAAATTCCTTAATTCCGCAGCAGGTTGCTCGGCGAGCAATTGGCTAAGTCCAGTGAGCGAATCTCCTTGTTCGCTGGAATCTCGTTGCTCAACCAGGTCCAGTAGCAATGGAATGGAGCTCTCGTTTCTCAACTTCGAAAGCCCTTCGAGCGATTCTCGGAGGGAGTCGGTCGACGCATTGACTCGACTGAGGATTGCCTCATAAACCGCCTCCGTTCGAGGCAACTTCAAAAGATCGTCGACACTGGCATTTCTCAGTGCATAAGCTTGGGCTGCCTTCGACAACGGACGACCGGCTGCCACTTCGTCTTGAACCAATCTATCCACTTGAACGCGACCTACCGCGTAACTCAACACGGTCTCCAGTTCGGGATCCATCGGTCGTAGGGCAACTTCGAAAATAACTTCGGCCGCATTGATACCGGAGAATGAGACAGCGGACTTTACGGCTTCTGCGCGGACAAGGGCCGAATCATCGCGGCCGCCAGCAAGTAGAGTCGGTGCCCAATCGGTCGCTTTGTCTGCCCAATGCCCAAGCGTACGGATCGCAGCAGCGCGTACCCGACCGTCTTCAGCAGTATAAACCTTTTGAAGCAACGCGAAATTCGGCACGCGGTGTTCTTCGCAAACCCAAAGACACTCCAGCAACGCTTGGGCGTGTTCCGGCTTCTTGGGATCAAGAGTCGAAGTCCAGCGGTCGATCGCATTGACAATTTCGGTTGTTTCGCGACCACTGAGTTCTAATCGGGCCCGATAGCGTACCGAATTTTCTCTGGCAAAGAATGCTTTGAAGACGTCGTCTACAGGCTTTCCTTTAAGCTTCACGTTCTTAAGCAGAGGCCGATCTTTTGCCGTGACGCGGTATATTCGACCGTGCTCGTGGTCACGATTGGGATCACGCATATTGTGTTGCATATGCCCAATGATCGCGTTACTCCAATCCGATACATATAACGCACCATCACCGCCCACTTCGACGTCAGTTGGCCTGAAATTGGGATCGCTCGAGACGAGAATCGGTTCGATTTCCGTGGCTGTGATATCGGCGCCGTTGTACTTCACCTCATGCTGAAGTACACCTAAAAAGCCAATGCAATTACAAATCAGGAAGTTGCCTTGGTTCTTATCGGGGAAATGACTGCTTGAAAGAATGCCCGTCGCAGCTACGGGGCGCACTCGCATCTTGAACCAAGGTTTGTTCCCAATACCCTTGCCGATGTTTACATAAGATCCGCTTCCGCCGGTTCCATCATTCGCAAACTGATATCCCCATTGATCGAAAACATCACCGTGTGGATTGGGACCGATCGGAAAATGAAACTCCATCTCGAAAGTACGAGGGTTGAATCGATGCACGCCACTATCACCTGAGCGAAAGGTGTGGGTGGGCGTTTCCATCGCGGCAACATTAAAGATTCCACGCGACCAATAAAGCCAACCATCGGGGCCAACCAACATTGCATTCGCCGAATGGTGAGAGTCCGCGCTGCTAACTCCCTGAAGCATTCGAATCTTTACGTCCGCTTTGTCGTCGCCATCCGTATCTTTAAGGAACCAAATTTCAGGTAATGCGGCAACCAGCATGCCACCTCCCCAAAATTCAAATCCGGTAATGCTATTCAACTCATCCGCAAAGGTAACGCAGCGATCTGCCACCCCATCGCCATCGTCGTCTGGTAAGCAAACGATTCTGTCGCGGCGCGGTTCGGTCGGATTCCAGTGCGGGTAGGATGGCCACACAGACACAAACAGCCGTCCGTCAGTGTCGACAGCCATTTGTACCGGATTGATGATTTCGGGAAACATTTCTTCCGATGCGAAAAGATTGACTTGCATCCCATCCGCAATCTTCATCTTGTCAATGGCTTCTTTGCCGCCCAAATAGAGATGCTTTCCGTCCGACAGCGGCCCAGGAATATTTGTTTTGACCGGAAGCTCTTCTGGGATATTGTCATCGACAACTTCAAGTTCACCACCGCGTGCCACCGCCCAAACTCGCTTGTCGCGATTAGCGGTCATGACATCGAAAATCTCCATTTCACGCATCATGACATCGGCATTCGACTGCCCAAACCATGACAGTGTTGATCGACCACCGAACACGTTGTAGCCGTCGACCACTCGGTAACGACTGAACCAGTGATAGTTCTTATCGAGAACTGCTTGTCGGAGCCGTTCAAGTTCGGCTTCCGGTTTTTCAACTTTGACTACATTAAACAAGTCTTTCAGGATTACATTCGCAACCGCGCGGTCGCCATGATCGAGCAAATGAATGCCATTCATGGTCAACGGTTTGTCAACTGCGGCGTACAACGAGCGGGTTGGATTAAAGAGATCGACAAACCGGACTCCTTTCGATTGACAAACCGCCTGCATTGCTTGTGTGTAGATTGCAAGGTTCTCGTTATTGGCCTTGCCATCAGGAAGGTTTTGGCTCTTCAAATCCTCGTGGGCAATCGGCGAGAAAAAAACCAATCGCGCTGCCGTTTCGCCATCGTATTTTTGGGCGAGCATGCCGTCGATCACCTCACCGAGATCGTTACGAAAGCCCGCCAGCCCGGCCGGTCCCCGAAACGCCTCGTTATAGCCGAAGAAGCAAAAGATCACGGACGACTTGGTCTTTGCGAGCCACTGGTCGGGTGTGCCAAAGTTCTCTTCTCGAATACGGAGCTTTAGCTCGTCACCCGGATAACCCACATTGCGGAAGGTGAGCTCAAGTTCGGGGTAGAGGGAGTGGATGTAGGTCTCAAGCCAAGCTGAGTGTTGCATACGATCTGCCATGGTATTGCCGATGTATGTAACCCTGTCGCCCTTGCGAAGCGCTAGAGTTGGTTCTGCGGCACGCGACGATTGCCCGGACAAGAGCGAAATCATCAGCGTGAAAAACACCGGAATCAAAATTCGCCAGCACTTCATGAGCGCACTTCTTTTTTGTTGAATCAGTTTTTGTTGAACAAGCTTTTGCAATCGCACCCATTGCCCATGGAAGGCGGCAGCAGTGAACCGGAAAAGCTGAGTGGAAAGGTAGGAAAGTTCGTGAGGAGAGACTCAGAATACTCGATGGCGAGCCTTCTGTGCCGGTGCGGTGACGTTAACGGACCCTGATTTTAATGAACCGCGTTCACGATCGCAATTCATGCCCAGGGGACCACCCGCTTAGGACTGCAGAATGCACCTCGCAACGGCCACCGGCAAACCGAAGGCAAATGAAGATGCATTCAGTCATCAGCCTGCGATGACAAATACGCAAGAAGGTTGCGGATTTCGTCCATTGTCATCACTTGAACTAAACCATCTGGCATGATTGATAGGTTCGAGGCCTCTTGATGTTCAATCTCCTCCATCTGAACATCAATCGTGGTCGAATCAGCAAGAAGGTACCGTGCTGATTGCCCAACGCCACCGCCATTCAGTTTCAAACCCACGATCGCACGCCCGTCTGTTGTCAGTACCCGCCACGTTGTGAACATCGGTCCAATCTCGCGACTGGGGTGCAAAATCGATTCCAGCAGTCGTCTTCGATCCATGGTGCTTGCGGAAAGCGTTGATAAGTCCGGGCCAACGCCAGCACCGCGTCCATCTCGCCGGTGACAGGAAGAACACTTGCCAGCGGCGCTGCTGTAGAAAACTCTCCATCCCTGCTTTGCATCACCACCATCTCCGACGACTTTCAGCCACTCGTCTAAATTATCCATCGGCGGATGGGAAGGTGTAGGCGATCGATTGTCGACTTCGGTGCGGCGATTGATCGCCAGATCGGTAGTGATATCAGCGTCTAACGAAGAATCCTCTATCAATGATTCGACAACGGCGCGATGCGTATCGGTGGTTGAAGCGGCAACGGCAAGATGTCTCGCGGCATCGCGAGCGAGTCGTTCGTCATTGCCTCGCACCATCGAAGCAAGCGAATTGACATTCCACTGGGTTGCTTCTGGTGGAACAAGGCGAAGCGCTGTCAATCGAATTCGCGACGAGCGTTTTTCATCCATCGCGATGTCGGCAAGCGTCTGACGTGTGATTGTATCATAACCGCCGGGCTCCACTTTACCTGCCTTTAGAAAGCTAATCGCCGATGCCGTTGCGGCAAGCATTTGGGGCGACAGCGTGTCGCGATCGAGCATTGCAGTGATCTCCGGTAATAAATTCTTCGCACCGGATTCCGCCGCCCAACGAACTGCGGTCAACTGAATGTCCGTATCGTCGTCGCTTAGCGAGTGGCGAATGATCGCATGGCGTTGCTCATCGTTCAGCACTTCACCCGTACCAGCGAGAGAGTCCCAGTGTTGACTCAATAGGGCTGTGAGACGCAGTTCAACCCCCGAATTACTGGAGGGCTCATTTGTCTTGAACGTGTGCTTCTTTTTTAGTGCTAACCGAGCGTAGTGTTTAAAAAACGGGTCGTTATTTGAATCAGAGGCCTGAGTGATCGCGTCGGCGGACAGTTCAACAAGTCCCGTTTGGGCGAATACCTCGTCGGGACTTAAGGTCAATGCAGTGTTCTTCGTCGGGGGGCCGCCGAATCGAATTCGCCAGATTCGACCGGTGCGGTGAACGTTGTAGCTGCGGTCGACCCAGTCGGTTACGTACATCGAGCCGTCTGAAGCGATCGCCATATCAACCGGTCGAAACATCGCCCCACCGAGTACTGCGATGTCTCGATCAGCTCGGACAGTAGCGCCGTGATGGGACGGCGTGTATCGTTCGATTCGGTTGTCACCCCAACTGGTTACCCAGTACTGACCTCGAAAGCACATGATCGAACAGGGTGCTTCGCCTGTTCCCGCTAACATTGGCAATGTCCCCGGCAACTCACCATTCCAGGCTTGTAAGGGGTGCGTACCGGCGCGGCCAAAGCGAAACTGAAAGCCGTAATCAGCTTCATCTAACACATGAACGATTCGGCAGGGAGGCATCGCGTCAGCGTCGTTGTCGACCATGAGCAATCGACCGGCATCGTCCCGACAAATCCCAAAGGGATTCCAAAATCCGGTTGCAACTCGTTCTATTTTAGAGCCGTCTGCCAGACACTTAAAAATATTTCCTCCTTCGCCGCCGCCTGTCTGTAAAGAGCCATCCGTGCCTTTAAGTACGTACCTTTCACCGAAGTTTTCGCCCATACCGAAAGTGAGCGTGGCCGGTTTTCCAAGGGGCTCCTCCAAAAGTAATCCGCTGAGTCCGTTATGAGGATAATCAGCCTTGGTTTCGAGGTTAATGAGTGTTGTGATTTCGTCGGCAACGTCGTCTCCGTTGGTGTCTCGCAAACGCACGATGGATGCGCGGGTCGCAACATACACCGAATCATCTTGTCCAATGGTAAGGCTCATCGTCTTGTTCGTTCCCTCATGGAAAACACGAATGCGATTGAGCGTTCCATCCCCGTCGGGATCGTCAATGATCTTGATGCGATCTGTCTTCGGACCGTCGTAATCCTCTTTCGGAAAGTGGGTATGTGATTCGACAACCAACAATCGCCCACGAGAATCAAGGCGACAGCTCACCGGCGTGACTATGTCTGGTTCCGATGCCACAAGTTCGATCGAGAGCAATGGATCGACACATGTCGGCAGCTCAACCGCCGATGCATCCATCGTCGAAAGGATCCCCAGTAGAAAAACGGCCCGCGAACCATGACACTTTATTCTACATCGAAAGCTTGTCATTTCGTTTCTCACCCTACGCACTTGACGCCCTATGACCGATCGTCGGACGCGAGCCAACCTCACGCCGAGAACGGATTGTAGCTCAATTCGATACCGTTCGGCTGAAGCGAAAGCCAGAGGCACGCAATATGCCGAGGAACGCGATCAAGTGAATCTGCATACCCAACAGGGCCGCCGCAACGAGGCTGGAGAGTTCCACTGCCATGTAAGTCTTTGTCGCCGCGTAAGTCCACAATCCAGTGGCCTCAAGCGTTATGCATCCTAGGGGAAAGAGGATGTTCGTCCAGCGTCCGAGTATCCACGACACAGTTGCCAGCCAGTTCACAACGATCGCAAGGCTAATCGAGGCAATGACAAAATGCTCGATTTGATAGTGGCCGATAAGCTTCCGAAATGCTCCCAAGGTTACCGCGACAATGGTGGTCGTAATCAGAAGACTGCGAATCGTATAATCGGGGCTGGATTTCTCGGCAACCTGAAGCGTGGAAACATGTTTGAGTTGATGGCCGAGATAATCGCGATACAACACCATGCACACCCAAACAATCGCTGCAGCGATGATCACCGCCATGGTATTTTCCGCCCACTCGTGATCACTGAAAATAGTGATAGTGATGAAGGTGAGGATCGTTGCACAGATTCCCATCCTGAAGAAGTGAATTCGGCGATTGTTCTGGGATGAATTTACGCTGCTTGGCCTACTGCCAAAAGCTAACCAACCCGTGGCCATCGAAGACGCCGCCAAAGGACCACCGGTGATCAGCGCTTCGATATAGGTACCGAAGGATGGATACTGTGGCGCGAGTTCCGAATCGTACAGCAGCAAGGCGGCAAGCTCCACCGCCGCGAACACGATCGTGACAATGAAAGCAACGACCGGAAGCTTGCACGGAGGCTGGGTTGGGGGCAAATCGACGTCACTCTCTAGCAATGGGCAACCTCCGTGGCAATCGATGCACCCGGTTTAGAAAGGGCTTCGAAAGGTAGGTAACGTCAGCGACGAAAAGCAGATTCTGGTAATCCTTTAGACGCCCATGCCAAACCGCGTTCCAATTATTTGAAGTCATCGAAGGCGGAGAAGTCATCGGCACCCGCGGGAACCGCTTGCCCAAACTCATCCAATGCGGCATCCGCGGCCGGTTGCTCAGCAACAGCATCGTCCAGCACTTGGCTTTGGTCCACCGCTTTTTCCGCGGCTTGCGAGCGTGCCCCGGCGAGCTTCTTCGCTCTCGATTTCTCCATCATCGCAACGATGGGCAGTGCCAATAAAATGGACACAAGGAAAACAACCCAGAGATAGAAGTAGATCATTGGTCGGTATCAGCGTAGGCGAGAAGTAAAAGCGACCACTACCGATCGTGAATCGATCGTCATGGCCGCTCAAGGGCGTCGTAATTGCGGATCGGTGGGTGAAAGTACGCTCGGCGGCGTGATTTCGTGGTTTGCCGATAGGATTGAGCATAATTCGGCACTCTCGAGACAGCAATTCCGAGAGACCGAAACAGTTCATTGATTTTGCAATCGGTCCAACGCTTTCTGGTACTTTTCCGATTTTTCCGTGTCGCCGACCTCGAGATAGAGTGCCGAGAGGTTGTAAAGTGCCGAGGCCTGATACGGATCCATCTGGTAGATCTGTTCAAAATGGTGAATTGCCGTGCGATATTTCTCCTGGCTTGCGGCGGATACGCCCAGCAGATTGTGCACTTCGATGCTGCTTGGATTCTCGTTCAAAAGCTCGTTGAGAATCGCCTCGGCCTCAGTGAATTCCTTTTCCATGATAAGTGCTCGGGCAAGGCTCATCTTTGCCTCGATGAAATCGGGTCGATTAGCAACTGCAACCTTTAAATGTTCAATCGCATCTTTGGATTGCCCCTTTCCAAGCAAAAGTGTGGCCAGATTGAATCTCGCAGACGAGACCTTCGAATCGAGTCGAACCGCTTCGCGAAAGCACTTCTCTGCTAGGTCGTATTGCCCCTTGGCTCCATACATTGCTCCTAGTCCGTTGAATCCGGGAGAGTAGCGGGGAGACAACATCGTCGCTTGTCGATAGAGTTTCATCGCTTCGTCCACGTCCCCTTGGCCTTCGCGCGACTTGGCGAGATTTACTACCGAATCGACGAAATCGGGTTTGATTTGGACGGCGCTGCGTAAGTGTTCCTCAGCTTCGACAAAGTCACCTCGTCGATTCAAGATTGCGCCAAGATTGTTGTGAGCAAGAAAGCTGGTGGGAGTTTTAGCGATCGTATCGCGCCAAAGTGTTTCGATGTCGTTGTAGATTCGGGACTGGTTCCAGGTCAAAGCCACCAGTAAGAATACGATCGAAGCGAGGATCACCTTTCGAATCTTAGAACGTTCATCGAGGTATCGATCGGAAATCTGAATGGCGGCAGTAACAACCAAGGTGATGACACCGATACTGGCGAGGTATTGAAAGTGATCGGCGACAAACGAGAATCTCATCGGATAGACGTCGATAAACCCCAGCGCAGGAAACAGCGTCCCGGCGAAAAGTAAAATCGCTGCCAGTGGTCCCCGCCCGATTCGATTGCGAAGTACGAACAATACGAATAGGACGACAACCACCGCCAAAGGAAACAAATACTGCACCAGCGAACTTGAATCGATTTGCCAACGTTTGTATGTGAACGCGAGATTCACGGGTATCAGTAGCTTCATCGCATAAAAGCAGATCGCCCGTCCTGCGATTAAGAAGCGATCGATGAGTGAGAATTCCCAATCGATGCCCTCGGCACCAACATGAAATTTTTCAAGCCAGGCGGTAACCAATCCAAACCCTATTCCGATCAAAAACGTAGGAGCAATCCAAAACGCCTGTTTCCTGGCAACGGAACCCTGCTTCCACCAAATCATGACCAGCAAGGCAGCTGGCAACGTGGCCGTGACCGTCTTGCTAAGCAGTGCAAGTAGGAACAGTAGATTGGCAGCGAGGTACCAAAGCCACAATTGCGAGCGGCTCAATCGTTTTTGGCCGAAGAGATCTTGCCCCCCGCTTTTCAGTTCGCCACCGTAAAGCGTCTTGTCAGTATTTTGCTGCGAGCTTCCCCAATAGCGAACGAAGGCATGGAGCGACAGTAAATAAAAGAATGCAGATAAGACATTCTTACGTTCCGTGACCCAAGCGACGGATTCAACATGGACCGGATGCAAGGCGAATATCAATGCAACAACCCAGGCTCCTGGGACAGCGAGCCGCTTTAGAATGCTCCATAATAACAATGCGTTGAGCG
Source organism: Planctomycetaceae bacterium (assembly GCA_031411655.1). Taxonomy (GTDB): domain Bacteria; phylum Planctomycetota; class Planctomycetia; order Pirellulales; family Pirellulaceae; genus UBA6163. The sequence goes on from JANOBM010000096.1 coordinate 19,820, forward strand.
TGTGGAACAACACATTCGTGATGTGGTATCCCATGGGTTGCAGTCCCCAAAGCTGATACTCGCACCAGAATGTCGAGTGAACAAGCGGGTAGTATTGTGGTGTCGCCGATGGATCCGTCCAAATCGCCCTTAGGCCATCCCAATTTCGGAGGGTGGGATTTTCTGTGACATAGTCATCATCGTCCCAGATGAACCCACCGCGAATGGCTGGAATGTAACCGATGAACGTCAACAGAAAGATCGCGAAGACAGTCAGCCATTTTTGAAATTTTGTGATTGGGTTTCCAGCAAGGTTGCGGTGATCCGATTCGGCAAGCAATCGAGGAGTCGCATCGTTATCGGCCTGGCTAGAATCAGCATCGGTCGTCATGGCGAAAAAGCATCCCGAGTAGGCTCCGCGCGAACTACCGACGGCCGCGCCGGTCACCTTGAAGCGATCGTAATAGTTCGTCGGCGGGCAATAAATCAATGGTTTCCCGGTCATTAGGATCTCTTGCCTGATACCTTTCGACAAGCGATCCGTCGTTGCGATTCCAAATCGTACGCGACAACGACTCTTCAACCCAGCTTCGGACTAACTCGTTGCGGAGCACAGGCAGCGATGACGCGGCATCGAGCATATCCGAAAGGTTCTTGGGGATTACCGATTCCAGCATATAAACTTCATCATCACTCAACGGTCCCCTCACCTGTTCGGTCAAATCTCGAACCCGATCCGTGAACTCCCTAAACTGTGAAAATCCTGGTGGCATTCCCGGCGGGGAGAACTGAGGCTGTCGCGGGGCTGGCGGTAACGGCTGGCCGTTTTGGTTGGGAGGGGGCGTCGTGGGACGGAATTCATTATCACGACGCGGAGGTCCGTCCTGCCCGAAGTCGGGTAGAAACAATCGGCTTAGTAGCATCGCCTCGAAACGGGGATCCATCGATTGCTTTAAGCCGGCAACAAAAGCAGGAGGCAGTTGGTCTTCGAGTGACTTTAGTCGCAAACGTCCGATCTCACGCAGCGCTTGATAAATCGTCTCGACATTCGCGTCGGAGAGGTCCCTCCCACGCTGTCGAGTCCACTGGCGAACGGTCCGCTCAAGTCCATGTCGAATAGCTTCTTGCTTCTGGGCTTCTGTGCCGTTGGTAAGCCGATCGCGTTCTTCAGCCGGTAGTGACTCTCGCCAAGCCGCAAAACGATCCATCGTCTTGAGAACCGATTTTGCATCGGGCAACTCAGCGACTCGCTGGGCGATCGCAACCGCCTGGCGCTGATCCTCTTCAGAGACATTTTCGAACCGTTCCCAAGCGCCAGCCACGGTTTCCTGGTCTTCAATGGGAAGCGAGGTCAGCAGTTGCTCACGCGCCTTCGGCGTCGCCTCGTCGATTTGCTCTGCAAGATCAAAGTTCCATTCCCCGAGTTGCTCCGCGAACTGACTTGCATCCTGCCACTGTGGCATTTGAGCAAGAGTCTTCATGAGTTCAACATCTGTGGAGTGCAAATAGGCGTCCAAGTGCATCGCGACGGGAAGCTCACGGAGTTGCTGCTGGTATCGCACGTAATTGCCAACACGGACAATCGCTAAACCCAGAAGAAAAAAGCCTAGTATCGAAGCGAGCAGCCATGCACCGGTAAACCATCGCCTACTCACGACCGAGTTTTTGCTCGAGGTCTTGAGCACATCGCCGCCGACTGCTGCCATTCGGATCGTCGTTTCGAGCAGAGTGCTACTTGAAGACGTCAGTGGCAATTCATCGAGCAGGTCCCATCCGTTTTGAAGCTGACGAAGTCGTGATCGTAAAGCGGCATCGCTTGCCAGTCTCTTTTCCACTTCACGAATTTCATCGGGTGGCAATTCGCCATCTAAATAGGCAACCAGTTGTTCATCTAAGTCGTCGACGGGTCGATCGTCAGGAAAGCTTATTTGGCTCATGTCGCCCTCATCATTCTTCACAAGATCTATCATTAGGCGAGCGGCAATCTAAAGAGACCGATTCAGCGCGAGTCGCTGGACGAACCGCACCGAAGAAATCGGCGAGAGCCTGAGGCTCGCGGAATATCGTTTTGTTACTTGTCATAAAGCTGCTCGCGGTGATTGCCGGTACCATCAACATCTTCCGCATCGCTATCTACTGGCTCGCCAGCGACCACATCGATGTAGTCCGCAAGCAACTCTTTCAAATTAACTCGAGCTCGACTCAACAGGGACTTCACTGCCTTCGTCGTTAGTCCCATCGATTCCGCGATTTCGACATAGCTCATGTTTTCAAAACGCGACAACATAAGCGCCATCCGTTGTCGCTCGCCCAGCGCCTGGACCGCGGCTCGCACCTGCGCCGCGCGTTCTTCACCTTCGACCAGTCTTGCCGGCATCAATGAACTTGCCTCCAAGGCAATTCCAGAGATCAAATTACTTTGAGAGTCGTCTGGGGATGGTTTGGTATCGGCCTCTACAATTTCACGACGGCGATTCTGCGATCTCGCAGCGTTCTTCGCAACATTTCCGGCAATGGTAAACAACCAAGTCGAAAATTTTGCTCCGGGTTCATATTTCGTGCGGGCACGATAGACCCGCAAAAATACATCCTGAGTTAAATCCTCGGCAACTTCCGGACTTGGCCCAATGTGGTGAAACAATCGAACCAATCGATCCTGGTACCGCCGTACCAACTCTTCGAACGCGCCCGCATCGTCCTCACGCACGCGCAGCATCAAACGCACGTCCGGATCGGACTGTTGGTACCGCATGGCAGTGGAGGGAGTGACCGACAAAGGGACGCCTAAATCATCAAACAAACGAACCGCGGGACAGCACGACTTGATTATTCTACCCGAAGAAACCCGACGGTCCGACTGGGGTTTCGCGAACTCTCCTTTGAATCGCAAAACTCCTTACCATGGAGCATTCTCCTCAGCGATTTTGTGAAAGAAGTCGCGTCAGTGTCGAGTCCTCAATCGCGAGGCTCCGATGATCGAGAGTTGTTCTTTGGTTCGATGGGATGAGAGGATCGCAAATCTCGCCGTGGCACATTGCAGGGGGAGACAGCAAAGTCGACGTTTGGGCGTACGCGACTGCCTCAAGAATCAGAAAACTCCATTGAGATATCCCCATTAAGAAAGACACTCGGAACAGACGACATGGTTTGGGGGACGCGACCAGCGTCCACGGAGGGTTTAGGTGCAACCATTTTCGCCCGAGCATGCGGCAACTCGAATGGCGCACCGCGAGTCTGGCACTGGTAGCGTCAAGTCGAGTTTTCAGTGTTGACGCACCACTATCGATCGCTTGGGACGACTTCTCGCCCCTTTCGAGTACCCATTGAACGCCAAAGCGCTAAGTCAACGGACTCCGTGATGCTGGTAACCGACCCGTCGATTCGTGAAGCGTGAACGAGTCCTTCATGATAGCTTCGAGAGGTGACCGCTGCGTAGGTAGAGCTACCGGTGTTTCCGTTCCGGCCCTCCTGCCACGAGTTGTAATCCACGTCCAAAATGTTCCCGGCAACGCTGTGGGCGACAAGAGTATTCGGGGCCATGGTGGTGGTGAAACCGGAGTGATGGACGCGACCGTCGGGCCATTCTGTATGGCCGGTGTCTTTAAATTCTGGTGCACTGGGAACGATGGTTTGCAGCGATGCAACGGTCATCGGTTCACTTACCGTTCCCGGCCCGCCATTTCGACGGTAGGGCGTCCAAGCCTTCACCTCCGCTGCCAGCAGCGTATTGGACGCGCCGTCAAGGCAATCGCGAAACCCTAGAAACGCATTGGGAAAAAACATTCCGTCTCCACCTTGAGACGTTTGGGGGTTGAACACGAACCAAGTCCCAAAGTTGAATCCGTAAGTGGTCGGATAAAGTTTAGCTCGTCCCCCGCCCGCATCACGTATCGCGTCGCTACCGGGATCGCTCGGACACGCGTAGGCCGGTACTTTCAATCCGTCGATTGCGGTTTGAAAATCCCATGCTGTCGAAAGATCGATGCGCTCGTACAAATGGCCCTGTTCCAAATAGGGCAAGATTCGTCCATGAACTCCCCATGAGCCGTTATTGCCCGTCGAACTAACGCGAAGGTTCACCATCGCCGACGGAGGAAACCGATCATAAACACTGTGGTAGTTATGGCATGCTAGCGCAATCTGCTTAAGATTGTTTTGGCATTGCATTCGACGAGCGGCTTCCCTCGCCGATTGCACGGCCGGAAGAAGCAGTGAAATTAACACGCCAATGATCGCGATCACGACCAATAATTCGACGAGAGTAAAACCTCTCGACACCGTTCTTGACACGTTGCGCTGACCCATGATTTTCCTTTGATCCCTACGAACCGTTCATGCCACCGACGAGCTAATCAAGATGCGACTGATTTTGCAGGTTGCGTGAAAGGCACGTTTCATGCCACATTCTAATTGTCGATTTTGTGATGCAATCTGTTCGCAGAAAACGCGAAGCGGACTCGTGACGGCGATTTTTTCACCATGGACGGTGAAAATTCCACCCTGTCGGAACTGGATCGCCATTCGATGACAGCTTACCGCCAGACGCTTCGATCCCGACTTCTGTGGCCGTTGCTTGCAGTTTCAATCGCCGCGTCGATCGCCGTATCCATTGGCTCTTACCTCGTCGCGGCCCGAACCGCGAGGCGCGACCTGGCCGATCGTTTTGAGACAATTGCACGAACATTGAAGAGCAGTTCGTTTCCGCTGACTCGCAATGTTCTGCAGTCGGTTGCGTTGCTTACCAATACCGAACTGGTCACGATTGGTGACGACGGGTCGCTTATCGAAACCACGTTCATTGCGTTGAACACGGACAAGATCGTTCGTATTGCCAATCATGCTCGACATGAAATCGATACCGGCGAGGTATCGAAAACGGAGTATGAAAATAGGGGCTACCTTGTGAGAGCGTTTCAGCGAACCGCGATGGGCGGTCGCTCTCCCGCGGGCAGCTGGGTAGTCGTTTTTTTCGATGAAACAAACTACCGTTACTTATTGACTCGAGCCGTGATTGCACCATTAGCTACAGGGTTATCTACGATCGTATTGCTTTCCACGATCACACTCACACTCACTTCACGACTAGTAAACCGGTTGTTTCGTTTGCACAAGCAGGTCGATCGTATTGCAGGCGGCGAGTTCGAAACTCAGCTCATCACGGGTCCACAAGACGAAGTTGGTTCACTGGCCGCCGCCGTTGATTTAATGGCAAAGCAACTTCAACAAATGTGGAAGTCGCTTCAACAACAAGAAGGTGAACGTCTCCTCCATCAAATCGCCGCGGGACTGGCGCACAACTTGAGAAATAGTTTGACGGGTGCCCGCTTGGCTATCGAACTCCACTCACAAAAATGTCGCGATCGTCATGACGAGGGATTGCAGGTCGCACTGCGCGAAATGGAGCAGACGGAGAGCTATGTGCAGCGTTTGCTTTTGGTCGCTGCTGGCAAACAAGACTCCGACAAGCCTGCGACCCTTGGCAGTTGCCTCCAAGATCTGAAACCGAGTCTTGAAACGAATGCAAGGCATCTCGGCGTCTCTTTACAATGGCAATGCGATTTGACCGTGCTTGATGCTATCGTCGTAGATGGACCGTCGCTGTCCGCTGCGTTAACAAACTTGATCTTCAATGCCATGCAGGCCGCCAGGCAGGTGGTTATCAGGGTCGATCGATTGAATGAATCACAACTTCAAATCGATGTGATCGATAACGGTCCAGGACCATCGGCGGAGATTTGTGATACGCTTTTCGATGCGTTTGTCACAACGAAGTCAGAGGGACTTGGCCTCGGTTTACCGCTGGTGCGCCGTGCGGCCAAAAGACTGGGTGGTAATGTTCACTGGCGGCGAGTCGACGAAACCACCATTTTTACCTTGATCGTTAACGCGAAATGACGAATGAACTGAAATCAAAAGTGCTTGTCGTCGACGACGAGCCTTCTATTTGCTGGAGTTTTCAAAGACTACTTGGGGATGAGGGGCATGGGGTGCTGGTTGCCTCTTCCGTCGAAGCGGGGCTGCAACTGGCAAGAGAAAATGAAATCAGCCTGGTTTTATTAGATGTGCGCCTCCCCGGAGAGGACGGCCTCACCGCACTACCAAAGTTTTTAGAAGCGACCAAGCATGCGCCCATTGTTGTGATGACGGCCTTCGGTGATCTCGAAACCGCAGTACGCGCGATACAGCAGGGTGCGTGTGATTATCTTGTTAAACCCTTTTCCCTTGCCCTCGCAACGAAAACTTGTCGTCAAGCAATTCGTGTTCTCAATGACTCTCATCCGACGGCCACGGCGAATCAAGTCGCTGCCAGTACGTCGCCGCTTATCATCGGAAACTCGGCTCCGATGCAACAATTATTCCGACACATTGCGATGGTAGCGGACAGTCCCTTATCCGTACTGATCACTGGCGAAACAGGAACGGGTAAGGAACTCGTTGCTGCAGCGATTCAGCGTCACAGCGGCCGGGCGACAAAGCCCTATCTAGCCGTTGCACCCGTGGCTTTGAGTGAGTCGCTTTTTGAAAGTGAACTATTCGGCCACGTTCGTGGGGCTTTCACTGGTGCAACAGAAGATCGCAAGGGGTTGTTTGAACTTGCCGATGGGGGAACCATCTTGCTCGATGAAATTGGCGATCTGCCAATTTCGGCCCAGGTGAAATTGCTTCGCGTGATAGAACAGCAACAATTCACTCGAGTTGGTGATGTGCGCCCACGAGACTGTAACGTCCGAATTCTCGCGGCGACTCATCGAGACATAGACGCAGCAGTTCAAGCAGGACGCTTCCGCGAGGACTTACTCTATCGACTTGGCGCCGTACGAATTCATCTGCCGCCACTTCGCGAACGTAGCGGTGATATAGCGATTCTTTGCCGCCACTTCCTTCAACAGATTGGGCACCCGCTGGCGGACGATGCGATCGATGGGGCACTAAGCGAGGAGCTAGACAAACGACCCTGGTATGGGAACGTGCGTGAACTGCGTCATGCGGTTGAGCACGCAGCTGTTTTTGCAAGACATCGTCGATTCGTCGCAAGTGACTTTCCGGTACCGGTCGCGACCGCTCCCAATGCAAGCTCTCCTGACTCACTCCATCCCGATCAACGCTTGCAGTTAGCTGTGGAAGCTTGGACCACCGCCAAACTTGACTTACAGGACCAGACGCAGCCAGCACTCTATGAGGCGTTCTTGGCGATTGTGGAACCGATGATGCTGCGAATCATTCTCGATAGGTTTTCCGGTAACCGCGCTGCAGTTGCTGAATTACTCGGCCTTCATCGCGCGACGGTTCGCGAGCGATTGAAAAAGTATGGGATCGGCGATACGGACCGTCAGTGAGCAGGGCAGCGACCTATCGACCACTGGACTCGCTTGCTAAAATGCGGAAGTGGCGATAGCGGTTGTCCTATCCAGGTTCGCCGTCGCATTAATCTTAGCCAGCCAAGTCACTCACCCTATCCATACGAAGGACCCGAATATCATGAATCACCAAGCGATTATCGATCAGTTGAACGAAATTCTCAAACACGAGTGGACCGGTGTAGCGCAGTATTCGCAAGCAGGCTTTATCGTTGAGGGTATTTGGCGCGAAGTTTACGCGGAAAAGTTTTTAGAAGATGCGTCGGAATCATTCGGGCATGCGAAACTCGTCGGAGACAAAATCGTTGCTCTTGGCGGTGTGCCGGTCGTGCTCCGAAACGAGGTGAAGCAATCGCGTGACCTTCGCGAGATTCTCGAATTTAGTCTTGCGTTTGAAGCAAAGGCTGTCCAGATGTACGACCAAGCAATCGACCTTGCTGAAGGCAATCGTGCGTTGGTGATCTTCTTGGAAGACATCCTCAAGGATGAGCAACAAGGTGTGGATGAGTACACCAAGTTGCTACGCGATACGCCTTCTTCTCAAGCTGATTTGAATACTGCAAAACGTATCGGTTAGACCGGCCCCCCTCGACGGACGATCACTGAAACGGCATGTACTTGCGACATGCCGTTTTTCGTTGAGGCCCATCTCTGTCTACGTCAAAGCGAAAACCTTGATACTGCATGGTGACATGATTTTCCGCCGACAAGCATTGCAAGAATCCTTCTTGCGGAGATCACAGCGGAACGACGTTAGTGCAAGAGCTGATCGGCGATCAGGCCAATCCTTCTCGCACTCAGGTTTCGGCGGTCGGTTTCTTTTTGAGCGTGGGCAACTCGGCACGTCGGAGATCAACGGGAGAAATCGCAAGGTCTTCGATTTCCTGCTGGTTGGCATCTTTGCGTAGCAACAAGTAAATTGCACCGACCTCTGCGGTGGCCGCGGTCATCGTCACCGCCATCGTTAGACTTGCAAAAATTTTGGAGAGTATCCATGGCAACTGTTCACCACCGGACGACATGAGGTAAATGAACGAACATAGCATTGCACCGGTGTAGGCGACGCATTGCGTGACCCACCCGACCAGCCCGACCAGGAGGCCGGCGAGTAAAAGGTATAGCGATAATTGCACGGGTCTTCGGTACAAGTATTCGTAGCCTCGCGAGAGAGCATCAAATGAATCTTTTCGTTTTTCGATCGAAGCGGCAGCGAGGCCAAGAGGGGAGGCGATTACCACACCGGCTCCGATTAACCCTATCAAAATCGTGATCGGTGCGGCGAAAATCGCCAATGATTCGGACAATGCATTGCCCACGACCGGAAGGCGATCGATCGCGCCAATCGCTGCGATGGCAATCGAAAGTCCACCGATGCAAAGCCAGGGCAAGGCGACAACCAGCAGTAACGTCGTCGATCGGGAAAATACAAAGCGACAGGCATCGGCCATCGGTTCAGCATCCCGCGATGCGGCATAGAGGGCCCCGGCGCGAATGGTCAACGATGAAACGCCAATGAGCATGACCGCGAAAAGCAACACACATGGCATCACCAACCATTGTGCAGGTCTCGATGGGCTTTCGATGGCAGGTTTGCGTTGGTCATTGATGGGTAAGAGGGCCTCGCGATGCAAACCTCCATCCGTCACGTACTGCCACGGCTCAAATACTTCCCACGGTGGTGATGGAGCCTGCAGGGAACGGGATGGGGGAGTGACCAGCCCAAAACCCACCATCACGACAAGCAGCCACATCGCCACATAAATAGGTGCCCCAGCAACCCGTAGCGCATCGATCATCACGAGTGGCGGGAATGCGTCGCGCCAGGAACGAACCCGCTGTAGCAGGCCGCTCTCCAGTTCATGGCCAGAAAATTGTTCGCTCATCTTCAGGATGGTAACATTCGAAACATAACACTGAAACCGACCATCCCATTGCCCCGGTTATTCGAATCGCACTGGAAACCATTCTGTCGGCACGGGAAGCGACAGTCCTCGATTCGCCGGCCCTCCGGTTAGTCGATCGACAGACACGTTCCAACTGGTCTGGCTGAGACGCCCATCGATGACAAGGTCGGAGATCCGGATTGCGATTTCCGCCTTGATTTTCTCGTCTTTTTGAGTGATTGAGATAAACCATTTCGGATCAAAGGCGGCAAACCCGTCGCAAGTATCTCGCGTGTTGCCGTTGGCATCGAATTCGAATTCATAGGCGGTCATTAGGTCGCGATCAACATCCAATCGGATCCGATATCGACTCACTTCATCCAGCGGTGTGTCCCGCTGGCGTATGGGCGCTTCATAGGCGGCCCCGGCGAAAGGGGTGGCTTCCACCGCGAGATAGATAAATTGACGGTCGTGAGCGAGGCGTAATGATTCTCCGTCTTGCCCCCACTGCCATGCACGTTCTTTTTGCCACCACGACTCATCAAAAACCCCGTCGAGATGTGGTTGTGAGGAAGCAAAACCAGCTTGTAAAACGGGAGTCGCGAGCGAAGGCGAAGCCAGCAATCCCCACGTTCCGGCAGAGGGTACGGCCGATAGGCGACGCAAGTTAGTCGACGCCTTCGTCGTATTCTCGATTAAGGCGGCTGAATTACTTGATGACGGCCCAGCGAGCATGTTTTTTTGTTCCTCGGCTTGTTGGACTAGCAACACCGCCGGGTGAAACTCCCATCGCAGATCGACCGAAGCCGGATTGATGGAACCACTTGCCATGGACCGACCCGAATCCCCGCCAGCTAATCGAACGATCGGCGAAGTCGCTTGGTCGTCACGGAAGTAGCCTCCCGCGAGTCGATTACCTGGTTCCTGATTCAATTCCTGATTCAGTGGGTTTGACGTTTCAAACGGAGATAATTGCACAGCAAACTGATTCGCGGCAACCTGGGAGACCCCAGGTTCGACCGGTTGGCGCGGATGGAACCTAGCGGGTTTTAGCGTGCCAAACGTTTGATTCCATTCGGTACTATTGTCAATCGAACGGATTCGCAGTCCAGCCATTTGACGCAACGGCGATTGAGATCCGTCTCCTTCATTGTCTGGTTCATGAAGTATCTCCATCGCTAGGAGATAGAGGTCGGTTCGGCCTTGCTTAGCGGCCAAGGGTATGAGCCTTGCAAACATTCTTTCGCGATCCTTGCCAACCATTCGTGGTAGTACCGACGAGAGTTGACTTCGGAATTCTTCCGGATGAACGGTTCCGGTCACTAGGGAGTCAAGCCAGTTCTGTTCGGACGTGCGGGCTTGTAGGACTTGGATTTGACGACGGCTAAGTTCACGGGCTGCGTTCCACAGGTACGCCGCTTTCGTTGGTACGTTTCCAACCAATCCGTTTGCCGAGTAACTTCCACTGGACTGGTCATATCGATTGGTGAGCATGATCTTATCGGCTGGTAACTGTCCTGGTTTGAGTCGAGCGATCGCTTCGAACCAAACATCGCTCGCCAACATGCCCGTTGCCGGAATCGCTGCACCGGTGTGAACCGTCTGCGCGCCGCGCGGGCCGAATTCGATGATCCTCTGAACGCCGTGTTCGATCGCCGCGACTGTCCACGCCGACCGCCGCTCCATAGGCAGCGATTGATCCAGTAGCAGAACCAGTGGGGATGATGCCTGGATAAGGTCAGTTGGACTGGTCGATTGGGAATCGGTACTGTGGACCATGCACGAACCTAGCAGTGCACCGGCATCGCGGACTTGCTCTCTTGTTGCGATCGAAAACGCACTCGAAGGGGAATCGACGACGATCGAAACCCTTCGGTTGTATTGAAAAGACTCGCCCGCAAGCAGAGTCCATGGAATGGAGTTGGCGTGTTGACTGACGGTCATCAATGCGGGCAATCGTCCTTCGCCCCGGAGCAACCTCCACGTCTTGCCACCATCGCGCGTCGATAGGATGGAGCCGAAATCGCCAACCGCCCAGCCGCGATCTGCATCCAAACGAAATAGACTCCTAAGCGACGGAGTTGTAGGAATAACGACGCTCGGACCAGCCAAGTCTCCCTTGATCACGGAGATGGTTCGAGACCCATCGGTCGTCGCCCAAATTACATTTCCCCAAATCGCAACCGATGCTTGTTCACCGTCGCGCACGGTAAACGGGAATTCGGTTGTAATGTTTTCCACATGGTCCGTAGCCTTTGGCTGGGGCATAGGAGGTTGTGTTTCGGTGCGTCGGACAGCGCGCCAAGTATTGCCATGATCGCTTGAAACGATGGTTCCTCCTGCCCCGGTCAGGAGCAATTGGCCGTCGCTTCCTCCGACCGCCTTCCATTGGCTTCCGACGGGAAAAATCGGTTGCGGATTGGCGTCGAGCCGAAAGCGAACCACTTCTCCCTTCTCGCTGAGAACGAGGTAGTCGTCGGTCGTTCCCGCAATGCCAACCATGGCTCCAGTCATTTCCGAGGTCTGGGGAGTCCAACTCGAACCGCCATCATCGGACAAGAAAACCGATGTCAAATGAACCGGTGACCAGTCTCCGACAGCGACGCATTTTCCGCCGGGACCGATAAGCATTTTCCTTAATCGAGGCAGGTCATGCCCGCTTACCGACTTCCAATGATTGCCCCCGTCCTCGGTCACAAGCACTTCACCGATGCTGAGCTGAGTGTAGGGCTGGTACTCGCCGCCGATAGCAAGTCCGCGCTGGCTATTGAACATCGCAACGTCGGCCAGCCCGATGTGGGAGTCTGATGATTGTCGCTTCCACGAGTTGCCGCCGTCCTCGGTGTGAAGGACAACACCTCGTTCGCCGACCGCCCACCCACGATCGGCATCGATAAAGGTCAGGCCTAATAGGTTGGCTTCGCTTTCATCCGACAAAGAACCCACCGACGCATCGCAAAAAGTTGTCCACCCGCCTGTTACCACAAAGGTGGCAATCAAAAGAATACTGCGAAGTCCGAACCGTTTAGCGTTTCCAGTCGAGGCCCCCGATTGACTCATTGCGATACCTCATGCGATCCAAAGAATCGACTCGCGACGGCGACGTCTCCTGCGACTAACGCCATTCCAGCCCAAACCGCGATCAGTCCTGACCCGACTGAAAACGCGAGATAGAGCAAGGTCCAGGAGTATTTGCCTCCCCCGGAAAGCATGATCGCCTCCAAGGCGAACGTCGAAAATGTCGTGAGCCCCCCCAGTAGTCCGACGCGGATACCCGTTGCGACTTGAGGAGACATCCATTGGTTGTGGATTAGCACGACGGAAACGAGCATTCCGATTGCGAAACAGCCGATCAGATTGGCCGCCAGCGTTCCTGGGATCGTCGTGCCGCCCCATCGAAGCGATGCCATCGCAAGCAGATGCCGGAGAACCGATCCGACAGCACCGCCGCCTGCCACGAATAGAATGTCAGGAAATGTCATCATGCCGGCATCCTTGCCGTGAAAACGAAGAAAGGTTGGACGCGAGGGGCACGTTACCACGGCTCATAGCGTCAAATCACACGGAAAAACTACCCAGAACCTTGTTTACACGGTTTTTGTCCATTGCTTAACTGGTACCACGCTTTTAGATTCGGTGTTTCGTCGGTTTGAGTAAACGTCAGTTTTACCTCAAGACCCGAAAAATACCGCGTTTCACTCGATTTTAATACTGAACAAAATGAGCATGAGCCCCGCTGCGACGAAAACGACCCTGATGACCGGATCCGATATTGTGATCAAATCGTTGGTCGATCACGGTGTAGAAGTCATTTTCGCCTATCCTGGCGGTTGCAGCATGCCGCTACATCAATCGCTCACCAAGTACGGCGAGTCGATCCGCACCATTCTTCCTCGCCACGAACAGGGTGGTGCGTTTGCCGCCCAGGGGTACGCGCGGAGTACCGGTAAAGTGGGTGTTGCGATGGCAACAAGCGGTCCCGGGGCGACGAATCTTGTGACGGCCATCGCAGACGCGAAACTGGACAGTATCCCTTTGGTATGCCTGACGGGCCAAGTGCCGACCAGCGTGATTGGAACCGATGCGTTTCAAGAAACGCCGATTGTCGAAGTTTGCCGAGGGATCACCAAGCATCACTACCTCGTGACCGATGTCGCGGATTTGGCGAGAGTCATGAAGGAGGCTTTCCACATCGCAACAACTGGACGCCCTGGTCCGGTGATCGTTGACTTACCCAAAGACGTCCAGCTCGCCTCGACCGAGGTTGATTGGGACGTTCCGATGAATCTACCGGGGTACAGGCCGTATGTTGCGGACGTACCGAAGGAGAAACTTCTGCAAGTCGCGGCCGCGATCCGGCGCGCCAAACGACCGATCGTGTACGCGGGCGGTGGCGTGATGGGCTCGGACGCCTCGAAGGAGCTTCGCGAGTTCCTCCGCATCACCGGAATTCCTTGCACGACAACTGTCATGGGACTTGGTCTTGTTCCGACAGATTATCCGGTATCGCTTGATATGCTTGGGATGCACGGCTCGGCCTACGCCAACTACGCCGTGCGAGATTGTGATCTCTTGATCGCTCTTGGCGTGCGATTTGACGACCGGGTGACCGGCCAGGTCGAGGCGTTTGCACGCGGCGCGAAGATCATCCATATCGATATTGATGCCTCGGAGCTTCATAAGAACAAAGTTGCGCACATCGGTGTTTGCGGCAACGTTCGCCAGGCTCTTGGTGAACTGAACCAGTTTGTTGAAGCTCCCGAAGACATGGCGGCGTGGGTGAAGCACGTCAAAGAGTTGAAGGCCAAGTATCCATTCACTTACGACGAGTCTTTTGATGGGATCTTACAGCAGCACGCCATTCGTACGCTCAGCGAAATGACCGCGGAGATGGACACCTACGTTACTGTCGGCGTGGGGCAGCATCAAATGTGGGCGGCTCAGTTCTTTAAGTTCAACCGTCCGCGGACCTGGATGAGCAGTAGCGGCCTAGGCACGATGGGTTTCGGATTGCCATCCGCAATGGGAGTCCAAGCGGCTCACCCAAATGCATTGGTCATCGATATTGATGGTGATGGCAGTTTTCAGATGAACATCCAGGAGCTTGCGACTTGCTATTGCGAAGAACTGCCCGTCAAAGTGCTCCTCCTCAACAACCAACACCTCGGAATGGTTGTCCAGTGGGAAGATCGCTTCATGGAACGCAATCGAGCGCACACCTACCTTGGTCCGATCACGCACGAAGAGGCCAGCGGTCGAAGCGGGGCCGATCGATTTGCCTATGCTGAACAGCGATACCCCGACTTTGTCGCTATCGCCAAGGGTTATGGCTGTGGAGCCTCGACCGTAAGGCTCAAGTCGGATCTGAAAGACGCCCTTCGAGAAATGATTTCGTACAAGGGTCCCTATGTTCTCGACGTTCAAGTGCCCTATCAAGAGCACGTCTTGCCGATGATTCCGGGCGGTAAAACCGTCGATGACATGATTCTGAAGTAGGCCTAGCCTGCCGACCGCGTGGAATCATCTCCTGTGAAACGGTGCGAAAACTTTTTGGTTTTCGCATCGGGTGGAATCTTTATTGAACTGCCGGGGGGATTACAATCCAAGAACAGGCTAGCCAGCAGATTTAATTGGGGCGAAGCCTAAAACCCGACTTTCCCGCCTAAAGCCACCCGCAGTGCAATAGCCTATGTTCAAGCGAAGCTCGCTCCTTCTGACCGTTTTGTTCCTCGCCATTCAAAGCAGCCCACTGTTGCAAGCTGAAACCATAGGACGTATCGAGAAGCTCGATCCCGCGCTTGACTCGATTGTTGATGCGAATGCGCCGATTGAAGTCCTTGCCTCCGGGTTCACTTGGTCGGAGGGCCCGGTTTGGGTCGGCGACCAAGAGAGCGGACATCTGCTGTTCTCGGATATACCTCGTAATAGCATTTATCGCTGGTCGCCGGCAAAGGGCATTGAGTTGTTCATGTGTCCAAGCGGTTACACCGGAGTGACCTACTATGGACTTGAACCGGGGAGCAACGGTCTCGCACTGGATCGCGAGGGTCGTTTGGTGGCATGTGAGCACGGCGACCGACGCGTCTCTGTGCTGACCCACGGAGGCGGCAAACTTACGCTGGTCGACCGGTTTGAGGGCAAGCGTCTCAATAGCCCTAACGACCTCTGCTTTGATAAGTCAGGCTCGTTGTATTTTACGGATCCTCCTTACGGCCTTCCGCAGCGTGCAGATGACCCACGTCGGGAACTCGACTTTTGCGGAGTCTTTCGATTTGATCCGAATGGCCAGTTAACGCTACTCACCAAACAACTTGCAAGGCCTAACGGCATCGGTTTGTCGCCGGACGAAAAGACACTTTACGTTGCTCAGAGTGACACCGAGCAGCCTATCTGGATGGCATTTCCAGTCAACGAAGACAAGTCGTTGGGCGAGGGAAGAGAGATCTACAACGCGAAGAAGCACATGGAAGAGTTTCCTGGGCTGCCCGATGGCTTGGTCGTGTCTGCCGATGGCATCCTTTTCGGAAGCGGTCCTGGCGGTATCTACGTCTTCCATCCGGATGGACGATTGCTGGGACGATTGATCACGGGAGGCAAGACCAGCAATTGCACCTTGGGGCCAGACGGTATATCGCTCTACATCACTGCCGACGACAAACTCTGTCGAGTCACACTGCTCAAAAAGCCATAAGGTTCAAGGCGTTGAATCAAGACTGTGGCTTCTTGAAGAAGTCCTGGTCATTCAGCGGTTGCTGGACGGGATAGTCAGGATGATAGCCATCGTACCAAGGTGGGACTGGGTACGGCCCGTTCGGCGTCACAGGGTACGGAGGTGGATAGGGCTGTCCTGGGATTCCGCCTGCGGGGTAACCGCCTCCGGTGACACCAGTGCCTGGAAAACCAGCACCTGGATACCCAGCGCCTGGATACCCAGTGCCCGGAAAACCACCACCAAATCCCTGGTTGCCTAGGCCAAGTTGAAGACCCGCGTAGGGTGCGCCCCACTCAGGATAGGGCGCGCTGTACGGGCGGTAGGGGAAAAGCCATTCGCCGTAGGGTCGGACCGGCGGGCCCCATTGATTGACTCGGTAATAGTTATCTGCAGATTGTCCGAACTGAATCGTGCTACGAAAGTTTGTATAACCCGAAACCATCAGATTGGATTGGTCGTTCATTGGTGGCGACTGTACCTGAGCGTATTGCTCAACCCGTTCACCGCTTACGGGAGAATGGGTGTAGGTGCTTGGGTGAGTTAACCAGTCGATTCCTTGCGCGGGTACGTTGCTTGAAACGAGCAGGCATGCCGCGAACCCAATCAGAACTCGCGAAAAGACGGAACTTTGTACAAATGTCGCCCATGTGTTGTTCATAGAGCCCCAAGATAGTTTGCGATCGTTTCTCGCGTCGGAAATCGCAACTCATTTCTTACCTGATCGCTTTTTGCGCTCGTTACAAGCGTTTCAATCAGTGAATCCGACCGCATCCGGCCATCGGGTGCCTTTTCGGCTCATGTCCGCTACGCTGAGCAAGGTGCATTCACGTTGACATCCATCGAAATTTCCTCTTAGCCCATCCGGAGACCTGCAAGTTGGACAATTCGAAAATCGCTGACGTCTTTGACGAGCTAGCAGACCTGTTGGAATTTCGTGGTGAGAATCCATTTCGAGTTCGCGCTTATCGGAACGGCTCGCGCGCGATCCGCGATCTCGATGAGTCAGTGGTGTCCATTCTCGCTGATCCAACGCGATCGCTGGCAGATGTTCCAGGAATCGGCAGCACGCTCGAAGAGAAGTCGCGAACGTTGGTCGAAACCGGCACTCTGGAACAACTTGAAACCTTGCGAGCAGCGGTCCCCGAATCTGTCTTGGCGATGACACGCATTCCTGGACTGGGTGCAAAAAAAGCGGCGGCGTTGCACCAGTCGCTAGGCATCGAGTCGTTGGAAGACCTTCGAGCCGCATGCAATGCGGGCACCGTTCGCAAGCTGAAAGGCTTTGGGGCAAAGACCGAGGAAATGATACTCGCAGGCCTGCAGATCGCTGAAGCTGCAGGAACTCGTGTCTACTGGTCGACTGCCGACGAACTGGTCTCGCAGCTTACCGATCACATGCGCAACTGCCCTGCAGTCTTAAAAATGGAATGGGCAGGAAGCTATCGGCGGGGGCGAGAGACCGTTGGTGATCTCGACTTGCTTGTCGTTGCGAACGACCGAGATGGCGCTATGGACCACCTCGAATCGTTCCCGGAACGTACCCAAACGATTGCGCGCGGCGAACAAAAAAAAATATCGATTCGTGTCGGCAAGGCATTTCAAGTCGACATGAGATTAGTAAACGAGGCAGAGTTTGGAGCGGCGCTGCAATACTTCACTGGGTCCAAAGACCACAACGTCCACGTCAGACGCCTGGCCAGTGCCAAAGGGCTCAAGATTAATGAGTACGGAGTGTTTCGCGAATCCACCAACGAGCGATTGGGTGGCCGGACGGAAGACGAGCTTTATGCATCGATCGGCTTGCCGTGGATTCCGCCAGAGTTGCGTGAGGATCGTCACGAATTCGAATGGGCCGAGCAGGGTAAGCTACCCGAATTGATCACAGCGGATCAAGTGTGTGGCGACCTTCACATGCATACCAATGCGACTGACGGTACGGCGACACTTCGCGAAATGGCCGATGCAGCGTTGGCTCGAGACCTCAGCTACATCGCTATCACCGATCACAGCCAGCGAGTTTCGATGGCTCGTGGATTGGACGCTAAACGACTGCGAGCACAATGGGAATTGATCGACGAGCTTCGTAAAGAATATGCCGGAAGACTTGTCATCCTCAAAGGAATTGAATGCGACATCCTGGAGGGCGGCGGGATGGACCTTCCAGATGACTGCCTTGCGGAGGCGGACTGGGTCCTCGCGAGTGTCCACTACGGCCAACGTCAGCCGAGGTCTCAGATCACAGATAGGATTCTCGGTGCAATTGAGAACCCACATGTCGACTGCATTGCCCATCCAACAGGCCGATTGATCAATCGACGCGAAGCCTACGACGTCGACTTGGACGCGGTCATGCAAGCTACGGTGTTGAATCGCAAGATGCTTGAGCTCAATGCCAATCCTGCAAGGCTGGATCTCAATGACATCCACCTTGCGGCAGCGAAGCGATTGGGTATTCCGATCGTCATCAACACCGACGCGCACTCAACCGATGGATTGTCTGTCATGCGATATGGAATCATGCAAGCGCGCCGGGCAGGGCTGACGGCAAACGACATCGCCAATACAAAGCCACTGGAATCTTTTATGGAAATACTGAGTGGCAAATCACAATCTTTCCACGCGCGTTCGTCGGAGCCGAAGAGCTAACCGGCACGCTGGCTTTGCCAAACGCCCAGCCTTCACATATTGAATTCTCTTGAATTCAATGGGTGAAGGCACGGGGGTTTGGACATCGATTGGGTAGGACGGCGATGGACGTGCTTAATGGCCTGCCGATAGAAATGTCTTCCAACATTCATAACGGGGGTCATTAATCGTTTCGCAAACCAATGAATTGAAACGCGGTTTGCTGGGTCGAGTTAGCAGTCTCATCTTCGCTTGCTGTGGCGTTCGTCCGCCTTTTCGTCCATTGCACTTCAAGCAGCAGCAAACGATGTTCTCCCAAGTGGTTTGTCCACCGTGTGATCGCGGAATCACATGGTCCAGGCTAAGCTTATGCGTAGGCTGAGCCTGCCCACAATATTGACACTGATAGCCATCTCTCGCAAATAGGTTTTTGCGATTGAATCGCACTGTTTGCGAAGGCATCCGCTCGAATCGAGTTAAGCGAACGATACGTGGCACTCGCAATTCAAAATTTACAGCTTGCAGGTAATCCTCGCCCGGCTGCTTCTCGACCGCCGTCAGCTGGCTGAACTCACACCAGCTATCGAAGTCATAGGCGACAAACTGGTCGCGGTCCATGACAATCACTTCGGCACAATCGCGATACAACAATGTCATCGACCGACGAACATTGACGACCCGTATCGCCATGTAAAAACGGTTGAGTACCAGAACGTTGGAATCGAGAACGCTACTCCCTGACATCGCCTGCGCATCCTTCGGACGGGTGAACCACCGACGGTGACCGTGTCATACGCGGCGGCGAAACGAGTTGGACTGTTGACGGCTGACTGAGTGGTTTCATTGTAGCCAAGCCGTCCAGGCCTATGGTAAACGGGCTTTGTCAGTTATTGATGAATTTAGTCGTGATTCTTCATTCACGATCCAGCGGGCAACTGGTCTGCCGGTTGATGACACCAAAATGGGTACAGGGTTCGTCCATTGATTTCTAAAATCGCTCTCTCCCTTGCTTTCCATCTAACGGCTCGATTGCCCACCTTCGCTCGATTGCCCGCATCGACTCGATTGCCCGCGTCCGACGGGGTCCTCCTATTCTCTTGGTCCCTCGAACCGCTACTTCCGTTCGTCTGGGGAATCAGCCTCATCATCGCGTGTCTGGCAGCGTGGGGACTGAACCTGATAGCGTTGCCAGGAAACTGGGTTGCGACGGGACTGCTTGCAATCTACGTCTGGCTGGGACCGGACTCAGGACGGGCCTCGATCGGATTCTTTGTCCTGATCGCCGCGTTTTTAATGGCTGCGGTAGGCGAAGTCATCGAACTGCTCGCGGCAGCGATGGGTGCCAAACGCGCCGGTGCTAGCCGGCGCAGTACTTTTTTCGCATTGCTCGGATCTTTCGTGGGAGCGATTATCGGCGCGTTCGTAGGGATTCCCATCCCTGCCATTGGATCGATCATCGCTGCCATTGTCTTTAGTGGCGCTGGTGCAACCGTCGGCGCGATGTATGGCGAATGGAGCGATGGACGACCTTGGAAAGAGAGTTGGGCGGTGGGGCACGCCGCATTTTGGGGCCGCACTTTTGGCATGCTTGGCAAGCTCTCCGCAGGCATGGCGATCCTGTTTTTGATCTGCATTGCCCTCCTTTTCTAATGGAGCAGCGGGCGCCCACGAACTTAATTTCGAACCACAACGAAGGCCGTCTGTCAAGCGAAAAACTCCGCAAAAAAATTGGCGTTCATTTTCAATGGGCGATAAGTGGACTTGTGTCTTGTCACGACACACGCTGCCTCACTAGGATGATCGATAAGAGCAGGTGCGATTTGTCTCATCCATCCCTTCTTAAGCGACCTACCGTAGTGTCGCTCGCGCCCGCTCCAAACTCGATAACACGGTGTGAACACTCTGATGATTCACTACACATGCGATCGATGCAAACAGAAAATTTCGTCAGTCGAAGTTCGCTATTTGCTGAAACTCGAAGTACAAGCCATTGCTGACTCCGAAGAGACCATTGCGACGGATGACTTTGATTCGCTCTCCGAGTTGCACCAGCTTCTCGAGGGTATTCAGTGCGAGGAAGACTTTAGCGACCCGATACCTGCCTCTCAGGCAAACTACGATCTTTGTCCGCGCTGTTACAAACAGTTCTCTCGCAACCCGCTGGGACGAGAGATCGCTAGCGCGATTGGCTTTAGCAACAACTGACTACGGGGTTGCCGCATTGCGAGTGTTGACAAGTGTCGCCGGTGCCTGAACGCGGCTCAAGTAATGATCTCGTGCCTCGAGGTAATCCAAGATGGCCACCCGGACATCGACAGGCAATTTCTGAATTGTTGGATCCACATACGGATCGATCGATCCAAACAAAACTTGCTCAACGGTTTGTATCGCTCGATCCCTCCGAAGCGTAGGATCCGTTGACGTCATGTCGAGTCGAAACGAAACGTGACTTGGCAGGCGTCGATTGATAGATGGCGATTCTTGACGAATCGCCTGTGTCGCTCGTCGGCGAAGCTCCAACTCGGTTTCGGCAAGCTGCTGCGCGGTAGCTGCCGTTTCGTGATCCTGATCGAGATGGGTTGCGACAAGAAATCGGCCTGCGCCGACTTGATGTGACTTCGGTGCCATTCCGGCAAACGACGACAAACTAGATGAAAGGCCTCGCGCCATCGATTCGGCGACGACCCTTACTTCGAGGAGTTCACCACGCCAAGTCATCGGCACGCGGAGGACGACCGTGAATTGCTTGTCGCCTTCAAGCACTTGGCGATCATCGGCCCGCAACTTGAAATACACGCCGCGGCCTCGGTGAGTGGTACCGCTTGCTGCAACGATATGCATTGGCGCTACGCGATTGTATTTCGTCGATGCGGTTTCCTTTTCACCGCGATCGGCGCCGACTTTGCCACGAACCAGATGACCGTAAGCCGCATCGATGGACACGCCGAGATTGTCCACAACTTCCTGGGATTTCGAAACTTCGATGTCTCCTGCAACCGAGCTGGACAATTCCGTCCGCGGTGAGTAGTCCGCAATCTCGGCACCGCCACCCAGTGGGCTGACTTGGACGACCAACTGATCCGCGTGTGGCGATTGAAGCGAGTCGGCGATCAAAGAGAGTTCAAGTTCGATGGAGACTAATAATTCATGACCGGATCGTTCCCGAGGTGTCACATCGGTCGCTCGTGCTGTGGCCGGCAAGTCGAAGTGAATGGCAGGGTCAGCAAATGCCACTGGCGTCACGACGATCCACGCTGTCAATAACAATACGGGTGAAAGACGTGCAAGCATGGGTTTCTCCATTCCCGGTAATCGAGGGCTTCCATTTCAAACGCAAGCCGACGCCGACTTCATGCGACATCTGAGAAGGTCTTTAGCGTTTCAAGGCCAAAGGCGAGCTAGCAATGACGTCTTCTTCCTGGAAGACACCGGCATAGTACGCATCGAACACGTGGAGGCAAGCCTTCGGTGACTTGGCATGCTTTTTCGACAAAGCGAAAGCCCCTCGGACCCTGCGTCCCCACAAGGAAAGACTTGTGATGGACGACCACTCCAGACAGGCTTTCCGGTAAGTCCGAGAGTTCTGCACTCCTTCGATTCAGCCGACAACGATGGAAAGACACGAAGTGATCATCGGAAATGGCGGGCATCGGTATCGTTGTATCCATGATTGGGGACGTGACTCCCTTCCCGCTGGGTACCACTATGGAAATGCATCTCATGGCGTCGCGATCGATGCTCAGGGCTTTGTTTATGTGACACATACGGGCCAGCCAGATTCAGTCTTCGTTTTTGACGATGACGGAAGGTTTGTTCGCACGATGGCGAGCATCCATGTCAACCCAGGGGGACTAGGGGAAGATGCTCGGAACCCCCAAGGCGTAGCCTGTGGTCACGGCATTGACATTCGAAAAGAGGGCAATGAAGAGTTCATTTATCTTTCACCGACGCACGCGCAGATGGGATTCACCAAGCTGTCGATGGCCGGTGAGTTAGTCTGGAAAAAGAATCGGGACACCGTTTTTACGGATGCCAATTCGGCGAAGGCCCTCGGAATCGACCTGCGTCCTACGAATACAAGTTTTCGTCCGGATGGCGGATACTATCTCGGTGACGGTTATGGGACGGGCTTTCTATTTCAATATGATGCTGCGGATCGGTTTGTACGAACCATCGGAGGAGTCGGTTCCGAGTCGGGAAAATTTCGCACGCCTCATGGGCATTGGCTTGACGACCGCGATGGACTGCCCAAGCTGGTTGTTGCCGATCGCGCCAACGAACGCCTGCAGTGGTTTGACATGGATGGAAACCATCTGAGTATCCTTGGCGGATTCTTGTTTCCAGCCGCTATCGATCAGCGAGAGGAGAACCTATTGATTGCAGACCTGCATGCACGGGTCACTATTCTCGGCCGCAATAACGAGGTCGTGGTACACCTCGGCGACGACGCTAATTGGCGGGAGCGGGTGTTGGCAGATAATTTTGCGATGCGTAAAACTCCCCAGCTATGCCCGCCTGGACATTTTATTCATCCCCACGATGCTTGCTTTGATCGGCATGGCAATATCTTTGTAACCGAGTGGGTCGTCGGGGGGCGCGTCACGAAGCTGGAACGACTGGATCCGTGACTCGTTGGAGTTAACCCATCACTCAGTCAAAGTGAGTGAACTCATATGACCCCACGCTGCAATGATTCGCCAATCCAGCGCCAAATTGTCGCGAAGCCTGCTCGCTCAAACGCGTGGTCGTTATTATCTAACGGGAAACGCGGCCCTTTCCGAAGAGTCGACGGTCAATCGAGGGTTCTGTAAGTTTAGGTTTAAACTGTGGCGAGACCAATGAAGTTAGTGATTGTTGGGGGTGTGGCCGGAGGAGCTTCCGCGGCCGCTCGGGCGCGGCGGCTTTCTGAAGAGTCAGAGATTGTGTTGTTTGAGCGAGGACCGGATGTGTCGTTCGCCAATTGTGGTTTGCCGTATTATGTCGGTGGTGAGATCGCTAGTCGCGACAAGTTGCTCGTCACGAAGCCCGAGTTGCTCCGTACACGCTTCAAACTCGATGTCAGAACTCGCACCGTAGTCGAAAAGATTGACCGCCAGGCGAAAACGATTAGCGTGCGAGAACTCGACAGCGGGCGCACCTATGAAGAATCTTACGACAAACTCATTCTCTCACCCGGTGCCGCCCCATTGAGGCCAGCGCTTCCGGGTATCGAACTTCCGGGTGTCTATACGCTGCGCAATCTTCAGGATGTCGACCGTATCAAGAATCAAGTTGACTCAGGCCCAAAAAATGTCGTGGTGATTGGAGGTGGGTTTATTGGCTTGGAAATGGTGGAGAACCTAGTAAGACTTGGTATTTCGACAACGCTCATTGAACGCAATCCCCAAGTCCTCGGTCCACTCGACTTGGAGATGACGACGCCAATCGAGCAGGCGCTTCGCGATCACGGTGTGGCCCTTCATTATTGTGAGAACTTGAAATCGATAGAAAAACTCGATAGCGACCTGTTGCTTCGATTCGAATCCGGCCTGCAATTATTGGCTTCCATGGTTGTTGTCGGGGTTGGTGTAAAACCTGAAAGTCATCTTGCAGCCGACGCAGGCTTGGGAGTTGGTTCGCGCGGCGGCATTCAAGTGGATGAGTTTTTGAGAACGAGTGATCCCGACATTTATGCCGTAGGCGATGCCGTCGAAGTCAAAGATTTTGTGCTAGGCCATGACACGCTTGTTCCACTGGCCGGCCCTGCGAATCGCCAGGGACGACTTGCTGCCGATAATGTTTTCGGAGGAAATGCTTCCTATCGCGGCACACAGGGGACGGCAATTGTCGGCGTGCTCGGCAAGACCGCAGCGATGACTGGGGCATCGGAAAAGGTACTGCGTCGGTGCAACCGTGCCTTCCGAAAAGTCTATGTGCATCCAGCCCATCATGCGGGCTACTATCCTGGCGCGGAGGGGATGACGCTCAAATTACTCTTCGATCCCCAGTCGGGTAAGATTCTCGGTGCCCAAGGTGTCGGCGGTGCGGGTGTAGACAAACGAATCGATGTTTTGGCCGTGGCGATTCAAGCAGGTTTTACTGTCTTCGACTTAGAAGAATTGGAGCTCTGCTATGCACCGCAATACGGTTCGGCGAAGGATCCGGTGAACATGCTTGGGTTCGTCGCCAGTGGCTTGATGCGAGGCGAGCATCCACAAGTCGACGTCGATTCGCTCAGTGCGACTGGCTCCAACGATTCGACTTGCTTGATAGACGTTCGAACGCCGGATGAGTTTTCCAAAGGCCACATTGCCGGAGCCATCAATATACCCGTTGATGATTTGCGTTGCCGCATCAACGAGTTGTCTTCAGCCCGGCCGATCGTCACCTATTGCCAAGTGGGGATGCGTGGTTATTTGGCAACTCGCATTCTTCGCCAATCGGGCTTCAACGCATCGAACCTTGGTGGGGGCTACAAAACCTACTCGTTGTTTCAACGTTAGGCTTCAAGTGTACGAATTCAACGAGCCGCTCCGGTTTTAGTGGCTGCAGAACGTATCGTTTCACTGGAGTGGTTTAACATGCAACTCTTGTTCGCTCCACTGGATCGTAACGCCTGCGGAGCGAGCAACCTGCTCTGAAATATCTCGTAGCGACTTGTCTTGAACTGCAAGCGATACAAGCGATTTGCATGCATCGCCCGCTGCAGGCTCAATGACAAGAACGCGAGTGGAAGTTGTCGCCAGCTGACGAAAGACTTGATCTGCCGTGACGTTTTCCAGACGCATGCTAAAACGAGTTTTGTCGATATCCAGTGGCTTTGTCGCTTGAAGTCGAACGGCAGAAAGCCAGGCCTTTGTCGCCGCATGATGTCCGGCGGGGCTGCTTGTTAACAGGATTCCACCCTTGGCTTCTCGAAACAGGGCGGCTTGATCCACCGCGAGAACGTCTTTGCGCATCGTTAATGCATGAGGACCCGAAGGGTACAGGGCCTCGATTTTGGCTGGCGCCACCAGAGGAACATATTGGTTCGGGTCAGTTGTTGACGGAACCTTGTCAAACTGCGTCACAATGAGCAACCGAGCCGTTGAGGGGCGCATGGCGGTCCAGTGGACGGCGGCCCATAAGTCATGCGGAAGCGATGGGCCTGAAGAAGACCCGCCACACACAAGCATCGCTTGAGCGGGCGTTGATGGCTCGCCCCAAGATAGGTCGCGAGGCATATCATTGCCCGACTTGCCCATGACAGCCCCCGCGACCGCTAGCGCCCAATCTCTCCGTCCCACAAGGACCACGTTTTCAGCAACGGCGATCTCCGCCCCGGCAGAATCCACCAAAGTGCTGAGCGCCTCAAAGACAGTCTTAGCTTCCGGTCCCGTACCCACCGGTACCGTCGGATCGATTTTGCGGTCGATCCAGATGTTGATTCCCAGCGGCTGTGAAATGGCGAGAAGTGACTCCCGAAGGGGCCGATCGGAGATCGCGGCACGAAAAGGGCTGGACAGTTTTGTAGCAAGTGTCGCCTCAACGGCCGGGTTCACGGTTACCTTTACCGGTAAAACCTGGGCCTTTGTGGCCGAACCCATGATGACGGCCAAAAAGCCGGCCACCGTGACTACAACACGCGAAAAACGCTGATTTCCAGGTTTGCAGGCCGACAAGGAGGCAACTAGACTCGGGCCATACCCGTAGTTCGACAGCTTGCTAGTGTTGATGAATCCGAGAGTGCGGATTCTAATTTTCAGAACTCGCGACGCTTGCCGGACGCGGTCGGCTGCATAGGATGCAGCCGAGTTGGCACGGTGGTCAGCTCCTAGATTCTTGACAACAATGGACGATGACATAGTGACCACTCCCCTTGTTCGAACGACTCGCCTGGTAGCTGCCTACCGACGATACCTGTCGAGTGCCGATTCGCCTCAATACGCCGGCGACATCAATCGATATTACTCGACATCGACGCTTTTGACGATCTTGACTCGCAGCGACGTTGAAATGCGTCGCGCTGCGGCGATGGCGCTTGGGATGCTTGGCGATCACTCCGCGATCGAGCCGCTCGGCCGGTCGTTGGCAGATCCGGATCGCGGCGTGCGTCTGGCCGCAGACGACTCCTTTCGGGCGATTCTCATTCGCGATGCCGCCCCACCGCATCACCAGCAGCTTCTTCAGGTGATGCACCTGAACGATGGGGGAGAACATGCTGCCGCGTTGGCACCGACGATGATCCTCGCGGACCAGGCGCCGATGTATGCAGAAGCCTATCACCAACTCGCAGTCTGCTGGCAGGGGCTCGATGACAACGACGCTGCGGAGGCGGCATTTTGCAGTTGCCTTTGGCATTGCCGGTATCACTATCCTGCCTGGCAAGGCTTGGCCCGTTGCAAACTCGCCGAAGGCGATTTCAACGCGGCGCTCCATGCACTCGAACGAGCGATCGAGATTTGTCCTGATCTCGAATCAGCAAGACTTCAAATCCGCGCCATTCGTCGACGTCTCCGGCGTAGTGAGAGCTAACCGGCTCATGGCCCCGATCATTCAGGCAGATACCTTTGTCGGAAGCCTTGCCATTGGGTTGGGTGTTGTCTTGGCTGGGCTCTCTATCCGCTCACAGGACGCGCTCTCTCAGCTTACTTTGGTGAAACGCATTCAGCAGCGTTTCGGTCGCGGGGCGGCGCGAGCGGTCATAACGGTACTCGCCGTTTTGCTGTGCATTACGGGGGTCTTGATCCTTCGAGATATTCGACCCAGTTTTGCGGTGCCCCAACCGGCTCCGCGAGCTGTGAAAACGGCAAATCCATCGCCTTAGGCAAGCGGAACTTTGAAGCGTGCCCAAGAAACCGCTTAAGCTCGCAGCAGAAGTTGATTTCTCCGATATGGCTCGGCTGGCGACTCAGGCTCCAGCGGCAGTTTTCATTCTGCCCGCGTTTTCCACTCACACACTGGCAGTGCATTCTAACCGTCCGCTGATCCCGTGAAGGCAAGTCCTCATTGAGGAGGATTTGCGTCCTTGATCGCCTTGTCCATTACGGCCAGAGCGGCATCGGTGTATCGAGTGTGCTGATTATAGAAGTGGTTCAACGCCGCTTCGTCAGCAAAGAAAAACATTCGGTTGTGATCAGGGTCCTTTAAGCCCCATTCACGGTTCCCTGGCACAATCTTTCGCTCTTCGAAAAAGCGAACAACATCGATACCGTTCAGCATCGGTGTATAGGGCTCTGGGTTGGCAACAAAACGCTCCATCGCAGGCTTGCTGCTAAACAAATAGAGCCGACCAAGGTGCACCACACCAAATTCAGGATTTCCTTCGACCCAACGATCTTCGTCGATCACGGCGACAGAGCAGTATCCTTCCATCGCTAGTTCCATTTCACTGCGTGCTGCGACCGAAGTTGGCGCTGGGGTTTGCAACGAGTTGTCTGTTCGGACGGAAACCGGAGTCGCCACGATTTCTTTGCTTGCCGGCGGCACGACGTAGCCGGCTCCCTGTCCAGGAGTACCAGCAATCGCATTCGTCGGTTGACTTGGCGCCGTCGCGGCGGCCGCTACCGGTGCCTGGACAGGCGAAACGCTCGCAATGGCTGCTCCGCTTGGTTGTGCATGTTGAGTTAGCATCGCTACGTAGCGAGCTGGATCTTGAGGGCTCACGCTGTGCGATACGGCTTGTCCCTGGGTCGTGACGATCACATCTGTCGGGTACCGAGTCACTTGAAACGTAGAGGCAATGGAGGGGCTTTTGCCGGCATGAATTTTCACAGGGACGTAATTTTTTTGGATAGCAGCAGCAACCTCGGGAGCCTTGAAAGCCCCGCTTTCCAATCGATCACACCAGACGCAATTATCGTCGTAGAAGTGCAACAAAAGCAATTTGCCCTCTTGCTGTGCTTGTGCATGTGCCGTCTTCAACTGCGTCTGCCAGGCAATCTCGGCTTGAGCTTGCTGAGCCCCCGCTGTGAACAACGCAACGGCCAACACCATCCATGCGGGTTGTGAGAGAGTTCTTGTCACGGCGGCAATCCATTGTCGGGGGGACGAAGCTAGGCAATTCCGGTCAACTTGTTGAACGCGAATCAACGGTCAACAGCACAGTCAATGCAACAATCTTTGTTGCCACGCTATTGAATTCGGCTGTGACGGTCGTGCGACTTGAGTGGAAGTTAGGGGCTGGGGAAACTTTGACGCCACCGCAGTTTTTTCCAGTCACTTGGGAACGCTAATGCCTTGCGATCCGGCCGTTCCCCAACGAAAGCGAAATGCCGGCCAACCGGGATCGTCTAATGCCCAGAGAATCGCCTACGTCATGTCCCCTGCACCGATGGGCCCAGCGTTGTGAACCGGCGCATATGCATAAATCGGGTCCAGACGCATGAACGCGTCCACACGCATGAAAAGGCTCAGATAGGTGCGACGTGAACGCGCCATGAAGCCCGTTAGCAAAATCAGACTATCGACGACGTTTCTTCGTTTTGGCGTTGCCTTGACGAACCTTGAATTTAGGATTGCTTTTGCAAATCACATAAATCCGACCGCGGCGACGTACGACTTGGCAATCTGGATGTCGGTACTTCAATGCCCCAATGCTACTTACAACTTTCATCGCTAAAATCTCACGTTTGCGGGGTTCGCTGTTTTCTTCGGAAGGTCGGCGGAACGGGTTGAAAAAGGAATCGTCTCCGCAAGTGGACCGGAGATTTTAGCGGCACGCGAGGGTTTCGCAACGCCAGTTTTCGTTTCTAGCCATATCTGCCGGATAAGGACTTCAAATGCGGATCGCATATTTCGACTGTTTCAGCGGTATTAGCGGCGATATGACCCTTGGTGCAATGGTGGATTTAGGGGTTTCGATCGATGCAATCCAAAGTGGAGTTCGCTCCATGGGTCTCGCCGAGATCGAAATTCGTTCGGAAATCGTTAAAAAAGCGGGGTTTCGAGCCGTGCAGGTTCGGATTGCCCACCCCCCCGAAAAGTCGCATCGACATTTGCACCATATTGAGGAAATGATCGATCGAGGGAGTGAGATTGCACCCAAAGCCAAAGTATTGGCCAAACGTATTTTCGGCCTGATCGGTGTCGCCGAAGCCAAAATGCACAACACAACGATCCAAAAAGTGCATTTTCATGAGGTAGGGGCTGTCGATTCCATCGCTGACATCGTCGGTGCTGCCATTGGGTTCCAGCTGCTTGGAATCGATCGTGTTGAGGCGTCGGCAGTTCCGACCGGATGTGGGTCGGTGGAAATAGCGCATGGTCGAGTCTCGATTCCGGCGCCCGCCACTGCCGAACTGCTCTGTGGAGTCCCCATCGCCACTTCCGACATCGAGCGAGAACTCACGACTCCGACCGGGGCTGCAATTCTGAAGGCGACCGTAGCCCGATTTGGTCCCCTGCCCGCAATGCGATTGATAGCGGCAGGGTATGGCGCAGGAACCTATGATCTGCCGAATCAAGCGAACGTGCTTCGCATCGTACTGGGCGAATGCGACGACGTAGCCGAAAGCTCGCTTGTGTCGTCGACTATCCCGCTGGAGCATGACCGAGTGGTAGTGCTTGAAACTAACATTGATGATTCAACGCCGGAGGACTTGGCCGACTGCACTCGTCGATTGATGGAGGCGGGAGCATTGGATGTCTACCAAACTTCCTGCGTAATGAAAAAGGGACGAAGCGGTATCCTGTTGACCGTGGTCTCATCCCCATCGCGAGTCAAAGAACTTGAAATGATGTTGTTTAAAGAAACGTCCACCATCGGCATACGCAGACATACAGCCGATCGCGATAAGTTGATTCGCCAACAAGTCATACTCGAAACCAGCTTGGGGCCTTTGGCAGCCAAGGTTGTTCAGCTCGGTGGAACGCAAACGCGAATGACGGTCGAGTACGAAGATGGCCGTGATTTGGCGTCGAAACGGAGCACCACATTGGCCGCTGTTCGACAAGCTGCCGAGGAAGCATGGGCTAAGAAAAACCAGGCCCAACGCCCTCAATAACCGCTCACCGCTTGCGAATCAACTGCTGGTCGTCAATGCCTTGATCGAGTCCCAACCGCCTTAGGTCAGCAATAAAACGGTCGGCGTCAGTCGGATACCCGGCTGTCGGCGCTAGCGTTTCGGGGGCGAGCAGTCGTGAGGAAAAGAATTCATTGAATCGATCCATCGCCCGCTCTCGCAGCCATTTTGCAATCATCGACGACATGGCTACCGGAGCGAACGAATCACCTTTTACCGTGAATGACCAAGTCACGTTGCGAGCGCGAGTGCTGTGCGGCAGTGACAAGCGGTAGCGGCTGACTCCTTTGCCTTCGCATTCAATAAGAGGCAAAGCGCCGTCGAAATGGTGCTGCAAAACGGCACCGTAGTAAGCGCGACCGCCATGTCGATCACTGTAGACCACCGTGTCGGCGTGGTCCGTGCCATGGATATCCAGCAATTCGACTGCGAGCCTACAAGTTGAATCGGTCAGAATGTCCGCCTTGTTCGCGCCTTGGTCAACCAGAGAGTTGAACGACGAGGCTGTGATACAGCGAGCCTTAACGCCACAAAGCCTTATCCCATTCACTGACCAGTGATTGATAATGGTGTCATTGAAATCTTGCCCGCGGGCAAGTCGACCATTCGGTATCATTTTCCCCCACGCTGCGAACCATGGGCTTTCTAAGATTGAATTCCAATCCGAAGGCGCAACAACGTTCAACCATTCCTCGAATCGGTAGAGCGGGTCTGGCAAACCTGCCCACTGTGAGGCCGCTTGGCAGACAATATCGGTCATGGGGAGCGATCGCATCGTTGACGAAGCTTGTCTCTGTTTCTTAAACACGCGCTTCGAATCATCCACGTAAACCGAACCACAGCGCGCATCGTCAATGGGTATGGTAAGCGGCGCAAAAGCAATTTCGTCGGACAATTCGCGCGCCCATTCCCAGGCCGCCGCCACAATTACGAGCGGCCCTAGCTTGGGTCCGTAGCCTGCTTCGTCGGTAGCAATGAGGAGTGGCAAAGAGGGGCTACTAAGAATGAGCTTACATGGGTGTGCGCTGAATCGAACTTGACAACGCTTCTATCTGGGTAACCAGAACGAGCGCAACGTCAGGCGCCCATTGTACACCCATCCCTCGTTTAAAAATCGTCAGCACACGATCGAGTGACATGCCGGGACGATAGGGACGGTCACTGGTCATCGCATCAAACGAGTCCGCTACCGCGATGATTTGCGCCAGTCTAGGAATATCATCGCCTGCCAATCCATGCGGATAGCCTTTACCATCCCAAGACTCATGATGGTGAAGCACCCCGGGAAGCATCGCCTCAAAAGGGCCAATGGTCTTCAAAATATTGTAGCCAATCACCGGATGCTGTTTGATTAGATGATACTCTTCCTTACTCAGCTCACCATGCTTTCGAAGGACAGCGTCATCGACACCAATCTTCCCAATGTCGTGGAGAAGTGCTGACTTTCGAAGGATCTCACATTCAGTATCCTTAAGGCCTAAATCCTGAGCCAAAGCTACGGATAGCTCGGAGACTCGGGAACTGTGGCCACAGGTATAGTGGTCCTTTGCATCAATCGCGGAAACGAGCGCGACCAATACACCATCGAGGGTTTGCTTCAGCTCAACAAACTGTCGCTGGTTGACTAAATGAACCGCCAGCATCATTCCTGTTGAACGCATCAAGTCCGCTTCAACGGTTCCAAACTCTTCTGCAGCGTTGTCGCCGACAGCGATCATGCGGCCAATTCGCCTGGCGCCACGAGCAATGGGCACAACCAAAATCCGCTTCGTCGGGTCGCCTTGTACGAGCGGTTGGTTGATGATCGCGAGCGTTTCGCCCCGAACCACCATCGCCGAATCCGCCATCGTCTTTAACCAAATATCATCTCGGTGCTGACCTACCTGGATGAGCGCGGAATCCACACTGACGTCCAAATCTGGATAGAGCTCAATTGCGAGCGTTACCGCGTTAATGCAATGCATCAACGGCTCTATCAACTCTCGACAGATCGATACGCGATCCGCGTCGATACGGAGTTGCTCGGTGAACTGATGAATCATCGTCAGTTCCTCGAACTTCTTAACCAGCTCACTGGTAAGTCGGTTCAGCTCTGACGACGATCCATCCGACCCGCTGTCACTAACGAAGGGAACTGCCGGATGGTGATTGACCGTCGTCGCGGACGCCGCCAACCAGGGGAATTGTTCCCCGAGGACGGAAGCGGCAGATGTGGCGTCAGTCATGGCGTGTAGTGGTCGCGGCGACAAAAGAAGCAAGTGAATGCGGCCCGAGGCGTATCGTCTCTTCCGTCGGCAAACGGAATGCTACCCGATCAAGTTTGCTCATGTAAGAGTCGCGTTAAATCACTCAAAGATCGATTCGTATCGATTGTAACGACGAAGATAGACTTGCCTCGTAGCCGACACATTCCCTGAAGTATCGGTCCGACTCACAACAAACGAACTCTCAATCGAACGTCACAGTGAACTGGGTGGGTTCGTTTCTATGCGAATCGGCCCCGAAGTGTGCGGTATTGCCTCCATTCGCATTCCCGCGCGTTGGTAGATTCGATTGAACTCGACCACAAACTGATCGGGGTCTTCTGGGGGCAATCGGACCGGTCCAAGCACCCTGTCTTCACGACAGACGATCGCTTCGTAGGGCGGAGGCAATTCACCCGGACTGCTCGTCATCGTTTTTGACTTAGGGGTTTATGACCCTCAGTCCATACGACCGAAGGATGTGGAAAGCCAAGCTTTTTGTCGACAACGTTCCAAAGCGGTTGGCCGTTGAGATAGCGACGCAGATTCTCGCAAACCAGACGAGTGGTGTCGGAAACTCGACTTGCGGATTGTGCACCAACATGCGGCGTGATGAGGACCGATGGATTGTCCCAAAGTAAACTCTCTGGTGCCAAAGGCTCCACTTCCGTAACATCGAGCCCAGCTCCCGCTAGATGCCCACTAGCTAAGGCATCCACTAAAGCAGACTCCACTACCACGGACCCTCTCGCGACGTTTACTAAATAGCTCCCCGACCGCATTCTCGCGATTCGCGACGAGTCAAACATTCCCTCTGTCGAAGCATTCAGTGGCAAGCTCAACACTACGATGTCGCTTAGCGCAAGCAAGTCGTCGATCCGATCGGCAGGCCAAAGAGATTCAACCTCCGATGGGCAATTCTCAGGGTAATAGTCGGTGGCAATCATGCGAACATCCCAGGGGGCAAGCATTTTTGCGATCATTCGTCCGTTCCCACCGAGTCCCACAATGCCGACGGTCTTACCTCGCAGATCATCAGTCGGACGGCGAGTGAAATCGCGATTCCTCGTCGCCTCCGTAAACAACCGGATCCGACGGAGAAGTCCGAGCATCAACGCAAAAGTCTGTTCTGCCACCTGTGGAGCAAACAACCCCGATGCACTCGAAACAACGATCTCTGAGTTGATCACTCCCGGGACGAGACAATGGTCTAGTCCGGCTGCTGAGGACTGAATCCAGCGAAGCCGACCAGCGCGAAGGACGCGGTCCCAATCGACCGGCACTTTCGCATGTCCGATAAAAACATCGGCCGTCGGTAAGTATTCGTCTACTCGGGCCTGACCCGCATCGATGACCTCCGCGGTGCCAGCAACATGTCGGATTTGGTCCAAGCACGATGGCGTTACGGGGTAACAGACAACGATTCGCATTTCAGTCGAATTCTCTCGTTTTGGGTACGCAAGCAGAAGGTGCGCGGAGCATTGTCCGCAAATGAAAGTAATTTTCAGTCTTCACTCGGAGCTTGTCGCTGCTCAAGCAATGTTTCGGAGAACGTACAAGACCATTAGAATACGATAAAACACTCTAACGCAGGTCTTGCAATGATTCACAGGGGTGCTGTTGTCATTTACCGTTGCAAAGTCTCAGTTTGGCTGCTCGCATTTGCGACCAATGGCGTGCTGGTAGCCAGTTTCGTCAACCAACCGATTGTGGCAGAGGATTATTCAGATGCTGCGACAGTCGGCCATCGCGCCAGCGATGAGGCAATTTTGGCGGCTTTCGATAGGATCTCGAAGGGAAATAGCGTTGATGAGATTGTCATCAACGATCAATTGAGGACTGAATGGTTCCAATCATTGGATTCGCATTGGCAAGAGCGTGATCGAGAGTGGCAGACCGCCTCATTGTTGCGACTGGTTTCACTTCGTAAGGCCGGCAAGCTTGCGGCCCAAACCACGGCGAAGGGCAGGCCGATTGATCAAGCGGTGCTTGCCATCGCCGAAATCGCCTCACGGTCCGTTGTTGATCGGTTCCGCTGTAGCACTGACGAATTACTTTGTGACTCACACTTACGCGACGAACTGCAGCGCGAGGCAAGTGGCATCTCACCTACGGTTGATCCTTATGACGTTCGAAAGGCTGTCCTACGTCTGCGGAAGACTCGTCGGCTTCAACCCGAACTCGTCCTTCGAGTTGCCGAATGGGATCGCACCATCGAAGTGATGTCGCTTGAGGAACTTGACGATGCTTTAAAGGTTCCAGGTAAAATCAGTAGCGAGGCTGGCGTTTACCTTTTCCGTGACGCTTCGGGTTACCTCTATATTGGGGAAGCAATCGACCTGCAGGCTCGCTTGAAACAGCATCTGCATGAAAGCGATCGATTGTCACTCCGCAAACATCTGCAGTCGGTAGCCCAAGGTTCGGTATCGATTGAACTACACAGTTTCGGAAAAAAATCCCCTGCAAACCAATTGTCCGTTCGCCGGGCTTACGAAAGCGAATTGATTCGTACGCGTGAACCTCGAATGAACGTTCGCCCTTAAAACAACCATGACTCCAACCAAGTGATTTTCAAGCATGACCACTGAGGCTGTTTTACTTCGTGCGGCACGATTTACGGTGAACGCCATGACGATGACCGACAAGCATGGCAACAAGATCATGCGCGAGGTCGTGCGGCATCCTGGGGCTGTCGTCTTGTTGCCTATTTTAGCTGACGGTCGTGTCGTGATGATTGAGAATTATCGCCGTAGCGTCGACCAAGTACTGTTAGAGCTTCCCGCAGGAACGATTGAGCTAAACGAACCTCCTGAGCTTACGGCACCGCGTGAACTCATGGAAGAAACAGGCTATCGGGCCGGTCGGATCGAAAAGGTCCATGAGTTTTATTCATGTCCCGGAATCTGCGATGAACTGATGCATCTCTTCGCGGCAACCGACCTAGTTGCTGGCGATCCCGAACGCGAAGCAACCGAACAAATCGAGAATCGGATCGTCTCGAAGGATGAGATCACGCAATTGATTCAGCGAGGGGAGATTCGCGACGCCAAAACGCTCGTGGGTCTTTATTGGTTTTTGCTTCGTGAAAATGGAGGCACCTACGCTTGTGATTAGGCGCAATTCCAAATGGGCGAAATTGCAAATGTACCCGGCGCGGTTGGTTGAGAAGCATTGCAGTCTCAACAGATCAATCCGCCCGCGCAACTGCAGCTGAATCAAAAACTAAAAAGCCCAATCGGTCGCATAATTATCGCCCACGATCGGGGCAAAATTAATAGTTGTGGATCGCGGAGCGATCCACGACTATCGCGACAATGATCGTTGTGCCGGTCCTTAAGAACGCTTTGCAGATCGCAAGCAGTCACCCAGACTTCGTGTTCATCAGACGATCCAACACACCATTGACGAACCGAGGACTGTTTTTGTCACCGTATCGTTTGGCAAGGACAACCGATTCGTTAACCGCCACTCGACCTGGCGTATCGCCAAATAAAATCTCGTAGCCGCCTAACCTCAGAACATTGCGATCGGTGACCGCCATTCGCGAAAGCGTCCAATTGGCGGCGAGCCGAGACAGGTGCTTGTCGATCTCGCTGCGGTGTTGCAGTGTTCCGCGGAGCAAGGCCTCGGCAAATTCGGTCAATCCCTTGCGGCCCTGCATTCGAGACCGAATGAAAGCGCGCGACGACTCCTCCGAACGACCAGGATTGATGTCCGCTTCATAAAGGAGTTGCAGAACGATTTCGCGAGCTCGGCGACGGGTTGCCATGAAGACCAATAAAAAAATCGAACGAATGAAAGTGTCACCGTTGAACTTTGGATCAACGATCGCGGAGCGATGAAGGATCACCGATCGCGGAGCGACGAAGCATCACCGACTCCGGAGCGATTAACGCCGATCGTCACCCGGTTTGCAACCGGGGGCACGATTTCTGATGTCTATTTTGGAGGCGAAGTTCGACAGCGAGCGATGGCTAAGCATCGTTCGGCTTCAATCGATGCCATAAAAAAACGCGGAGTTCGCCGGGGCGAAATCTCCGCGTTTGATTTGGTTCACCTTGGAAGGCGAGCTAGTTGCCCGTTGGGATCAGCGGCCCATCGCCACCGCCAAGACCACCCTTGAGGTCAGAGTCGGCCACTTGACCCGCAGGGGCCGCGTTGGCCGCTGCTTCTTCAGCCGCTGCGGCGCGTTCCTGTTCTTCACCCCATTCGACGCGCTTACGCGACAGGCCAATCTTCCGCTCGTCGGTATCGACTCGCAATACCTTTACCTCGATTTCGTCTCCGACCTTCACCAACTCTTCAGGGTCATCGACCTTGTGGTCAGCAAGTTCCGAGATGTGGAGTAGGCCTTCGAGGCCGTCTTCCAACCCGATAAAGACTCCGAAGTTAGTGATCTTCGTGACTTTACCTTTGACGAGCTGGCCGGGTTGGTACTTATCGGGGATGTCGTTGTCCCATGGGTCGCTGTCCAGTTGCTTGAGTCCCAATGCGATCCGGCGACGGCTTTCGTCCACGCTTAGTACGCGGCACTTTACTTCCTGGCCTTTTTCAAGTCGTTCGCTCGGATGGCTGATCTTGCGGGTCCACGACATATCGCTGACGTGAAGCAATCCATCGATGCCTTCTTCAAGCTCAACGAACGCACCATAATTGGTAAGGTTTCGAACCTTACCGACGACATCGCTACCTTCGGGATAACGCTGAATGACTTCGTCCCAAGGGTTCTTCTGCGTCTGCTTCATACCGAGTGAAAGCTGCTGGCCTTCGCTATCGACATTGAGAATTTTAACCTCAATCTTATCACCGATATTTACCAACTCGCTTGGATGATTGACCCGCTTGGTCCAGCTCATTTCGCTGATGTGAACCAGGCCTTCGATGCCTGGTTCCAGCTTAACAAACGCGCCGTAACTCATCACGTTGACAACTTCGCCTGGATGAACCGACTCGACAGGGTACTTTTCGGCGATGTTTTCCCACGGGTTGCGATCTTTTTGCTTCAAACCGAGAGCGATCTTCTGCTTTTCGCGATCGATATGAAGGACCTTGACTTCGATTTCTTGGTCGATTGAAACCATTTCAGTGGGATGGCCGATACGTTCCCAGGCCATATCAGTGATGTGTAACAGACCATCAATTCCGCCGAGATCGACGAACGCGCCGAAGTCAGCGATGTTCTTGACGATACCTTTGCGAACTTGGCCAACTTCCAATTCCTGCATCAGGTACGCGCGATCTTCTTCTCGCTGACGCTCGATCAGTGAACGCCGACTGATCACAATATTACGACGCGTGTCGTCAATCTTGAGCACTTCGGCCTGCACGACACGACCGATGAAGTCACCGATGTCGCCTGGCCGACGGATATCCACTTGGCTACCAGGCAAAAAGACATTTACGCCGATATCGCAAAGCAGACCGCCCTTGATCTTTCGGATGACGACGCCCGTGACCACTTGGCCTTCGGCGACCGATTCCATCATCGCTTCCCACTGAATGATCTTTTCAGCTTTTCGTTTGCTGAGGGAGATCATCCCATACGGATCATCGGCAGCGCCAAGCTCATCCTCCATCTCTTCGATGAGCACCTTGACGATATCGCCAAGCTTGGGTGGTTCTTCGTCAGGCCCCCATTCGTCCAGTGCGACAGTGCCTTCGCTCTTAAAACCAACGTCCATCAACGCCCATTCGTCATTGATTTCAACGATTCGGCCATCGACGATACGACCTTGAATGTAATCCTGCTGTTCGAGTTCGAGGGCCTCAAGTAGGAGCTCTTCTCCTTGATCGTCGGGAACCAACAAGGCAAGTTCGTTTGCTAGATCGTCGTCTTCAAGATGGCGGATAAGGTTGCGATTGACCATTGGCGAGAGAATCTCATGCGGACACATCTTGCTCAAACCGGCGCGGGGGCCAGGAGCATTTGACGTGTCGGGGTTGGAGGAACGGGACACCCCCGATGATACGGCACCATCGGACGGACCTAAGACGGTAGCAAACCAAGCAAAAACCCACAACGTCCATTCAACTCCCTGGAACCCGTGAATTCTTGCTTTTTTCCCGTTTTAGACCGCGAAGTCCCGATTTCTTCGTCTTGCTTCGCCCGAGCAAGGACTCTATTTTTGATCCAGCGGCTCGCGTGCGACGGGGTTGGCCATTCGCGGCGAGTGGCCCGACAAGCGTTCAAATGAGATTGGGCACGTTTTTTTGGCACCGAAAGGATTCGATGTGCTTTCGCGAAGATCGATTCATACGAAGTTGACGATCGTTTTGGGGCTGATGGTTGCCGTGGTCGTCATCTTGGCGAGCAGTGCGTTTTGGGGCCTCTACAGCTACCGCTGGCTCGCCATCGGCATCAGCGCTCGCGCCGCGGAAATCCCTTACGCCAACAAATTAAGCCAGGCGGCCGAGGCCATCCGAGATGCAGGTCATCGGCTCGCACGCCTTCGCGATGAGAACGGTTTACTTGAGCCTCTCACACTTTTTGGCGCCTCACGAATCGATTTCGAAACCCAGGGCTTTGAGAGCTCCCTCAGTGAGTTCGAACGAGCGCTAGAAAGTTACGTTCAACTGGTAAGCGAAGGCGGCGTGGATCAATCGCTCTTCGTCAATCCTCAACAGCGAAAACAAGTATTGATCGCTATTTCCACTCAGCTGGAACGCGTGAAACAATTGCACATCTGTCCGGTAATCGATCAAGATAAGGCCTCCTTCGCAACGTTACAGAAAGAATTGGACTTGCTTGCCAATCAGTCCAGCGAATTGACCGGTCTGATGCACCAAGGAATGGCAGCCTATTCAACCGACGTGCGAAACGAATATCGAACGGGGATAGCGGTGGCGTGGTCATGCCTGTTCGCTGCATTCTCGGTAGTCTGCGTATTGCTCCTTCTCCTGCGGTCGCTCGTCATCAAACCATTTCGTACGCTTTTGGACGGCTCCCGCCTCGTTGCTGCTGGACAATTCGATCACCGAATTGACCTTGGAACCGGAGATGAATTGAGTGA
Source organism: Planctomycetaceae bacterium (assembly GCA_031411655.1). Classification (GTDB taxonomy): domain Bacteria; phylum Planctomycetota; class Planctomycetia; order Pirellulales; family Pirellulaceae; genus UBA6163. Next base: position 59,611 of record JANOBM010000096.1, read on the forward strand.
GCTGGCGGAGGTCGTGAATCAAATGACAACCCGCTTCCAAGAGACGTGTTCTGTTCTGGAACGTGAACGAGAAGATCTTGATCGCCAAGTTCGGGATCGCAGTCGCGAAGTCATTCAACGAGAGCAACTTGCCAGCGTTGGCTTCCTCGCCGCCGGCGTCGCTCACGAAATCAATAACCCACTTGCATCCATCGCATGGAGTGCCGAGGCCCTTGAATCTCGAATGCACGATGTGATTCATGGAGAAGGGCCAACCAGGATCATTCTCGCCGAGCAAGCAAAGGTTCTCGGTGAAAATCTTCGGCGTGTACAAGACGAAGCTTATCGATGCAAAGGCATCACTCAGCGCCTGCTAGATTTCAGCCGTCTTGGTGATGTGGAGCGGACTCAAGTCGACATCGGCGAGTTGATCCGTGACGTGGTCGCGATGGTGGGAACACTAGGAAAGTATCGTTGCAAAACGCTACGTACCCACTGCGACGGTACCATCATGGCGTTCGTCAACGGTCAACAGATTCGGCAAGTAGCACTTAATCTCATTACCAATGCTCTCGAAAGTGTCGACACCGATGGTGCAGTGGATGTGACGGTCGGGCGCGTCGGTGACAGCGTTCAGGTCACCGTCGAAGACGATGGGTGTGGCATGACTGACGAGGTACTCGAGCATCTGTTCGAGCCATTCTTCACCCGCCGACGAGACGGCTCGGGGACGGGGCTTGGGCTCAGTATCACCCACCGCATCGTGACACAGCATGGTGGTCATTTAACGGCTTCCAGCAGAGGTCCAGGCCAAGGATCGAAATTGCAGTTTGATGTACCCGCCGAAGAAGCCGACCCAAGCGTCTTGTTGTCCTCCTCCAAAACCACCAAAACAGGCTTGTATCAGCCCCTTCAGGTAGCTTGAAAGAAACAAAAATGGCTGAAAAAACGATCCCTTCCGACGCAACAAAAATGCATATCCTGTTTGCCGACGATGAACCCAACCTACAGGAATTGATGCGCAGCGAACTGCCACGTTTGGGATATTCTGTAACCGTCTGTCCCGATGGCTTAACCGCTGTCGCCGCACTGCAGAAAGAATCGTTCGACTGCTTGATCGTCGACCTTCAAATGCCCGGAATGACAGGTATCGAAGTCATTGAACGAGCGAAGGCGATGTATCCCGATATCGAAGCGATCATCATGACTGGCAATCCCAGTAAGGAAACCGCGATCGCGGCAATCAAAAACGAAGTCTTTGACTATTTGACTAAGCCGAGTCGTCTTGCCGATATCGCCGTTCTGCTTGGACGAGTTGCCGAACGCCGTCATACGAAGAAACGGATGACGGCACTACAGCTACGTGTCCGTCGTGCGGAAGGTGACAACCAATTGATTGGTGATCATCCTTCGATGCAAAACGTCAAACGATTGGTTGAAAGAGTCGCGCCGACTGACAGCTCAGTTCTCATCCGTGGCGAAACCGGGTGCGGCAAGGAATTGGTTGCCAAGGCTGTTCACACGCACAGCCGCCGCGCGGACCAACCTTACGTCGCGATCAATTGCGGTGCCCTACCCGAACAATTGATCGAAAGCGAACTGTTTGGCCATTGCCGTGGCGCGTTCACCGGCGCTGATGCAGCGCGGATCGGACTTTTTGAAGTCGCCGATGGTGGCACTGTATTCCTCGATGAAATCGGTGAGTTACCAATGTCAATGCAGGCAAAACTGCTACGCGTCCTGGAAACCGGCGATATCCGGCGGGTTGGCGACAATCAAACGGTCCATGTCAATGTTCGAATCGTTTGCGCCACGCACCGGGACTTAGAACAAATGGTCGAGAGCGGTGCTTTCCGTGAAGACTTGATGTTCCGCATCAACACCTTCGAAATCCGAATCCCTCCTCTTCGAGAACGGGTTTCGGACATCGATGCGCTTGCCGATCACTTGCTGCGCCGCCATCGCGCCGACGCCAAGGAAGGTGACATTATCATCGACTCTCAAACTCGCGCGTTACTTCATGCCCATGTCTGGCCAGGCAACGTTCGCGAACTTGCCAATGTTCTCGAATACGCCGCGATCGTTTGCGACCGATTGCCAATCCGTCCCGAACACCTTCCCCGGCAATTCGGTCAACGACAACTGCGAAAAGAGCTTCGCGACTCAGGCCCCCTCAGCATGCGAGAGTGGGAAATGATGGCGATCGAACAGGCGATCAAGCGACACGACGGCAACAAAGCTGCCGCCGCAGAAGAGCTCGGAGTGAGCCTTAAAACCCTTTACAACCGTCTCAATTCGGTCGAGGAACGAAAAGCCGCTGCGTAAGCATGTGCAAGCTGTTCCGATTGAAAACGAGGGTAGCGAAGCTCGCCAAATCTTGATGAGATGCCTGGCAAAAGAAGCATGTCCCGGCTAGCATCGCTGTGCCACGAGCCCAAAATACGAAGTGGAGCAAATCGCTCGCAGCCCTCGGTGAACATCGCAGATTGGAATCGCCTACCCGCTAATGGTGCCTGCTAATGGTGCCTGCGTGAAAGTGGTCCTTAGGAAATCGATTGCATGTCCTGAATCGATCAACTCAGATCCCTGCGCGGACAACACCCACAGCCACTCCGATCACTTTCGCGCTTTTAACATAAATGGGTCCCATCTCGTCGTTGGCGGGTTGAAGGCGAATTCGGTTTTTCTCGGGGTACCAATACTTCAGCGTTGCTTCGCCATCCGGAGTCAGTGCAACGACTAACGCTCCGGTTGTTGCGGTATTCCGCTTTTGAATGACTACGTAGTCGCCGTCCGCGATATGCGCGTTGATCATCGAGTCTCCGGAGACCCGTAGAATGAATCGATCGTCTCGAAACAACAATTCACTAAAGTCAACTCGATCCATCTGTTCGAATGCGATGCGAGTAGGTCCAGCCGCAACGACACCTGCCATCGGCATCGAATGCGGCCGACGGTCCGCTGAATCGGTTAATTGAATCGCACGGCTCTTGTTCGCGCCGCGAGTGATCAACCCCTTCCGCTCCAATGCCTTAAGGTGGCAGACTACCCCATTAGGACTCTTGATTTGAAAGTGATCGCCAATCTCCCGGACAGTCGGTCCATAGCCGCGATCAATCATCAACTGGCGTATCAATTCATAAACTGCAAGTTGTCGGTCGGTCAGTGTTGGTGTGGCATTCATAGGGAGTCCAACCGGTGGAAAACAGGAAAATTCTGACTGCCACTCGAAGCAGTCCAGCGAGACAGGAGACCAGAATAGTATACTAACGAACCAATAGACACTTGTCCACTTCGCATCTTTGGATCGCAGGCTCCCATTTTTCTGGATTGCAAATTGGATAACTCGACACCTCTGCGATCGCCCCCGAAAAACTTCGATGAGCACTAGTCCGCCTGCACCATCCGTCCCAACGCCCATCAGCGATCATTGGAATGGGTTTCAACGAGGGACGGCGATAGCGTTACTGATCCTGATCGGAGCGACCTGGCGTCTCTGGTTGGGGACACATTCGTTCCCTGCCGTACCGATGTTGAGTTTGCCCACCTATGCACATTCACTTAACGACGGGATCGTTGCCCTGCTGCTGGTATCGCTTTTTGCAACGTCATGTTCAATTCGCCCCAATCGCTATTTGCTTGGCTTCGTGCTGGTCGCATTGGTTGCAGTGTTCGCAAGCAATCAACACCGCTTACAGCCTTGGGCCTATCAAGCATCGCTTTACTTCCTCGTTTTTCTGGCCATGCCCGCGACCATGGGCAAGCGTTGGGTGACTGCGATCGCAATCAGTATCTACGTTTACTCGGCGCTGGGGAAATTTGACTATCAATTCCTGCATACTGTCGGACAAGACTTGGTCTCGTCCGTCGTTGGAAAAGGAGCATCGATCGAGATTCCGACTTGGCGGTTGTGCGCGGCAGCAGCCTTGCCCGCTTCCGAATTGCTCATCGGTATGGGGCTCTGTTTTCGTGCTGTTCGCATTTGGGCCGGAGTCGCCGCCATGCTGATGCATCTTTCGTTGATCGCAATCCTTGGTCCGTGGATGCTGGATCACAGCCTTGGCGTTGTTTTTTGGAACGGCTGTCTACTCATTCAAGCATGGTTTCTTTTCGTCCGCAGCTCATTCAACCAATCGGAACAATTTTCGGTGGGGTTCCTTTCTTCGGTGGGATTCCTTTCGATACCTGCTCGAATCGTTGTCGCTGCGGCATTGATGTTACCGCTGACTGAACGACAAGGCGTCTGGGATCATTGGCCATCGTGGTCGCTCTATTCGCCCCACACCAGCCGTACCGAGATCGAGATACATCATTCACAATCAAAGAATTTGCCCATCGACTTAATGCCATTCGTGTCCACAGTCGACGATCATGACGGTTGGCAATCCATTGCGATCGACCAATGGTCCCTCGCGACACTTCGGTCTCCGGTTTATCCTCAAGGTCGATTTCAACTTGGTGTTGCAGTCGATCTGGCCAATCGCCTGTCGGATGATTCGGCGCTGCGTGTTATCGTTAAATCTGCCGCTAATCGCTGGGACGGCAGTCGTCAAGAAACATGGTTGTCTGGACGAATGGCGATCGAGAAAGCCGCGAAGAAATACTGGCTCTTGGACGTACCGAATTGACTGCCAGGGAACTCAGATTGCTACTTGCCAGATCGGTCGCACAGTGACCGCGACAGAGTGACTAAGCTATGTTGGTTTGTGTATTGGCCTTCATTGACTCCACCGGTATCCCTCCATGACGCAATCGATGCCCCCTTCAGGCCATGAAGCGACGAAGTCAACCGATGCCGATCCCGCGATCAACGAATCATCGCAATCGTTCCCTCGATTGCATGGGCCCTGGAAAATCAATGCTTCCCGTTTGGCCTATGGTGATCCTTGGGTAAGCGTTCGGCGCGATGAGGTGATTCGGCCCGATGGCACCGCAGGCACCTACGCCGTGGTATCCGTCAAGGCAGGGGTTTGTGTTATCGCCATCGACGATTTAGGAATGGTGCATCTCACCAAAGAATTCCACTACGCCGTCGGACGTGAAACGATCGAAGCGGTCAGTGGCGGGATTGAGCCAGGTCACTCGGCTTACGAAATGGCTAACCGCGAATTGCTTGAAGAGCTAGGGATCACTGCTACCAATTTGCAATCTCTTGGCCTCGTTGATCCGTTCACTGCAAGCGTCGTCTCACCCACCGAACTTTTCCTAGCCCGAGGGCTTGCCTTTGGAGTCGCAACTCCAGAGTCAACGGAGCAAATCACTCACGTCACCATGTCTTTCGACGACGCCATTGAGAGCGTGATGGACGGTACCATTACTCATGCCCCTACGTGCATCGCGTTGCTGAAAGTTGCACTTCGGCGCAGCGCATTCGACTTGTAGGAACTGAATCAACACGCGAACTCGGTTGAGCACCTAACTGGAGGGCGCCAACCGGCTGCCAATACTCGGCCGACGCGCGAGTGAGTGAAGCACCTGCGTCAACATCACTCGCTTGCGTTTCGGGCTAGCGTAAAACGACAACGAAACTCTGTCGATGGCGCCATCCAGCTATTCCCAGTCCCGCGACTGTCGCTCCCTCGCAAACACCACAAAGTCGCACGTCGGCAGCGCGAGGTCGCTTCTCCGCATCATGTTTATGATTTGAGCTCGGTGATGCGTACCGTGAAAAATCAGTGTCACTAGCGCATCGTAAAGTCTTAACGATACCGGCGGACCACCGAATGATACGGCGATCGGGTCATCAACTCGCCGATCGCCATCGCTCCGAATCCAATCGACGAGCGACTCATTCACGACCAAAAAGGTCTTGCGAATCAAGTCCATAGGCAAATCCGCAGGAGATTGATCCCACGCCGCCGGTCCATCGACTAAATTCCGTGCCCAAAATCGCATAGCGTCCAAAACGTGCAAGATTGATTTACGAATTCCACCGACGCCGATGCCGAAATCACGATCGAGCGTTTCGTTCGATGCTTCATTTAAGTTCATTAGCACCTTTTCCATCGCCCATCGATCATAGGCAAACATTCGTTCGATACGCGTAGGATCCCATGCAACCAAAGCCCCCTCGCCAACTTCAACTTCCAATCCATATTCACGCAACGCCTTCTTGGCTTCGCATGACTGGGAAATGGTGGGATAAGCAAGCTTATAGAAAACGTAATCCAGCCCACCGGCAAGTTTCCGATCGTAGGCCTTGAGGAAGCGCAACGCCTGAGACTGGTGATAGACGCGATGATTTACTACATGGATCAACAAATCTCCCAGTTCGTTTTGATAGGCATTCCCACGACTATCTCTGTACTCGACCACTCGTTGCCATCGAGAATCCGCTTCCATCACGATCAATTCTCGACGCTCGTTTCCTATCGATTCAAAACCTGCCTTTATTTTTTCGACTGAAATCCCGTTGGGATTGGTGGGGAACGGAATCCACGGTCGCGACGTCAATCGATCCATCCAGACTTGCTCTGCAACGAACATGTGAAAGAGAGTAGACCGCAAACTACCAAAGCCCATTTCCTTGGTCGCGTCCAAGGAATCGTCGCTCAACCCCTCGCACATCGCAAACAACTTCGCCATCGACCAATCGCGATAGTCTTCCAATGCAATGAAAAGCGAATGGGTTTGAATCATTTCGGGTCGAGATTTGCCTCAAGTTGCCCTTGGCTGAGCGATGATTCAACACCGTTTTCAGGCACGTCCACATGTGCCAACCACAAGCAGGCGTTCAAAACAACCTTGCGAAACGAATCCGTTCCCCAATTCCTATGGAAATGCCCGCCGGTAAAGCCAAATCCTCGCCCTCCATCAGGGCGTTCCAGTGACCACATCATCGCCTCCGCACGATTTGCATTGGCAACGATGTGTGGATAGGGGCCCGGCGGATAAACGTAGGGGCCGTCGCGAACATCACCAGGTGGCGACGCAACAAGGATAGGAACAAACCGATGCCCCTCCGGATTGGCGGCTTCACCGCCGGGGAGGTCAGCGATAAATCGCATGTTGAAATACCACTCATCACTCACCTTGAACGGGCTGACGCCTCGCGTGATGGGGTGTTCGGGAAACCGGCTAAACTCCGGTTCCCATATCGGATTGCAGGAAAACATATGTTCGTAATGTCCACCGATCCATCGCTTAAACTCCTTTCCGGCTTGCTCCGGGACAACCTCTACCCCGTAATGCATGCAGCCGATACCAACACCATTATCGACCCACTGCTGAATCATTTTAAGTCGTCGGCCGCCCTCCTTGACCGCTTCATGCCCTCCTCCACCATCCATAAAGAAAACGACGGCAGAAGCACCTTCGAAAATCGATTCGTCTTTCGGCCAGCCATTGAGCACAAACTTCGTCTCGACGTTAGGAATATCTTTCAAGCAGCTCGCCATCAGCTGCACGCCCGCATTGAATTCGTGCATGCCCGGTGGGTGCGAAGGCTTTCCCGCCACTAATACGATCTTCTTGGTGTCGTCTGCCAGCGACACAGTCGGTAAAAGGAAACTCATCGCACTCCACCCGACCAGAACCACCACCATAATTTCACGCATCGCGCACCCTATCACCCTTATCGAATTTTTGATCCATGCAAATGACTCGCCGATGCCAACACCCAGATGCCATGCAATCGAGACTCAACGCGAAACCATTGTAACTACTTGCGGGGATCCCAGTGCGACTTAGCTGCCAAGGCGTCGGGGCAAATTCACGCTGACATTTCGCCGATCGGCGAGTTGCTACGGTCAATCTTTGCCACAAGTTGGCTCCATGGCATGGCTGAATTGATTCCGTCAACGAGCAGAAGCGATGAGAGGTTTGGGTAAAGAAAAGCACCTCGTCGATGCTTCACCGCGAGTAGTCCATGCTGATGGGATACCAATCCGTTCAATCTTTCCGACCGCCAATCGATGTAGCTTGGGTTAAGGGTTTTACCTGCATGGATGCGTCGGCTCACGGGTTCTTCCACTGACACTGCAAAAAGTCAAACGCAGTGACCCGGAATGGTATGGCTCGAACACACCCAGAAAACTTTTCCTAACACTAGCCCCGGCCACGAAGGGGATGATATTGCCGAACGGAGACATCACGGCTGGATCGCCATTGCACAAGTCCCTTTCTTCATCCGGATCTCGTTCATGACGGCTTTTCCATTGACCGTCATTGGGTGGAATTACTAGCCAACCACCTTGCCGTCGCCGTCTTGCTCGCGAAACGGTTCGCGTTTGTTCTTGCTTTGTATCCAGTTGTGACTGCTGGCGCGGTACAGTCGGTCGCCACCAATTTTTGCGGCGATCTTATCTGTGATGCGATCGACGGCGTTGTTAGCAACGGTCGCTTCTTGATCGAACAGTAACATTTGTTGCAGTTGGTTCGCGGAGGATAAGTTGCTAACCGAAACACCCAGCAAACGCACGCCGCGCGGTTGGCGTTGCCGCATCTCGCGTAATAGGTCCACTGCGGCTTGGTAGATTCCCGGAGTACTATCGGTCGGCTGCGGAAACGTGCTCGTCCGGATGAACGTCTTAAAATCTTCTCGTCGGTACTTTAATGACACTGTGCCAGCCATTCGATCGCATCGTCGCAGTCGTCTGCCAACTTGCTCACTGAGATAACTCACAACGCCTATCATCGTTTCGTCGTCGCTCAAGTCTTCGTCAAACGTCCGCTCATGACCGATGCTTTTGGCCTCGTGATCGACGACGACCAGTCTTGGATCGATACCATTGGACAATTGCCACAAGTGCTCGCCCCATGAACCGAATCTTTGCTTCAAGTACTCGATGTTGGTTTTGCGCAAGTCCGCGATGTTGCGAAAGCCAAGTCTTGCTAACTTTAGCTGACCCACATGACCGACGCCCCACAGCCTCGCGACAGGTAACGGGTCCAAGAAAGCTTGCACACCATCAGCGGTGACTTCGACAAGCCCATCCGGTTTGTCGATATCGCTGGCTATTTTGGCGACAAATTTAAGCGGCGCAATGCCGACGCTAGCCGGCAGGTCAAGTTCATCGCGAATGGCTTGTTTGATGGCACGACCGATGGTGACAGCCGAGCCATGAACCTTCAACGTTCCGCTGACATCGAGAAATGCCTCGTCCAATGAAAGCGGCTGAACGACGGGGGTATATCGAAAAAAGATTTCACGGATTTGACGTCCCACCGCTGCATAGTGATCGATTCTCGCACGCACGAATTTTGCCTGGGGGCAAAGTTGCGCTGCCCGACGACCAGGCATCGCACTATGCACACCAAACGCTCTTGCCTCATAGCTGGCCGCCGTCACAACGCCGCGCCCCCAGTTGCCACCCACAATGATCGGCAGCCCACGCAGCTCCGGATGATCGCGTTGTTCCACTGAAGCATAAAACGCATCCATATCAACGTGCAAAATGACCTTTGCAGGTTTCGACGAATCGTTCGTTTCCTTAGTCCAGTCCATGAAGATTGATCCAGTGCGTCGGAGGGAGTTTCGAGAACCATGCCTCAGGTTTCGAAAAAATGCAGTTAGGTCAGAACGATAGGCTTGCGGTTTAACGTCATTTTCAGTGGTGTGGAAGGCGAAATCGTACCATCGAATAAGGCGTCAATCGCAATGTCAAGGTGCAGTGTATTGCCGACACTGAGCTAGCTACGCAGTAAAAACATCACTGCAAAGCAGTTGAAAAACATAGAACGCGGGGCCCTTTTGCGGCGATTACCGTCAGATTCTTTGGGTCGCCCATTCGATTGTCTCACGATCGCGATTGTCTTACGGGCGGCAGGCTGACTTCCGCTACGGAATGGTTTTGCGATTGTATTTTAGTAGAGCAGTGGTTCGTATTTGGAGTACGTGCGCGGACGCCGATTTCGGAGGTTAGCGGATCAAAGTCGCCTGCATGGCGACTCTGGCACGATTATGGCGGCGGCCTTTCTAATACCGCTTGAGTGAGCCTCCCTTTTCAAGGTCAGAGCCGGCCGTAGCGCCGTTCTCGCTAGGAATCGCATGGATAAAAAAGCGATTTGGAATTTGGTTAGTACGATGCGAACGTGAAGTCGATGGCGTAGCCACAGGAAGCAATAACGCTTTGGATTGTTTGGCCTCTTAATCGCGTCAATCGGTAAAGCCGACAACTGCCGTTAGGATTCTCCTGCGTTGCTCCACTAGCAGCAACGAATCTATTCAAGTCAATCAATTTGGCAACCTATTTCTGAATGGTCTGAGAATGCTCAGAAAGGTGGGGCACCGGTATGGCTCCTCGTCAACGATTGTTCCTTTTGAATTTGACTGTCTCGAAGCTATGCTCACTTCATTCGAACCATTTTCTGATTTTCGGACGACATGCACACAGGTTTTGAATTATCTCCACAATCGTTATGGGTTCGCGCTGTGGATGGTCACTCGGACGGAAGGTGACGACTGGATCGTTCTCCAATCGGAGGATCATGGCTATGGCGTGAAGGATGGAGATGTTTTTCGCTGGACGGACTCATTTTGTTCACGGATGGTATTAGGCGAGGGGCCCTGCATCGCGCCGCAGTCCGACCTCGTCCCTGCTTATGTTTCTGCACCCATTGGCCAGCAGGTATCGATCGGTGCATACGTTGGTTTGCCACTGACAAAACCGGATGGTTCGCTGTTTGGAACCCTGTGTGCGATTGATCCGCAGGCGCAACCGGAGAACCTTGTCAGGGAGTTACCGCAGTTCGAATTAATCACACGAATGTTGGGGACCATTTTAGCATCGGATTTAAAAGCTGAGATGGAAATGCGGCGGGCGGAAAGAGCTGAACAAGACGCGGAAACCGATGCGCTGACAGGAATCTTTAATCGTCGCGGCTGGGATCGATTGCTGGCAGCCGAAGAGTCGCGTTGCCGCCGATATGGCCACGTGGCATCGGTGCTTAGTATCGACCTCGATGGCTTAAAATTGATCAACGATCAATTTGGGCACGCCAAGGGCGATTCAACGTTGATCCAGGCAGCGGATGCGCTCTCGGATGCGGCACGCGATGGAGATGTCTTAGCGAGAGTTGGTGGAGATGAATTCGCCCTCTTGGCGATCCATTGTGATGAACCGCAAGCGAATGAAATGGTCGATCGAATGACCGGCATCCTTGCCAAGCGGGGTATTCATGCGTCGATTGGAATGGCGAAAAGAGACCCCACCAAATCTCTTCGCGAGGCTTGGAACGAATCGGATCAGAGGATGTATCGATCGAAGCAGGCTCGCCGAAATACCCGAGGCTGCCAATCGTTGGTTTTGGTCAATGGTCCAAGTAACCCGAAGGCATTTGAAAATGTGGTTTGCCTTTAGCGCGACCCACGATTAGCCTGACTGGACTTTAGGCTTACCCGTTTTGCTATGCGGAAGTAGTTGCTGTGCCCAGCCCTCGGTTGGTTGCAAACCGTCGAGGTGCCTTTTGTTCACCATGGTAGACGTTGGCTTGACGCCCTCACACCGAGAGCATCGAACTCGTTCCCTTGGTCCTCGCGCTACAAACTTCTTTCGACTTCCAAAGCTTTCGACTTTTTACGGGCAAACCGTTCAGAAAGTAAAAAAGAAGCCGTCGCGTGGTCTCAGGCATCCTCAAAAAGGACGTGCGCTGGTGCTTTGACTTAACAGGTACTTGCGACCGTAACTCTTCGATTGAACACGGTTGGCCTTATCATGTTGACTGTCGACGGAAATCGGTTTTCCGATCCAAAACAGCAATCGGGTTCACACCACCCATTAGGACCGCTTGCGAAGGATCGCTCAGGGGCTAACATTGTCGCTAACATTACGTTGAACCTGAGGAAATAGAAAATGCCTACATCGCCCGCCGGACCTGGAATCACTCGTTTTGACTTTGAAGATCGCAAAGGCTACATGGTTCGTATTCGTCGCCACGGCGAACAGTGGAACGAGTATTTTTCGGACAAAGTGTATGGTGGAAAGCGAAAGACGCTTGTCGTTGCGCAGGCCCGCTACCAAGAACTGTCGGAACAACTTGGCCCGGTCGAGAATGCGACGAAAAACCTTCTCACCCATCGCAACTCGTCTGGTAAAGTTGGGGTGCACATCGCCCATTCTCGCGACAAACGCTGGCCAGGTAGCGAGCAAACCTCTTATTGTGCTTCATGGCGTTCCGCCGATGGAGTCCGAGGTAAGATCAGCTTTTCGCTCACCAAATATGGTAAAAAGCGAGCATGGGAGTTGGCCTGCTTGGCCCGCGATTTGGAGAGTACCGATCGTGAAAAGGTCGAGGCATTGTACGATCGTAAGAACGCTAAGCAGCAAGCTTCGGTATCTAAAAAGACTGGCCAGGCCAAAACGGCGCAGGCTAAGGCAGCAACGAAACGCGTGACCAAAGCTGTTTCTGCCAAGGGAGCCAAGGGAGCGAAATCTGCCAAGGCGTCGAAGGCGAAAACGCCTACTAAAGCTTCGAAGAAATAATGCTTATTGGTGGTCGCGTTTGGAGTCGCGGTCTATTAGCCGAGCATTACAGGTCGATCGCATTGAGGCTGTCAACAAGCGCTTCGAGGCCCAGGTCGTCATCGAGGGGCCTCGTCGTTGATTGCTTGGAGACCGCGCTTGGAAGTGGAGCGTGACTAGGAAATGGTTCGTCGCGAGGCTCGACAGGAGACGCGATTCGCTCGACGATCGCTCCGCTGGGTTGGGAATTTGTTGGCTGTGCTCTGGTAACAACCGGTAACGCCGGTGTTGGTTTGGGAAGGCCGATTGGGATTGCGACGATTTGTCGATCGCGTCGCAATTGGAGCATTGCCTGAACCACTTCGGGCGCAGTGAAACCTTGGCGCAAGTCGACGATATAAAGTCGACGCTGGCCGGCTTGAGCGGGTTCGCCCTGTGGATCAAGTGAATGAGCGGTACGCAACGTGTGCAAGCCAGCTTTACGAAGGCTCTCTTGAATGCGTTCAGCGGGACACCAATCGATCACAACGAGGTCGTTTTCGATACCAGAAAGCATCAATCGGTCGGTCGAGTGTTCTTCATTCGTTTCTAGCGTTGCGACCATCGCGACATCGATACCGGGTTGGCCGATCAACTGGATAACAATATCGGCGACGATCCCTACTTGTAGGTTTGTCATTGTCGGCGATTGAACTATCACCACGTTTAATCGGACGCTCACGTTCGTTGCCTTTTTAATGCCCGGCTTTATCGCCGCTGAGTCGATCACGCGGAACAAACGACTCCCGCTGTCGGATGGATTCGTACCTATCGTACATCGAAAACCAGATATCGCGAAGATTGCTGCGTAACGACGAAGGTTTCAAATGGCTTTCAAAGTGCTGCCAAAGCTCAGCAGCGACCTTGTCAGGCAGGTCGGTCATTTTTTGGAGTGTGAGTGCGCGGGCGATTCCATCGTCCCACGACGTTGTAAGGGCGATGGGAATGTGGAAGAGGGAACGATGGCTTGTGACAATCGCGACAGCAGAGGGGTGTTGGCAAATCCGGCGCATGATCCGAATTCGATTCCACCAATGAAGCTGTTCAATTCCGTCGATGATGATGCACTTCGTCAACATAAATTCACGGGTCGCGAGTTTGCCTGGCGCCTTATCCACGGCAGTCGCCTCGGTGTGGATGACGGCAGGTGAGTTGGTCAATTGCTCGTCAAGCCAGGTCACGAGATGTCGTCCGGACTCCTTTTCGCCACTGTGGAGAGTGAAGCTGGCGATCGATTGGAAAGATGTTGACAGTTCTGTTTCTATCGACCGAAGGAGCGTCGTTTTTCCAGTTCCGTGGGGGCCCACTATGGAAGAGCAGCGATGCGTACGAAGTTGTTCGAGTAGCCGCGAGTAGAACTGCACCGCCGCGAGCACATCAACTTCTGGATCCGAATGAAAGCAGAATTGGTTTTTGTCGGGCCGAACAAGACAGGTGGCAAACGGGTTCACGGAGCGACCTGGGGTTCACGGAACGACGTGGCTTGAAAACGCCGAACCCACGGTGCTGCGATTTCGGGTATTGAGGAGCGAATGCGATTGCATGGTAAACACCATGCGCGAAGTCGTGGCAACGCCCGGTCAATCGCCATCGGCAGTGGCATTGCCTGAGTATGATAACGCCGGTACCTCGCCCACGAGGTAAAAGGGTTGTTGCGTTAATGATTCTCGATTGCCGGTGCGGAAAAGGCGAACACGGACGCACCAACAAATACGGACAAGCGTGCCTTGGTAGCTCACCGGGCTGAGGGGAAGAACGCACTGAATCGCTTGAGGCTGGCGCAGGTCAATCTGTTGCAATTGGGCATCGTTCCAACGCTGAAAATGGTGTACCTGCAAGTCCTCATCGCCCTTGCCCTCCGTATACCAAAGCACCGAAGCCTCCACGCCGACGGCCTCCTGAACGGTGTCTTTACCAATGCGCCAGGAAGCCTCGAGTGGCTGTCCGACTTGATAGCGGCCGTCGTGACGGCATAGTTCGACCGTCAACGCGGGCGGCGCGCCGGTTGTCGACCGGGTGGATGTACGAATACGGGAAAGTTTAGGCAGAACGATGGCCACGGACGTGAATCTCCACTGACTGTGATCTTCCAGCAAACGGCATTGTGGCCGCTGCGAAATGAATGCATGGCATCCGCAGGAAGGTCGAAGCGCAATTCTTGTTCCCAAGGGCGGTGCGGGTCAATGGTTAGATCCCGATCTGTATGAAGAATCTTCGAAACGGCGACATGGCGGTCAATACGAACGTCCGTACCCTGCCGATACATCGTTTCCTCTTCGCAAATCAATTCAATCCGCATACGCCGCAAATTCAGCCGGCCCGCTTGAATGACAAACAACTCGTAACTTCTTCCCGGAAGCAAAGGGTGGTGACTGATCTCCACAATGGTTGCCCCCACTCCCGCGGTCTGCCGCAATGCCTGCAGGAAGTAGCGAAACGCCCAAATTCCAACGGCCGCGAAGGGAAGGAGTAAAAAAGCCAAAATCCACCGTGGTTGGCCGTTCAGGAACCCCGAAATCACGACGGCGAGCAGTACGAACCAGGCTGCATTCCATAGCAATGACAGCGCGGCAGTCGAAATCGCATGCCGCGCCATCGACCCCTCCGACGCAAGTCGGAAAGCTAGCTTTACGCCGGGACTATCGGTGACACCGCGACCCTGAGGAACCGACGGGAGCGCGAGTTCGCTTCCTTCCAGGGGCGGGGAAAACTCCAATGCCGCCGCCCGGGAGGCGATGGCAGATCTTCGCTCATGGCTGGCACCAACGCTGAACAGGCGGTAGATCAATGCCCCGCCGCCGACAATCACCAGGGCTAGCGAGAGGATCATCACGATCCAAAACCCTAGGCTGCTCGATGACGCTTGCCCCGTCGCGGTGGCGGCACCTGGAAACGCGCCAGGGGCCGCTTCGGCGATGGTTGAGGCCGCCAGCAGGGTTTTGTTGCCGAATCGCTGGAACAGCATCAGGGCCATTCCAAAGACACCGAACAAAAACAACGCAACGTAGAACACCGACTCGCCGACGACACCGGCGAGCGTTCCGCCGAGAATGCGTTTCCCTCGCTTTTTCGTCCACGGCTTTGGAAAACGCATGTGGCAAGTCAGCCTTCAAGTCGAAGATTGCTCCCGACTATTTTTGTGGTGTCAATCCGATCATGAGCCACTTGAAACGGGCTGGCGACCTGCGCGGTAATAGCCCAATGCCTCGAGCGCTGCGTAGACCTCGTCCAGAGTCTTCTCTCCAAAATTGGATATTGCTAGCAATTTCTTTGGCGTTGAGTTCAGCAAATCGCGTACGGTTAAAATTCCGGTTTCTTCTAGACAGTTAGTCGTTCGTACCGACAGCCCCATCTCCGCAATGCTCAAGTCGAGTCGATCGCGTCGAAGTCGTGCTTGCTCTTCAGCTTGGCTAAGTGGAATCCGCGTCTTCATGATCGGTCAATCCTTTTCTACGTGGTCTCGATCCAACAACTCCACAGCGACACGGAGCCTGCACTCGCATCGGTTCAGTCCGTCGGCTCCAAACAGCCATCGAGCTCGCTAACTTTACCATTCGTCAAGCCAGCGTGTCCCTGTGCGTTACGAAAGATAATCGATCGAGCTAAAAAGGGAAACGGGAATGGTTTCAGATCAGTTCACGCAGTCGCCTTGGGCTAGCCAAAGATTTCCACTATCCAATAACCACTATTCAATAACCACCGGTCGCCCGAACGCCTTCGCGCCAGCTCTCGGTCGCTTCAGCGCGGGCGCAGCGGCAGTGACATCGTGCCAGTCATTGCAAGGTGCAAGGGAGGGCGCCATGGATCAGTGGTTCAGTGCAATCGGGCTAGGTTTCGTAAGCAACGAAACGACCACCAGGGTGGCGAAGGCAAGCGGAATGGTGACGATTCCCGGTTGGCTTAGCGGGGCCCAGGCGTCTTCGGCAGGTAACCCATAAACCTTTTGATAGGTATCGCCCGAAAGAAGTACCCAAAAGAGTGAACTGGTCATTCCGACCAAAACACTGGCAATAATGCCTTGCCGGGTCGTCCCCTTCCAAAACAGCAGCATGACTAGCGAGGGTAGGTTGGCGCTAGCGGCGATACTGAACGCCCAGCCAACGAGAAAGGTGACATTCATTTCCTGAAACGCAATGCCTAGCAAGATTGCGATTGCCCCAACGACGACTGCAGCCAACTTGGCAATGCGGACTTGCTTGTCACCGCTAAGCTCCATGCCGAGGAAGCCAACCAAAAGGTCGTGGGCTACTGCGCCGCTGGATGCCAATATCAACCCGCTGACCGTTCCAAGCACAGTCGTGAAAGCGATCGCTGAAATGATCGCGAACAGAGTGGGGCTAAGGCTTCGCGCCAGCAGAGGCGCGGCCATATTGGTGTCTTGGATGTCAAGTGTTCCGCTTGTCATCGCACCCAAGCCAAGATAGAGCGTGAGTATGTAGAAAAAGCCGATGCTGGCGATTCCGACAATGGTGCTTTTCCTTGCGGCTGCTGCATCTTTGACGGTGTAGTACCGGATCAAGATGTGGGGCAGCGATGCGGTACCACAAAAGAGCGCTAGCATGAGCGACAAAAACTCAATGCGGTCTTTCGTCTTGCCACTACGGATGCCGGCGAAAATCGGGTGTTCGCCGGGACGCAGGATGCGACTTCCCGCGGTCGGCTTTTGAAAGTAAACGGTTGTCGAAGAGCCATCTTTGTGTTTGATCGATTGATTGCCCCATAGCACGACTTCGCTATCTTGGATCACACGAAAGAAGTCAATCGGTCCTAGCGGACCGGTTGTCTGAACGCCACCAGGCAACTGAGATACATAACCGACCGGTCTGAGCAAACGTTGGCCTTTGCCGGTACCCATCGGCAATCCATCGACAAGTGGTACGCTGCCTTTCGATTTTGTGAGCGATTGACCTTCGCGAAGCGTTACCTGTCCGTCGACTTCGTTTACTGAAAACACTGTAAACCCAGCGGTCGGCGACGACCCCTCCGGTTCAGTGTCAGGTTCATTAGCCAATCGCACCCACTGGTTTCGATTCCATCCGTCTCCGTCCGGTAGGATCTTGCGTCCATCCAGTTCAGTTGCCGATTGGAAATCAGTCAATGCCATGGGACCTAGTGTTTGATAAGCGTGGCCGTCGGCTCCACCGCTGCGCACCTCCAAGCCGCGATTGAGAACCATGACAGAAAGAACAAGACTAAAGATGACAAGGAGCGAGCCTTTGAGGAACTGCACCCAGGTCGTTGAAACCATACCTGCGGTCACGACGATCACCATCACGACGAGGCCGACGAGAACCACACCTGCCCAGTGTGGCAATCCGAGTAGTGGGGTGATCAGCGCGCCGGCGCCAACCATTTGTGGGATCAAATAGAAAATGCTAACGACCAGTGTGCTGATACCCGCGACCAGTTTGATGCCGCGCGATGCGAAGGTACTGTCTAACGCATCAGCGAAGGTAAATTTTCCCATTCGCTTCATCGGTTCAGCGACAACGAAGAGCGCAACAATCCAACCGGCGAGATAGCCGATCGAGTACAAGAACCCGTCGTACCCATAGGCAGCGATCATTCCGCAGATCCCTAGGAACGAAGCGGCTGAGAGATAGTCCCCAGCGAAGGCGATACCGTTAACAGGCCAGGGGATTTGACCATGAGCTGCGAAGTAGCCCTCGGAAGACTTCGCACGGCTACCGAGATAAAAGCTTAGTCCTACCGTTGCAGCGACAAACACACCAAAAATAGTGATCGCCAGCGGCGAGATTTCATGAATCATTTCGCTGCCTCTTGACCGGCATCCGCAGCAGAAACTTTCGCAAGCATTCCGTAAACGAATGCGAGCGCCAGCGCGGCAACGATCAGTCCGAATCCATACAGCAAGGCAAGGTTGATTCCACCACCGGGCCGCCATTCCATCGCCGATGGAGCAAACGCATTGAGGAGAACGAAGCCCAGATAAAGTGCAAGATAGATGACAAAAAGTAGAATCCCAAGACGCGCATTGTAACGCTGCGTCACCGCAGTCGACGTCTCAGTGTCGGGGGACGTCCCCTTGGAAGTGGGTTTCATGCGGGGTTGATCCGGATTGTGAATGGAATGATAGGACGCAATGGTAGCAGAGATCGACTGGACCAGAGTCACCCCAATGGGACAGTGGTCTGCATCGTGATGAGTGGCTCCTGTTGCCAACTTGAGGCTAATGATAACTAAAAAGGTATCCGCCCATTTATCGGTTTTGCTGAACCGGTCGTAGCGCAAATGCCGAAGAACCCAATAGTGTGGATTGCCCGCCTGGCGCGACTGATTAACGCTGGCTAACGCCATTCGCACACGAACGCAACACTTTGTCGCAAGAATCCGGGGGGAATCGCGATGTTTCGATATGTCTTGGCCGCTGCTATGGCCGTTTCGATGGGATTGGCGACGACTGCGTCGGCTGAGCAACGCGCTTATGGGCGTACCTGGGGTGGGGCGAACGGGTCTACCGATTGGAACCGCTTCTACCATTACCCCTACGTGTACTACCCACAAAATTTCTGGGGCCAAGAGTACTACCAGAGCAGCAACAGCTTATACAACCGTTATCCGCCTGAAATGCGAATTCCGGTTTACAACAAGAAGTGGCATAACGAGTACCCGTCTAATCGCCGATTCCACAGCGGCCATCACTTTATGCTAGACGTGTTCTAACGGTTTGAGCATGATGCACGGTTCATCGTCGATTCCATTCTGACCTTGAGCCCGTGTGATCCAACATGCCATCGCCTCCTCGCGGAAAATCGACGTCGACGATTCGTTCACTCATCAAGAGCCTCCAGGCGACTGATGAAGTGATTTGGGTCGTCGATTCGGCGCTTCGTATCGTGTGGTTGAGCGACGCGTGTCTGAATTGGCTTGGAGGCGAAGCGTTGCGAAGTAGCGACCAGCTTGTGGGTCGTTCTTGCGCTGTATCGAACTTGAGCGACGATCCCTTTGACCAGATGGCCACAACGCTGGCGCCACCGGTTGCACTGGAAGTGGCGGGGCTTCAATGCCTTCAGTGCGCCCCGCCAGGAGTTCCCCCGCGTCTGATTCGTTACTTGCGAATAGGAAGCGGAGCCTCTGCGGTGGTCGTTGCATCGTCAGGGGCGGCCATTTCAACTGCCGTGAGTGCTGAGGCGAACGACGCAAATGTCTGGCAAACGCGACTCCTCCAATGGCGAAAGCGAGACGCGACGTGGGGCGGGATTGCGGCAGCCGGCGGATCGAAGTCGGCGAAACGTCTTCGCGGCCAGATACAGTTAGCTGCCTCAACTTCTCAAGACTTTGCCATCGTTGGCCCCAAAGGTTCCGGTGGAGAGGCGATCGCGCGAAGGATCCATGCCTTGTGTCCGCTAGCGCCCAGGACTTCAACTCAAGGAAAAGGAAGTTCTGCGCCGAGCCATCCGATCGTTCCCATCGACGGACCGCTCATGGATGCTGAGTTACTGGAGGACAGTTTGTCGCCCGCCAATGCATTATTGACGAGTGATCGAAAGAACGTCGACGCTACTAGGGTGACGGTTGTCGTGCGTGATCTGGATGATACGCCGCTCGAAGTACAGCACAGGATCGAGAGATTCGTCAGTGAGCATCCTGAATCCGTTCGGCTGATAGGACTGCTGACGAGCACGCCAGAAGTTGCGCTGGCGAACGAGCGATTGATCGATCCGTTTGCGGCAAGATTCAGCATTCTATCGCTGCGAATCGATGGCTTAGCATCGCGAGTCGAAGATATTCCATTGATCGCATCCGCGCTGGTCGATGCACGGCATTCAGCGGGAATGGGCGTGGCCGAGCGGGTAAGTCGCGCCGCGTTGGACCGATTGATGCTCTATCCCTGGCCGAACAATTTTGATGAGCTCGATGCGGCAATTCGTCACGCGATGAGTGCCTGCCACGGACCTTCGATCGGCGCGGAGCATTTGCCACTTGCGGTTCGAAGTTATCAAGCAAGTGAGCCGGCTAATCGAAGAGATTCCCTGCCAGCCGATCTTGACCAAGCGATGGAGCGATACGAACTGCAGATGATTCAGATGGCGATCGAGGCGTGCGGAGGAAACCGAAGTGAAGCGGCACGACGCTTGAAAATCAGCCGCCCTCGGTTGCTGCGCCGATTGGGCGAGCCTGAAACAGGTGCGTCATGAGTCCCGGTGCATTTCCATTGAGTTCTAATCCGAGATTGGTCACATGGCTCATCTGCGAGGCAGGTGACCGTTGGTATCGCGGCATTTGTCGATTTGCACCCCAGTTATTCGATGCTACGGTGCGATGGCGTCTTGAACGGCTTGCACCCGATGGGGCAGCAACGGTTTTAACGCGGGCGAAAGTGTTACCGAGGGACCTTATCATCTTGTGGGAGATTTCCACCGTACCCGCACTTCAGTCTGTTTGCCTGGATACGATGGCGTCGATTCGTTCCGAGGCACCAGCAACGCTGCAGCTCGTTTGGTTGCCTTCCACGGCACCACCATCCCTTGTGCTTGCGTCGCAAGAGGCTGGGGCAGTGCTGGTTTTGGCGGACCTGTGGTCTCTTCCCAGGTTAGGCAAGTTATTTGCTTCTCACCTGAAATTGCCTGGTTAAGCGAAGATCGACAGCCCCCTGCTTCGCTCCGATTCGCAAATGAACGGCTGCCCGCTTGGCTGATTCGCCCTCGGCATGGCACACTGGTCCTCCGCCGTGCATTCGCAGCACGTCCAGATAATCCCAGTTCCCTCACTCGTCGCGTTTAGCACGCCGTTGATCCATTATGAAACTACCCACCGCTCAATCGATTCGTGACGCCATTGCTGATTTCCCGGATCCAGAGACAGGCCGCGGCCTGGAGTCGATGGGGCAGATCGCCGATGTAAACATCGACTCAGAGGATGTGAGGATCACGATCGCAATCTCGTCTCACTCGATGCCAATCGTCGATGAAGTGCGTGACGCGATTGTTTCTCGAGTCGTCGCGACCCACCCGGGTGTGAGCGTGCGTGTCGATGTCACTTTGCATCCAAGGCCCCCAGCACGCATTGGCCAAGTCGCGCTGCGCGCGAAAAGTGTGATTCTTGTGGGCAGCGGAAAAGGGGGTGTTGGCAAGAGTACGGTTGCCGCGGGCTTGGCGCTGACGCTTCGGCGACTGGGTGCGAACGTTGGACTGATGGATGCGGACGTCTATGGTCCCAGTATTCCTCACTTGCTCGGGCTGGAAGGGCGTCCGGCGATCAATGAACAAAAAAAGATCGAGCCGATCATGCTGGACGGAGATTTCCCCGTCATGTCCATGGGATTCTTGATCGAGAAAGACCAAGCGGTGATTTGGCGAGGGCCGATGCTACACGGTTCGATCACGCAGTTCCTCGGAGATACGAACTGGGGCGAGTTGGATTACCTCGTCATCGATATGCCCCCCGGGACTGGCGACATTGCGCTGACACTATCGCAAATCGTTCCCGTCACGGGTGCTGTGGTCGTTTGCACGCCTCAGGAAGTTGCATTGCTTGATGCGGTGAAGGCGGTGAGCATGTTTCGGAAGGTAAATATTCCGATACTCGGTATGGTTGAAAACATGAGCGGATTTCTTTGCCCTGACTCGGGCAAGACCTACGACATCTTCGGAAGCGGGGGGACTCGCGACAAAGCGGAGGAGCTCGGAGTGCCATTTCTTGGCAAGCTTCCGATCGACATGACGCTTCGAGTTGCCGGTGATGAGGGCCGTCTTGCCGAAGTCATCTCGAAAGATGAAGTCGCTCGGGCTCCCTTCGATGGCATCGCACGCGCCGTGGTTCGTGGCCTCGCTGGGCGAAGCGCAGAAAAGCCTGTGCGGCCACAGTTGCCGACGCTGTGACGCTGGTGAGCAGGGTCATTCTGCGTAAAAGAGATGGGAAATGAGAGCGAAGATTTAGGCGACTGTTTCAAGTCGTAGTCGCCGACGCGGCACATCCGTTTTATCTCGCTTGGGCGGCGTTGCTTCTCTCAACACGTCATTTTCTCTCGGAAATAGCAGCCCAAAAACGAAGAAAGCCACGCCGAATTAAATTCGACGTGGCTAACGTTTGGCTTTCGCATGATCGGCGTTCCGAGGAACGCCGGTCAGAACTATGCCTTCTTCTTGGCTGCCTTTTTCTTGACTGCTGCCTTCTTGACAGCCTTCTTTACGGCGCTCTTCTTGGCAGGTGCCGCCTTAGCTGCGGCCTTCTTTACTGCCTTCTTCTTGGTCGCCGCTTTCTTGGTTGGCGCCTTCTTAACTGCTGCTTTTTTAGCCATGGTTGTTCCTCCGCGAAAAGGAAGACTTGGCGGATTCAAGCGACTCGCAATCTTGCGATTAGGAGTCACCGGCCACGAACCGCCAAACGGAAAGTGAACCAAGACTGTTGCTCATGACAACCTCGTCATGAAGAATCAACCTTCTTGATCCGTAAACAGCGCGTAACTGTACGCGATAGCAATAATTTCGCAACACGTTTTCCACAAAAAAGTGGTTGTGTTTTAAGAGTTTTTTGTTAGACCCAAAAAGTGGGCCGACGTGCATTAACATTCTGCAGGCCTTTAGCAGCCACTCAAGACCACGGACTGCCAGGTGAAATGGATTGATAGTTGCTGATTGCAAGTGACGCAAAGAAGATGCCCAGAAAGGTCTGTCCTGAGTTGAAACCGTATAAAGCAAAGACCGTGGCGGTGATGATGCTTAGCCAAACAGCCGTCATCACTTGTCCGCCTTGCATTTCAATGATCGCTTTCGCGATGCGTCCTCCATCTAGCGGCAGCACGGGAAGCAAGTTGAGCAGACCCCACGAAATACTCGGCCAAACATAAAAATTGACGAACGCAAAGCCGACCGCGCTATCAAACTCCTGGCCGCCAAGCGATTGGCTCCAGTTTGCCAATGGGCCTGGTAGGAAACTCAAAAGTGATACGCCGTAGCCCATCCACCATGCGATGAAAACGACAATTGATGCGGAGGTGATTTGAAAAAATGGTCCGGCTGCGGCAACGATGAGATCTTCGCGACTACGCATCGACCGGAACGAGCGACTGCCTCGAAACGAGACTGTCGGGATGGCGAGGCCGCCCAAGTAATAGAGCACAATCGTCGACTCGATCCCGTAGCGACGAAAGGCGATTGCATGTCCTAATTCATGCACCAAAATCGACAATGCGATGCACAGGACCCAGACAACCAGTAGTGGCAGCGTACCGGGGCTGCTTTCCGCAAAATGGAAGTCTGCAAGCTGGGCAAGATCATAGCCCAAAATGACGGCCACTAGCCAAAAAGTCCATGAAATACGGGTCGGGAACCCTAGCAACGTAAAGCGTAAGTCGTACGGAGAATCGCCGGGTTCTTGTAGAAGCATGGATGAAAACGCGAGCATTAGCGCGGGGTAATAGGGACAAAAAGTAAATCGATTGACTAAAAAAACGTCGCATGACCAATCGAGGGCGTGAACGCGTTATTCTTGTGCCGTTGGACGTAGCATTGTTCGTGCTGACGAGCTCCTTTTTGATAACCGTTTTCAAGGACGAACGGACTTGAATGATCGTTCCGCATCGCCGCGTTGGCTTGGTGCTCGCGAGCGACCCTACGACCTACGCGCTCAGCCGATGGTCTCGCTTGCAGCCGCCGCTGCGGTGGGTATCTTAGCGGATCGCGGCTTGCATTTGCCCATGGCGACTTGGGTGGGGGCTTGGGCTGGAGTTTTTACAGTCATCGTCGCTTTGTTTTGGCTATCGTGGCGGCGTACGTCGCTTCATCGCAGCGTCCATGGTCCCGATTCTCGGTATCCGGTGGAAATGGGTTCGACGCGTTGGGCCTTGGTGATGCTGTGCGTCGCCTTATCGATGGCGATTCGAAGTCGCACCGATCAACAGGCCTTTGAAAGTGCGACCATCTGTCCGCTTGTAGATGAACAGGACAAACCCGTTTTGATTCGCGGAATCGTACGCGGCGAGATTCAAAAACGTCCGTCGCTGCAGGCTGATCGTGAGCGGATTGGAACTTTGACGATCGGTGCCAATAACGCGGCAGGCGGTGATTCCACGACTTGGCAAACGTTGTTTGTAGTTGACGTATTAATGGTTCGCGTCGGCCGTGAGTGGCAACCTTTCACGGGCGGCATTCGCGTCACGGCCGATGGTGACTACAGCGAGATCGGACCAGGCGATCGGGTCGAAATGGGAGGCAAACTTTCGGCATTTTTAGGCCCCACAAACCCTGGTGAATCCGATTTTCGTCGGACGGCCCGGAACCATTGGCTGCATGCCCGATTGATGGTCGATGATGGCTATCCGGTAAAAATTCTTGAGCGCGGTGGCCCAAGTTTCCGACGTTTTGCGGATGCGCTTGCTAAGAGTGGCGAGAGGACTCTGCAATCGACTTTGGGGAGTGATCTTCAGGCGATTGCCTGTGCGTTGGTCGTGGGGCGTCGCGCATCATTGGATTCTGCATTGAAGGACAGCTTGCTAGAGACCGGTACGATTCATCTCTTGTCGGTCAGTGGTTTGCATTTGGGAATCGTTGCTGGCGTGCTGATGTCCATCAGTGTGTTGGCGAAGCTACCTCGGACAGGTCAGGTCGCCTTCGTTGCGTTCGGATGCACCTTATTTGCTGCGGTGACCGGCGGGAATCCGCCGGTACTTCGCGCCACCATTTTAGTGGCCACGATACTGCTTTCCTTGCTCGTTAATCGCCGGCAATGGCCACTCAATACGCTTGCCATGGCGGCCATCATTTTGTGGTTTCTAAACCCGACTGACCTGACTCAGGTAGGTGTACAGCTTTCGTTTGTCTCCGTCGCCACGCTCGTCTGCAGCTCAAGGTCCATGGATCCGGCAATTCGGGTGATCGCGGAGTCGAAAGATGCGGAGTCAAGGCTTGAAGGCCTCGTCGACGCGACCCGTTCCGCTCACTATCGCCAATTGCTCCGATTCGGAAACTGGGTTCGTGGAGCGTTTTGGTTGAGTACGTGTGTATCTCTTGTGACCACTCCATTGGTTTGGTTGAATTTCAATGTGGTATCGCCAGTTTCGGTGTTGGCGAATGTGCTGCTGGGTATCCCCACCGCGCTTGCCCTCATCTCCGGTCTGGTCGCGGTTGTTCTCGGCTGGGTCACGCCAGGCCTTGCGAGTCTCCCAGCCTATGCGTGCGACTGGATTTTGAACGTCCTGCGTTGGTTGATTGATCTGTCAGACGCGATTCCTTTCGGGCACTTTTGGTTGCCTTCGCCGCCGGCTTGGTGGGTTGCCGTTTTCTATGTCATCCTGTTTGGTTCATTCGCAATCCGCGCCCGTTTTAACCGTGCAAGAGCCTTCGTTCTCGGCTCTTTGATTTGGTGTTTGGTTGCCTGGTTGCTTGCGATTTCGCCTTCGTACTTGCAACGAGATTCGCTCCAAGCGACGTTCATTGACGTCGGACACGGGACCAGCGTCCTCATTGAAATGCCATCGGGTGAAAATCACCTTTACGACTGTGGAAGCCTTGGCAACCATGATTTTTCCAGCCATGGGATGGAGGACGTGATCTGGAGCCGCGGAATTACCCGTCTTGATTCGGTCATGCTTTCGCACGCCGATTCGGATCATTACAACGCACTTCCCGGATTGATTCGCCGATTCCGGATTGACCAAGTGATCACCCCGCCAGGACTCTTTGCATCGCCCGTCGAGGCATTAAAGCAAATACGTTCTACTCTTGAACGAAACGGCATCCCTGTTCGAGAATTATCGCGAGACGACCAATGGGCCGATGAAAAACAGTCGATCGCATTATTTCATCCTCCAATGATCCGACTTCGGGGCAACGACAACGTCAACAGTTTGGTTGTGCGGATTGATTTTGGAGGTCGAAGTTTGATCCTTCCCGGCGACATTGAACCGCCCGGGACCGACCTGCTCATCCAACAGCCTCGACCTATCGCCGGGGGCGTGTTAATGGCACCGCACCACGGCAGCCGGAGTGCGAATTCAGAGTCCATTTTGGATTGGTCAAGGCCTAGTGAAGTCATCGTCAGCGGAGGCGAGCGCGCCAAGCGGCCTGAAGTCATTGAGTTGCTTCAAGTGCGAGGCAGCAACGTCATGGTGACCGCTATCCACGGAGCGATACGAGTCAACATCCGCGGCGTATCGATCGAGACGAGGCGATTTCGCACTGAACCGTGGTGAGAGGCTAGTGCTTCAATCAAACTAAGAACCTATCCGAAACCGAAGAGACCCGCGGCTAGCGCCAAAGCGGCCAATGGTTTTTGGATAGCTTCTAAATAGGAGGGTTGGCGGGAATGTGTACGACGGACTTCCAGTCCGTTCTTGACGATGTTTGCCGACGGACTTCCAGTCCAGGGCTTTCAAGGTGTTTTAGGTTTTGCTATTTCTCGACATCCGCCGAGTTTACTGCGAGGCTGCGGTCTTTTTCACTACAAGTACAAGGATGTTGTCATGGATGATAGCAAGC
>JANOBM010000097.1:0-4608 GCA_031411655.1 Planctomycetaceae bacterium
GGTACGCCAGCGATGCCAATCATCTTTACGTCGGATCGCGACGACACTGCGGGCGGTGACACCAACAACAATGGAGTCGCTACCGGGGGCAATGGTGACTGGAACGCGATTCAGTTGAGGGCCGGTAGCTCCGGACATCTACTTGACAACGTTGACATTCGATTCGGCGGTGCCACAAGCTTGGCATCGTTAATCACTTCGGTGCCGATGGCCTTAACGAATAGCAGTATTCGAAATTCGAATTCAGCAGGACTACGATTGCAAACAAGCAACTCGACGATGACGTCCAACTCCTTCATTGGCAACTCGCTTGCCTCGATCAGTATGGACCTCGCGTCGAATCCGATCATCACCGGTGTCATGACAGACAAGAACGGCTCCAACGCGTTGATCCTCGATTCCGGAACCCTTGTAGGAAACGGATTCTGGGACGACAAAGACATCGTCTATCGATTAACCGGTGACGTTACCGTTCCCGTTGGAAAAACACTGACCGTCGGCGCAGGCCAAGTCGTCAAGTTTCGGTTGTTCGCGGGCGACGATTTGCTTGTCGATGGCAAACTTGTAGCGGATGGTACGCCAGCGATGCCAATCATCTTTACGTCGGATCGCGACGACTCGGCGGGAGGTGACACCAATAACAACGGAGGAACGTCGGGAGGCAACGGAGATTGGGGAAGCATCCGGTTGAACGCTAGCAGCCTCGGTAATCTATTTGACAACACCGAGGTACGTTATGGAGGCGGCGGACAACCTGCCTCGGTCGTTGCCGATGGTGGCCCGCTTACGGTATCAAATAGCGTGATCCGGCATTCATCATCCCATGGAATATTCTTAGGGACGAAGTCGGCTGGTAGCCTGACGAACAACATCATTGCCCGAAACTTTGACAGCGGCGTTCGCGCAGAATCAGGTGCGACCGTCACGTTGATCAACAACACTATTGATGCCAATTTCCGTGGCGTCGCTGCTGACGGTGCGACGACAAAGGTGACATTGACCAACAACCTCGTTACCAATCAAACCGGCTCCGGTGTCTTTCGCAGCAATGGCGCGACGATCACGGCGACCTTCAATGACGTGTTCAATCCCGGTCGGCCCAATTACGACGGATTAACGGACGCGACCGGACAAAATGGTAATACTTCAGTGGATCCGCAATACTTTAATGCGGCCAATGCACAGTACAATCTGCGCGCCGGATCACGTGCAATCGATTCCGCCACTAGTACCTCCGCGCCGACGACCGACTCCTTCGGCAATCCAAGATTCGATGATCCAAACGTGCTCAATGTGGGAGCGGGACCGGTTCCATTCGTTGACCGCGGAGCCATCGAACGCCAAGAAATTTCCACCTCCGATGTGGATCTTGCAACGATCACCGTAACTGGTCCGACGAGTGGCCTCCAGGATGCGGTAGTGACGGTGAACTGGACCGTACAAAACGTCGGCCTTGGGCCGGCGACCGGTGGATGGACCGATACGGTCTACTTGTCGATCGACCCAGTTTGGACACCGGACGACCTTCGCCTTGGCGAAAAGGCTCACGTTGGCGACCTCGGTCCAGGGCAGGTCTATTCGGATTCAACGAGTGTGACATTGCCTGGTACGTTGCCTGGTGATTACTACTTCATCGTACGCAGTGACATCAATGACAACGTTTACGAAGCGGTGGCCGAGTTCAATAACTCGCGAGCCTCCACCGAGAGGATCACCCTCGACCTCCCGTCGCTTGTACTGGGAACGCCGCTTAACGGACAGCTTTCGAAAACTGGTTCTGGTAAACTTTACAAGGTTGTTACACCGGCCGGTGCTGACTTGGCGGTCAATCTTACGGGCCAAGCAGGAAGCACAAACGAGCTCTACGTCAAATTTGGGGATGTTCCGTCGCGGCAGTCGTACGATGAACGAAGTGTTCGTTCCAACCAATCTGCGCAGTCCCTTTCGGTTTCAGGCACGCAGGCGGGAAACTATTACGTTTTGGTCTACGGTGCGAATGTACCTTCGGCCGAATCGTTTACGCTGACAGCAAGCTTGGCAGGGTTCTCGATCAGTAGCGTAACGCCCTCAATTGGCGGCAATACCGGGCAAGTAACCATTGCGATCGCGGGTGCCCAATTCGATGGCAATTCAAAGCCTCGCTTGATCGATCGGTTGGGCGGAACGCTCTTGCCCACCAAGGTTTTCTACACGGATTCGGGGCTCATTTCCGCGACGTTTGATCTCACCGGACGACCGACAGGACTGGCCAATATTCAGGTCGTGAACACCGGTAACGTCACGACCAGCCTACCTGGCGTTTTTAACATCACCAGCGGGCCGTCTGGACGCCTTTCTACTTCCATTTCGGCACCTAGCCGAGTCCGTTTAGGACGAGACTTCACGGCATTCATCGACTATCGCAACGATGGCAGCACCGACCTGATTGCGCCGATTTTTAGAATCATTGGAAAATCATTCGCGACATTGAGTTTAACTGCTGACCGTGCAAACTCATCCAACAATATTGAATTGATCGGTGTGAATCCACTTGGACCGGCTGGGGTCTTACCTCCTGGTGCATCTGGACGCATTCAGATCTTCGGTCGGGCCGCAAATCGCGGCGAAGAACTGCTGCAGGTTGAAGTGGCACAATTTCCTTCGACGCCAATCGATTATACGGCCATTGAATCGTCGATGCGTCCGCCAGGTTTAAGTGACGCTGAATGGACACCTCTGTTCAACCAATTGCGCACTCAGATAGGAACCTCGTGGAGTGGCTATGTCGCGGCGTTATCGGAGAACGCGACGTTGCTGCCACAAGCACTCGGTTTGAATTACTCCGTTTCCGATGTCTTCACGCTTGAAGTGGAACAGGCGCGGGCTGCACTCCACTCGTCAGTAGCGGGTCGTCTATTCATAGGAGACACTGCACATCCGTTAAGCGACCCCATCCTTTTTCTAAACGGAAAAAATACCAATCGAGTCTACACGACCAATGCACTTACGGATGGATCCTTCGTCTTTCCAAACGTTGTTCCCGATGAGTATGACGTGAGTGTCGATCAGTACACGTTGGCAACTCCAGTTAAAGCCGTCGTGACCGGCAGTGATGTAACTGGACTCAATTTGATCGCAAAGATGGCAGGTTCGATCCATGGAGGCGTGGTGATGGGAACCAGTGGAGCACCGCTACGTGACGTTCTGGTCACAGCGAGCGGACCCAACTTTGAATCGTTCGTGACGCGAACTCTGGATGACGGTACGTTCACTTTGGCGGGACTGCCTGCTGGTACTTATGACATAAAAGCTGGTAGCGATCAATTCGCAGCCGTCGTGGTGGCTGGAGTGAACGTCGCGGCTGGTCAAGAGGTGCGTCACATCAACCTGGCGCTGCCATTAGCGGGCACCATCGCAGGAAAGGTTCTCAAAGCGGGATCATTGCCAGTGGCTGGCGCCTTCGTGGTAGCGTTTGGACCAACCGGCATACCTTTTGGCGATGCCGTTGTCACTTCAGCGACAGGCGATTATTCCATCGCCGGTCTACCTGCTGGTAGCTACTCCATTCAAGCATCGGCAGCAGGATTTGCGACGACGACGCTGGCCAATCTAGCCATTACGGCAGGTGCAACATCGAATGCAAATCATTTCACACTCGCCGCGGGTGGTGGTCTAACGGGTGTTGTAAAACGAACCAACGGCCAACCCGCTGATAGCATCTTGTTGTTCGCGGAACAAGGATCACGCGTTGTCAACATAGCCCAAGCAGCAACCGATGGAACCTACTCCTTCACCGATCTTCCAGCTGGTAGCTATACCATTCGTGCAGCATTGTCTGACTTCCTCGAAACAACGATCAGTGCGACGGTCGTTTCTGGCAAGACGACGAACTTAGCACCAATCACGATACAAGCTGCAGGAACTCTCTCAGGGGCAATCACTCGGACTTCGAACAGCACGAACCTTCCGGGAATCTACGTGACCGCATGGAGGAACGGAGAAATGGCGGGCTCGGGTGTGACAGATGCGAACGGCAAGTATGAAATCACTAAGCTCGACTATGGCGATTACTTGGTTACCGTGGGAAGTGAGGCCTCGGCGGGCGTTGCCAGCAAGAACATCACCCTTAGCTCAGCGGCACCTTCGGGCATTCTCAGTTTTGTGCTACCCGTCGTCGGATCGATTCGTGGATCGGTGACCGACAGCAATGGAACTAGTCCAATCGCGAAGGCTCCTGTGACACTTTTCTCGGGCGCGATTCCGATCGTAAGCAGCTTTACTGACGACACCGGAGCGTATCGGTTTGATGTTTTGGCCACAGGAACGTATTCAGTTCAAACGATCTTCCAAGGCAAGGCGTTTAGCCCCAAAACTGGCCTGTCGATTGGCATTGGAACCAATCTGACAGGCATCAATCTTGTCGCAGGCAACGCACGTGTTCATGGGGTCGTTCGCAGTGCTGCCACCGGGAAACCGATCTCCGAAGCGAGTTTGTACATCAGTGGCGACGGCATCAACGGCCTTAGCGAGCTAGCCACTGCTGCGGACGGAAGTTACGAATTCTTTGGGCCGCCCAGTGCAAAATTACAAATCGTTGCGAGAGCGCCAGGTGTTGCTTACCAAGTCCTG
>JANOBM010000098.1:0-30163 GCA_031411655.1 Planctomycetaceae bacterium
GAGTTTAACTTTGCCCGTAATCCCGCCAAAGCCATGGGTAGGATTTGTGCGATAGTTGCCCCACATAAAATTTTGCGAATCCCGCCAGTCAAAATTCCCGTTTGGATCTGTTATGCGTATGGCTATTTCATTTGCGGATGGTCCATTCACAACGATCCCTTCCTTCATTTTTTCGGAACCAAGAGTCGATGGAGAACACGACTTCTCAAGATTCGACACGAACGAAAGACCCGTACGCAAGACCGCCGCGAAAGCATCATGGCGAGTTGGTGTCGCTCGATCCGAGTCCCTGGAAAGACAATCAGGGGAATCTACTGGTCGGCCTTACCGCGTTGATCTGCTTAATCGGTTGCGGGCTGCTCGCATACCAACAAACCCGATTCTCGCCTCCGCGGTTTCCAACCCGTTTTGATACGACACCTTCCGCCGATGGAAAAGACCATCTAGCGGAGAATAACATGCTGCCTTCTCAGGTCGCCGATGTGGCCGCCCTCTCAGCGGATCGTACCATCACGGTACAGATCATTGGTGCCGCGACCGACAACGGGGTAATGAAGATCGCTATCTATTCACGCCCAGACGGTTTCAATGATTCCACCAAAGCTTTGGATACGGACAATTGGAAAATCACTGGCGGACTCTGTGAAGGAAAATTGCAAATCCCTCGCGTGATTGAGTGGATTGCCATCGCCGCCTTTCATGATGAAAACGGTAACGGGACACTCGACAAGAATGCGCTGGGTATTCCGACAGAGCGTTACGGTTACTCAGGTGGCACGCGTGGGTTAACAGGTCCGCCTGCATTTTCCGAAGCCGTCGTCGAGCTCGGCAACAGTCCGATCAATATCTCCATCCGGTAGTGTGAATGCTTACGGTCTTGCTGTTGATCGTCTCGAATGTCTTTATGGTGATTGCCTGGTATGGTCACCTCAAGTTTAAGGAAACGCCACTTTTATCGGTGATCTTCATCAGCTGGGGCATCGCTTTTTTCGAATATTGCTTCCAAGTCCCCGCGAATCGATACGGTCACGGCCAATTCACTACGACTCAACTCAAAGTGATCCAGATGATCGTGACGCTGGTCGTTTTCAGCATCTTCGTGGTGACTTACATGGGAGAACCGTTGGCTTGGAATCACCTTGTGGCATTTGTGTTGCTGGTTGCAGCGGGCTTCTTCGTATTTGGTTTCGAGTCGCCGACTCCAACCATCGGTGGTGAGCCGATGACGAATACGCACCCGATAACGAACACGGACCCGATAACGAACACGGAGCCATCGTCCGATGCAAAGGACGTCGTTGATAATTCAAGGATTCGCTCAGAGCATCATTCGTCTCAACGCGTCGAGTGAGCGATTTTGTCATGTTGTAAAACTGCAACCATGAGCGGCGACGCTGCACCTCAAGACGTTGACTTTTCCCGCGTTTAACTGAGCGGTGCTACACGGCTTGAGTATTTTTGAAGCCTGTCCTTGCCTCCGCGGTTGAAACGGACGCGGATGAATAAAACCTAGAACCGCTACGCACGTCATAGTCGTCGCGACACGCAGTGATTTCAGCGAGTGGCGATCGCAATGGGGCTCCAATTTGCTCCGGATGGTACGGGGACTGCTCCCCATGACAGTCAATCAGAAACTACCTGTTTCCGAGGCCGTGCAGTTGGCTTCGCTTGCTCCCTGAAAACGGTCCAAGTCGAAAGCGGAGACTCGCCCCCGTTTTTGGTAACGGCGAGGTGCCAAGTAATTCGCAAGTTGGCATGGGGGTAAGTAAACTGAGGCTTTCGAAACAACGGCGTCATTGGATCGCCACTACTCATCACCACACCACTTTACGTTCAGAAGGGCTGACGATGGTCCCCTCCCGTCGCTTGTCAAATTCATCGATGAGCAAGTCATTTCGATCACGTCGTCTCGTTGCCGAGTCGCTGGAGAGGCGAGACCTGATGACAGCAGACATGGTGATCCAATGGAACGATCACTTGATCGATACGGTGCGAAGCGACTCCACGCTGCCCGGCCCGACTTGGGTGTCCCGTAACATGGGGATGGTCCAACTCGCTGTGTTCGATGCGGTCAATGCCATCGACCAGAGCTTTACGAGCTACCTCACCCAGCGAAGCGCACCTGCAAACGCATCAAAAGAAGCGGCAGTAGCGACCGCGGCACACGACGTGTTGGTGGGCATCTACCCGGACCAAAAAACGAGACTGGATGACCTATGGTATCAATCGATGCTGGGCATTCCTGACGGAAAGTCCGAATCCGATGGCATCCAAATCGGACGGACCGTGGCAGCAGAGATTTTGGCGCTCCGTATCGATGATGGATCGTTGGCACCTTCCGACTACGTTCCATCGAGTGAGGTCGGTCGTTGGCGACCGGATCCGCTCAACCCGAATCAAACTCCACTCGGTGCCAATTGGGGCGACGTAAGCCCATTCGCGATCAAGGACGCAGACGATTTCCAAGCTCTGCCGCCTCCCGCACTAACAAGTATCGAATACGCGAGTGCCTTCAATGAAGTGAAATCACTGGGTGCTAAGGACAGTAGCACGCGAACCTCGGAACAAACCGAGATCGGATACTTCTGGGCGTATGACCGCGCCGCGATGGGTCCGCCCATGGTGCTCTATAATCAGAACGTCCAGCAGATCGCCGAACTCAAGGGCAATAGCCTCGTAGAAAATGCGAGACTGTTCGCCATGGTAAATCTCGCAATGGCCGACTCTGGCATTGTGGCTTGGAACACGAAGTACGAATACGATTTCGCGCGTCCCATTACCGCCATTCGAGAAGCCGAACTGGATGGGAATCCAGCAACCCAAGGCGAATCGGACTGGATACCGCTAGGAGCGCCCGGAGGAGGCGTAAAGCCCGACTTTACACCACCCTTCCCGGCCTATACCTCTGGCCACGCTACGTTCGGAGCGGCTACGTTCAAGACGCTCGCGAATTTTTACGGTAGTGATGCACTGAATTTCACACTCACTTCAGATGAGTTACCAGGCGTCAGCCGAAGCTACAACCGCTTTTCCGACGCTGCGATGGAAAACGGTGTGAGTCGCATTTATTTAGGTATCCACTGGAACTTCGATAACGTCGTCGGTCAGCAACAAGGCAATCAAGTCGCCGACTACGTGTTTGCGAATTTCCTTAAGCCCAAACCGGCAGGATCTGCAACCGTGGCCATGCAACAGAAAGGCGGCGGATTCGCGTCCAAAGTGCTACCTGCGGGAATCCAGGACATCTCGGTACGCAATCGTTTGAGTCACGTCGAAGTGATTCACAATCGCAATGGACAGATTCTATTCCAGACCGATCAGGACAAAGCGAATGCAGTTCGCTTCACCGCATTTAACCAGAATTCTGACATCCTCACGGTAGACGATGGATTTGGCGAAATGGTTCGGTTGCCGGGCGGCGTGTTCTATGAAGGCCAGCCTTCTTCCAATGATCGCTTTTGGTACAACGGCAGCGATGCTGCAGATTGGCTTCAACTCGACAGCAATGTTTTAATAACGCCAGGCACATTCGTCGTCCTCGGCGGGGTCAATGATGTATCACTTGCTTCGCAAGAAGGCGATGATGTCCTTGTGGTGAAAGGGCAGCAAACGGGTCGGTCAGTGTTGCTAACGGGCCAACGGGGCGAGGACTTCTACGACATTTCGCCGACAGGTGGAAAGCTCCTGTTATCCGATAACCACGGGGACAATCAGGTCAGCTTCCACCAGGCAATCCAGGCAGTCAGCTTTGACCTCTCATCGACTCAACGTCAAACGACCTTTGCAGGAGGGACGCTGCAACTCGCCGGACAAATCAATCGCCTGACCGGAACGCCGTATTCAGACAAGCTACGTGGAAATCGAAACGACAATGTCATCATTGGACTCGGTGGAAACGACCTGATATTCGGTCGCTTCGGTAACGACTTGCTCGACGGCGGCGACGGTAACGACGTGCTTATCGGAGGCAACGGCGATGACATTCTCATTGGCGGTAACGGCCGAGACATTCTGATTGGCGGCATGGGCAGTGATCAACTCGATGGCAATGCCGGCGAGAATATTTTGATCGGCGGACGAACGCTATTCGACGACAACGATACCGCTCTTAACGCGTTGGTCAACGAATGGGGTAGCAGCACTTCGCGATCGACACGAATCGCCAACTTGACCAACAACCGGGCTGGGCAAAATCGGAAGAACGGAAAATCATTCCTCATCACCAAAGGTGCCGGGACCACGATCATCGACGATCGAGACTGCGATACCATGGTCGCCACCGGCACCCTGGACTGGGTTATTTCGGGAGCCAACGATGGGAATCGATGAGCCCGACCCGATTAGCAAACGACTCCCCAACGAATCGCTTTCACGGCAGCGTCGGTTCGATCAGCGGCCTTGGTCTTTCGAAGAATGTTTTGAACATGCTCCTTGACCGTTTCGACGCTGATCGACAATGACTTTGCAATTTCCTTGTTGCTCAACCCCAGCCCGACGTGCCGAAGCACTTGGACCTCGCGTGTCGTCAGCATGTACTCGCCCAGTTCGACTGGAGACTTC
Source organism: Planctomycetaceae bacterium (assembly GCA_031411655.1). Taxonomy (GTDB): domain Bacteria; phylum Planctomycetota; class Planctomycetia; order Pirellulales; family Pirellulaceae; genus UBA6163. The sequence goes on from JANOBM010000098.1 coordinate 4,561, forward strand.
TTGTCCGCTTCCATCGTCTTCCGGACGCGACTGAGCAGACTTTCTGCTGGCGCCGCTCCGCCCTCGATTGCGGACGTTAGGGTTTGAAGAATCTCGGCTCGGCTCGCACTCTTCAAAAGGTAATCCGACGCGCCCAGTGCGATTGCACGGGCAACGTAAGTAGGATTGTCATAGCTGCTAAACAGCACCACGGGCAAATGCGGTACCGCTTGCTTCAGTTGCTCAAGAGCCCACAAGCCGTCGAAGTCGTCCATGCGGACGTCCATCAAAACGACACTTGGGGATAAAGAGAGCGCCATTTGAATGGCATCGTCCGCCGTCCCAGCCTTGCCCACTACTTGCGTTTTCGAATCGGTAAGCAGATCGGCCAAACCATCGCGAACTACCTCATGGTCGTCTACAACCAGAAGGCGAATTTGTCGTTTGCAGTCCAAAGTTACACTTCCGTACAAAACCAGCCAACGACCCATTCGTCGTGTTAGCCGGCCCACCCATGGATCGCCTTTTACAGCAGTACGCAAGTCGTTTGCGGTGATCCACAAAATCAGTTTCATGACTGAAGTGATGTTTAAGAGATGGGATTATGCGTAATAGGACAAGAAATACCAGTCCTAAATACTTTCGGGACCCAAATTTTCCGCCAAACATACTAGACGTGCACCAACGCACACTATTTGTCATGCAATCCAAGGCAACTCCCGTAAGGAGCAAATTTTAGGGGCACGGATTTGCCGGACCAAGATTCATGACCTAGATAACTGGGGACGAGTCGTGGGCAAAGTCATTTCGCACTGCCCAGATGCCGTCGCGTTTTCAAAACCTATGCCCATCCGCGGCTCACTTCATGACCATTGGCAAATCGATTTTGTTGGTAGACGACGACCAACACCTAGCCGAATCGATGGCTGGGTGGTTGGCCGAACAATCTCACCGCGTCGACACGGCAGAATCCCTTGGCACCGCGCGACGCCGACTGCAGCATCGCCAGTATGACATCTTGATCACCGACCTTCGTTTAGGAAGTGAGGACGGATTCGATCTGATCGCTTTTACACGCAAGCATCATCCTGAAACGAGCATTCTCGTCGTCACCGGCTACGCTACGCCAAGCACCGCTATCGAAGCCGTGCGAGCGGGTGCATTCGATTTATTGACAAAACCGTTGATCGACGAAGAACTCGCGTTAGCCATTGAACGAGCCGTTACACACCGACAAGTCACGGAAGAGAACACTCGCCTCCGACATCAATTGGACAGTCGCTTTGGCCTAGAGAATATCATCAGTCATGACTACCGGATGATGAAGATATTCGACATCATCGATAGCATCGCCGATGCCAGGGCCTCCGTGCTGATCACAGGCGAAAATGGAACGGGCAAGTCAATGATCGCTCGCGCTATTCATAATCGAAGTAGTCGTCGCGGCGGGCCGTTTGTTGAAGTGGCATGTGGAGCATTACCGGATTCGTTGCTTGAGAGCGAGCTGTTTGGGCATGTCGCCGGTGCCTACACGGGCGCGGTCGGAGATCGGCTTGGTAAGTTTGATCTTTCGGATGGAGGCACACTGTTTCTCGATGAAATCGGCACGGCGTCGCCTGCGATGCAGGTCAAACTGCTCCGTGTCTTACAAGAATTTAAATTCGAACCGCTTGGCGGAACGCAAACTCGCAGCGTCGACACGCGGGTGATACTCGCAACCAATGAAAACTTGACGGCACAAGTCGCTGCTGGCCGGTTCCGACAAGATTTGTATTACCGAATCAATGTCGTCGGCATTTCGCTTCCACCCCTCCGAGAACGCCCCAGCGATGTGCCACTACTGGTAGATCACTTTTTGCGTGAAATCGTTGCCGCCGGTGGTAAACAAACGCAGGGCTTTGATCGAACCGCCATGGCCATGCTCGAACGTTACTCTTGGCCTGGAAACATTCGACAACTTGAAAACGTCGTCGAACGAGCAGTGCTTCTGGCGAGCGGCTCGACGCTAACAGTCGAAGACCTCCCGTCCGAAGTGTGCGAGAATCTGGACCCGATCACCCACAATCGCTTTACGCCGGCAATCGCACATCAGACAGGCGATTCGCTCGCAGGAAAAAATGCCGACGTGATCGCGGCAAAAAAACACTTGCGCGATGCGATGGAAGCACCAGAAAGGCAAATCATCCTACAAACGCTCCGTGATCATCACTGGAATCGAGCTGCGACCGCCGACAAGCTAGGCATCAACCGCACCACTCTCTACAAGAAAATGAAGCGGCTGGGTCTTGATGATCCTCGAATGCAGTTCGCCCAGTGATCGACGATTCGCCTCATCACTTCGAAGAGGCGTTCTCCTTCGCGAAAGCTCGAATATCTTTTTCAAGCGATTCGATTCGCTTTGCAAGCACAGCACTTGCCGCTTCGATATCGCGTGATTCGGCAGGCGCTAGCCGCGTGAACACGTAAAGCTTGATCTTCGGCTCCGTGCCCGAAGGGCGTACGGCGACGTAATTCCCCTGTTCAACCAGATCCATAATGATCAGGTTTCCCTTTGGTCCAACGAGTGGTCCGACTGCGGACGCACTAAGTGGGTCGGTCGCTTGCATATTGCGAACCGTTAGGTCTTCATAATCACGCTGCTTGGCGACAGGGATCCCGGCAAGAGATCGAAGTGGATTGGATCGAAACGCCGCCATCAACCGCTGCATGGCAGCCATCCCTTCACTCCCTTCCATCGCCAGATTGATGACCGTTTCATGGTGGTATCCATACTTGCGATACAACTCGCACAGATGCTCATGCAATGACTTACCGGTAGCCAGTACCGCCGCCGCCAATTCGCTCATGAGCATGCAGGCAACAGCGCCATCCTTGTCTCGCGCGTATTGTCCGACAACGTACCCATGGGATTCCTCGGTGCCAAAGACGAAATGGTCTGGCCCCAAGCGATCGGTGGTTTCAGCGATGTATTTAAAACCAACCAGCAAGTCGCCTTCGCATCGCACACCGTAATTCTGCGCGACAAGCCGGATCATTTCGGTCGTTACAAGCGTCTTGACGATATAGTGTTCAGGGGTGAGCGTCCCTTCGGCTTTGCGACGACTGAGTACGAAGTCGGTAAGCAATACACCCAATTGGTTTCCGGTAAACGTCCGCCATGGGCCAGCGGGGTCAAGCGTCATCGGTGCAGCGCAACCGAGACGATCCGCATCGGGGTCTGTCGCAAGGATCAGTTGGTGGCCGTGGGCTTGCGCATATCGAATGGGCTCGTCAAAGATCGCAGCGTTCTCGGGATTGGAAACGTGGCCAGGAACGTTTGGAAAATCGGGACTCGGCTCGGCATGCGGGCCATAAATTTCAAGATCACGGAACCCGTCTTGTTCGAGCACAGGGACAACTGCAGCCCGACCGACGCCGTGGAGTGGAGTGTAAAGAATTTTTATGGCACGCGGACCCTCCAAACGACACTCATGGACAGCAGCGAAATAAGCAGCATCGACCTCCTGCGTGACAATCTCCACCTTGCCAGACGCAAGGGCTTCAGCGAATGGCACACACTTGATCTCTTGGCAGCTCAATACGCGTGAAATGATTCCTTCGTCGTGCGGAGGAAGCACCTGAGCACCACTGGACCAATACACCTTAACCGCATTATCGCTGGGAGGATTGTGGCTAGCAGTCACCATGATTCCACAACTGCATCGCTTGTAACGAACGGCAAACGACAACTGCGGCGTTGCTCGGTAGTCATCGAGCAAGTAAACCTTAAATCCGGCGGCCACCATGATTCCGGCGCAAAGCTCGGCGAAGTGCCGAGATTTGTGCCGAGTGTCGTAGGCGATCGCGCAAGAAAGCTCAGCCTGAGAGGGAACAGCTTGCCCATCTTCGGATCGCGTTCCCAACGTGGCGACCACGTAGTCCGCCAAACCCTGAGCGCTTTCCCCAATGGTCCGATCATTGATTGCGTTTGACCCGATCGGGTACATCCGACCTCGTCGACCTCCCGTTCCGAAGGGGATGATCGTCCAGAAAACGTCATCTAGTTTCTGCCAGCGGCCCCCGTCGATGTGGGCAAGAACGTCGTCGCGATATTCACGATACCGGGATTCAAGCAACCAGCACCGTATATTTCCGACAGCCGAAAGACTCACCAGGCCATCGGCATGTGCCATTTCGACCTTCGCGAGGGCATTTTCAATGATCGTTGATGCGTCTACAGACATAGCTTGTCTTTGCTGAATAGGGGTCAATGGATTCTCAATCGTGAACTCGGCTTGTTGCCGCTGCAGACAGCGATTCTATTTTGTGGCCTAAAGCGTCGCTACCGACCATGCGACGAAGTTCCCTGTTTGATTATGGAGCGGCCTTTCCGTGGATCATCTCATCATCAGCGTCAGCGGCCTGCGCGGTGTCGTCGGGTCCTCCCTTACACCCGACGTTGCGGCCAGGTATGTCACCGCCTTTGCCCGCCAGCTCCAAACGGCCAAAAGTGCCCACTTTGAGAAGCCCCGGGTCATTGTCGGACGAGACGGACGAGGAACGGGCGTATTGCTTCAGCGGATTGTCGTGGCAAGCCTTGAAGCAAGCGGCTGTGACGTTTTGATCGCCGATGTTGCATCAACGCCAACCATCGGTGTTCTGGTTCGTGATCAATCCGCTGACGGTGCGATTCAGATTACGGCAAGCCACAATCCACCCCCGTACAACGGCATGAAATTATTCGGTCCTACCGGCCGCGTCATCGGCGCCGAGGCCGGCTTGGCAATTCGTCAAGCCTACGAACGCGGGGAATCGAGCTGGCGATCCTTTGATGCGATCGGAAAAGCAAGCACGGTGGCCGATCCTCATGCCCCACATCTTCGCGCCGTCCTCGATACCGTCGACGCTGCGGCCATTCGAGCGAGGCAGTATCGGGTACTTTTGGATAGCAACCACGGGTCCGGAGCCGCATTGGGGGCAAGGCTTCTCGAACGGCTCGGATGTCAAGTTACACTCGTTGGCCCCGAACCTGACGGAAACTTCGACCATGTGCCGGAACCCACCGCCGAAAACCTACAAGGCATCGCTCGTCGGGTTGCCACCGAAGGCTGCGTGGTCGGATTCTGCCAAGACCCCGATGCCGATCGACTCGCTTTGATCGACGAGAATGGGCGTTACGTCGGCGAGGAATACACACTCGCTTTATGCGTCCAAAGAGCCTTGTCTCACAGCTCCACCACAGGCCCCATCGTCATCAATGGTGCAACAAGCGGAATGAGTGAACGGCTTGCCGCTTCCGCAGGAGTAACCGCTTATCGAAGCGCTGTCGGCGAAGCAAACGTCGCTGACATGATGATTGCCAAAAATGCGGCCTACGGAGGGGAAGGCAATGGAGGGCCAATCGACCCACGAGTTGGATATGTCCGGGATAGCTTCGTTGGTATGGCCCAAGTACTCGCGCTGATGACGGAGACGAATCGGTCGCTTGGCGACCTCGTGGATGCACTTCCCAAACTCGCAATTCAAAAGTCGAAAGCAACGGTCGATTCATCGCAATTACCAACTTTGCTGAAGAAAATCGCCGCACACTTTCCTGATGCAAGCGCTGATTTCTCTGATGGCTTGCGTCTTGCGTGGCCCGATCGATGGCTCCTCGTTCGAGGCAGTAACACCGAACCAATCGTTAGGTTGATCGCCGAGGCGTCCGACGCGAAAGAAGCAACCCGACTTTGCGAAGACGCGGCGAAACTATTCTCCCGATAGCCACCGTCCGCCATTGCCTATCGGCTGCTGTGTTCAAAAGGTCCGGTCGATGGCAAAAGAAGCCAAGTCGAGCAGCGAATGTTTCGCGGCCGACTCATCAAGTGATTCAATCGATGCTAACGCTCGGTTACGGTAATCGATGGCAACCTGCCTTGTGTACTCCTTCGAATCGCTCGAATCGAGTAGCGGCGCAAGTTGCTCGTACCGAGTGCTTGGGTCGCCTTGTAGGATAGCTTTCAGCCGGAGCGAGCCCCTAGGTCCAGCGGTCTCAAGAAGCCTCAATACGGGAAGCGTCCATTTGCCTTGGCAGAGGTCCGTTCCAAGGGTTTTGCCCACCGTCGACTCATCGCCCCACACATCGAGATAGTCGTCGGCGATTTGAAACGCGATTCCAAGCGAATCCCCGTAGATCGCGAGCGCCTCCGCCTGAGAGTCACTGGCTCCGGCAAACTGCGCACCCAAGCGACAAGCAACGCTAAACAATTCGGCCGTCTTTCCTCGAATCATTTCAATGTAGGACGCCTCGTCGAGGTCGGCATAGTTTCTGGCTAAAACCTGACGGAGCTCGCCCTCACAGACCCGACGCGACGCTTCTCCGATCCATTCGCACGCCAACGTCGAGCCAGTGGAAGCTGATAGACGAAATGCTTGAGAAAATAAATAGTCACCAAGCAAGATGCTCGCATGGTCTCCCCAACCCGCGTTGATAGTCGCGACATGCCGCCGCGTCGACGCTTCATCCAAAACATCGTCGTGGATCAATGTCGCGGTATGCACCATCTCGAGAACCGCACCTAGGATCTCATGCTTTGAGTTGATTCCTTTCTTGCCGACCGCGATTGCCGACAAAAGTAGGAGAGCGGGTCGGAGGCGTTTGCCGCCTAATTGAATACCGTGGCGAAGCAGCGGCGAAATCGATTCATATCTCGATTGCAATTCCCCTTGGAGACGTCGCTCAACGGCGACCAACGGTGACGCTATCGGCTCATAAATGGCGTGTACTGCGGAAGCCCTGGAACTCAGAGGAGCACCAACATCACCTCTACTCGGCTGAGGGACAATACCGTCGGATTGAATCCCTCGCCGCAAGTCCGGCTGTTTCGAGAGGACCGCCTGTTTCGAGAGGACCGGCTGTTTCGAGACGGGTGGCGAATTTCCAGTGTCAAAAGGTGGCGCGGCGAGCGATCTGGATTCCATTTCCGTAACCTGGAGATTTCAGACAATTGGGTACTAAGAACCTATCCGAGAACCATTAGCCGCTTTGGCGCTAGCCGCGGGTCTCTTCGGTTTTCGCATAGGTTCTAAGTGATGGTCCTGGACACAGCGTTGGTAGAAGAACCGGCCCCACGGGACGGTGATAACTCGCAAATCGATTCAAATCGTCGAGAACCTCGGCAAATCGCTCCGCAGCACATTACGGATCGCCAGCGAAGCGTCCACTTTGACCGCCATCTTTGCTTCGCAGGCGCACCGCTTCGATCCTCATTCCCCTGTCCACGGACTTGCACATGTCGTAGACGGTTAAGCAGGCATTCATCACCCCAGCAAGGGCTTCGATTTCGACGCCGGTGCGGCCCGTCGACCGTACATCCACCTGACACTCCAGCACCTCACACTCACTCGCGATCTCGTCCAAGAATGAGAAGCGAACATCTACCGCATCGATTGGGATAGCGTGACAAAGCGGGACCAAAGTCGGAGTCAACTTTACTGCACTGATCGCTGCAATGGTCGCCACCCCGAGAACGTCGCCTTTCGAAGCCCGCCCCTGTCGTATCATTTCCGCCGTTGCTGGAAGCATGACAATTCGCCCCGACGCAGTGGCCATGCGAATCGTAATCGGCTTGGCCGACACGTCGACCATCCTTGCGTTACCAGACGAATCGAAGTGAGTAGACAAAGTAAACCACACAGGCCAGGGGAACGATCAACAGCTGGATGACATCACGGCAAAACGAAAAAACGCCACGTAGGGCCGGAGCCGCACGTGACGTTTTAGCGTTTGTTCGCGTTTTGGGAACCGTCAAGCCAATGAAGGCTAGACGAGTTCCTTCTTGACGCCAATCAGCGTTCGCAAGCGTTCTGCAAGCAGATGCGCATCGAACGGCTTCTTGAACGTTTCGTTGATCGCTGAACGATCGAAGCTCATTGGCTGGCCGTCATCAGGCAACAGGGCAATGAGGATGATCTCAGCAAAATCGACGTTTTTGCGAAGGTTTTGGCAGATTTGCACCGACTCGATTTTCCCAATGGAGAAGTCGACGATGATGCAGTCTGGATTGAAACTTTCAGCTTGAATACCAGCTTCGAAACCGCTCGCGGCGACAGCCACCTTGAACGATCGCTCGGGCGGCAATTCTCGCTTCAGGTTCTCAATGAGAATCTGGTCCTGGGCGACGATCAGGCACTTGGCCATCGCTTCGTCTTCCAGGTCGCCTAAAGGCATACCATGTTCTTTGAGAAACTTAATGAGATAGTCGCGCGGGATCCGGCGATCTTGCGATCCCGGAATGCGATAACCTTTTAACCGCCCCGAATCAAACCATTTGCTAACGGTTCGCGGGGCAACTTTACAGATCTTGGCGACCTGTCCAGTTGTGAAGACCTTCATATCAGGTGCTCCCTAACGCCTCGTTGATTCTTCTCATAACCGATGGTGCGTCGGAACCCATCGGTTTGTCGGCCCCCTGATTGTCGCCACTTTCTTGTGTCCCTCAAAGAAGTGTACGCCGATTGGCTCGCGAAGTCGCAATGAACTGCAACAACGGTGGCACTGAATCGATGCAAATACTTTGAGCCGCTCCTGAACAAACGATCCATTGAAGACTCGGTGGGACAAGTCGTCATAGACGCGGACGGTGGCAACTGCTGGGTCGGGGCCAGCCGGTAGCGTGGTGCAACGCAAACCGGTTCGGAATCCTCGCGATGAATAAAATAGGTAAACGGCTTCTTCATTTCATTGACAGGTGAAACCTCCGCGATGGACGCGGTGGTAGGTTCGATAGTCGGATTGAATCTCGAGACCATGAATCGCCAGTCAAATCAACTTGGTTGCCGATGCGAAACGAAGTTCCGGCCACATGGGTGTGTCGCCGGTGGGAGAAGATCCGCGAGTCAGTCAAGCACCGTCCCACGCGGTCTGCCTTGCAATCCCTTGCAAAGTCAAGAACGGTAGCGTCGTGCTGTACCGATTGCTGACAGCGGCTGCCCATTGCACGGAGTGCATGACCAGCCGACGTAGCGGTTCCCAGAAATCCCCCCAACATGAAATTTCACCTGATTCTTGCATTCCACCATTTCCAAGTACGCCGGTAGCGTCCATGGAACTGCATTGCAAGAAACATGTGTCCTTCCGGAAGATAGTGTCGAAGAAATCCGCCCTATTTCTTTAGCGTGTTTAGGAAGGAACATGTCGCAAAGTTCGAATATCCGTCGCGGACGTCACCCTGAATCGGACACTGCAACGCAATCTAACCAACGCATTGCTGCCTTCTACCCGTAAAAGACGGACTAAAACCGCTCCGCCTCTACTTTTCTGACAATTCAACTCGCATCTCCTCAAGCCAAAATCCGGCCATTTTCTTCTCATACTCAATGCGTCCGCTTGCCTTTCCCTCAATCGCAATCGGCCGGCCACATCACCGATCATCGAATTTGGTAAATCCGGCGCGCCCATTCGTTTGCAGTTCTGTGCCAACCACCTTACTTGGAATTCGGAAATCCAATGACGCAGTGGTTATTCTGCTGTGGTCGGGAACGCCCGTTCCCTGAAACGATTCGATATTGGACCGATTCAAGATGTGGAATGCCATCGAAGCCGCCATTGATTCTCTATTCATCGGGCCTGTTTGGCCGGCTTCGGTCCTGGTTTTATTGGTTGTCGGCTACCTCGTTTTGTCACTGCTCGGTGCCGTCGAGTTTGAGGGACCGGAGCTTTCGCCTGACTTAGATGGCTGGCAAGGGCTCGGTGCCGGAACGCTGCGTTGGTTTCATTTGGGAAGTATCCCGGTCATTCTTTGGCTCGGGTGTTTTGCAATCATCAATTGGCTGATCGCCTACGGACTTTGGAACTGGTACGAATCCGATGGACAAGTGCCATCGTTTTCCACATCCGCAATTTTGGCATTAAGAAACGCGATACTGGCATCCTTTGTGACTAAACTTGTGACCGGCCCGCTCGTTCCCTACCTCGAAAGTGGACCAACGTTTAGCGAAGAGACGCTCATTGGTGAGTCGTGCGTCGTGTCGTCTGGCGAGGTGACTCCTGAATTTGGGCAAGCCAAATTCTTCACCGGAAGCGCACCGCTGCTACTCAACGTACGGACAAGCGACTCCCGCCTCGTCAAGGGTGACCGCGCTATCATCACCGCTTATGACCCGAACAAACGTATTTTCACCGTGACTTCAGAACCAACCTCCAACGCGATTCTTCCTCAAGAGACCGCATCATGACGCTCGCCTCGATTCTTGCACTCGGCGAATTGACCATCTTTGGTTTGATCGCTGTCGGTTGTGTGTTTGCTGTCTTCTTATTAACAGCGATTTACATCAGTAAGTTTTACATTAAGGTCGGTCCCGACGAAGCGATCGTAAAATCCGGAATGGGTGGACTTAAGGTCGCTACTGACGGCGGACTGTTGATGGTTCCGCTGGTTCAACACATTGAATACATGGACCTGACATTAAAGAGCTTTGAGATTGCCCGCCAAGGATCGGAAGGATTGATCTGCAAGGACAACATCCGCGCGGACATCAAAGTTGCATTCTTCATTCGCGTTGACAAAACCGAGGAAGAAATCAAGGAAGTCGCTCAATCCATTGGCGCTAAACGGTGTAGCGAAATCGAGACTCTCCGGGAACTGTTTGACGCCAAATTCAGCGAAGCCCTAAAAACCGTTGGCAAGCAGTTTGACTTCGTCGACCTCTACGACAAACGAGATAAATTCAAAGATGAAATCCTCAAGGTCATCGGTACGGATCTCAATGGCTATCGCCTCGATGATGCGGCAATCGATTACCTCGAACAAACCCCTCTCGAACTGCTCAATCCCAACAACATCCTGGACGCAGAGGGGATCAAGAAGATCACCGAATTGACCTCACAGGAAAAGGTAAAAGAAAACCAGTTTACCCGTGACAAAGAAAAAACGCTGAAGAAGCAAGACGTCGAAGCCGAGGAAACGATCCTCGAACTAGAACGACAGCGTGTCGAAGCCGTCGAAAAACAACACCGTGAGATTGCCGAAATTCAGTCGCGGGAAAAAGCATCCGCTGACAAAGTGCGTGAACAGCAGCGACTCGAATCGGAACGGGTTCGTATCCAAACCGATGAAGAACTGGGAATCGCAGAGCAGAACAAAGAACGCCAAATCCTTGTCGCACAGCGAAACAAAGAGCGGACCGATGGGGTGGAACTTGAGCGAGTCCAAAGGGATCGTGACCTGGAAGCGACCGAGCGACTGCGTCTGGTGGGAGTTGCCGAAGTCGAAAAGAACAAAGCGATCGAAATCGAGCAACGAAACATCCAAGAAGTAATCCGCGAACGTGTCGCCGTTGAACGCGCGGTTGTCGAAGAAAAAGAACGGATCAAGGATACTGAGGAAAAAGCAGCAGCAGAACGTCTTAAGTCGGTTCAGATAACCGGTGCGCAAATGCGAGCCGAAGAAGAATTGATCAAGCAAACCAAGGCCGCGCAGGCGCATAAAGAGTCTGCCGTCTTGATGGCCGATAAGGTGCGCGTCGAGTCGGAAGCGATGCGAGATGCCGCCGAAAACGAAACCGCCGCGACGAAGATGCTCGCCGAGGCAGAAACGGCAAAACAGGCCGCATCGGGGCTTGCCCAAGCCAGGGTTCAAGAAGCGAGAGCAGGCTCACTTGAAAAAGAAGGTTTTGCCGAAGCCTTGGTACTCGAGCGAAAAGCCATCGCCGAAGCAAAAGGCACGGAGGCAAAAGCAGCAGCCGCTCAGAAGCAAGGCATGGCAGAAGCGGCGGTTTCTTTGGAGAAGTATCACAGCGAGGCGACAGGCATCACCGAAAAAGCCGAAGCGATGAAACAGCTCGATAGCGTCGGGAAAGATCACGAAGAATTCAAGCTGCGTCTCGAAAAAGAACAGAACGTCGAGATCGCCGCTATCACCGCGCAGCGAGGAATTGCCGAAAGCCAAGCCAGCGTTGTCGGCGAAGCCCTGCGAACCGCCCGAATCGATATTGTCGGTGGCGATGGACAATTCTTCGAGCAGATCACGTCAGCTGTAAAAGGCGGAAAGGCAATCGACCGGTTTGTTTACAACAGCCGTGTCGCTACCGACATCAAAGATACATTCTTCGATGGAAATGCAGACTACTTTCGTGACAAGTTGATCCACTTGGCCAATCAATTCCAACTGGGAACCGACGAGATCAAGGACCTATCCATTGCCGCGTTGATAGCGAAGTTGCTGGGCCTTGCCAACACCGAAGATGTACGGAGCCAACTGACGTCGTTGCTTGGCCTTGCCAGCACTGCGGGTATCACTGACCAAAAGGTGAAGACTCTCGTAAAGACCAAATCTCCGCTCGCCAATGGTTGATCGTCCCAAACAGCGCGGCGTTTCAATCGCATACCAAACGCATGCGTTTATGATTGACACCGATCCATGACAACTAAAGACGATCTTGCCGGTGGCACTTACGAAATCCTCCGCAATCGATTGCGCGAGGGTGCAATCGAGTTGCGTCAACGCCTCTCGTCGCTGAATGCGGAACGCACGTCAGTTTTTGGGAATATCGAGACCAAGCTCCTAGCGACTGAGCGTGTCACTACCGACCACAACTGTGTCCCGAGGGATCTCGTTGCGATCCGAAATCGCTTTCTCTTTGGCTACAACGTTCAGTTCGGACTCAAGACCGAGACGAACATCAATGACGTCCTTGCCCTCTATCGCCTCGATGGGCTGCAATTCCACTCGGAGCCCATCTTTTCTCTTCTCAGCGATGCCCGTTTCGCTACCGACTTCGCGGCCCTTTACCGCTTCTACAAAAACACACATTTCTCCCGATTCTACAGTAGCGGCCCTTTTCTTTACCTCGTTTTCCAAGTTGGAAAAACCTCAAACGACATCAAGGCATTTAAGTATCGCATCGCCAGCGAGAAGTTTGAGTACGTCGATAATCGCAGCGAACACGAGGTCGTCACTCCCAGTCAACATCAATTTATTTGGAAACGGACAACACGCGATCAGCATCACTACGGGAAGCATCCTCACATCTCAATCGACGACCGCCTATTTGTCGAAACCGTAGGTGGCGACCTCACAATCAAGGTTGAAAACAATACTGAAACTGGCGAAGGCGTTTATGCAGAACCCGTCGATCATGCAGATCAAACCCTTGATGACGCAGAAATCCATTACGTGTCGCTCGGCAACCTTGTCCTTCTCAAGATCAAGCCATACCAGGAAAACCGCTTTCGCTACTTGATCTTTAATGCCAAGCTCAATACCGCGATGCGACTGGATGACATTGAACACGCTTGCGTCTTGCTTCCTGATGATCACGGAATCATCTTCCCAGGCGGTTATTACTTACAAACGGGAGAGCACAAACGATTTGACCACGGCTTGGCGGACATGCAGTACGAAAAGATGCTCCCTGCATCCAATGGTGAAGATTTTCTTTACCTCTTTGCAAATCATACAGCAGGGACGCATATCCAACTTCGTTACAACCTGATTCGCCAAACTGTGGACACGCCACTGATTACTAGCGGACAAACCTTTTTTCCAGACGGAGCAATGGTTTGTTTCAAAGCACAAAACGAGCCGCAAAAACACCACTCGGTTCAAGTTTGGCAAACACCCTTCACTGGCCCCGATTTTGTCCCCGAAAGTAACACCGATTCGTTACTCTTCAAAATCGGAAACAAAGAACTCGTCCGCGGCATGTCTGAGTGCAGCGAAATCCTAGCGCTCATTGATAAAGACGACAACTACAGCGGTCTCTATGGCGACCTCGTCAAACGCTGCAGCGACGTTCTCGACAGTTATTTTTGGATAGGCAATTCGGAGACCCATCGACTCAACGAACCGCTAGAAATCATCCGAAATGCCGCCTCCGCTGCGGTCGAAGAATTCGAAAAAGTGGTTCGTCTGCGCCGCGAGACGCAATCTCGCAGCATCGAAGTCAAAGATTCAATCGATGCTCTCGGTAAAGAAATTGAACGTTCACGCTTCGAATCGATCGAGCACTTTGTCGTCGCATTGGCGAAGCTCCGCGAACAACGTGGGCATGCGATCGGACTGCGTGAACTTCGCTACGTTGATCTCGCGCTCGTACAATCCCTCGAACAAGCGACCGCCGAGCGCGCTGAACGACTTAGCCGTCGGTGCGTTGAATTCTTGGTTTCACCGGGCGCATTGGAACCCTATCGATTGCGAGTCGAAGACGCCAACCAGCGAATCGGCGGAATTGCTCGCGCTTCCCAAGCGAAAGACCTCCAAAGGTCGATCGAGGAAACGAGTGGTCAACTCGAGTTGCTCACGGAAACCGTCAGCAATTTGCCGATCGACGACACGACCAAACGCACTGATATCATCGACGCGATTAGTAATGTTTTTGCGGCGTTGAATCGGGTAAGGAGTGGTCTGAAAGCCCGCACGAACGAATTGATGGGCAGCGAAGGCCGGGCTGAATTCGCTTCGCAACTCAAGCTGCTTGAACAAACAGTAAGCGGGTACTTGGATGTTTGCGACGCGCCCGAAAAGTGCGATAGCTATCTCACTCGTGTGATGATCCAACTCGAAGAACTCGAAGGCCACTTTGCCGAGTTCGATGAATTCATCACCCAACTTTCACAACGTCGAGAGGAAATCTATAACGCCTTCGAAACACGTAAGGTGCAGCTCGTTGAGGCGCGTAATCGTCGGGCCGAAGCACTCGCTTCCTCAGCAGCAAGAATCCTGCAGGGCATCCATACCAAGGCTGCGACATTCAAAAATGTAGACGAGATTTTGGCCTATTTCGCTTCTGACATGATGGTCGAAAAGGTCCGAGGCATTGTTGATCAGTTGCGGGCTCTCGAAGATGCGGTCCGCGTCGAGGAGATTCAAAGTCGACTCAAAACGACACGTGAAGAGGTCATTCGTCTGCTAAAGGACCGCCAGGACCTTTATGACGGGTCGGGCGAGACGATTCGATTAGGGCGCCATCGATTTGCGGTAAATACCCAACCTCTCGACCTTACCACTGTCGTCCGCAATGGTGATTTGAATCTGCATTTGACTGGAACGCAGTACTTCGAACCGCTGCTTGATCCCGACTTGCTTAACGCACGCGACCTGTGGGAACAGGAGTGGATCAGTGAGAATGCCTCGGTTTATCGCGGTGAGTATCTAGCGGCAAAGCTGTTTGATACGTGGAAATCAATCCCCATCGCAGAACGACCAAACTCGATCGATGGAGATTGGGTTCGCAAGCAGATCGCAGGGACGTTTTCCGACGGATACCAGAAGGGCGTTCACGACCATGATGCATCGCTTTTGCTATCCGCACTGACAAAGATCGATGGTCAACTCGGGCTGTTGCGCCATCCACCATCGGTGCGCGCTGCCGCAACCCTGTGGTGGCAACGTCTCGTGTCCAAATCAAATCGCAACGCCATGACCTCATGGATTAGCGGTTTTGCCAGCCTCGCTAAAGCATATCCTGCCGCCCGCCCCGCAAAGGAATTTCGTGAGCGAATGGTGCAGTTGGCCAGTGACGATGATTACGGCTGGAAATCGATTTTCCCACAGGTGACCCCAGATGCCATCGCTGCGTATCTTTTTGACATGCTTGTCACCTTGCCGGCGACGCCAGCGTTCAGTGCGGTTGCCAATCAACTTTATGAGATGTTTTCTAGTTCGCTCAATTTGGTCGATCGTAAGTCGTGGGTGATCGATCCACTGAAAAACAACGACTCGAGGCCACTGGAAGCGTTCTTGCTGGCGCGAAATTGGGCAGATGCATTTGTGGACACGAAAGCTCACAATCCGCTTGATCCTGCCGAGGGTTATCGTGACGAGTTGGCATTACTCATCATGCAAGGTGGGCTGGGCGATGGATATGCACTTGGAGGATCTGCAGCTATCAGGGTCGAGGGCCTGACTGGTGCACACCCTCGAATCGCCGCTGGGGCGATGGCAGTCCACTTTCACGAATTCTTTTCGCGCCTGGAACATTATCGAACTTGTGTGGTTCCTCGATTCATACGTTTAGGCGAAGCCAAGCATCGAGTCCTCGAATCGGCCCGCCACGATATGCGGCTTGAAGAGTTTCGCCCCAAAGTCCTCACAAGCTTCGTTCGAAACCGGTTGATCGACGAAGTGTATCTGCCGATGATCGGCGATAACCTGGCAAAACAAATGGGTGCCGCCGGTGAAGGAAAACGTACCGACCGAATGGGGCTCCTACTGCTAATCAGTCCGCCTGGCTATGGAAAAACGACGTTGATGGAATATGTCGCCAATCGACTGGGCGTTGTTTTCATGAAGATCAATGGCCCCGCGATCGGCCATGGAGTGACTTCCCTTGACCCTGCTGAAGCACCTAACGCTGCGGCTCGCGAGGAAGTCGAGCGGCTCAATCTCGCGCTCGAGATGGGCGACAACATCATGCTTTATCTCGACGATATCCAGCACACCAACCCAGAGCTTCTACAGAAGTTCATTTCACTTTGCGATGCCACACGCAAGATAGAAGGCGTGAGAAACGGAAAAACTCGAACCTTCGACCTACGCGGAAGGCGAGTCGCAGTGGTCATGGCCGGCAATCCCTACACCGAGAGCGGTGAACGCTTTCAGATTCCCGACATGCTTTCCAACCGCGCCGACGTGTACAACTTGGGCGAAATTATCGGCGGTGCAGTCGACGCATTTGAATTCAGCTACTTAGAAAACTGCCTGACGAGTAACGAGCACTTGGCGCCACTGGTATCCGGTAGCCCAGAAGATTCCCGCTCGCTCATTCTTGCCGCCCAACGTGATTCGCTCGAAGGGATCGAGTGGAAGGGTAATTTCTCCGCCGACTCGCTAAGGTCGATGTTTGAAGTAATGCGAAAGCTGATCCGAATTCGAGACACCATTCTCAAAGTAAACCGCGCTTACATCCGTTCTGCTGCCCAAGCCGATGCTTATCGCACAGAGCCCCCATTCAAATTGCAAGGAAGCTATCGCAACATGAATCGGATGGCTGAAAAGGTGGTGCCTGTGATGAACGATTCCGAACTCCAAGCACTTGTCCTTGGAAGCTATGAACAAGATGCTCAAACACTGACCACTGACAATGAAGCTAATCTGCTCAAACTCCGCGAATTACTGGGCGTCATGACGCCTCAACAAAAGGAACGGTGGGAGGCGATCAAGTATGCATTCGTCGAGAATGTACGAATGTCGGGGATAAGTACGGAGGATCAAGCAGGTCAAGTGCTTCGCCAACTCGCGTCCATGCGAGATGGACTCGAATCGATACGCCAAGTCATTGCCAAAGCGATCGTAGTTCACGACGGTTCGGCAGAGGTGCGGATGGATGAGCGCGTCGATTCACTCAGGCAAGGCATCGTTGGTGCCACCGAGCGAATGAGCAGCGTCCTTGAAGCGACTTCAAGCCATTTGAAAACTATCTGTCAACAACAAGCTGCTTCGCCGCCTGATCAGACCGTTTTAGTGCAACACAAAGTCCCTCGAATAATGATCGACTTGATCAAAGGGCAGTTCCATCTGATGCAAGAATGGATGCGTCCACTACTCGAAAATACGAACGTCCAAAGCAAAGAACTACAGCAGTTGAAAGACAGAATCGAGTCCTTGATGGTGTCTTATACCCGGTTACAGAGCGAACTCCACGATTCGGAAAAAACTTGACGATACGGGTTGGTTTTGATCACCAAAACCGACTCGATTCCTCTCTGATCACGTCGCACAGCGTTTGAAGTCCTGATTGAATCTTCCCTGCAGTTCCGAGGCTGTCGCCAATCCCCGGCAACGACAGGACTAAGAACCCAATCAACACCATCGCCGCCATCAAGAGTTCCGGGTTGCCCGTATGTTTTCGATACGATGTGAATGCTGGCACCCACGATCCCTTGGGAAGCGGCGTTAAGTCTCGCAGTCGTCGTAGTCCCAATTGCACGCGACCGTCTGGAGCATTGAACATCCACTGCGCCCAGACTTCTGTCACTTCACCACCCGAAGTTAAAACCCACTGCGGACCAACCTGAAGCTTGCGAACATGACGCGGCTCCACAAGCACCGAAAAACCATCAATCGACTTGTCTTGCATCTTCACGGGAATCTTATTTCGCCTGATCTGGATGATCGCCGCAGAATCTTCGTCGGCAACAGGGCAACGAAAAAATCCACGGTCAAGATCAGACGAATGGGAATCGTGCATCGGTAAACTCAATGGTTTTTCGTGATAAGCAGTGTTCCTTAGTCATTGAACACCGGATGGATGAGAAGCGATTTCGTTACTTGTTCAAGCATGAAATCACCATTGGAGCTTACGAGATTTTTGACGATCCGGACGCCCATGCTTGCTTGGAATAAAGAGCAGCGCCCTGGATTTTCTTGCGGGGTGACGACTTTAACGAATGTTCATTTTTTTCCGCTTTTGTTTTTCTCAGCGTCGTGACCTTACCGATTGTGCTCACGCTTCGGTTTGTTTTGGTTCCACTGCCAGAGGACGGTTACAACGGTCGATCTCACTCTAGCGAATCCACTAGTCGTTTCGATGAAAGGCCTCGTCTGGAAAAAAAATGAGTCTCGTGCTGCGTTGCCCCATCACTTTCGCATTTACCGCTTGGACGCTCATCGCCTATGCCGCGATGGTCGCTCACGCGCAAACGACGCATCCGGCGTTTCACAAGACTCCCACCCGACTGCCAGCTATTTCCAATGAAATACTGGATCGCCTGCCCCCAGGTTGCACATCTTCTTGGGTGAATCTTGATTCACCTGAATTACTGGCCCCCCCAAGCGGTAGTCAAACCGGCACAGGGGCTTCCATCCAATCGACTCTCGGCATGCGACACGCGCCCCACACACTGCTAACGTCGCAGGCCGTGCCTACGCCGACAGAGAGTCCCCTTGCCCTCACTTCTGCCCCGGATGCGGAGGGGCTTTTACCGGCTCCGACACCGTCACCGACACGACCTGCTGACAAGGAAGCGGCCTCGATGCAGCCTTCGAAGCCGAAACGAATCGGAAGTTCGCCAACCCCATCCACGAAACAAGCCGAGTCGATCGATCCTCCTTCCGACTCGGATGAGGATGATGATTTGCTGGGCGGTGGCGCCCTGCTGGACGATTCACTTTTCGATCAACCAACTCCTCGCCTTGAAGCAGGAGCATCCGAGAATGGGAGTGTACCGCAATCCAGCCAGGCCCCATCCAAGTCTGCTCCCAAGTCGCCTCGGACTTCGGAGGAAGACATCGCGATCGAAGCTCAATATCCTTCGGCCCAGACATGTGCCAAGTGCCATCCCAAGCACTACGATGAATGGCGAATGGGCGGACACGCCTATGCGAACGTCTCGCCGATGTTTCAACGCTTCGAACAAGCGATGCAAGACCTCACGAAGGGAACGGTTGGGTCTTTCTGTGTTCGATGCCATTCTCCTGTCGCCACTCAGCTTTGCTTGCCTCCCGCCGCAAGCATCCTCGACGCCCCGCGGGTTGTTCGCGAAGGTATCACGTGCGTAGCCTGCCACCGCGTCAAGGAAGCGGTCGGGCGTACCAATGGAGATCGACGTATCGAGCCGGGTGATATCCATGCTCCCATTTACGGAGCGTCGGGCGGCGAAGGGGTGCGTGACGCGATATCCAATGCAAAACAACTGAAGCTTAAACTGTCCGCCGATCAAATCGGACCAGGTCAAGCCATGCATCAGCATTGCGGTCCCTTCGAGCCAGTCTCAAAGAGTGACTTTTGTGCCTCGTGCCACCAAGTAGCAGTCCATCCGGGCATCTGGCTTGAAATTGTTCACGCGCAGTACCGCTCAGGACCTGCTCACGACAAAGGCATCACCTGCCAACAATGCCACATGGGATCCGAACCCGGCAAAGCTACTGGATACGAGTTCGCGCACTGCGCCGTCGTAGCTGACAAACCATTTGGAACGCCTCGCAAGCACTCCAACCACATTTTCTGGGGCCCGGGATACTCCATCGCGCACCCTGGCGTGTTCCCCCACAATCCGGATGCAGATCGCTTCACACCAAGACAATGGTTGACGTTTGAATACCGCAAGGGCTGGGGCACCACTGACTTCGAGAAAAACGTACCTCCAGGTACCGCATTCCCGCCTGCGTGGGACACACGCGACGATCGAATGGACGGTCGCAAAATCATCGACGCGAACCTGCTCAAGCTTATGGAAAAACGCGACGCTGCGACTCTCACACTCTCTGCGGGTGCCCGAGTTGACGGGCCGACTTTTGATCACAAACCGGTGACCGCTACAGCCCTTCGGTTTACCTATCGGGTGAGCAATCTCAGTGACGGCCATAACATGCCTACGGGGTCGCTTGGAGCGCAGCCTCAAATGTGGCTCAACGTGGCATTGATCGACCCCACGGGAGTCCGCATTTGGGAATCAGGGTATCTCGATCAGCATGGCGATCTCGCCGATCTCCAATCGATGGACGTAAACAGCCACCGATTAAACCGCGACTCACAGCTTTTCAATCTTCAAACTAAGTTTCTCATCAACAATGTGCGAGGAACCGATCGCGAAGCGCCCGTACCGTTGAATTTCAGCCTCGACCAACTCGTATTCCTTCGCCCAGGTGCAGTTCCTGTCAGCGTACTGAATCATCCGCCCTTGATTCGAATGGAGGCTCACTCAATTCCTCCTCTCGACCACCGCATGGCGAGCTATACGGTACCTGCTGAATTGATCCGCTATCCCGGGCCATACCGTTTAAGTGTACGACTTCGTAGCCGTCCCGAACCTCCCTACTTCATGCGTCTGGTGGGAGCTTCACCGGAAATGATACGGCGCCTTAATGAAGGCATCATCGACATTGAATCCGACTCGCATACTTTCAATGTTGAACGGCCCGAACAGATCGCGATGCCCAAGAAATACCTGTTGCGATAAATCCATGAATCGTTGGAATGCTTTTTTACCGAAACTCATTTGCCGACGCTGCTGGCATCGGTCGGGGACATGCTGCGCCGACATTTCTTTCATTGCATTCATCTTGGTGACGTTATCCAACACCGCCGTATCACAATCTTCGGCCACCGACTTACCTTCCGTGACTTCGATGCAGCGTTTCGTTGCCCCTGACAAGTCTTTTCCAACGCAAAAGTCAGAGACGGCGAAAAGCGACACGTTTATCGATGCCACCTCGGCCCAACCCATCGATCAACCGGCAACAGTCCCCCATTCCCGTCTCGATTCCAACGCCGATGCAACCGACCTGGGCGAAACAAGCGGATCGAAATCGTTGAACCTGGCCATCACTCCGCCTGAACGTCGCCTGCCAACCGTCAACGCAGAAAATGGACGCACCGAGAGCCCACTCTCGGACGAGCCAGCGCCGCCCCAAGCCTTTCACAACTCGCAGGCAGATCCATTGCAACCCACTCTGCCGCGTGGCGTTTCATCGCGAAAACCCACGAAGCTAGGACATGCGCAGCCCAATCCCAACAGCCCCGTTTGTCATGCCACACCGTTGCGATTGCCCTCACCGGCACCGCAAGCCCTACCGGTTCGACTACCGACCCATCGGATGAATCGTACAACTCCAATGGTTCCCAGTTTTTCGCCTTGGTTACCGCCTAGTCTTGGAGCACCATCCAACGAGAAATCATATTTCGAATCGCACAGCTCAGACATTCGATCCAGCCCCGACGACATGGTGCAAGCCAGTTTCGTCGAGACGGCGCGACCGTCGATCGCAGGCTCCTCCTATGCTGCTCTCGATGCTTCTCATCCAACACCAACCGGAAGGGAATCAACTGCGCTGATCGATCGTGCCGCTTGCCCGTCGTTGCCATGGCCACACGCCGATGACTTTTCTGAAACGCCCCTGCCCGTCGATCCATGGTTTCATGACGGTGAAGCAGAACAAACGGTTTATGACGACAAGCGGCCCGTGCCGACGCAGCGACCGTGGATCGAATGGGGAAGAAGGTTCTATGGAAGCGGAATCACGCCACCGAGCGAAAACTGGTTGGGCGATACCAACCTTATTCAACAACAGCTTTATCTTTATGGCGATTATCGAACCGCGATATCGACAGGGCGCAATGATGTCGGTCGGATCGACAATTGGGCCAGTCGCCTGAACCTTGATCTTGACTATCGCATCACTGCCACTGAAAGATTCCATGCATTCTTTGGTCCACTCAATCGTGCAAATCAATTCACACGTGTGGAGTTGGTCGATGGCGAGATTGAGTATCGCGACTTCTACAATATGAATCCGGTAACCGCTTATTTCGAAGGTGATGGCGGAGCATTGCTGGGAGGGGCAACCGGAACGGCGTCTCGTATGGAGCTACCCATTACAGCAGGCCTTGTACCGCTTGTTTTTCAGAACGGCGTGTGGCTCGAGGATGCGGTCAGCGGCGTTGCAGTTGCGATTCCCGCCAGACACAGTCGCTTGCTCAACTGGTCAAACTTTGACGCTACCTTCTTTGCGGTATTCGATCAAATCAATAGTCCCGCATTTGGAAATGACAACCATGCAGCCCAAGCGGTTGGCACCGCTTGGTTCATCGATGCCTATGATGGCTACATTGAGACGGGGTACGCTTATCTCAATGATCGCGAAGACCTGGGGCGAAGTTATCACAATGCCACGGCAAGCTTCACGCGGCGGTACTTCGATCGGATCAGCAACAGCGTTCGCGTTATCATCAACGCGGGGCAAGATTTACCCAAAGCGAATCGAACCGCTGATGGAGTGCTACTGCTGGTCGAAAATAGTCTTGTGACGGCGGAACCTCTTACCGTCGTACCCTACTTTAATCTCTTTGCGGGCTGGGATCGGCCACAATCGGTCGCTCGTGCTGGCGTTTCTGGGGGTGTCTTGCGGAACACCGGTATCAACTTCGAAATCGATGGGCTCAACGGCTACCCGACCCTCGACTCCAGCGCCGCCGATACTGCCGGTGGCTCGATCGGCGTCGATCTGATAGGAAACGACTTGGACCGCCAGCTCCTTTTGGAGGCATCTTACGTCACACCACACGGCGAACGTTCGCTTATCAACGGAGAGCAATTCGCATTGGGCACGCGGTATCAGGTGGCCATTTCACACCGTTCGATCATCCGCTTCGATACCATCTATGGATGGAATGACAACGATACGGACATTTACGGTACTCGAATCGAATATCGCTGGAAGTTCTAGGCGTTGCCGGTGTGTGACCATTTTGCCTAGTTAAAGGAATCGGCAAGACGAGCATTTTTCGCTACGCTATCTGGTTGCCCCGATGGTACCATTTGCCTCCTATTCCAATGATTGAAGATGAACGATCCCGAGATCAGCCGCCCTGTCAAACACTTCATTGAGCAGGCGATCGATGCCGACCTAGAAGCGGGTCGATTCGACGGCGTTCGCACCCGTTTTCCGCCTGAACCAAATGGGTACCTTCATATCGGTCACGCCAAGAGCATCTGCCTCAATTTTGGGCTTGCCCAAAAGTACAACGGAACTTGCAACCTGCGTTTCGACGACACCAATCCAGCAAAAGAAGAGACGGAATACGTCGATTCGATCATGGAAGACGTTCGTTGGCTCGGATTTCAGTGGGACGGTTTGTACTATGCCAGTGATTATTTTGAACAGCTCTATCAATGGGCCGAGAAACTCGTCCAAGACGGAAAGGCGTACGTTTGCGACCTGTCGGGCGATCAGACTCGTGAGTATCGGGGCACGTTGACGGAACCGGGACGAAATAGCCCGTTTCGCGAACGTTCGGTAAAAGAGAGTCTCGAATTGTTCCGCGCCATGCGAGACGGAAAGTTCGCCGATGGCAGTCGAACGCTTCGTGCGAAGATCGATATGGCTTCGGATAACTTCAACATGCGAGATCCGGTTCTTTATCGTATTCTGCGCTCCCATCACCATCGTACCGGGGACAAATGGTGTATTTACCCAATGTATGACTGGGCTCACGGTCAAAGTGACTCGATTGAGAACATCTCCTTTTCGATCTGCACCCTCGAATTCGAAAACCATCGTCCACTCTACAATTGGTTCTGTGACAACTTAGCAATTCACCGGCCAAGACAAATTGAATTCGCCCGACTCAATATCACCTATATGGTGATGAGCAAACGCAAACTGCTGCAATTGGTTAAAGAAAAGCACGTCAGCGGTTGGGATGACCCAAGAATGCCAACGATCAGCGGCCTTCGCCGACGAGGCTATACTCCCGAATCCATTCGCAACTTTTGCGCGGATATCGGCATTGCAAAGTTCAATAGCACGATCGACATCGTTCGCCTGGAAAACTCAATCCGTGAACATCTCAATCTAATCGCAGTACGTCGTATGGCGGTACTGGACCCGGTGAAGCTGACGATCACCAATTGGCCTAAAGACTCCACAGGCCACCCAGTGGTTGAAATGGTGTCGGCAGGCAACAACCCTGAGGACCAGACCGCGGGCGTTCGCCAAATACCATTCACTGGCTCACTGTGGATTGAGCAAGAGGACTTCCGGGAAGAAGCTCCGAACAAGTTTTTCCGGTTGAAAAAAGGCGGCGCGGTTCGATTGCGAGCGGCCTACATTATTGATTGCCACGACGTCATAAAAGATGCGGACGGCAATGTCATTGAGATCCTGTGCACCTATGACCCGGGAACAAAAAGTGGCGAAGACTCGTCAGGCCGTAAAGTGAAAGGAACCATTCACTGGGTAAGTGAACCACACTCCGCTGCGGTCGAAGTGCGGTTATACGATCGCTTGTTTTCGATCGAGAATCCCGAGGCCGGCGAAGAAGGAAAAACGTTCTTGGACTTCATCCATCCGAAGTCGCTGACAACCGTCACCGCAAGGGTTGAGCCGGCCCTAACAGAACTTGCCGTTGGTGACCGGGTTCAATTCGAGCGCGTGGGGTATTTCAGTGTCGACCCCGACAGTCAACCCGGCAAGCCGATCTTCAACCGTGTCGTATCGTTGAAAGATACGTGGGGAAAAATCGAGGCAAAAGGTTAGTGCTGACGCAATTCACGTACGAACGCTTACCTGATAACCTGTCCATAGGTGCTTTCTCGCTCGTTATCAACCGTTTCGTCGGTCGTTGCCAAGTATGTCATTCCTGTCTTGGGCTGAATCCAGTAAGCGATCGCGAATGCTTACCGTTGTCGTGGCAATCGCAATCACACTTTGCTTCGTAGCCAATGACAGTTGGTTTCGTTATCAACGGATCCTCAACAGCACGAGGGGAACTGCGGGCAGTCCCGAGCCAAGTACCGACGCGAACTCCCCCACGGGGTACCAAATGGGGATGCGAAAACTGGTCTTGCCAGCCGTTGGCGCCGACGGTCTTCACTGGATCATGCACACGCAAAACCTGCTTGAAGGCGGTGGCTGGCGGATCCGATTTACAAGCAACGACAACGTTCCACTGGGACGCGAAGTTCACTGGAGCCATGGATTCATCTGGTGGCTCATCGTCGTGGGCTACTTCCATGCAGCCATCTCAGGACTTCCGCTGCCAGCAGCAATCGAGGCGGTTGCCCCCTACGCAAACACTCTTATCTATTTTCTGTTGATCACGGCATTGCCGTGGCTGTTATTTCGTCGTTTCGGCGCCATCGCTTCGGCAAGCTTTGCGATCAGCATGGGATGCACTTTCACGTTCTATGAATTCTTCATGATCGGAAATGTTGATCATCATGGGC
>JANOBM010000099.1:0-1892 GCA_031411655.1 Planctomycetaceae bacterium
ATTGCATCACCGGCTTGCACACCGCCTTGATAAATCGAACCGGCAGCATAGGTGGTGTGCTGCGAAAAACTCGAATCCGGCTGTAGTCCAGTCGCTTGCAACCCCTTGGAACTCAGGTCGTTCGCGACCTTCGCGATGACCTCTGGAAGTAGCGAGGGATCGTTTCGCAATAAGGACTTAGCAATCGTCGCCTTTGCACGATCGGTTAAGTTTGCACCACCGTTCTTTTCAGTGAGATCGGTTTGGTCCCAGACCGATGAAAGGTCGAGATATTTGAGCAATAGATCGTCGATTAAGGTGTTCGAGAGGTCAACTCGCATGTTGACCAGTCCAGGCCAAAGGTTGTTTGGAATACCAATCTTCGTGTCGTACCAGTTTGGCAGGGTCAACGAATTGGGCGCCGTGTAGGCCAAGTAGGTGTAGCCATCGACGATGCGTTGCATCAGCGTCGCGTCGTGGTACTTTGGACCACCTACGAACTGGTATGCCTGGGAGAGCGTTGTCAGTCGTGACGCGTGCGCATTCAACGCCGACGCACCGGCAGCTGTAGTGGATGCATAGGTCAAGTCGTTAAAACTTCCATCGACATTCATCTTGCTGATGAGGCTGTTCACCGTCGATGCGGAAATCGACGAAGCACCTTGCATCGCACGCGTGGCAACTCGTGTTCCAATGAGCGACCACTCCGCTTGGCTAAACACTCGCAGGGTGACCGTGGCACCGATAGGATCAGCGACTCCATCCGAAATGGTGTAGGTAAAACTATCAATGCCGACAAACCCCGTATCCGGTAAATAGCTAAACGACCCGTCGCTGGCGAGGGTGACAAGACCATGCAACGCGTTGGTTTGAATGGAAGCGGTGAGCGCCAATGCGTCGCGAGCCACATCGTTCTTCAACACTCCATTAGCTGCTGTGATGCTCGTGGCCTGGGAAAGAATGCCGTATTGATCATCAACCGAGACAGGATGACTTCCTAATGCATGCAGCAATGCAACGTCGTTCGCGTTGAGATTGCGGTTATAAAAGCGAACATCGTCGAGTGAACCGTTGAAGTACGTTCCGGCACCTGCCGTTCCAAAAAGCAGTGGCGCGGTCGAATCAACCGAGCTGAATGCCCCGGTGCCAATGAACGTTCCGTCCAAAACGCCATCAACATACAAAGCACACGATTGCTTATCGGTGCGGACACCGACAAGTAAATGCCAACGGCCGTCGTTGATTGTCGTCGTTCCGGTCACTCCGTACGGTCCACCACCGGGGTTAAACTGGAAACGACCTTTACCGGCAACGATCTGAAGGGCAAGGTGATCACTGCTCAGCGCCCCCTTGCTGATTACCGTGCCGTTCGCAGCGGTTGTCTTGACCCAGGCGGAGACGGTGACATTTTTGGAAGTGAAATTCAGAGCCGTCGAATGCGCGACGGTCACAACACCCGTGGCACCGTCAAACGCCAATGCTCCATGTACCTTACCAGCGGTTGTCCAGGTCGATCCGCCACTGAGAGTGCCGGGGTCATCGCTACCGGCCAAATCCGCAGCCGTTGTCCCGCCACCTTCGTTCAGTGTCCAATGGCCTGCGAGGCTGGTCAGCACATTACTCGCTAACAGACGGCGCGATTCCAGCGACTGAAACCGAAGTGAACGCTTACGTTGTCTCCGTTGCCTCATGCGCTCCGCCCGACTAGTTTAGAAAAAGCTTGGAAAAGTATTGCAACTTCAACCGATCCGATTCAAAAAAGAAAGACCGGCAAGTAACTAATCTTAACCGTAGGTCTCCCATCAAGCTTGGGGAATGGCTACCCAATCTCAACAATCTTGCAGGTTATCCTTAGGCAACCGCCGCCCCCCCCAAAAGGCACAGTCCCTTCACCCGCGTCAAACGAGCCAGCC